>NZ_JBWKKJ010000006.1:0-517390 GCF_056431605.1 Streptomyces sp. NPDC045846 | reverse complement strand
CCCCCCCCCCCCCCCCCCCCCCCCCCCCCCCCCCCCCCCCCCCCCCCCCCCCCCCCCCCCCCCCCCCCCCCCCCCCCCCCCCCCCCCCCCCCACCGCGGTCAGGAGGTCCTGAGCGTTCAGGCCTCCGCGGGTATGATCATCGAGGCGAGCACGGTGTGCAGGTCCTCCCCCGGCTGGGCCCGCAGCGCCCCCGCGAGCCGGTCCGCGCGGTAGTGCCACCGGTGGGCGAGGTCCGGGTGCACCGCGTCGTCGAAGGTGACGACGCTGTCGCTGCCGAGCAGGGTCACCAGGGCGGCCGTCAGGTCGGACCAGGCGACGTGTCCGCTCACCGCGTTCGCGACGCCGTGGACCGGCGCGTCGAGGCAGGAGACCACGGCCCGGGCCAGGGCGGCGGCGTGCACCCAGGGCGCCCCGTACCAGTCGTGCCCGTCCGTGCCGGACGCGGGCAGGCTGATGGGGCGGCCTGCCTGGGCGGCCTGGTACAGCAACCCGGTGGCTCCCCAGCGCAGTTGGTCGCGCAGCCGGTCGTGGGCGCCCCACACGATGGGCGAGCGCACGGCGCTCGCGCCGCCACGCCCCTCGGTGCCCGCGGCGCTCAACAGAAGCCGCTCGCAGTCGAGTTTGGCCTGTCCGTAGGCGCTCAGCGGCGCCCGCGACGCCGATTCCTCCGCGACCTGGGCGGCGGTCGGCTGCCCGTAGGCGTCCACACTGCTCACGAACACGAACGGTCCGCCGCGCCAGGCGTCGACCATGGCCTCCATCGCGGCGACGTCGACGTCGGGGCGGGTGAAGGTGCAGGCGGCGTGGATCACCGCGTCGGCGCCCCGGACCGCCGCGCGCAGGCTGTCGAGATCACCAAGGTCGCCCTCGACGACCTCGATGCCGTCGCCGCCGACCAGGTGCGCGGACTCCGGGCGGGCCAGCGCGAGCACCGGCCGTCCCCGCGCGGCCAGTTCGCGCAGCACGAACGCGCCGACCCCGCCCGTGCCGCCGGTCACGAGGACGGTTCCCTCACGCGCCCGGCGCGGGCGCGTGGCCGTCGCGGAGGCCGCCGCGACGGCCTGCGCCCGCTCCGCCGCACGCGCGTCGAGGAGCGCCGCGACGGCGCGGGGCGTACGGGTCTGCATGATGTCGAGGCCGATGAGCGGCAGCTTGAGTGCGGACCGCAGGCGTTCGGCCAGCTGGACGGCGGTCAGTGAGTGCCCGCCGAGCGCGAAGAAGTCGTCGTCCGGGCCCGGACGCTGGTCGAGCAGGCCCGCGAAGGCGTCGGTGACCGCGTCCAGGTGGCGGCTCCTCGGCGCCGCGGGGCGCGGGGCGGTGGGCAGGCGGCCCGCCTCCACCGTGCCGTCGGCGGTGCGCGGCAGGGAGTCGAGCAACATGACGGTGGCCGGGACCAGTTCGCGCCCGAGTACGCCGCGCAGGTGGGCGCGGAGCTGGGCGGGCGAGGGGCCTCCGGTGCGGCTGAGGACGGCGTAGGCCAGCAGCGGGCCGCCCGCCGGGTCCGGCACATGGGCGTCGGCGACCTCCGGGTGGGCCCGGAGCCGCACCTCGGCCGGGTGGGCGGCCGCGGCCTGCGGCCGGGCGAGCCGGCCGGGCAGCCGGGAGAGCGGGAGCGCGGGATCGGCCGCCACGGCGCTCAGCAGGGCCGCGAAGGAGGCGCCCAGCTCCCGGCCCGTCTCCTCGTCGAGGGCGGCCCGCCCGTACTGGACCAGGCTCGCGGGGCTGTCCGTGTCCAGGAGACCGAAGGTCAGGTCGAACTTGGCTTCGCCTAGGCCGACTTCGACGGGGTGCGCCTCAAGCCCGGGAAGCCGCAGGGCCGTCTGTTCGCCGACCACGTCGGAGGTGACCCGCACCAGGGCGGTTCCGTCGTCGCCCCGGGCCGCGGCACCGAGCCGCTCCAGGATCAGGTCGAAGGGCACCTCGCGGTGCTGCTGCGCTTCGAGCAGCGCGTCGCGTACGCGCTCGACGAGCGTGGCGAAAGCGGGATCGCCGGACAGGTCCACGCGGACCGGAAGGGTGTTGACGCACAGCCCCACGAGATCGCGCATCGCCGGGCCCTCGCGGTGGGTGGCGGCGCAGCCGATGACGAGGTCGAGTTCTTCGGTCAGGCGGTGCAGTGCGGCGAAGGCCGCGGCGAGGCCCACCGTGAACACCGTGGCCCGGCGCTCTCGCCCCAGCTCGCGCAGCGCGGGCAGCACCTGGGCGCCGAGCTCGGTGGTGCGGGTCCGGGCGGGATGTGCGGCCAGGTCGTCGGGTGCGGTGGCGGGGCGGGGCAGCCGTGGCGGGGTGGCGCCCGCGAGACGGCGGGCCCAGTGGTCGAGTCCGTCGTCGAGGCGGGCGGCGCCGGTGTGCTCGCGGCGTGCGAAGTCCGCGTACTGGGGCGGCTCGGCCAGGTCGGCGGGGCGGCCGTCGGCCGCGGCGGAGTACAGGGCGCGGAGCTCCTGGGCCACGGTCTCCAACGAGCCGCCGTCGATGGCTATGTGATGGAACGTCAGCATCACCGTGTGGTCGTCGGACGCGTGCCGCAGGACGAGGGCGCGCGGGATCGTGCTCTGCGCCAGGTCGAAGGGGCGGCGGGCCTGTTCGGTGAGGAGGTCGGCGCCGTCGCCCGGCGCGTCGACCACCTCGACGGTGACCTGCTCGGGGGCGGGCAGCGGCTCCTGGTACGGCTCGTCGCCGTGCGTGCCGTAGCGGGTGCGCAGGATCTCGTGGCGGCGTACCAGTTCGGTGAGCGCGCCGCCCAGGGCGGTCACGTCGAGCGGTCCGCGCAGCCGGGTCGCGAACGGCACGTTGTACTGGGCGCCGTTCTGCCCGAGCCGTTCCATCAGCCACATGCGGCGCTGGGCGCGGGTGAGCGGGGCGGGCCCGGACGCGTTCGCGGGCGCCGGGGCGGCGGAGCGGCCGGCGGTGCGGGCGCGGGCCCTGCGCAGCAGCTCTTCCTGGAGGGCGGCGGAGGTGTCAGTGGCCATCGGTGTCCTCCGACGCGTCGGGGTGCAGGTCGGTGTGGGCGGCGAGCAGGGCGCGTTCGACGAGCGCGGCGTGCCCGGCCACCGTGGGGGCGGCGAAGAAGTCGGCCAGCGAGAGCTCGACGCCGAGGTCCTCGCGCAGCTCTTCGGCGACGACGAGGGCCAGCAGGGAGTGGCCGCCCAGGGCGAGGAAGTCGGCGTCGGGCCGGGTCACCTCGCAGCCGAGCGAGCGGCTCCACACCTCGGCGACGGCCTGCTGGAGCGGGGTCAGCGGCTGCGCGTCGGCGCCGGTCCCGGCTGCCGTGGCGAGGTCGGCGAGCGCGCGGCGGTCGACCTTGCCGGAGCCAGTGAGCGGGAGCCGGTCGACGACGCTCAGCTCGTCCGGCACCAGGTGCGCGGGCAGGAAGGCGGTGAGGCGGGCCAGGAGCGCCTCGGGGCGGGGCACCGGGCCCGGGCCCGCGACGACGAAGGCGGCGAGACGGGCGTCGTCGGGGGTGGGGCGCCGGACCGTGACGGCCGCGTCGTCCACCTCCGGCTGCTCGCGCAGCGCGTGTTCGATCTCCCCCGGCTCGATGCGGAAGCCGCGCACCTTGACCTGGTCGTCGGTGCGGCCGTGGAAGTCCAGGACGCCGTCGGGGCGGGCCGAGACGAGGTCACCGGTGCGGTAGAGGCGGCCGAGGTCGGGGTGGTCGACGAAGCGTTCGGCGGTCAGGTCGGGCCGGCGGGTGTACCCGTGGGCCAGGCGGCTTCCGCCGATCCACAGTTCGCCGCGTGTGCCGGAGGCGACGGGCCGGCCCGCCTCGTCGAGGACGTGGGCGGTGGCACCGGCCACCGGGCGGCCGATCGGCACCGGTCCGTCGCAGTCGCGGTCGGTGACGCGGTGGGTGGTGGCGAAGGTCGTGGTCTCGGTCGGGCCGTAGCCGTTGACGAGCTCGACCCACGGGAACGCGCGCAGCACCGCGCGCGCGGGCTGGGCGGCCATCGCCTCGCCGCCCACGACCACCGTGCGCAGCAGCGAGAAGACGCGGGAGCGGCGGGCGGCGAGCTGGTGGAAGAGAGCCGTGGTGAAGAAGGCGACGGTGACGCCGTGCCGCTCCACCTCCTTGGCCAGGTCCTCGAAGGAGGGCCGCTCGGTGGTGCACACCACGACGGCGGCGCCGTTGGCGAGCGCCGACCACACCTCGAAGGTGGAGCCGTCGAACGTCGCCGGGGAGTGCAGCAGCACACGGTCGCGTGCGGTGACCGTGACGTAGGCCGGGTCGGTGACGAGCTCGGCGATGGCGCCGTGGGGGACGGCGACGCCCTTGGGGCGGCCGGTGGAGCCGGAGGTGAACATGACGAAGGCCGTGTCGTCGGGGCCGGGCCCCTCGCCGGACATCTCCCGGCCGGTCAGCTGCTCGTCGCCCGGCAGGGCCAGGGTGGCGCCGGTGGTTCCGGCCGCCTCGAGCAGCTTGCTGTCGCCGACGGTCAGCGTGGCACCCGAGTCTTCGAGCATCGCCTCGGTACGGGGCCGGGGGTGGGCCGGGTCGAGGGGGACGCAGGCCGCGCCCGCCCACCACAGCGCGAGCTGCGCGACCACGGTCCTCGCCGAGCGCGGCATCAGGAGGGCCACGAAGTCGCCGGGGCGTACCCCCTGCTCATGGAGGTAGGAGGCCAACCGCCGGGCGCAGGAGGCGAGTTGGGCGTAGGTCAGGGTGGTGTCGCCGTCCGCCACCGCGAGGGCGTGCGGGGTGTGTGCGGCGTGCCGCGCCACCAGGGCGGGCAGGCCGGTCCGGGCCACGGTCACGGTCGGTTCCTTCCGGTCGTCGGGCAGGAGCTGGGGGTCGGCCATGTCAGGCCCCCGGTGTGCGGGCCGCGGCGCGCCGCTTGTCGAGCACGGCGGCGATGGCCCGCAGATCGGGCTGGCGCAGCAACTCAGGTGCGCGCAGGCGCACTTGGGTCTCGCGCTCCAGGACTTCCAGGAGCCTCGCCGCGAGCAGGGAGGTGCCTCCGGCGTCGGTGAAGTTGTCCTCCAGGGTGGTTTCGGGGCGGTCGAGCAGGTCGCGGACCGCGGCGAGCACGAGCAGCTCGTCGGCGCTCGCGTCCTCCGGCGGTGCGGCGGCCTCGGCGGTGCGTCCCGGCGCCTCCTCGGCGTGCTTCAGGAGGGCCTGCCGGTCCACCTTGCCGTTGGCGTCCAGGGGGAAGGAGTCCACGACGCGCAGCGTCGAGGGCACCGCCTGCTCGGGCAGCCAGGCCCGGACGGCGGCCAGGAGTTCGTCGGCCGCGGGGGTGGCGCCGGCGGCCGGCAGGACGTACGCCACGAGCCGCGCGCGGCCCTCGGCGTCGCGGGGGGCGGTGACCACGGCGCTGAGAACGGCGGGGTCGTGCTCGAACGCGGCCTCGACCTCGGCGGGTTCGATGCGGACTCCGCTGATCTTGATCTGGTCGTCGAGGCGGCCGAGGAACACGAGCCGTCCGTCCTCCAGCATCCGTACGCGGTCCCCGGTGCGGTACATGCGGTCCACGCCCGGCAGTTCGGCCGGCGGGGCGGTGAAGCGCCGCGCGGTCAGCTCCGGGTCGAGGTATCCGAGCGCCAGGCAGGTTCCGCCGATGCGCAGTTCGCCGTCCGTGCCGCGCGCCAGGACCGTGCCGTCGGCGTCGGTGACGGCCACGGTCGCGCCCGCGATGGGCAGGCCGATGGGGGGCGCGGTGGCGGAGTGCGCGTCGGGGTCGTCCGGGCGCATGGTGTGGGTGGTGGTGACGACGGTGGCTTCGGCGGGGCCGTAGGCGTTGTGGACGGTGGCGGTCACGTCGGGCCCGGGGCGGCGGCGCATCCGGTCGCCGCCCACCATGAGGTGGCGCAGCTTCAGATCCTGCGGCCAGGGGCGGTCGAGGAGCGGCTCGATCATGGGGGTGGCCGACACGGCGACGGTGACCTCGGCCTCGCGCCACCAGTCGGTGAGCGCGGCCGGGTCCCAACGGACCTCGTCGGGGGCGGGTATGAGGGCGGCGCCCGAGGTGAGGCCCGCCCACAGTTCGAGGAGGTGCGGGTCGAAGGCGACGCCGATCAGCAGGGACTGGCGGTCACCGGGGGCGAGTCCGGTCTCCGCGCGGTACCAGTCCAGGAGCACCGCCAGCGAGTCCTCGGCGACCGCGACGGCCTTGGGCCGCCCGGTTGAGCCGGAGGTCAGTACGGCGTACAGGGCCTCGGGCGGCGCCGTCCGCGTGTGGGGTGCGACGGGCCCGAAGGACGCCACGACGGAGGCGGCGGCATTGGCCCCCTCGACAGGCAGGGGCAACTCGACCTCGTCGACGGGCTCATGACGGCTCATCAGAACGTCGGGGTCCCCTATGAGGCAGACGACGCCGATGTCCTCGGTGACCGCCGCGATGCGGCGCTCACCGGGGCGCGGGCCGAGCGGGAGGTAGACCGCGCCGAGCCGGGCCAGCGCGACCGCCGTGGCGACGAGGGCGGCGGAGCGGTCCAGGCAGACTCCGACGAGGTCACCGGGCCCCACGCGCCCGGCCAGCGTCGCGGCGACGGCGACGGCCGCCTCGTCGAGCTGTGCGTACGTCCAGCTGGACTCCCCGTCGAGCACCGCGGGGGCCTGGGGCGAGCGGCGGACCCACTCCTCGTAGCGCGCCAGCACACCGGAGTCGGCGGACCCGGGGAGGGGCGCGCCGTGCAGCACGCTCGGGGTGCCAGTGGTCTGGCGGTCCATCAACTGCTCGGTCATCACGACTCCTTCGGCGTGGTGGTGGCGGTGGCCGCGGAGGCGGCGGTCGGGGCGAGGGCGCGGGCCTGGTCGGCGAGGACCGGGTGCTGGAAGAGCAGGCGCAGCGAGGGGCGCTCGCCCAGGCGCGGCTCCAGCCAGGCCGCCAGCTGGGCGGCGAGCAGGGAGTGGCCTCCGACGTGGAAGAAGTGCGAGCTCTCCTCGAAGCGGTCGTGCCCGAGCACCTCGCGCCAGCCCTCGGCGAGCAGCACCACGGCCGGGTCGTCCGAGCGGGCGGGGTCCGTCGCCGGGGCCGCTTCCTCGACGGGGGCGGCGGGAGCCGGCTCGGCGGCCAGGCGGGCGAGGGCGGCCCGGTTGGGCTTGCCGCCGGCGAGGGTCGGCATGCTGTCCAAGAGCACCCAGCGGCCGGGCACGAGGGCGCCGGGCAGGCGCCTGCTCAACTCGGCGTGCAGGGCCTGCTCGTCCCACTCGTCGTTCTCGTCGTTCTCGCCGGCGCGCTCGCGGAAGGCGACCAGACGGGGGCCTTGGGGGGTTTCCCGGTCGAGGACGACGGCGCAGGACCGGCCGCCGAGCGCGGCGGAGGCCGCGGCCTCGACCTCTTCGAGTTCGATGCGGTAGCCGCGCAGTTTGATCTGGTTGTCGCGGCGGCCCAGGAAGCGCAGCAGTCCGTCCCGGCCGCGGTAGCCGAGGTCGCCGGTGAGGTAGACGCGTTCGCCGCCGAGCGCGTCCACGGTGACGAAGCGGGCCGCCGTGGCGTCCGGGTTCCCGACGTAGCCTTCGGCCAGTCCGGCGCCGGAGATGGCCAGTTCGCCGACGGCTCCGGCGGGCAGCGGCCGCAGCCCCTCGTCCAGGACATGGACGCGCTCGCCGGGCAGCTCGACACCGAGCGGGATCTCGGCCCCGTCGACCAGGCTCTCCGGGGTGATCTCGTGGACGGTGGAGCTGATCGCGGCTTCGGTGACGCCGTACACGTTGAGGACGGCGAACGGGGTGGTGTCGCCGCTCTGCGTGTCGGCGAAGAAGGCGCGCATCACGTCGGCCGGTATGCGTTCGCCGCCGAGTATGAGCAGGCGCGGCACCCAGCGGCCCTCCCCGAGGACTGGCAGCAGGTCCTCGCGGGTGGCGAGGAAGTAGCTGGTGGGCAGGTTGGCCACGGTGACCCGGGCGGCGGCGAGCAGTTCGCCGAGCTCGGCGCCGGTCGGTACGTCCTGCTCGGGGACGACCAGGCAGGCCCCCGCGTACAGGGAGGGCAGCACCTCTTCGAGGGCTACGTCGAAGGACGGCTGGGCGAACAGCAACACCCGGTCCCCCGCCGCGAGGGCGAACCGCTCGGCCGCGCCGGTCAGATGGTTGACCAGGGCGTCCCGGCCGACGGCCACGGGCTTGGGGATGCCGGTCGAGCCGGAGGTGTGGATGATGTACGCCGCGCCCGGCACGGCCTCGGCCGCGCGGGCGGGCGGCAGCGCCTCGGCGCCGACCGCGGCGCTCGGCAGCCCGTCCGGAACGCGTACCGCGCTGTCCTCGGCGGTGAGGACGAGCGCCGGGCCGAGCCGGTCGAGCAGCAGCTCGAGGCGGGCGGGCGGGTCGGACGGTGACAGCGGGCAGTAGACGGCCCCGGTCCGCAGGCAGGCGAGCAGCGTGACCACGGAGTCGGCACCCCGGGGCAGCACCGCGGCGACCGGCTGTCCGGCCGTCACTCCCGCCGCCCGCATCCGCTCCGCGAGGGAGGTGACCCGCGCGTCGAGGTCCCCGTACGTGAGGCGCCGGGCGCCGATCAGGAGGGCGGGCAGGGACGGGTCGTGGGCCACGGCCGGGTCGAGCGGGTCGCGGCCGGGCACGACCATCGCCGCGGGCGCCGCTTTTCCGGCAACGGCGGGCGGCGCGAGGTCGGCGAGAGGGGTGGCGGGCGCGTCGAGGTAGGCCCGCAGCAGGTCGAGGAAGCGCTCCGCGAGCAGCTTGGCCACGTCCTCGCCGAACAGGTCGGCGTCGTAGTCCCAGACCAGGGTCATCCCGGCGACGCCGTGGCGCGGGCTCACACCGCGCCGGTCGTCGGGGAGCAGCACCACATCGAGGTCGAAGCGGGTGGTGCCGGTGTTGAACCCTTCGAACAGGGTGACGTCGAGGCCGGGCACCTCGATCTCGGGCAGCGCCGCGTCGTGGGCGCTGAACATGACGCTGAACAGCGGGTTGTCGGCGCCCGAGGTGTGCAGGCCGAGCGCCCGGGTGAGTTCCTGGACCGGCACCTCCTGGTGCGGGAGGGCGCGGATGAGGGTGTCGGTCACCTCGTCCATGGCGTCCTCGGCCGGTACGCCCGAGTCCAGGTTCAGCCGCAGCGGGATGGTGTTGACGAACATGCCGACGGCGTCCTCGAAGCCGCGCGGCCGGTTGCCCACGGCGGTTCCGACCACCATCTGGCTGCGTCCGCTGTGGCGCCGCAACAGTTCCGCGAACAGGCCGAGCAGGGTGGCGAACGGGGTGAGTCCGCGCTCGCGGGTGTGGGCGCGCAGTCGCTCGGCGAGGTCGGCCCCGATGGACTGGCGCAGCTGGCCGCCGTGGTGGCGCCGCCGGGCGCCGGGCCGGGTGAGGCCCGGCAGCGGCATGTCGTAGGAGGCGTCGCGCAGGGTGTCGGACCAGTACTCCAGGCTCGCGGCCAGCTCCTTGGCCCGTACGTCGTCGGCCCGGGCGCGCACGTGGTCGGCGTAGGAGCTGGGCGTGCCCAACTCGATGTCCTCGCCGAGCACATGGGCGCGGTAGACGCTGAAGACGTCGTTCAGGAGGATCGCGAACGAGTGGCCGTCGTGGATCAGGTGGTGTTCCACGTGGATGAGCCGGTGCTGGTCGTCGGCGAGTTTGACGAGGGTCCAGCGCAGCAGGGGCGCCTCGGTGGTGTCCAGCGGTGTCTCCGCCTCGGAGCGCAGAAGGTCCTGGAAGGCGGCCTCGGGGTCGGCCTCCCAGGTGATGTCCACGGTGCGCAGCCTCGGCAGGCAGACGTCGGCCACGCGCTGGCCCGGCATCGCGCCCGCCACCGGCACGAGTTCGAGCCGCAGCCCCGGGTGGCGGGCGAGCGTGGCGGCCAGTCCGCCGCGCAGCGCCTCGACGTCGAGGGTGCCCCACAGGTCGAGCGCGGCGGTGAAGTTGTAGGCGCGGCTGCCGGGCTGCACTTCTTCGTGCAGCCAGACGATCTCCTGCGAGGAGGAGAGGGGGAGCATGGGCGATCCCTTGGGTTGTCGGGTCGGAAGGTGCCGCGCGGTCGTGGGCCCGCGGCGGCGGGCCGGCCGGTCCGCGGATCGCGCGGCACGGCCGGATGCTGGGAGTTCGGGGGGAGGGGGGTCGTGCGCCGGTGTCCGGGTGGGAGGCCCGGGGGCGGACTCAGTGGGCCGGGGCCTCGGCGGGCAGTGCTCCGCGCAGCGCCGCGAAGGCGTCTTCGGCCGCGGCGTCGTCGAGCACGGAGCGGTCCCACACCATGCGCAGATGGAGTTCGGGCCCCTGGGTGGCGGAGACGGCGAACGGGGCGCGCACCTGTCGGCCGCCGATGTGCACCTCGCGGCCGGCCGTCCCGCCGAGCCGCAGCGGGGTGCGGTGTCGGGCGTCGTCCACGGTGAGCAGCCCGTCGAGCCTGCCGGACCAGGCGGATCCGCCCGCCCGGGCGGCGCGGACGACTTCGTCGAAGGGGGTGTCGGCGCGGTCCAGGTCGTCCCACCAGTCGGTGGCGGTGCCCTCGGGTGCAACGGTGCCCCGGGTGTCGGCCGGGAAGACCACGGTGTTCAGGAAGCAGCCGAGCACGGGTGCCACGCCGGCGGGGCGGCCGCCCCACGGGTAGCCGATGGGCGCCACCGGCCCCGTCCCGAACAGGGCCGCGGCGGCGGCGCGGCACGCGTCGAGCAGCGCCGGGAAGGGGACGCCACCGGCGGGCGACACGATCCTCGACTCGGCCGCTCCGGTGGGCAGTTCGGCGGACACGGGCCGTGATCCGGGCAGGGGGGCCTGCTCGCGGACCGTACGCAGCCGTTCTCCCCAGTACGTCAGCGCGCGGGGCGCCGCGGCGCGGTCCTCGGCGTCGAGCTGGCGCAGGACGGCGTCCCGGTAGGCGGCGAGTTCGGCGGCCACGGCGTCGGGCGCCAGGTCGTCCGGTCCGAGGCGGTCGCGGTAGGCGTCGCCGAGCTCCTCGACGATGCGGGCGAGTGACTGGCCGTCGCAGGCGGTGTGGTCCAGGACGACCGCGAGCAGTTCCTCATCGGTGTCCGGGGTGTCCTGGGCGAGGAACAGGCGCAGCGGCGGGCCGTCGGCGGCCCAGTCGGCCAGCGTCCGGCGCAGCGCGTCCTCGGCGTTCTCGCCGGGCGCGAGGGCGACCGGGTCCAGCGGCACGTCCGGCGCGCCGGTCTGCAGCACGGGCGTGCCGCGCACGACGCGGGGCCGGGAGCGCAGCACGGGGTGGCGGGCGGCGAGGTGGCCCGCGGCGGCGCGCAACCGCGCGGGGTCGACGGTGCCGCGCGGGAAGGCGAAGAACATCGGGACGATGTCGGCCCGGCCGGCGGGGTCCAGGGAGCGCACGAGCAGGAAGCGCCGCTGGGCCCCGGTGACGGGCAGCAGTCCGGCGGCCGGGTCACCTGCGCCGAGGCGCTGGTAGCGGGCCAGATACTGGCCCGTGATGCTGGGGAGCACGTGATCCTCTCTCGGGTCGGGAACTCTGGGTCGGGCATGGCGTGCGTGCGGTTGCCCTCGGGAGGGGTGGTGAGCGGTCGCTCGGCGTCAGGCGACGGGCACGTTTTCGTCGTGGCCGGGCGTCGCGGGCCGGTGGGCGTCGTCCTCGGGGTCCGCGGCGTCGGGGAGGTCGCGCATCCGGCGCAGCGGGGAGAGCAGCAGGGGCAGCGGCACGATCAGGAAGCCGATCGCGCAGGCCCACAGGGCCGAGCGCGCTCCGAAGGCGTCCGCGACGGCCCCGCCGACGAGCGCGCCGAGCGGCAGGGTGCCCCACATCAGGAAGCGCAGGGTGGCGTTCATGCGCCCCAGCAGGCGGGGCGGACACAGGGTTTGACGGAAGCTGACCTGGGCGACGTTGTAGACCACGGCGCCGAAGAAGACCACGCCGGAGGCGACGGCGAACAGCGCGGCGGCCGCTCCCTTTCCGGACAGCGGCCACAGCAGCGCGAACGGCCCGGTGGCCAGGGCGGAGAGCCAGATGACGCGGGCCTGGCCGAAGCGCCCGGCCAGCCGGCCCGCGCAGAGCGCGCCGGCGAGTCCGCCGACGGCCGAGGCCGACAGCATCACACCGACGGCGGCCGGGGGCAGGTCGAGGACGCGGACCAGGAAGATGGTCTGGGTGGCCATCAGCATCGCGGTGAAGAAGTTGCCGAGGCCGGTGGTGCCCGCGATGACGCGGAGCAGCGGGTGGCCCAGGACGAAGCGCAGGCCCTCCGCGACCTCCTTGCGCAGGGATGCGCCGGGGACCGGCTCGGGTTTGCTCTCGGGGCGGCGGATGGCCAGCAGGAACACGGCGGACAGCGCGTAGCCGATCGCGTCGGCCACGATCGCCAGATGGGCCCCGACGAGCTGGACGAGTCCGCCGCCGAGGCCGGGTCCGGCCACCTGTGCCGAGGAACGCACCGTCTCCAGCGCCCCGTTGCCGGAGACGAGCTGCTCCCGGGGCAGGAGTTGGGGCAGATAGCTCTGGTGGGCCACGTCGAAGAAGACGGTGGCCACGCCGGTGACCAGGGCGACGACGTACAGCTGGGTCATGGTCAGCACGCCCGCCGCGGCGCCGAGCGGCACGCTCGCCATGGCCAGGGAGCGGACCGCGTCGGCGCGGATCATCAGCGACAGCTTGCGCATCCGGTCGACCCAGGCCCCCGCGGGCAGTCCGATGAGCAGGAACGCGGCGGTCTCGGCGGCGGTGAGCAGTCCCACCTGGAAGGCGGGCGCCTTGAGTTCGAGGACGGCCACCAAGGGCAGGGCGACCAAGGTGACTTGGGCGCCGACCTGCCCGGCCGCGGCTCCGGCGAGCAGTAATCGGAAGTCGCGCATGCGGAGCAGGCCACTGGGAGCGGCCCGGGGCGAAGGGGACATGCACGAGACCTTCACCTCGTGCCGATCAGGAGTCAAAACAAACGAGACACTTTCGGTCGTTTCCAGTGCCATCCTGGCACTGGATCAAGAAAATCATCGGCCAGATCAGGGCAACGGCCGGATGAATTAAAGATGTTGAGGGTCAGGTACACAGGACTTCTCCCCGCGCCGGGGGAACATTTCAAGGGCACGGCGCACCCCCGGACCCCATGAATGCAGGTATGTCCGAAACTCACCGCACGCACACTTGCGGAGGCAACCAGAAGCGCGCTCGGACGTCGGGGGTGCCGGGACGGGGCGGAAGGGGCCGTCAGCCCGTGGCGGGGAGCAGGTTCGCGCTGTGCCGGTCGGTGGCCAGGATGGCGGGCAGCGGCAGGCCGCTGCGGGTGTCCAGCTGCATCAGGGTCGCCTCGATCTCGGTCGACCCCGGCGCCACCGGCGTTCCGTGCGCGGGCTTGGCGTGGTTGACCCAGGTGTGTTCGGCGCCGTCGCACCGCGCGAGCGTGCCGCCGATGCCGTGCCGCACGGAGTCGGTCCCCACCGTGCTCGCCACGAAGACGGGGCCGGGCGCCGAGGTGGTGCAGCGGTAGGTGCCGGACAGGGTGACGGTGCCGTCCTTGGCGATCGTCCCGGTCGGGTTGGCGGACACGGTGCCCGAGGAGGCGGCGGCCGGGCCGGCGGCCCCTCCCAGAAGCACTCCGGCGGCCGCGACGGCCCCGGCGGCGACAAGACTTACGCGCATCGGCAGTTCTCCCCTACATCGGTACGTCCGCATCATGGTGCGGCGTTCATGTGGTGGCGCCACAGGTGGTGGTGCTCCGCGTGCTGGCACGTGGGCGGCGGACACCACGGCCGCCCCCGCGCCCCAAGGAATACCGCCACGGCACCCTCCGGTCGGGGATTCCCCCCGGCAGGCGGCGTGTCAGGACGCCCGCTCCTTGGGGGCCGAGTGACGGACGGGGCCCCACCGCGCCCCCTGGGGCAGGCGGTGTCCGCCCCTTCCGGGTGTGACCGAAAGACGGCCCCCTCACCAGGAGTCGGGGGCGGCACCGGCCGGGCATGCTGGTGCCCCCGGCCGTTTACCGTGCCGCCCCCAGGGCGCCCGGACAGGATGGGAGCGTCATTTTGCGCACCGTAGGCGTGGAAGAGGAACTGCTCCTGGTTGACCCGGGCACGGGGCAGCCGTGTGCCCTGTCCTCGGAGGTGCTGGCCCGGCTGGCCAAGTGCGCCGCGGACGGAGGCGGCCCGCTGAAGGGCACCTTCGCCCGTGAACTGCAGGGTCAGCAGCTGGAGTTCGGCACCCGCCCGCAGACCGACATGGACGAGCTCGGCAGCGAGATCGTGCGCTGGCGCCACGAGGCGGCCCGGCACGCGGCGGAGGCGGGGGCGGCGGTGGTCGCCCTCGCCACCTCTCCGCTGCCCGCCCGGCCCGCCGTCAACGCGGGCCACCGCTACCAGTGGATGGAGGAGCAGTTCGGTCTCACGACCCAGGAACAGCTCACCTGCGGTTGCCATGTGCATGTGTCGGTCGCATCGGACGACGAGGGCGTCGCCGTCGTGGACCGGATCCAGCCGTGGCTGCCCGTCCTGACCGCGCTCAGCGCCAACTCGCCGTACTGGCAGGGTCACGACACCCTGTACAACAGCTACCGCAGCAGGGTGTGGGGGCGGTGGCCCATGTCCGGGCCGACGGGCGTCTTCGGCTCGGCCGAGCGCTACCACGCCCAGGTCGCCGACATGGTCACCAGTGGTGTGGTGCACGACCGGGGCATGATCTATTTCGATGCCCGGCTCTCCCACCGCTATCCCACCGTGGAGATCCGGGTCGCCGACGTGTGTCTGGAGGCCACCACCACGCTGCTCATGGCGGGGCTGGCGCGCGCCCTGGTGGAGACCGCCGCCCGGGACTGGCGGGCGGGGCGGCCACCGCTGGCCCACGGGGTGAGTCTGCTGCGGCTCGCCGCGTGGCGGGCCGCGCGCTCGGGGCTCGACGACGTCCTGCTGCACCCGTTGACCATGCGGCCGGCCCCGGCGCCGGTCGTCGTACGGGCGCTCTTCGAGCACACACGGGAGGCGCTCGAGGACACCGGGGACCTCGCGTGGGCCCGCAAGGGCGCCGCGGAACTGCTCGCCCGCGGCAACGGGGCCCGCGTCCAGCGCGAGCTGCTCACCCGTACCGGAAGCCTGGGCCGGGTGGTCGCGGCATGTGTGCGCCGCACCCTGGGCGAGCGTGAACTCCGGTACACGGCACCGGAGTGACGTCGCGGGGAGGGAGACACCGGCCGGGCCCGTGGCATGCGGTGCACCGTCACCACACACACGGCACATCTCCCCCATGGGTGCCGCCCACAGGGGGCGACGATCGAGCCGGTCAGGGGCTCACACGTACACGGAAGCGGCTCCCATGCTCGGGGTTGGACATCACTCGATGTACTCGGCGGGGCGGTTCAGCGGAGAACTCTCTCACTCCGAGCGGTCTCATCTACTGTCAAGTGGGTGCCCCAACACAGCTGAGGCGCGTAACATCCGGCAACAATCACGTACGCACACGCCCCGGAGGAACAACTCGTGCCGGAAAGCACCACGCTCCAGTCCCAGTACGCCGCCCAGATCCAGAGCGACCTGGACAGCAATGTCGCCGAACGCGAACAGATCGCTGCCCAGATCAGCGCCCTTCAGGAACAGTTGAGTGTCCTGGAGAACAACCACGCCCTGCTGGCCTCCATGCGGGAGGCGATCGGCAGCCCCGCCGCGCCCGCGCCCGACAAGGCCCCGAAGAAGGCCGCAGGTACGTCGTCCCCGCGCGTCCCGCAGGCGCGTAAGGCATCCAAGTCCGCAGGTCGCGCGGCCAAGAAGCAGGCTCAGCCGGCCGCCAAGGCCAAGACTTCCGGCAGTGCTCCCACGCTCCGGGAGCTCGTCGCGGCCCACCTCGCGCAGAGCGGCGAGCCGCGCTCGGCGGCCGAGATCACGGCGGGTCTCACCGACGCACACCCCCAGCGCAACATCGCGGGCACCGTGGTGCGCAACACCCTCGAGAACCTCGTCGCCAAGGGGCAGGCGCAGCGCACCCGGCAGAACCGGTCCGTGTTCTACACGGCGCCCGACAGCACCGCCACCTCCGCGGCCGCGGAGTCCGCGGGCTCCGACGTCAAGAAGGAGGACGGCGCCGTCACCCCCGCGGCCACGAACTGATCCGCGCGTGGTGCCGGCTCGGCCGGCACGCTCGGAGCCACCTACCGGACAGATGACATGGCAGCCCCGTGCCTCACCCCACTGGGCTGCAGTCCGGGTGACCCCAGCCGCCGTCCCGCTTCATGATGGGTGTGCCGGCGGCATAGGACTGGCCGCAGGGGCAGCGTCCGGGGAACTTCGCCTTGATGGTCCGCGGCTTGCCCGACGGGGCCGAGGAGGCACCGGACGACGCTTTGCGCGCGGTGGCGGGCTTGGCTCGTGAGGCGGTGGCACGGGCCGGTGCCGGCACCGGCATCTCCTGATCGCCGAGGGCGGTACCGGCCGGCCGCTGGGTGGTGGCCGCGTCACTCGCGGCCTGGTCGGCGATCGCGTTCAGCGGGTCGCCACCCACCTGGTGTGCAGGCACATAGACGAACTCCACATCTCGTTCGGCCAGCAACTCGTCGATGCGCTCGACCAGTTCCCGGTTGGCGACCGGCTTGCCCGCGGCGGTCTTCCAGCCGTTGCGCTTCCAGCCGGGGAGCCACTGCGTGACCGCCTTCATGGCGTACTGGGAATCCATCCGCACCTGCATGCGGGTGCCCGCGTCGACGGCTTCGAGCAGCCGTTCCAGGGCGGTGAGCTCCCCGACGTTGTTGGTGGCGGTGCCCAGCGGCCCCGCGCCCCAACGTTCCGGGCGTCCCTGCGCATCAGCGATCACCCAGGCCCATCCGGCGGGGCCGGGGTTGCCCTTCGAGGCACCGTCACAGGCGGCAACAACAACACGATCAGACATCGCGCCATCATCCCACCGCCGCCCGCACACCAGAAATCCCCGGCCCCGGCGCGCTCAGGGCGCCGCGGTGAAATACGGATCCGGCAACGGGGCCGGGCCACCGTCGTCGGCCGCCGTACCCAGGAACAGGGCCGTGCCGAATCCGACGGCGGCGAAGAACAGGCCCATACACGTCACGGCCACCATCGCTCCGCCGAACAGGCACGCCACCACGCCGACGCCGGTCGGCGCCTCGTCCGCCACCGCGCGTTCGGGGCGGTGCGCCACATACCGCACCGGCACCACGTCTCCCGCAACATAGGGGTGTCGCGACGTCACCCGCGCCCGTACCTCACGCCCGCCGACCGTACGGAACCCCACGATCAGACGGCGCCGGACACGGGTGGCGCCGCCGGACGTATGGGTGCGCACCACATGGGTCTCCAGACAGCGGGCCTCCGCCCTCAGCCCCTCGCGCAGGGTGCGCCGGTGCTCCGACACCTTGCGGACCATCCAGACCAGCGCCCCGATGCCCACCGCGACGAACAGCAGGCCCACACTTCCGAACACCACCCCGAAGATCCCACCTACAGCGAACATTCACATCCCCCTACCGAGGCCCCCACCCAGGGCCCGACGTCGCCGGTGTAGATGCACGCCGGGGTGCGTTGGTTCCGTTCCCCGGGGACGGCGCCGGGAGGGAACGGGAACGACGGCGGCCGGCACTCCCCTCCCGAGGTGCTGGCCGCCGTCAACCGCCGCTGTGCGCCCATCACTTGACGCGCGGCGGCGTCAGTGGCGGCCCCAGGACCTGGTGGCCACGGTGTGACCGTGGCTGTCGCGCAACGTGGCGGTGTCCCCGCTGTTGTTCCAGACATAGGCACGGCGGTTCTGGTACACGTCGGTACGGGTGTTGCGGCCGATCCCGGTGTGCACGCGCACCGAGGCACGGCCGCCCAGGGTGAACGCGCCGAAGGTGTAGACGTGGTGACCGCGGTCGCTGAGCGTCCACCCCTTCAGGTTCACGGACGCGCGGCCGGTGTTGGTGACGGTGACCCACTCGGCGTCGAGGCTGCGCTGCGAGCCGTCGTCCTTGCCGGGGCTGTCGTACTGGATGGTCCCGAAGGTGACCGGCGAGCGCGGCGCCGCGGCGGTGGCGGGCAGAGCCGTGGCCGCGGCCAGCGCGGTACCGACGCCGAGGACCGCGCAGACGCGGGATATGGAAGGCGCGGACAGGGAAACGGACATGGAAACCCCCAATTCAAGGCGGCCGACGGCACGCCGCTCGACCCCCGTGTGGTGTCGACGACCGACCCGTGTCGCGGCCGGACACCCACACTCTGGACCTCATCCGCACCACGTGAAGCGAGGAGTCCGGCACGCAACAGAAACAGGACATCGACACACCCTCGGCGCTCCCCGCGCACGAGCCCCCGCGTGCACTCACCCCCACGAGCCCGACCCACAGGGAGAGCACAGGGGCGCCACAGGTTGGTGGGGTCATGGTGGCCCGCCCCATGGCGGTGGCGGCACCACCCACGGCACCACCCACACGCGTTTCGGCCCCCCGGCACTGGGTGCCGGGGGGCCGAAATTCCGTAGCGGGGACAGGATTTGAACCTGCGACCTCTGGGTTATGAGCCCAGCGAGCTACCGAGCTGCTCCACCCCGCGTCGATGACTCCACCCTACGTCACACAGGAGGGGCCGTTGACCACCCGGGGCGGTGCGGTGACATCACGGCTTCTAGACGGTTGCCTCGTCCTTCAGCATCTTCCGCAGCTCTTCTCGCAGTTCAGGGGTGTCGGTGTGGCCGTGCACCGATGCGGCGTGTTCGGCGGCCGCCCGGACGACTTCGTCTTCCTCACCGGAAATCGCCAGGCTGCAATTCGATTCGCTCGGGTAGTCCCGACAGTCAGCGACCTTACGCATGAGTGCCTCCTCGGGGCGAAATGTCCCGGTTCCAGGATCCCACCGTTTCCGCCGCCCGGCGGAGCTACTTCGGGTGACCGGGGATGGCCCGTGCGTGGCGGCCGGTGCTGGAAGGGCGCGGGGCGACGACCGATGATTCCGGGCCCACCGAGGAGTCTCTTCTGGGACCGGATGTGCACGAGCGGACCTTCGAGAAGGTGGACCATGAACGCGTTGCGGAAGATCCTCGACACCTACGTCGGCGACGGGACGGTGCCGGGTGCGGTGGGCCTGGTGGCTTGGGGCGATCAGGTGGAGGTGGCGGCCGCCGGTTCCCAGGATCTCTCCGGCACCTCCCCCATGGCCAGGGACTCGATCTTCCGCATCGCCTCGATCGGCAAGCCCGTCACCGCCGCGGCGGTCATGATGCTGATCGACGACGGCTTGATCTCGCAGGACGACCCGATCGCCGAGTGGCTGCCGGAGCTGGCCTCGCCCATGGTCGTCCGCACCCCGTCCTCCCCCGTCGACGACGTCGTCCCGGCCGTCCGGCCGATCACGGTCGGCGATCTGCTCGACTCCCGCGCCGGATACGGCTTCCCGTCCGACTTCTCGCTGCCCGCCGTCACGCCGCTGTTCAGCGAGCTCCACCAGGCGCCCCCGCGACCGCGGGCAGTGCCCGAGACGGACGAATGGCTCGCCCGCCTCAGCCGCATTCCGATGCTCCACCAGCCCGGCGAGGCCTGGCTGTACAACGCCTGCTCCGACCTCCAGGGCGTCCTGGTCTCACGGGTTTCCGGGCGTACGCTGCCCGACTTCCTGAGCGAGCGCCTGTTTGAGCCGCTCGGCATGACCGACACCGGATTCTCGGTACCGGCCCGCGATCTGGACCGGTTCACCAGCTGCTACCAGACGGGCGCGGAGGGCGGCCTCGAACTCGTCGACGCCCCCGACGGGCAGTGGAGCACTCCGCCCGCCTTCCCGTCCGGCGCGGGCGGGCTCGTCTCGACCGTCGACGACCTGCACGCCTTCGCACGGCTGCTGCTCGGCGCCGGGAGCGTCGGGGGACGCCGTCTGCTGTCGACCGAGGCGGTGCGGCAGATGACCACCGACCACCTGACCGCGGCCCAGCGCGCGGAGGCCACGCTGTTCCTCCAGGGCCAGGGCTGGGGATTCGGCGGGTCGGTGGACGTCGCGCGGGTCGAGCCCTGGAACGTGCCCGGCCGCTACGGCTGGGTCGGCGGCACCGGCACCTCGGCCTACGTCGTGCCGTCCACCGGCGCCGTCTCGATCCTGCTGACCCAGGTCGAGATGACCGGGCCCACCCCGCCGACCCTGATGAACGCCTTCTGGCAGTACGCCGCCGAGGCCACCTCTCACGCTGCGTAACGCTTCGACGAGCGGCGTGTGACCGGTCGTGTCACGGTGGAGGAGTTCGATCCCCCCACGTACAGGAGTGAATCTCCATGGGCAAGGCCGAGAAGTTCCAGGACAAGGCACGACAGGCCGCCGAGCGGGCCAAGGAGCGGGCGTCGAAGGGCATGGGTCAGTCCCCCGACGACCTCGACCCCTCCCGCCGGGGCCAGGACGCGCAGGAGCGCGCCGAGCGTGAGATGCGTGAGGCCGGCGCCTCCGACATCTGACCTGGACGGCAGCCGGGCCGGGGCGTTCACCCAGCAGTGGGTGAACGCCCCGGCTCTCGCGTGTGCGCTCCGTCGGCCGGGGGTGGGCGGGCCGGGCGCTGCGGCGTCGAGCGCGCCGCGGCCGATTCCTAGGAGGCGCGGGCCGGACGGGCCGCACCGGCCGGGGTCTGGCGAGTGCGGGTCCAGGTCAGCAGGTCGTCGGCGTGCCAGGTCGTGATGACGCGCTCGGCCGGGACCCCGCACTCCTCGGCCCGGGCGCAGCCGTACAGCTGCCAGTCGAGCTGGCCGGGGGCGTGGGCGTCGGTGTCGATGGCGAACAGGACCCCCGCCTTCACCGCCTGGGTCAGCAGTCGGCGCGGTGGGTCGAGCCGCTCGGGGCGGCTGTTGATCTCCACGGCGGTACCGCTCTCGGCGCAGGCGGCGAACACCGCGTCCGCGTCGAACTCGGACTCGGGCCGCCCCCGGCCGGTGACCAGCCGTCCGGTGCAGTGTCCGAGGACGTCCGCCAGCGGGTTGCGCACCGCCGCGATCATGCGCCGGGTCATGGCGGCGGCGTCCATGCGGAGCTTGGAGTGCACGGAGACGACCACGACGTCGAGCTGGTCGAGCAGCTCGTCCTCCTGGTCGAGGGAGCCGTCGTCGAGGATGTCGCACTCGATTCCGGTGAGCAGCCTGAACGGCGCCCAGCGCTCGTTGAGTCCGGCCACCACGCGCAGCTGGCTGCGCAGCCGCTCGGCGCTCAGCCCGTTGGCGATGGTCAGCCGGGGCGAGTGGTCGGTGAGGACGGCCCACTCGTGCCCGAGCTCGGCCGCCGTGCCGCCCATGTCGTCGATCGTGCTGCCGCCGTCCGACCAGTCGGAGTGCAGATGGCAGTCGCCACGCAGCGCGGCCCGCAGGTTGTCGCCGCCGACGGCGAGCGGGGCGGCGGCCGCCAGGTCGTCCTCCAGTCGCTGGAGGTAGCCGGGCACCCCGCCGGCGAGTGCTTCGCGTACCGCCTGTGCGGTCTTCGGGCCGATCCCCTTGATCGATTCCAGCTGGCCGGCCACCGCGGCGCGCGCCGCGAGCTCGTCCGGGGGCAACTCCTTGATCGCGGCCGCGGCGTTCCGGAAGGCCTGGACGCGGTAGGTCGCGCCCCTGCCGCGTTCGAGCAGGAAGGCGATCCGCCGCAACGCCGCCACGGGGTCCATGCACACCTCCTGCGCGCCCGGCCTCCTAGGGGCGGGGCCGACGGCCCGCCCTCCCAGCTTCCCTCAGCCCCGCCCGACCCGCAGGCCGTCGGGGCGGGTGCCGGGCCGCGCGGCGTGTTTTTCAGCCCGGTTGGCGGTCGTGTCGACGCGGCCCCTGACCGGGCCCGGGCCCTAGCCTCGCCAGAGTGCTTATGAGAAGAAATGCGCACGGTGGCCACCGGCCCGGCGCGGCTTTCGGCCTCGTTCTGGGGGCGGCTGTGATCACGGTGCTCACCTGCGTGTTGATGATCTGCCCCGGCCGGGACGGCGGGGCGTCGACCGCGTCGGCCGCGGCCTCCTCGGGTCGGCCCACGGCGGCGGCCGGTCCGCCCCGGGCGAGCGCCGCGCGCTACCTGGACGGCTCCGCCGAGAGCGCCAGGATCGACGGCGCGGACTACCACCGCCTCCGCCCGCCGCGGTCGGCCGCGTGCGCGGCGGAGCAGCGCCGTGCCGACCCGCACGATCTGTCGTCGGCGTGCTCGTATGCGGCGGTGGGGGTCTTTCTGCGGGCGGGCGGCAAGCAGTCCTGCACGGCCGCCGTGGTGGACAGCCGCCACGGCGATCTGCTGGTGACGGCCGCCCACTGCCTGCCGCTGGACGGGGCCGCGTTCGCCCCCGGCTACCACGACGGGCTGGCCCCGCGGGGCGAGTGGCCGGTCCTCGCGGCCCTGCCCGATCCCCGCTTCGCCGAGGCCCGCAGGGGCGCCGAGCACTGGCCGTACGACTGGGCCTTCGTGCGGGTGGCCCGGGTCGGCGGCAGGAGTGTGCAGGAGGCGGTCGGCTCGGCGCTCCGGGTCCCCGCGCACCCGGAGCTGCTCGCCCCCCAGGTCGCCCGGGTCACGCTCGTCGGCTATCCGTACGACAGGCCGGGCCAGCACGCCTGCACGGTGGATGCGGAGCCCGCCTACAACGACTTCCGCCAGGCGCGGTGCGCGGGGTTCTCGACCGGGGTGTCCGGCAGCCCCTGGATGGTCTCCGGGCCGGACGGCGTGGCCACCGTGGTCGGCGTGCTGGGCGGCGCGGAGCACGGCGGCGGGTTCATGGACGACGTCTCGTACACCGCGCGCTTCGACGCGGGGCTCGGATCGTTGTTCGCGACGGCGCAAGGGTCCGGGCCCCGGGATTCGCTGCTCTTCCCGTGACCAGCGGTCCTGCAACTCCGATACGGGGCCGCCCCGGAGGGAAGGGTTGTCCACAACCCCCGTTCGGAGCTTGCTGGTTGAGCGGTTCCGGACCCCGGCCCGGAACGGGTCCTGGTCATGCGCTCAACTCCCACTCACCGCAAGTGGATTGAGCAAATGGCCGGGCCGCCCGTCGGGGGATTCGACGGGCGGCCCGGTGCTTCAGCGCGGTGCCTGGATCAGCACTCGCGCAGGCCGGGGGCCGGGTCCTGGCCGGTGTTCACGTCGACGGCCGGGACGTTGCCCCAGGCGCCGTTGTCGAGCTGGGTCCAGTACCAGATGTCGTTGCCGCCCGGGTGCGGGTCGCCGTGGCCCCAGCACTGGAACCAGCTGAAGGTGCCGACCAGCGTGCCGCGGGTCGCCGAACGGTAGGAGCGGTCGGCGTAGCCCTTCGCGCCCGCCCTGTTGCCGCAGTACAGCCGGCCGTCCGAGCGGACCCCGCACTCGGCGGCGGGCTTGGCCGCCTTGGCGGGCGCGGCGACGGCGGCGGGCAGCCCGGTCGCGGTGAGGCCGGCCGTCAGCGCGGCGGCGGTGAGGAACAGGGCGGTCTTCTTGCGTACGTTCACTGCGGACTCCTCGGGAAGTGGTGTGATGCGGTGGGCGCGGGGCGGTCAGGCGCAGGTGGGGACGCCGTCGAGCCAAGCGGCTCCCTGGATGTAGATGTTGGTGAGCCAGGCCTGGTAGTCGGGCAGGTAGGACCAGGCGTCGTTGCGGTAGCCGTCGGCCTCGACGAGTTGGGCGTGCTTCTGGCAGCTGATCCGTACGCGGGTCGGGCCCGCGAACTTGTTGACCCGGGCGCTCGTCGTGGACGGCTGGGCATGGGTCCACACGTCGGTGCCCCAGGTGGAGAAGGTGCCGCTCGGTCCGGGGCCGCCGCCGATGCGGACCGCCCCGTTGTAGTCCCCGCCGAGCCGTACGTCGCTGACCATCACATGGGTGCCGGACTGACGGGCCTCGACCATCTTGCCCGCGCCGAGGTAGACGGCGATGTGGTGGATGGAGTTGTCGCCGCCCCAGGCCATCAGGTCGCCGGGCAGCAGCGGCCCGGTGCCCTGGCCCGCGCCGAAGCGGGCGGTGACGTGCGAGGAGTGGTACTGGCTGTTGGCGGTGCCGGCCAGGATGTCCTGCCCGCTCGCCTGGGCGTAGGCGTAGCGGACGAGGCCCGAGCAGTCGAATCCGAGGCGTTCGGGGTCGTGGTCGCTGGCGGGGTCGGTGGGGTCCACCTCCCCGTAGGTGGCGCCGGGCTGGGGCCCGTGCCCGCCGCCCCACGTGTACCAGACGCCGAGTTGGGAGCAGGCCGCCCGGACCGCGGCCTGCGCGGTGGCGGAGGCGCCGGGAGCGAGCACGTCGCAGCCGCCGGCGGCCGCCGCGGCGCGCGGCGCTTCGGCCGTCGACGAGGGTGCGGCCGAGGAGAGTTGGGCGGTCGGCACGATGGCGCAGACCGCCATGATGCCCGCCGCGGCGACGGCACGCCGGGCTCTGGCAAGGGTGTGGCGCATGAGCTGTTTCCCCGTTTCGTCGTACGTGTCGTACGGGCGCCGGACCGTTCCCGGCGGGCCGCGGTGTGGTCCCGTGCTGATCCAGATCGCCCGCCGCGGTGGTTCGAGCCTGGGCCGCGGCGGGGTGGCTGTCGAGGATCCGGGCGTCTCCCGTACCGACGGGAAACGGGAAACACCCAGGGAAACGGCCCTGGGCCGCGGTCAGTCGGGAGAGGGGCACAGGGGCCGGTAGGGCACGTCGGGCAGCAGATGGGCCCAGCGTTCGGGGCCGGTGTCGCCCAACAGGCGGCACACCTGGGCCTGTTGGCGCGGCACGTCCGTGTTCCAGATCCGCACGGTCCCGTCGTTGCTGCTGCTCACCAGGGTGCCGGGCAGGGCCGGGTCGAAGGTGACGCCCCAGACGGCTCCGCTGTGGCCGCTCAGCGCCGCGGTCTGTTCGGCGCGGGCGGGGTCCCACAGCCGGACGCTCTGGTCGCTGCCGCTGCTGGCGAGGGTCTTGCCGTCGGGACTGAAGGCGACCGCGCGCACCGAGCCGCTGGGCCCGGCGAGCACCCCGGCCGCCGTGCGGCGCGCCACGTCCCACAGGCGTACGGTGCCGTCGTTGGCGCCGCTGGCGAGGGTCTTGCCGTCGGGGGCGAAGGCGACCGCGCGCACCGAGCCGGTGTGGCCGCGCAGGAGGGAACGCGGGCCGTGGCCGGGGTCGTTCACGTCCCAGAGCCGCACCGTCAGGTCGTCGCTGCCGGTTGCCAGGGTGCGGCCGTCCGGGCTGAACGCGACGGCGTTGACGAAGTCCTCGTGGCCGTGCAGCGTGGCGTAGGGCTTCCGGGTGGCGACGTCCCACAGTGTCGCGGTGCGGTCGGCGCTCGCCGAGGCGAGCAGGCGGCCGTCGGGCGAGAAGGCGACCGCGAACACCGAGCCGTCGTGGCCCATCAGGGTCGCTTCGAGACGGCCCGAGGCCACGTCCCAGAGTCTGACCGTGCGGTCGGAGCCCGCGGAGGCGAGCAGGCGGCCGTCGGGCGAGAAGGCCACGGCGAACACCGAGCCGTCGTGGCCGGTGAGGGTGGCGCGCAGTCGGTGGCGCGCCATGTCCCAGAGGCGGACGGTGCGGTCCGCCTCCGCCGAGGCCAGCAGCCGGCCGTCGGGTGAGAACGCCGACTGCCACGCTTCGGTGAACGGCCGCGCGGTGAGCGCCGAACGGCCGGGGTCCCACAGCACCACGGACTGGTCGAATCCGGCGGTGGCCAGGCGCTCGTCGGGTCCGGCGGCCACGGCCAGGACGTAGTCGGTGTGGCCGGACAGGGTGGCCACCACGCGGTGGTTGGCCGCGTCCCACAGCTTGACGGTGCCGTCCCCGCTGGCGCTGATGACGGTGTCCCCGGCCCGGGTGAAGGCCACGGCGTTCACGTCGTCGCTGTGCCCGGTCAGCACGCCGCGCGACGTCCCGTCGGGCAGGTTCCACAGGCGTACGGTGCGGTCGGCGCCGCCGGAGGCCAGGGTGGTGCCGTCGGGGCTGAACGCGACGCCGAGCACCTGGTCGCTGTGGCCGGACAGGACGCGCGGCGGCTGACTGCCCGTCACATCCCAGAGCCGTACGGTGCGATCGGCGGAGGCCGATGCCACGCTGTGCCCGTCGGGGCTGAAGGCGACGGCCATCACGGTGTCGGTGTGCCCGGTGAGGACGGCGCGCGGGGTGCCGTCGGGCAGGTTCCACAGGCGTACGGTGCGGTCGGCTCCGCCGGAGGCCAGGGTGGTGCCGTCGGGGCTGAACGCCACGGAGCGCACGACCCCTCGGTGTCCCGGCAGGGACGCGGTGATGCGGTGGCCGACCGCGTCCCAGAGCCGGACGGTGCCGTCCTCGCCGGTGGTCGCCAGACGGGTGCCGTCCGCGGAGTAGGCGACCGAGGTGACGGCTCCGGTGTGCCCGGTCAGAGTGGCGGTCATCCGGCGGCTCGCGGTGTCCCACAGCCGCACGCTCGCGTCCGAGCTCGCCGTCGCGAGGGACGTGCCGTCGGGGCTGAACGCCACGGAGTTGACGGGCCCGGTGTGCCCGAGCAGCCTTCCGTCGAAGTACTGCGCCTGGGTGCTGAGCAGCGCGCCGCGCGCCTGGGGTGTGCGGTCGGTGCGGTAGGCGTCGGCGGCGAGCAGCATGGAGGCTTCCGGCTGGCCTGCCGCGAGCGCGCCGGACCGTACGGCCAGGGCCTGCGACCGGGCGGTGCGGCTCTGGTCCAGGGCGCGCCGGCTCTGCTGGAAGGCGAGGGCCCCGGCGGTCACCGCGACCGCGAGCAGCCCGGCGAGGGTGACGAGCAGGGCGCGGCGGATCCGGATCTGGCGCCGCGCCGCGCGCACCCCGCGTTCTTCATCCGCCTCGCAGGCACCGAGGAACTCGCCCTCCACCGGCCCGAGTTGGGCGCGGTCGGCGGCCTGGTGCGAGCGGTCGCGCACGGCGGCCAGCCGGGTGCCCCGGTAGAGCAGACTCGGATCGCGGCCGGAGCGGACCCACTGGGTCGCCGCGTCGAAGACCTCCTGGCGCATCACGAGGGCGGCCCGGTCCGCGTCGATCCACCCGCGCAGCCGGGGCCAGGCGTGCAGGAGCGCCTCGTGGGTGATCTCCACGGTCTCGCTGCCCGCGGTGAGCAGACGGGCGCGGACGAAGGCGTCGAGGGCGCGGGCCCCGGCCTCCGGGTCGGTCAACTGCCGCATCAGTGACTCGCGTTCCACGGGCCTGCGGGTCTGGGCGGTGTCGTCCGCGATGTGCACGAGGCGGACCAGGAGTTGACGTGCCATCAGCTGTTCGGCGGGATCGAGGCGGGCGTGCACCGATTCGGCGGTGCGGGCGACCGCGCCGTGGATGCCGCCCGTCGTCTCGTATCCGGCCACGGTCAGGGTGCGGCTGGTGCGCTGCTGCCAGGTGACGAGGAGGGCGTGCGCGAGCAGCGGCAGCGAGCCCGCGGAGGACGCCGAGTCGGTGCCCAGATCCCTCAACAGCAGTTCCACCAGGCCCGGTTCGAGGCTGAGCCCGGCTCGCTCGGCCGGTCCGGTGATCGCCTGGCGCAGTTGGGTGCCGGACATGGGGCCGAGCGCGTACAGACCGTGGGTGAAGACCTCCACGAGGTGGGGGTGGTCGAGGCAGCGGCCGCAGAAGTCGGCGCGCAGGCCCACCACGACGGCGGCGCGGGCGGTGGTGCCGTCGGTGTCCCGGGCGGTGGCCAGGGCGTGGAGCACGGCGACGAAGTCGCGGCGTTCGCGGTCGCTCTCGCAGAGGGTGAACGCCTCCTCGAACTGGTCGACCAGCAGCACCAGACCGGGGGCGCGGCCGGGCACCGCCGACGCTTCGAGCAGCGCGCCCGGCCGCTCGGCCAGCGCCTCGGGGGTGAGCTCCGCGCCCGCCGCCCCGAGCACGTCGGCCGCGCAGCGCAGGAGTTCCTTGAGCGGATGGGCGGTCGGGGTGCACACGACGACCGGCCAGTGGTCGGAGCCGGGGACGGGCAGCGCGCCGCGGCGGAGCGCGGGCAGCAGCCCGGCCTGGAGCAGCGACGACTTCCCGGCGCCCGAGGGGGCGACGACGGCGAGCGGTCCGCGGCCCATCCGCTCCGCGAGCCGCCCGGCCAGTTCGGCCGTCGCGCTCTCGCGGCCGTAGAACCAGGCGGCGTCCTGCGGCCCGTAGGCGGCGAGTCCCCGGTAGGGGCACACCGTCGCGTCGGCCGGTGCGCCCGGGGCGGTGCGCGGCGGGGGGAGGGCGGCCGGTTTCGGCAGGAGGCGCAGGAGCGTGCCCCGCGCGTCGAGGGCCTCGTCGCAGCGGCGGGCGACGTCGAGGGTGGGCGGTTTGCTGCCGTTCTCGATCTTGCTGAGATAGCCCTTGCTGTAGTGGATCGAGCGGGCCAGTCCGGTGAGGGACACCTTGCGCAGGCCTCTCAGACGCCGCAGCTCCGCTGCGAATCCGTCGGCCTTCTCGTCGTCCGTTGGCACGGGACCCACCTTTCCGTGACGGCCGGGGCGTACGCCGGAAAAGGATGAACTTCGTCCGGTTCCGGTCCGCAACAGGCGTGCGAGCCGGGCGGGTTCGCCCCTCGCGCACGGTTCGTCCGGCACCGGCCGCGAAGTCGCGCGGGCGAGGCGACTTTCCGGTGCGATCCGGCATCTCCGCCGCCGAGTGGGGAGTTGGACACCTTCCGGCCACCGAAGTCGGGGGCAATTGTTAAATCTGAGTTCCGGGAGCACCGAACTCGATCTTGCCTCTTTACATGTTCATGGCGGGCATAGCAGGGTTTCGGCCGGGACCACATGGTCCCCGCGGTGCACAACAGCACCGTGCGTACGGGTGGTTGTTGAGCCGACCGCCCCCGCACCTCTAAGGACCTCCCACCGTGCGTACACCCCACATACGCAGCCTGGCGATAGCCCTGGCCGTCACCACGGCCGTCACCATCACCGCGGGAGGCGGGGCCACGGCCGTCGCCGCACCCGCCACCCCGGGGGCCACCGCCCCCGCCGCCGGCGCCGGTTTCCAGCCGGTCGTGGAAGCGGCCCGCACCGCGGCCCTGGCCCACGCCTCGGCCACCGGTGTCGGCAAGGACGACACGCTTCAGGCCACCGACGTTCTGGTGGACACGGACGGCAAGCAGCACGTGCGCTTCGTCCGCTCGCACCGCGGACTGCCGGTCCTCGGCGGCGATCTGGTCATCCACCTGGACAAGAGATCCGCCTACACCGGCGTGACCCGCGCGCTGCGCCACCAGGTCGACCTGCCGACCACCGGCGCCAAGCTGACGGCCGGACAGGCCCAGGCCAAGGCCGCCGCCACCGCCAAGGGCACCGCCGGGGCCGCCCAGCTCGTGGTCGACGCCCGCGCCGGACGCTCGGCGCTCGCCTACCGGATCCAGGTCAAGGACAGCGCGACCGCCGAGTCCGGCAGCCGTACCGTGGTCCTCGACGCGGCCACCGGCGCCGTCCTCAGCAACACCCCGGCCAGCGATTCGTTCCTGTCGCCCAGCGTGCGGGAGAAGCTCCGCAAGAGCGGCCAGAAGCTCAGCCCCTCGCTCGGGACGGCCGCGCCCGCCCCTCTCGCGTCCTCCGCCGCGACCGGGTTCCCGGCGCAGGCGACCGGCACGGGCTCCTCCCTGTTCGTCGGCAGCGTGTCGTTGACCACCACGCAGACCGCCAAGAGCGCCTTCACGCTCAAGGACCCCAGCCGCGGCCAGACCGAGACCCGTGACGCGGGCAACAAGGAGCTGGAGCAGTTCGCGGGCGGCAAGCCGTTCACCAGCACCACCGACCGCTGGGGCACCGGCAGGGCGAGCGACCGCGCCACCGCCGCCGTCGACGCGCAGTACGGCATCACCAGCACCCTCGACTTCTACAAGAAGACGCTGGGCCGCAACGGCATCAAGAACGACGGCGCGGGCGCGCACGCCCTGGTCCACTTCGGCAGCAAGGTCGGCAACGCCTTCTGGTCCTCCGACTGCGGCTGCATGCTGTACGGCGACGGTGACGGGCAGACCTTCGCGCAGCCCCTCGTCGTCCTCGACGTCACCGGCCACGAGCTCACCCACGGTGTCGTGGACGCGACGGCGAACCTCCAGCCGACCCGTGTCGACGCCAACGACAACCAGTTCGGCGAGCCCGGCGCGCTCAACGAGTCGCTCGCCGACATCTTCGGCAGCAACGTCGAGTTCGCCACCAACAACCCGAACAACCCGCCCAACTACCTGATGGGCGAGAAGCTCGGCCTCCAGCAGAAGTTCCTGCGCCGCCTGGACCACCCCTCGCTCGACAAGCTGGAGGGCACCGTCGACTACTGGTCGGCGGCGTCGTACGACACCGAGGTGCACGCGGGTTCCGGCGTCTCCTCGCACGCCTACTACCTGCTGGCCGAGGGCAGCGGCAAGAAGACCATCAACGCGGTGGCCTACGACTCGCCGACCTACGACGGCTCGACGGTGACCGGCATCGGCCGGGACAAGGCGACGCAGATCTTCTACCGGGCGCTCACCCGGTACATGGTCTCCACGACCGACTTCCACGACGCCCGCACCGCCACGCTGAGCGCCGCCGCCGACCTCTACGGCGCGACCAGCACCGAGTACAAGACGGTGGACAAGGCCTGGGCCGCCGTCAACGTGACCGCGGCCAACGCCCCCTCCGGCAGCTGATCCCGCGCGCCGCTGCCGCCCCGTGAGGTACGGGGCGGCAGCGGCGTGTCCGGGCCGCCGTTCACCCCGCCGGCACCAGGGTGTCGAGCGGGGTCGTCACCACGTCGCTGGTGGGGCGGGACAGGTGCAGCGCGGTGTGGAAGTAGCCCTCGCACTCCTTGCCCCGCGGGTCCTGCCCGGAAGCGGTCACCGCCTCGACGGCGTACCGCTGTTCGCGGGCGCCGGTGAAGCGGCGCTGCGGGAAGGTGGGAACCGCCCGTTCCGTGGCCAGGCCGAAGCCGGCGAGGCAGCCCGCGATCTCCTCGTACGGGGTGGTGCGCAGGACGAACGCGGCGACCCACACGGGCCCGCGTGCCGCGGACAGCAGCGGCCGGAAGGTGCGGTGCGACAGGAAGCTCGCGCCGCCGGTCACCGTGATGAGCCGGGTCCGGCGCACCGCGCGGCGCAGGGCGGGGCTGGGCGGGGCGGCCTCCAGGTTCTCGGTGAACCCCTCGGCGAGCAGCCCCGTCCGCAGCCCGTAGGCGACGGCCCGCGAGGCGATGTCGAGCCCGATCACGCGGACCGGGTCAGGGCGGCGCCGGCCGGCGAAGAAGTCCCGGTCCCACGCGGCCAGTTCGTCCGTGCTCATCGAGGCGGCCGCAGGCGAGGTGTAGCGGGCGTACAGCTCCTCCAGCGTCACGTCGTGGTTGAGCAGGGCCGCGTTGATGCCGTACGAGCAGCACAGGTCGAGCACCGTCAGGTCGGCCGGGCCCGCCGTGCCCAGCGCGGCCCGCAGCCGCCGGAAGATCTGCTGGGCGTGGCCGGGCGTGCGGTATTCGAGCGGGCCGAGGGCCTGGAAGTAGGCCCGCGGGTCCGGCCGGTCGTAGACGTCGTCGAACGCCTCCATCCCCGCCACGGCGGCGCCGGCCTCCGCGCTCACCGCGCCGCCCGCATCCGAACCGGTCCGCTGAGCATCGGTCATCGCCCGTCCGTCCCCTCGCGCTCCGTCGCCGCTTCCCCGCCCGAGCATGGGGACGGCGACGGCGCTTGGGAATACGGCCCGTCCGGAACCGGCCATCCCCGAACCTCCCCGTGGCACGGGGCAGTTGGCACGGCCGACCCGGATCGCGCAGGGCGATGCGACGGCGTCAGCGGAGCACGGCCGCCATCGGGGCGAGATCCCGCGGGAGCGGGACGAGGGGGGCCGCGGGCTTGCCCGGCTTGTTCCCGGCAGCCGTCCCGCACAGCGCCTGGCTGTAGAACCCGAGGAACGCCGCGTCGATCGGGCTGGGCTCCACCTTCCCGTCCGGACCGATCTTCTGGTACTTCATCAAGTTGTAGGCGACCGCCATCTGGCGCTTGCCGTCCTCGCTCGACAGGACGTCCGTCCCGGCGCCGAACACGGCTCCGTCATGTCCCCAGAAGCGCCCGCAGGGCAGGTCGACGCTGTACACGCCCAGGCCGTAGCGCATGACGACCTGCCCGTTCGCGCCGAGCACCGGCACCGTCGTCCGCATCTCCTCCAGCTGTGCGGGAGCGAGGAGCTGACCGCGCAGCAGCTCGCGGTAGAAGTCGGTGAGGTCGGAGGTGGTGGACACCAGCGCCCCGGCGGTGCCGCCCCACGACATGTCGTACACGCTGTAGTCGCGCGGCGGGTCGATCAGGCCGTAGAACGACTCGTACATCCTCGGGTGCGGCCCGGCGATGGAGGGGGTGCGCGGGAAGTACGTGTCGCGCAGGCCCGCCTTCCGGATCACGTTGCGGGTGATGTACGCCTCCGGGTCCTCGCCCGTGACCTTGCGGAGCAGCATCCCGGCGATGACGTAGTTGGTGTTGGAGTACGACCACTTCTCGCCGGGCCTGCCCGTGGCCGGGCCCTCGACTCCCAGGCGAGCCAGCTCCTCGGGGCGGAAACGGCGGAAGCGGTTGTCGTCCAGGCTCTGGGTGGACTTGCGCGCCAGCGAGGGGAAGGCGCCCAGGACGTAGTCGTCGATGCCGCTGGTGTGGTTGAGCAGCATCCGTACGGTGATCTCCTGGCCGCGCTCGCCGGGGACGGTCTCGGGCAGGTAGCGGCCGATGGGGGCGTCGAGGTCGACGCGGCCCTTGGCGACCTGCTGGAGCACGGCGACCGCCGTGAACGCCTTGGTGACGCTGCCGACGCGGTGCTGGAGCCCCGGCCGCATGGGGCGCCCGGTGCCGACGTCGGCGACGCCCGCGGCGCCCAGCCACTCCTGCCCGCCGTCCCTGACGGTCGCGTTCAGGCCGTACATGCCCGCCGCGTGGATCGCCTCCAGCGACGCGCCGAGAGCCTTGCGATCGAGCCGGGGCGCGCTCACGGCGGCGCCCGGGGCCGAGCCCGTCGCGGGGGCGGGGGCCGCGGCCCCGGCCGGGACGACGGTCGCCAGCAGGGCAACCGCCAGTGCGGCGGTGGTCGCGGCGGCGCGGGTGCGACGGCGATCCGGGCGGGTCGAGGACATGGGCCTTCCCTTCGGGCGGGTGAACGGGGCGTCAACCTTCGCAAGCCGCCCGGCCCCGGCAGATCGTCCCGGGGAACGATCTCGCCGCCGCGCGGTGCACCGGACGGATGAGCCGCTCTCGGCCACCGTGGCCGACATCGGGCAGGCTTAGTGTTTTCCTTCTCCGGGCTGCCTTCGGAGGCAGCGACGAGGAACGAGGAACGGTGGGCGTGCGTGATCAGGCTCCGTGAGCACCAGGTGGACGCGAAGGCGCGGATCCTCGCCCAGTTCGGCTTCCCGGCCCGCTCCGGTGTGCCCAAGGGCGGGGCACGGGCCACGGTCGTCTCGGCGACCGGCAGCGGCAAGACCTACACCGCCGCGTCGGCCGCGCTGGAGATGTTCCCGCGCGGCCGGATCCTGGTGCTCGTGCCCACCCTCGACCTGCTGGTGCAGACCGCCCGGGCCTGGCGGGCCGTCGGCCACCGCTCCCCCATGGTCGCGGTGTGCTCCCTGGAGGCCGACGAGGTCCTGGACGGTCTCGGCGTGCGGTGCACCACCAACCCCATCCAACTGGCGCTGTGGGCCGGACGGGGCCCCGCCGTCGTGCTCGCCACCTACGCCTCACTGGTGGAGCGGGACGACCCGGCGGAACAAGCCCTGCCGGGCGTGGACAAGGTGCCCGGTCCTCTCGAACTGGCCCTGTCCGGCGGCGAGTTGATGTACGGACAGCGGCTCGACCCCTTCGACCTCGCGGTGGTCGACGAGGCCCACCGCACCGCGGGCGACACCGGGCGCCCATGGGCCGCCGTGCACGACCAGGCGCGCATCCCGGCCGCGCGGAGGCTCTATCTGACGGCCACGCCCCGCATCCTCGCCGCCCCCCGGGCCCCGCGCGGCAGGGACGGCCGGGAGCTGGAGATCGCGAGCATGACGGAGGACTCGGCCACCTACGGCCCGCAGATCGTCCAGCTCGGTCTCGGCGAGGCCGTCGAGCGCGGCATCCTGGCCGGGTTCGAGATCGACGTCCTGGAGATCCGCGATCCCTCGCCGCCCCGCGCCAAGGCGTCCGAGGAGGTGCTGCGGGGGCGGCGCCTCGCGCTGCTCCAGACCGCGCTGCTCGAACACGCCGCGGCGCACGACCTGCACACCGTGATGACGTTCCACCACCGGGTCGAGGAGGCCCGCGCCTTCGCGGCCCGGCTGCCCGCGACCGCCGCCGAACTGTACGCGAGCGACGTCAGCGGCCGGGCGCGGCGGCGGGCCGCGAAGCTGCCGCCCTCCCCGGCCGAGCCGTACGGCCTGGAACCGGACCGGCACGTCCCGGCGGACCGGGTGTGGTCCCAGTGGCTGTGCGGGGACCATCTGGTGTCCGAACGGCGCGAGGCGCTGCGGCAGTTCGCGGACGGCGTCGACCCCCGGGGGCGCCCGGTGAGCCGCGCCTTTTTGGCGAGCGTCCGGGTGCTCGGCGAGGGCGTGGACATCGTCGGCGCCCGCGGCGTCGAGGCCATCTGCTTCGCCGACACCCGCGGGTCCCAGGTGGAGATCGTCCAGAACATCGGCCGGGCGCTGCGCCCCAACCCGGACGGCACCACCAAGACCGCCCGGATCCTCGTGCCGGTCTTCCTCACCCCGGACGAGGACCCGGACGACATGATCGCGTCCGCCAGTTACGCGCCGCTCGTGGCCGTATTGCAGGGGCTGCGCTCGCACGACGAGCGGCTCGTCGAGCAGCTCGCCTCGCACGCCCTGACGCGCGGGGCCGACAGCGGCCGCCCTCCCCATCTGCGCCGCGACGGCCGGGGCCGCATCATCGACTCGGGCGCGGACGACGAGAACCCGCTGCTGCGCTTCTCGACCCCGCGCGACCCCGCGACCATCGCCGCCTTCCTGCGCACCCGGGTCTACCGCCCCGAGTCCCTGGTGTGGCTCGAAGGCCTGGGCGCGCTGCGCCGCTGGCGGCGCGAGCACCACCACACCGGGCTGGTGTCCGTGCCGTACGACACCGAAGTCGCCCTGGGCGTCGCCGTGTTCCCGCTCGGCCGGTGGGTGGCGCAGCAGCGGCACGCCTTCCGGAACGGCGAACTCGACGAGCACCGCAGGATCCAGCTCGACGAGGCGGGGATGGTGTGGGAGCCGGGCGACGAGGCGTGGGAGGGCAAGCTCGCCGCGTTCCGCGCCTTCCACCGGGCCCACCACCATCTGGCGCCCCGGCAGGACGCCGTCTGGCTGGACGAGCCCGTCGGGCAGCACCTGGCGAACCTGCGCAGGACGGGCGGCCTCGGCAAGGACCCCGTGCGGGCGGGGCGCCGGGCGGACCAGCTCGCGGCGATCGACCCGGACTGGAACTGCCCCTGGCCGCTGGATTGGCAGCGGCAGTACGCGGTGCTGCGCGACCTCGTGGCCGCCGACGGCGCGCTGCCCGACATCCGTCCCGGGGTGACCTTCGACGGGGACGACCTCGGACGCTGGGTCGAGCGGCAGCGCCAGGACTGGCGCGCCCTGTCCGGGGCCCAGCGGGAGCGGCTGGCCGCGCTCGGCATGGAGCCCGCCGCGCCGCCTCCCGCGCGGCCGGCGGCCGGGACCCCGGGGAAGGTGTCGGCGGCGTTCACCCGCGGTATCTCGGCCCTGGCGCAGTACGTCCAGCGCGAGGCGCGCACCACCATTCCCCGGGGGCACGAGGAGATCCTGCCGGACGGCACCGTCGTGAAGCTGGGCATCTGGTACTCGAACCTCAAGAGCCGGCGCGCCGGGCTCAGCCACAGCCAGCGCAGCGCCCTGGCCCGGCTGGGCGTCGACTGGGCGTAGCCGCCCGGTCAGCGCAGCCGGCGGTCCGCCTCGTCGATGGGCACGTCGTTGATGCTGGCCTCGCGGCGGCGCATCAGCCCGGCGTCGTCGAACTCCCACTGCTCGTTGCCGTGGCTGCGCCACCACTGGCCCCGCGCGTCGCGGCACTCGTACTCGAACCGCACGGAGATGCGGTTGCCGGTGTACGACCACAGCTCCTTGCGGAGCCGGTAGTCCAGCTCGCGCCGCCACTTCTCGGCGAGGAAGGCGCGGATCTCCGCGCGGCCGGTCAGGAAGCGGTCCCGGTTGCGCCACCGCGAGTCCTCGGTGTAGGCGAGGGCGACCCGCTCGGGGTCCCGGGAGTTCCAGGCGTCCTCGGCGGCCTGCACCTTGGCCCGGGCGCTCTCCTCGGTGAACGGGGGCAGGGGCGGGCGTACGTCGGCGGTCACGGTGGCTCCGATCGGGTCGGCGAAAGGCGAGAACGAGCGTTCTCACTCCGGTTCCGTACCGTAGAGAACGCCCGTTCTCAGCGCAAGTCATAATGGCGTCATGAGTCAGACAGGCGGCGTGATGGACGACGACGAGGCGCGGAGGCGGCTGCTCGACGCGGCGGACGCGCTCTTCTACACGTACGGGGTGCAGGCGGTCGGGATGGACCGCATCCGCGCCGAGTCCCAGGTACCGCTGAAGCGCCTCTACCGGCTCTTCCCCGCGAAGGATGCGCTCGTCGCCGCCTACCTCGACCGCCACGACCGGCGCTGGACGGCCGGGCTGCGACGCCATGTGGAGGCCGCGCCCGCGGAGCCGCGCGAGCGGGTGCTCGCGGTCTTCGACTGGCTGGCCGAGTGGTTCGCCGAGCCCGCCTTCCGGGGCTGCGCCTTCCTCAACGCCCTCGGAGAGCTGGGCGAGACGCCGGCGGCGGTGAACGACGTCGCCCGCCGCCACAAGGCGGAGCTCCGGCGGATCCTGGCCGGGCTGGCCGCCGACGCGGGGTCCCCCGCGCTCGGGGACCAGCTGATGATCCTCGTCGAGGGCGCGACCGCCGTCGCGGCGCTCGACCCCGGCCCGGCCCCGGCCCTCGGGGCACGCTCCATGGCCGAGACGCTCCTGGCCGCCGGGCGGTGAGCCGGAGCCCGGCACGACGTCACCTTCGGCAGGCGTTCCGCATGCGTCGGCGTGGTACCGGTGACAGTGTCGAATGGCCGGGGCGTACCCGGCGTCCGCGGCCGGGCGGCCGGGCGCGGCCCGACACGGATGAGGAGTCACCAGTGCGCCATCGCATCGTTGCCGAAAGACTTCCCGACGGCGGCATCCTCAAGGAGTGGCACATGGTCCGCGGCGACGAGGAACGGGCCATGTGCGGACGCGACTTGGCCAAGGACGCGGAGGAACTGCCCGACGACGCCTGGGGTACGGACCGCGCCCACCCCTTCTGTCACACCTGCGGCGCGCTCTACCTGCGCGAGGTCCCCTAGCCCGCCGTGGGCGGGCGGCGCCCGACCCGCCCGCCACCGGTCCACTCCTGCCGCCAACTCGCCTGCCCTGAGGCCTGGTTGAGGCTCCGGCAGCAGCACGATCACCCTGGCCCCTCCTCCCCTTCCCGGCTCCGCATCGTGGAGTTCCGCCGCGGAGAAGGGACATCGCATGACCGAACCCACGCTCGCCCCCGAGGTCCGCACGACGTCCGGAACCGTCCGTGGCCGCATGGCGGACGGCATGGCCGTCTTCCGCGGCGTCCCGTTCGCCGAGCCGCCGGTCGGCCCCGTCCACCTGGCCCCGCCCGTGCCCGCCCGGCCGTGGGACGGTGTCGCCGCGCACGGCGCCCCGGGCTGGGCCGCTACCGCACCGGCGAGCGGCTGACCCGGGTGTACGACGCCGAGCCGAGCGCCGTGCCGTACCCGCAGGAGACCTCCCGCCGGATCTGGGCCAACACGGCTTCGCGCCGCTGGAATTGACGGCCGGCCCCGCTCCCCTGCCCGCGCTCTGAGCCCCTGGGCGCGCCGCACTGGCTCAGGTCCGACCGCGAGCGGGTGATTGCGGGGAATATGTCCGGTGACCGCCGGGTACTCGCGTCCGGCAGGTGCGGTGGCGGCGGCAGGAGGCAGCTCATGAGCAGTGCGGCACAGGACACCGGGCCGGGCCCGCGAACCATCACGACCGCGGTGCCGTCGCGACTGGACCGGCTGCCCTGGTCGCGCTGGCACTGGATGATCGTGATCGGGCTCGGCACCGTGTGGATCCTGGACGGGCTCGAGGTCACGGTCGTCGGGAACATCGCGAGCCGGCTCTCGGAGCACGGCAGCGGCCTCGCGATCACCGACGCCCAGGTCACCGGCCTCGGCGCGGCCCTGTATGTGGCGGGGGCCTGCTCGGGGGCGCTGTTCTTCGGGTGGCTGACCGACCGGTTCGGGCGCAAGAAGCTGTTCCTGGTCACCCTCGCCGTGTACCTCGCGGCCACGGCGATGACCGCGCTGTCGTTCTCCGCATGGTGGTTCTTCCTGTTCCGCTTCCTGACGGGCTTCGGCATCGGCGGCGAGTACGCGGCCATCAACTCCGCCATCGACGAGCTGATCCCCAGCAAGTACCGCGGCCGCGTCGACCTCATCATCAACGGGAGCTACTGGCTGGGCGCGATGGGCGGGGCGCTGCTCTCCGTGCTCGCGCTCAACACCGACCTCCTGCCGAAGAACGTCGGCTGGCGGCTCACCTTCGCCCTCGGCGTCGTGCTCGGTCTGGTCATCCTGCTGGTGCGGCGGCACGTGCCGGAGAGCCCGCGGTGGATGTTCATCCACGGTCGCGAGGAGGGTGCGGAGCAGCTGCTCGACGACGTGGAGCGGCAGGTCGAGGAGCAGACCGGCGAGCCACTGCCGCCCCCGGGGCGGTCGATCACCATCGAGCAGCGCGAGAGCGTGGGCTTCCTCGAGATCGCGCGCACGCTGTTCCACGCCTACCCCAAGCGCGCGGTCCTCGGCTTCGCCCTGTTCATCGGTCAGGCCTTCCTCTACAACGCGATCACCTTCGGTTTCAGCTCGATCCTGGTGAAGTTCTTCGCCGTGTCGAGCGGCACCACCGGCTACTTCTTCGCCGTGATCGCCTTCGGCAACTTCCTGGGGCCCCTGACCCTGGGCAAGCTCTTCGACACGGTCGGACGGCGCCGGATGATCGCCGGGACCTATGTGCTTTCGGGTCTCCTGCTCTTCGTGACCGCGTGGCTCTTCGCCCAGGGGTGGCTCAACGCGACCACGATGACGGCGTGTTGGTGCGTGGTGCTGTTCTTCGCGTCGGCGGGCGCCAGTTCGGCGTACCTCACGGTGAGCGAGATCTTCCCGATGGAGACCCGGGCGATGGCGATCGCGTTCTTCTACGCCATCGGCACGGCCGCGGGCGGCATCTCGGGGCCGCTGGTCTTCTCCGCGCTGACGTCCAGCGGGGTGGTCGGCGACGCCGTCATCGCCTTCAGCATCGGCGCCGCCCTGATGACGGCGGCCGGGGTGGTGGCCGCGTTCCTCGCGATCGACGCCGAGGGCAGGTCCCTGGAGGACATCGCCGCCCCGCTCTCCGCCCGGCTCGCCGCGGCGACCGAGAAAGCGGCCCCGACACCGCCCGGCGCGCCCGCCGCGTAACGCTCGGCGCGACGCTGCCGGGCGGCGGCTACCCGGCCTCGGGAGCGCCCGGCGCGGACCGGCCGCCGGTGCCGTAACGCTGGGCTCCGGCCCCCGCGTGAAGCCGGGGCCGCCGGAGCCCTGGTGGCCTGACGTGCGCTGCGGAAGCCGAGCCGCCTGACCTCCTCCGGCCCGGTTCGACCCAACGGGCTCGCGGCGCGACCTCGCCTTCCCTCCGACGGGGCCTGACCGACCTGGCCCCTGGCCCGTCCTGCCCAGGGGAACGCGCCCGAGGAGAGGCGGCCCGAGGGGCCGGGCTGCCCTGACGCGACGAGCAGCGCGGCAGCGGCCGCGCCGAATCCCGGGCGAACGAACCCCTAGCACAACCCTCGCCATTGCAGGAGCCATACACGCGCGTTAGAGTCTCTAACTAACGGCACTGCACATAACAGCCGGGCGGCCTTGGCGTGCCCGGCCGATGAGGGGATTCGACATGTCGCACACCCAGAGCAACCTCCACGTGGTCCTCGGCGCGGGCCCGGCGGGTTCGACCGTCGCAGCCGAGCTCGCCCGCCGCGGCCACCCGGTCCGGCTCGTCGACCGCTCCGGAACGGGCGCGGGGCCAGCGGGAGTCGACCGCGTGCGGGGTGACGTCGCGACCGCCGAGGGGGCGGCGGCGGCCGTCCGCGGCGCCGGGGTCGTCTACCACTGCGTCAACGTGGCCTACCAGCTCCAGGTCGAGGTCATGCCCCGGATCCAGCGGGCCGTGCTCGGCGCCGTGGAGGCGGAGGGCGCGCGCCTGGTCGTGCTGGACACGCTGTACCCGTACGGCGAGACCCACGGCGAGGTCATGACCGAGGAGACCCCGTGGCGCGCCACCACCCTCAAGGGCCGGATGCGGGCCGAGCTCGACGAGGCGTACCTGGCCGCACACCGCGAGGCGCGCGCTTCGGTCGTCCTCGGCCGGTCCGCCGACTTCGTCGGTCCCGGCGTCCTCAACTCGACGCTCGGCGCCGCCGTCTTCCCCGGGGCCCTGACCGGCTCCGAAGTGCTGACCCTGGGCGACATCGACCTGCCGCACAGCTACACCGACATCCGCTCGGTGGCCGCCGGGCTCGCCACCCTGGGCGAGAGGCCGCACGGCGACGGCCGCGTGTGGCACCTCCCCACCGCGCCCGCGCTCACCACCCGCGCGGTGCTGGCGATGATCGAGGAGCGCGTGGGGCGCCCCCTGAAGATCGTCACGCTCGACGAACCGCGCCCCTTCGGGCCGTTCGACCAGGTCTTCATGGACGCGTACGCCGAGATGTTCTACCAGCACACCGAGCCGCAAATCATGGACTCGGGCGCCTTCGAGGCCGCCTTCCGCACCCCGCCGACGACGATGGCCGACACGCTCGACGCCACCCTGGCCTGGTACCGCGGCCTCCTGGCCGAGCGCGCCTGACCGGACGCCGCCTCGGCCCCTGCTCGATTACTCGATGACTATCTCGAACGGGATGTTGCCGCGGGTCGCCTTGGAGTAGGGGCAGGCCGCGTGCGTGAGCTCGACGAGCTTCTCGCCGACCTCGCCTTCGAGGTGTCCGGGCAGCTCGACGCGCATGACCACGCCGATGCCGAAACCGCCGTCGGCGGGGTCCTTGCCGATGCCGACCTCGGCGGTCACCGAGACGTCCTTGACGTCGAGCTTCAGCTGGCGGGCGACGGAGCCCATCGCGCTGGCGAAGCAGGCCGCGTACCCGGCGGCGAAGAGCTGCTCCGGGTTGGTGCCCTGACCGTTGCCCCCGAGGGCCGCCGGGAAGGCGAGGGGCAGGTCGAGCCGGCCGTCGGAGCTGACGGTGCGGCCCTCGCGGCCGTTGGCGGTCGCCACCGCGGTGTAGAGCGCGTCCATGGGATCGGTTCCTCTCGTGTCCGTCCGTGCGGGGCCGGTGCGGCCTCCGTACGGGGAAGCCTCGGCTGCCCGGAAGCAACTCAAGCACACAATTAAGTTGTGCACAACTGAATGGTGCGCATGTTAGCCTGGGCGCATGGTGACCACGCCCCCCGCCCGCCCGCACGACGAGGACTATCTGCGGCTCGACCTCCAGCTCTGCTTCTCGCTGCACGCGGCCTCGCGCGCCTTCAACGGCGTCTACCGCACCCTGCTCAAGGACCTCGGGCTCACCTATCCGCAGTACCTCGTGATGCTGACGCTCTGGGAGCACGGCGAGCTGCCCGTCAAGGCCATCGGCGAGCGGCTGCGGCTCGACTCGGGGACGCTGTCGCCGCTGCTCAAGCGCCTCGAATCGGCGGGCTTCGTCGAGCGCCACCGCAGCCGCGCGGACGAGCGGTCCGTCACCATCCGCCTCACCGACCAGGGCACGGCGCTGCGCGAGCGCGCGCTGGCGGTACCGCACCACATCGCGCGGGCCGTCAACCTCCCCCCCAAGGACTTCCACACCCTGCGCACCCTGCTGGCCACCCTGACCGAGGGCCTCGACGCCGCGCAGACATCGCCCGCGCCCGCCGACGAGGCTGCCTGCGCCGAGGGGTGAGGAGCAGGGCCGGGCCCTGTCGGCGCCCGCGCACCCGTGACCCGCTGTCGGGGACCTGTCGCGCGTGCGGTAGGACTTGGTGGCGCGGGACGCACCAGCCAGCGAGCACGGGAGGCAGCACGTGTCACGTCCGATCACCATCGTCACAGGCGGCAGTCGGGGAATCGGGGCGGCGATCTGCGCCCGGCTGGCGGCCGACGGGCACGATCTCGCCGTCGGATACGTCAGCGACGGCGCGGCCGCCGAGGACGTGGCCGAGGCGGCCCGGGCGGCGGGGGCCCGCTGCGTGATCGTGCGGGCCGACACCTCCCAGGAGGCCGACGTGGAGCGGCTGTTCGACACGGCCGCCGCCGACCTCGGTCCGGTGACGGGCCTGGTCAACAACGCCGGTGTCACCGGCCCGCTCGGCCGGCTCGCGGACTCCCGCACCGAGGACCTGCGCCGCGTGGTCGACGTGAACCTCGTCGGCCTGCTGCTCTGCTGCCGCCGGGCCGCGCGCGACATGGCCGCGCACGGGGGTGGCGCCATCGTCAACATCTCCTCGGCGGCGGCCACGCTCGGCGCACCCGGCGACTACGTCCACTACGCCGCCTCCAAGGCGGCCGTCGACGCGCTCACCGTCGGCCTGTCCAAGGAGCTCGGCCAGGACGCCATCCGGGTCAACGCGGTCGCGCCCGGGATCATCGACACCGACATGCACGCCACGATGGGCGACCCCGAGCGCCCGGCCAGGATGGCCGGCGCCATCCCGCTCGGCCGCCCCGGGCAGGCGCCGGAGGTCGCCGCCGCCGTCGCGTGGCTGCTCTCTCCCGACGCCTCGTACACCACCGGCGCGGTCCTGAGGGTCTCCGGCGGCCGGTGACCCGGCCTCGACACCGTGCGCGTGCGGCCCGCATGCTGACCCTCAGGGAGGTGGGCGATGACCGGGGACCAGACGGCGGGGCCGTTCGAACCCGCCACCGGGGACGGGCCCTTGGTCCTGTCGGCAGCCCGCGAAGCCGCCGTGCGCACCGCCTTCGAGGGACTGCTGCACATCCGCCGGGTCCTCGACGCCACCGGCCCGGCGCGGTGGGAGCGGCTCCAGCCGGTGCGGGCGGTCGCGCTCACCCTGGAGGCGGCGGGCCTCGCACCGTCCGCCGTCGGGCCGGAGGGCGAACGGTGCGCGACCGGCTATCGGGTCAGCGCCTGTGAGCAGGCGACCGCGGTGCGCGTCGAGTGGCTGGGCCCGCCCGGCAGCGGCGCCGAGTACGCGGCGAACGAGTCGCTCCGGCGGTGCGCCGCCGCGCTGCGGCCGCTGGGGTGGGTGGCACTCGAATACCGGGGGCCACGTCGCCACCACTACCTCGAGGTCGAACCGGCCCGCTGAGACGGAGCCGGTTCGCGGACCCGTGCCGCTCCCGCTAAAGTCCCATGTCTGTTCGATTGTTCGGGGACTACGGGGGACGTGTGAGCGCACAACTACGGGACACGGCAGGTGAGTTGGGGGCGCTGCTGTGGCGGGAGCACACCCTGTACCGCGAACGCTCGGGCGGTGTCGTCATCCGCGGGACCCATGTCGAGCGCTGGATCAGCCTCTCCCCCACCGGCGGCCAGGACCAGGTGCTGATCCGCGCGGGCCGGATCCTCGACGGCGGAACCACCGCCCCGGCCCGCTCGGAAGCGGTGGCGAGCCTCGCCCTCGGCACCGCCGGACTCGCCGCCGTCTGCCGCAGGCTGCTCGCCGACACCGCGGCGGGCCCCGCTCCCCGGGAGGAGCGGCGACGATCCGGCAGAGTGGGGAAGGCGAAGGCGGCCGGGCGGACGAGGAGACCGGTGCGAGGCGGTCGCCACACCGGCCTCCTGTCCTGGCTGATCATCCTGGCCGTCGCCGCCGTCGTCGCCCTGTATGTGCGCAACCTGGCGGTCTGGCTCTGAGAGCCCGCGGGTGCGGGGCTCGGCCGGGCCCTTTCACACCGCTTCCGCCTCGATGATCGAGGGCAGCGACGGGGTGGGCAGGATGCGGTTGAGCCTGAATCCGGAGCGGGCGAGCAGGTCCTCGAACTCTGAGGCCGTCCGCTCCCGCCCCTTCACCAGCATCAACATGATGATGTCCAGCTCCACGGCGGGGTGGGCGGCCCCGTTGTCGGGCAGCACGGCGTCGATCACCAGGAGCCGCTTGCCCGGGCCCGCGGCCCTGCGGACCGCGCCCAGAATGCGCAGGCAGTCCTCGTCGTTCCAGTCGTGCAGGATGTGCTTCAGCACGTAGAGGTCGCCGCCGGCCGGCACCTCCGAGAAGAAGTCGCCGCCCGCCACGCTCCAGCGGCCGCGCACCTGCGGCACGTCGAGCAGATGGTCGGCCACGGTCTGCGGCTGGTCGAAGAGCACGCCGGTCAGGGCGGGTTCATGGCCGAGCACCGCCCGCAGGAACCCGCCCCGGCCGCCACCCACGTCGACCACGGTCCCGCTGCCGGGAAACGCGTAGCTCTCCGCGAGGAGTTCGGCGCCCCGGCCCGAGAGGGAGGCCATGCCCCGGTCGAACAACTCCTGGTCGGCGGGCGAGGCGGCGAGGTGGGTGAAGAACGGGACACCGTAGGCGACTTCGAAGGACGTCGTTCCGGTCCGCAGCGTGTCCGTGATCCCGGTGGCGGCCCGGCGGAACATCTCGCCCGTGGTCAACAGGGCCATCGAGTGCTGCGAGCCGGGCACGTCCGTCCGCAGCTGCTCGCCCGCCTCGGTCAGCGCGAAGGCGCCCTTCTCGTCCTGCGTGAAGAGCCCGTGCATCGCGAGCACGCGCAGGACGCGCCGCAGCGACTCCGCGTGCAGACCGGCGCTCGCGGCGAGTTCCTCGGCCGTGCGGGGGCCGTCGGCCAGGTGGTCGGGGATGCGGTGCACGGCCACCGCCCGGACGGACGCCGAGTACACATGGCCGTACAGCAGTTGGTTCAGCGGGGAGGGAGTGAAGGGGTCCATGGGGTCGATCGGTTGACCCGGGCTGGTCGACAACGGTCCGCTCCTGTCGTCACGGGACGTCTGCCTCCGTCACCGCAGAGGCTCACCTTCTAATCGTGGCAGCGCGCCTCGCGCGAAGGCGGTCTTTCGCGGGGGCCCGGGGGCGTCAAGGCGCCTTCAGGACACGGAACGCCCCGACGGCGGCGCTCTGTGGGTCCGGTCCCGACGTCGTCGGCGCCCACCTGCTACAAAGGGCTCCCACCCGCTTCAAGCACCCCGAGGACGGCGCCATGAAGGCCGACACACTGGACCGGCTCGGCGCCGGTAAGTACCTGCTCGTCACCACCTACAAGAAGGACGGCACGGGCGTAGCGACGCCCGTGTGGGTCGTGCGGGACGGCGACGCCCTGCTGATCTGGACGGTGGCCGACTCCTGGAAGGTCAAGCGCATCCGCAACCGGCCCGAGGTGCTGGCCGGGCCATGCGACGTGCGCGGCAACCCCACCGGCGAGCAGCACCCGGCCACGGCGGTGATCTGCGACGCCGCCGCCACCGACGCCTGCCGGGCGCTGCTGCGCAAGAAGTACGGATTCCTCGGACGGCTCACCCTGCTCGGCAGCCGGCTGCGGCGCGGCACGAGCGGAACGGTGGCCGTCCGGATCACCCTCGACGACTGAGCGTCTCCTTACGGTCCGGACACCAGGTTGGCCACATTGCTCGCGGAGTTGGAGGGGCCCGCGCGGTTGTTGATGACATGGCTGATGGTGCCGGTGCCTCCGAGGGAGACCGTCACCATGTCGTGGAAGCGGACCCCGGGGGCGGTGGGTGCCTCGAAGGCCCGGTCGGCCACCACCGACGGGTCGGCGCTGAAGTAGCAGTAGCTGCCGAGACCCCAGGCCTCGTGGCTGGTCACACCGTCGGCGACCTTGTACGCGTCGTAGCCGCGCGTCGAGCCGTTCATCCACGCCGCCTGGCCGGGCGGGTCGTAGGGCATCTCGTTCTGGAAGAAGTAGGTGCGGCCGCCGTTTCCGTTCCAGATGACCTGGTGCTGCTGGTAGTGCTCGACGAACAGGCCGTACATCGTGACGTCCGTGCCGTTGACGACCAGCCCGTTGGCGGCGGTGTTGCTGGTCCATCCGACGCCGCTGCCGTGGTCGGCGCGCCACAGCCACAGGTGGTCGCCGATGACGTCCGAGCTGTTGACGACGAGGCTCTGGGTGGCCCTGCCGACACCGGCTCCGCCGACGCGGAAGAACACGTCGTGCAGCGAGGTGGGGTCGGCGCCGTGCCGGGCGGACGCGCCGGACTGGCCGACCCGCATCAAGGTCTGCGAGTTGACGGGGCCCGCGTCGATGAGGAGACCGGCGATGTTCACGCCGTCGACGTCGGCCACGTCCATGGCGGTGATGCCGTTGTCCGGGACGAGGGTGGCGAGTCCGAGGCCGAGCACCACGGTGTCCGCCCGGGTGACGTTCAGGGTCTGGTCGAGGTGGTAGACGCCGGGTGTGAACAGCAGGTTCTTGCCTTGGGCGAGTGCCTGGTTGATGTCGGTGGCGGTGGCGCCCGGCTTCACGACGAAGAAGGAGTCGATCCCGAGGGAGCTGCCCGGCCCGCTGCCCCCGGACCAGGTCGTGCCCTGGGTGTTGGTGCGCGGGGCGGGCACGAACACCTGGTAGGCGCCCGCGCCGTCCACGTACAGGAAGGGCTTCTCGCGGGTCACGGGTGACTGGGCGACCGTGGTGTAGGGCGGGTTGGGGAAGGTGTTGGCGGGGGCGTTGACGTCGCCGACGAACACCATGTTCCAGTTGGCGCCGCTCCAGCTTCCCCACTGGGTGTTGCGCGAGAGCCACTGCTGCTGCGAGCCGGAGCGCACCTGACCGTCGATCTTCGAATCGGCGATGAACCCGCCGCTCGACCAGCCTCCGTCGTCGAGCTGGAGATCGCCGTGTACGTGCATGCGGCGGTAGGGGGACGCTTGCGAGACGGCCCAACGGTCGCTGCCACCGGTGGGGTTGACGGACAGGTTCTCGGCGGAGCGCCAGAAGTTCTGCGTCGCGTTGCCCTGGAACCAGTCGGCTTCGGCGTGGACGGCCCCGTTGATGGTGACGTCGTCCGGCGAGAGGCCGAGCCCGGCGACCTGGGTGTAGAAGCCGACGTTGGCGTCGGCGCTGTAGGTGCCCGGCTTGAAGAGCAGGGCATAGCGCTGGGCGCCGAACTGGTTCTTCTCCTGCTGGGCGAAGACCTGGTTGAGCCGGGCCTGGATGGCCGAGGCGGACATCGAAGGGTCGAAGACGGTGACGTTCGGCCCGAAGTCCGGTGTCCCGGACGGGGGTTGGGGGCCGTTCGCCGCGTCCAGACCGAACGACTGGGCCGCCGTTCCGTTGCAGGCGTACTGCTGGAGGCGGGCGCCGTCGGCCGTGGAGGCACCCGGCACGTCCAGGCACTTGCCGCTGTTGCGGTTGACGAAGTGGTAGGTGCCGCCCGCCTCTTGGACCGGCAGCCACTGCTGGTTGGCGCCACCGCCGTACGACCACAGCTGGACCGGCGCGGAGTCCGCGGTGGAGACGTCCGTGACGTCCCACGCCTTGCTCGGGTCGTTGCGGTTGTTCACCCGCACATAGCCGTCGGCGGTCGGCTGGAACTGCCACTGCTGTGCGGTGGTCGCGTTGCAGGCGTACTCCTGGACCGCCGTGCCGTCGGCGGTCTGGGCGGCGGCAGCGTCCACGCACTTGCCGCTGTGCCGGGCCGCCACGGTGACCCACCCCGTGGGCAGGGTGGCGGCCCGCGCCGCGGGGGCGAGCGCGGTCGCGGAGACGAGGGAGGCGAGCAGGGCGCCCAGAGCGAGCAGCGGGGTGGGCCGGGTGCCGCGGCGCGCGGCTCGTGGGGAGGTGGGGGTACTTCTCATACGTCTCTCCTGTACCGCGTGGTGCACGGGGTAAGTGGGGGGTGTACGGGAGGAGTTACGAGGTGGCGCGGGCGTCAACAGGGACGCGAGGGGTTCACGGCTTACTTCAAGGTGTGAAGTTATGAGGCCCCGGCGGACCCGTCAAGAGTTCAGGTAGAGAAGAAGTCCGGGTGCGCGAGGTGGACGGCTGGTAGCTTGACGCGTCCGGAAAAAGCGTCGCAAGGGGACGATCAGCAGTGCACAGGTTGTCGCGTACCACCGCCCTCGTCGCCGTGGGGCTCGCCGCCACCCTCCTCACCTCGGGGTGCAGCAGTGGCGGCACGGACCGGGCGTCCGACAAGCCGTCGGCCAAGACGCCCGCGACGGGCGGGACGCCGTCCGCCTCAACTCCCGCTCAGGGCAAGGAAAAGGGCACCCCGCCCGCGTCCGGGCCCGCGGCCGGAGGCATCGACGGCGACTGGGTGGCCGTCACCCAGGGCAAGCCGGTCGCCCTGGTCATCAAGGGCAAGAACGCCTCCGTGCTCGGCGAGCACCTCTGCAACGGAACGACGAGCAGCGCCGCCGGTACGGCGACGCTGCATCTGAAGTGCCCGGACGGCAACACCGCGCGCACGAAGGGCACGGCCAAGCTCAACGGGGCAACGCTGGAGGTCAGTTGGGCTGGATTCGGCAAGGACGAGTTCACCCGGAACAAGACGTCCCGATAACTCCCCGCCCTCTCCGCCCCGTTCACGCATCGACGAACTGGACCTCCCCGGTCACCGCGTCGGCGTCGAAGTCCCCGTGCGCGGGACGGGTGCCCAGCGCCCGGTCCAGGTCCCGCCACAAGTCCTCGGCGTCCTCCAGGCCGACCGACATGCGCAGCAGCCGCTCGCTGACACCGGCCGAGGCACGGTCGTCCTGCGGCACGATGCGGTGGCTGATCGAGGCCGGGTGCTGGATGAGGGTGTCGACGCTGCCGAGGCTGACGGCCGGGGTGATCAGACGCACCCGGGCGATCACGTCGTGCGGGTCGGTGAGCGTCTCGAAGGCCACCATGGCGCCCCCCACCTTCGGGTAGTGGACGCGCAGCACGCGCGGGTCGGCGGCCAGGCGTGCGGCGAGTGAGGCGGCGGTCGCGGAGGCCGCGCGCACCCGGACCGGCAGCGTCGCGAGTCCGCGCAGCAGCAGGTAGCCGGCGAGCGGGTGCAGCACGCCGCCGGTGGCGAAGCGGATCTGGCGCAGCCGCCGGGCGAAGGCCTCGTCGCAGGCGACGACTCCGCCGAGCACGTCCCCGTGGCCGCCGAGGTACTTGGTCGCGCTGTGCAGCACGAGACGGGCGCCGCTGCGGGCGGGGCGCTGGAGGACCGGGGTGGCGAAGGTGTTGTCGACGAGCAGCGGCACCGTGCCGCAGGCGTCGGCGAGCGCCTTGAGGTCCACCTCGGCGAGGGTCGGGTTGGCCGGGCTCTCCACCATGACCAGCGCCGTGTCCGGACGGATCGCGTCCGCGACGCCCTCCGGGTCGGCCCAGGTGACCTCGCTGCCGAGGAGCCCGGCCGTCAGCAGATGGTCGCTGCATCCGTAGAGGGGGCGGACGGCCACGACGTGGCGCAGGCCGGTGGCGTGCTGGGCGAGCAGGACGGCGGACAGGGCCGCCATGCCGCTGGCGAAGGCGACGGCCGCCTCGGTGTCCTCCAGGCGGGCCAGGGCCGTCTCGAAGCGGGCGACGGTCGGATTGCCGAGCCGGCCGTAGACCGGCGGCCCCTCGGGCGCCTCGCCGGTGGCGGCGAAGGCGTCGATGCGGGCGGCCTCGGCCCTGCTGTCGTACGAGGGGTAGGTGGTCGACAGGTCGATCGGCGGGGCGTGCAGACCGAGGGCGGCGAGGTCTTCGCGGCCCGCGTGCACGGCGAGGGTGTCCACGGCTCTGGCGTCCACATGCGTGGTGTCGGCGTCCATGCGTCCACTGTGAACAGGTGCCGGGCCCCGGGAGCCGTACCCCGTGTTACGTTCGGGCCATGGCCGAATCCGTCGTACTGGACCCGGTGGATCTGCACATTCTGCGCCTTCTGCAGAACGATGCCCGCACGACCTACCGCGATCTCGCCGCCGAGGTCGGGGTGGCGCCCTCCACCTGCCTGGACCGCGTGGCCCGGCTGCGCCGGACCGGGGTGATCCTGGGCTATCAGCTGCGGGTGGATCCGGCCAAGCTGGGCCGGGGACTCCAGGCGCTGCTTTCGGTGCAGGTGCGGCCGCACCGGCGCGATCTGATCGGTCCGTTCGTGGAGCGGGTCAGGGCGCTGCCGGAGTCCCGGTCGCTGTTCCATCTCACCGGGCCCGACGACTATCTGGTGCATGTGACCGTCGCGGACACCGCCGACCTCCAGCGGCTCGTCCTGGACGAGTTCACCTCGCGGCCCGAGGTCGCGCGGGTGGAGACCCGGCTCATCTTCCAGCAGTGGGACTGCGGCCCGCTGCTCCCTCCCGCCTAGCCCCGGTTCCGGGCCCCTGTGCCGGGGCCCGGAACCGGTCGGCGGGCCTCAGCGCGCGTCGGCCTTCAGGAGGTCGGCGCACTTCTCGCCGATCGCCATGGTGGTGATGCACGGGTTGACCGTGACGAGCTCCGGCATGATCGAGCCGTCGCACACCCGCAGCCCGTCGATGCCCTTGACCCGCAGGCGGGCGTCGACCGGCGCCATGGCGTCGTCGTCGGCACCCATCTTCACCGTGGACGCCGGGTGGTAGACGGTGTTGTGGGTCTTGCGGATGTAGTCGAGCAGCTCGTCGTCGGTCCGCACGTCCGGGCCCGGCGCGAGCTCGGCACCCGCCCAGCCGCTCAGGGCGGGCTGCGCCGCGATCTCGCGCGCCAGCTTCAGGCCGTACGTCATGACCCGCTCGTCGTGCTCGTGCGTGAAGTAGCGGGGGTCGACCATCGGCTTGTCGCGGTAGTCGCGGGTGCGCAGCCGCACGGTGCCGCGCGACTTGGCCTGCGTCACGTTGGGGGTGAGGCAGAAGGCGTTCTCGGTGGTCGGGTAGCCGTAGCGCGCGGTGTTCATGTCGAACGGCACCTGGCCGTAGTGGAACATCAGGTCGGGGCGTTCCAGGCCGGGCTCGGTGTCGGCGAAGATGCCGATCTCCCACCACTGGGTGGACGCCGTCGTCATGGGCTGCTTGGCCTCCCACATGATGACGCCCTCGGGGTGGTCCTGGAGGTTCTCGCCGACACCGGGGGCGTCCACCAGGACGTCCACGCCCACCTCGCGCAGGTGGGCGGCCGGGCCGATGCCCGACAGCATGAGCAGCTTGGGGGTGTCGATCGAGCCGCAGGACACGATGACCTCGCGCCGCGCGGTGACCGTGCGGGTGTGGATGAGGTCCGGGTCGAGGTACTCGGCGCCGGTGCAGCGGCGGTTCCCGTCGATGATCAGCTTCTTGGCGCGCACCCCGGTGCGCACGACGAGGTTGGGCCGCTGGTCCATCACGGGGTGGAGGTAGGCCACCGAGGACGACTGGCGGATGTTGTTCTCGTCGGAGTTGATCTGGAACCAGTTGGCGCCCCGGATCACTGTCTTGCCGTCGTTGAACTGCGTGGTCGGGATGCCCTGTTGGGCACAGGCCTCCAGCAGGGCGGCGCCGCACGGGTCGGACGACTTGACGTTGCGTATCTTCACCGGGCCGCTGCGGCCGTGGTGGTCGCCCGGTGCGTCGTTGGTCTCCAGGCGCTGGTACAGCGGGAAGATGTCGGCCGCGCCCCAGCCCGAACAGCCCGCCGCCTCCCAGGCGTTGAGGTCCTCGGCCGGCGCCCAGAAGGCGATGCAGGAGTTGTGCGAGGAGCAGCCGCCGAGCACCTTGGCGCGGGCGTGCCGCATGAAGCTGTTGCCGTGGGTCTGCGGCTCGACCGGGTAGTCCCAGTCGTAGCCGGACTCGAGCAGGCCCATCCAGCGGTCGAGCTTGAGGACGTTGTCGTCGCCGACGTCGGAGGGTCCGGCCTCCAGGACGCACACCGTCACCGAGGGGTCCTCGCTGAGCCGGGCCGCGACCACGTTGCCCGCCGTGCCGCCGCCGACCACGACGTAGTCGAACTCCTCGGTGCGGACGGGGGATTCAGTGGGCTGTGTGGACATGGGTCTCTGACTCACTTTCGGTTTCCGATGCGGCATGGCTCGCGAGGACGCCGGTGCGGTGGCGCTGGACGAACCAGTAGTAGGCGAAGCCTCCGAGCAGGACGGCTCCGACGAAGAGGAAGGCGCCCCAGCGCAGGTACCAGTGGTAGGGCGCGGTGGCGTTGTAGACCTCGGCGCGCGGCCAGGCGAGGTTGAGGGTCATCGCGCCGCCCCACAGCACGCCGAGGATGTTCACCGGCAGGCCCCAGCGGCCGAGCGAGAACTTGCCGTCGCCGGCCGGGGTCCACTTGCCGCGCAGCCGTGCGATCAGCATGGGCGCGGTGACGAGCAGATAGGCGACGTAGATCATGATGATGCCGATGCTGGTGACCACCGAGAAGATCTGCGGCTGGCGGATGTTCACCAGGAGGATCACCAGGGCCAGGACGCCGATGACGACGGCGGGCAGCACGGGGGTCTTGAAGCGCGGGCTGACCTTGGCCATGAGCGAGGCGGCGGGCAGGTTGTTGTCCCGGGACATCGCGAAGGCGAGGCGGATGGCAGCGGTGTGCACGGCGAGCGCGCACACGGTGACCGCGATCAGGACGCACCAGAGCATCAGCTTGCCGCCGGTGTCGCCGAGCACGTCGAGCACCACGTACTGGAGGCCGTCGCTGGTGATGCCCTTGCCGTCGAGGCTGCTGACGCTCATCAGCGCAAGGATCAGGATCAGCCCGCCCAGCACGAACGAGGCGAGCAGGGCGCGCAGGATCGCGCGGGGGGCGTTGCGGGACGGGTCGACGGACTCCTCGCCGAGGGAGGCCGCCGTGTCGAAGCCGTACATCACATAGGCGGAGGCGAGCGCCGCGGTGAGGAAGGCGCCCATGTAGCCGAAGCTGCCGCTGCCGCCGTGGCCGTGGGTGTCGAGGACGACGGAGGGGCCGCGCACCACGTGGACGGCGAACAGCACGATCAGGACGACGGTGGCGACCAGTTCGAGGAAGACGCCCGCCGTGTTGATGCGGGCCATCAGCTTGACGCCGAACGCGTTGACCAGGGTGGTGAACAGGATCAGCACCGCGGCGAGGATCACGGCGTTGGTGGCGACGTCGTAGGTGCCGGTGCCGTCGCCGACGATCTGGAACACCTTGGAGATCTGCGGCAGGGTCGCCTGGTAGGCGAGCGACACCGCGGCGATCGACACGATCGAGGCGATCAGCATCATCCAGCCGGCCAGCCAGCCCACGTGCGGGCCGCCGAGCTTCTTGGCCCAGTTGTAGACCGAGCCCGCGACCGGGTACTTGGCGGCGAGTTCGGCGAAGCACAGCGCGACCATCAGCTGGCCGACGAAGACCAGCGGCCAGGACCACCAGTAGGCGGGGCCGCCGAAGCCGAAGCCGAAGTAGAACAGCTGGAAGGTGCCGGTGAGGATCGAGATGTAGCTGATGCCTGCGGCGAAGGTGTGGAAGTTCCCGAGCGTGCGTTTGAGTTCGGGTCTGTAGCCGAACTCCCGGAGCTCGGCGTCATCCTTTGTCATGCTCATGACCAGACTCCAAGTAGGCAGGGATTCAGGAGGGGCACGGGGCGGTGACCGGCCGCCCGCGGGGAGCGGCCGGTCAGGAGGTCAGCGGCTCAGCTCTCGAACCACCGCTGGGGTTTGGGGGCGGTGTTGCGCCAGATGTGCTTGGTCTCCTGGTACTCGGCCAGGCCCGCGGGTCCGAGTTCGCGTCCCGTGCCGGACTGCTTGTAGCCGCCCCATTCGGCCTGCGGGACGTACGGGTGGAAGTCGTTGATCCACACGGTGCCGAGCCGCAGCCCGGCGGCCACGCGGCGGGCCCTCGCCTCGTCGGTGGTCCACACCGCGCCGGCCAGGCCGTAGACCGTGTCGTTGGCCAGGCGTACCGCCTCGTCCTCGTCGGCGAAGCGCTCGACGGTCAGGACCGGCCCGAAGGACTCGTCCCGCACCACGCTCATGCCGGCCCGGCACTCGTCCAGGATGGTCGGCGGGTAGTAGTAACCGTCCTCCAGCCCGGGCGAGTCGGGCCGCTCGCCGCCGCAGCGCAGCACGGCGCCCTCGGCGAGGCCGGCGGCGACGTACGCCTCGACCTTGTCGCGGTGGGCGGCCGAGATCAGCGGGCCCGTCTCGGCCCGCTCGTCGAAGGGGCCGCCGAGCCGGATGAGCCGGGCGCGGCGCACGAGTTCATCCACGAAGCGGTCGTGCAGCGCGTCCTCGACCAGGAGCCGGGTGCCGGCCGAGCAGACCTGGCCGGAGTGCAGGAACACGGCGGTCAGCGCGTTGTCCACGGCCGCGTCGAAGCTCGCCTCGTCACGGGCCGCGTCGGCGAAGACGATGTTGGGGTTCTTGCCGCCGAGTTCGAGGGCGACCTTCTTCACGGTGGGCGCGGCCGCGGCCATGATGCGCCGGCCGGTCACGAGCCCCCCGGTGAAGGAGACGAGGTCGACGTCCGGGTGCTCGGCGAGCGGAGCGCCCGCCTCGGGGCCCGCGCCGAGCACCAGGTTGGCGACGCCCGCCGGAAGTCCCGCCTCGTCGAGGAGCTTCATGAGGTGGATGGCGGTGTGCGGGGTCAGCTCGCTCGGCTTCAGGACGAAGGTGTTGCCGGCCCCGATCGCCGGGGCGACCTTCCAGGCGGTCTGGAGCAGCGGGTAGTTCCACGGCGTGATCAGCCCGCAGACACCGATCGGCTCCTGGACGACCCGGCTGTCGACGACCGGGTTGCCGGTCTCGACGACGCGCCCGGCGCCCTCGGAGGCGACGAGGGTCGCGAAGTAACGGAAGCAGTTCGCGATGTCGTCCATGTCGTAGCGGGACTCGACGATCCGCTTGCCGGTGTCCAGGGACTCGGCCCGCGCGAGCGCCTCCTTGTCGCGCACGAGCAGGTCGGCCACGCGCAGCAGGAGCGCCCCGCGCTCGGCCGGTGCCGTCCTCGGCCACGGGCCGTGGTCGAAGGCGGTACGGGCCGCGGCGATGGCGGCGGCGGTGTCCTTGGGACCCGCCTCGTCGACGGTGGCGACCAGGGTGCCGTCGGCGGGACACCGGATCTCCCGGGTCCGCCCGTCGACGGCGGCGGTCCACTGGCCGTCGATGAAGAGCTCGGGCATGGTTCGGATCCTCCGATGGGTGCTGGGACAGGGCCAACACCGCCCCTGCCCCGGCATGCGGGGAACATGCCGAAAAAATCACCCGAAGTGACGGGCCTCACTTTCCGTGTTCCTCGCAGGTCAGGGCGGTGCACTCGGTCACGTTCGGTCACTCTTGGTGGACTCCGGACACTCGGGTGCCGCTGCGCGTACGGAATGTGAGACCACCCTGCCGCTCCGGGTCCCCTTGTGCATACTGGCGCGTCGGCAAGTGATCACATCCAATCCCCGCGGGAGCAGCCATGGTTGACCGGGCCACCAGCACAAGGGCCGCGTTCAGGACGGTCGTCGAAGTCGGTCCGGACGCCCTCGACCAGGTGCGGGCCGCCGAGGCCGTTCTCCAGGAGGCCATCGCCCCGGCCGCCGCCGGGGCGTTCGACTTCGCCGCCGTACGGTCGGCGGCGCGGGGCCTGCCGAACAGCTCCGTCGTCAAGATCATCCCTGGTTTCGGCCTCCAGGAGACCGCTCCGCTCCAGGTCATGGTCCTCACGCTCCGGCAGGCGGTGCGCCAGGCCCTGGTCGAGCCGTTCGGGAACCCGGCGTTCTGGGCCAAGGCCGAGGCGGCACTGACCGAGGTGTTCCTCCGTCTCGGTGAGCAGGAAGGGGCGGCGCACCTCACCTTCCAGGACGCCGCGGACGGCACCCGGTACTTCTACAACCTCCTCTTCGCGCTCCAGGACGAGGAGACCGCGGGACACCTCCACGTCGTCGCGTTCCGCGTCGACGTGAGCGTGGCCGCGGACCGGGCGGAGCTCCGGTCGCTGGGCGCCGAGGACACCGCGGCGGTCACGATCCGCCTCGACGCGATCAGCGTGCGACAGGAGCTTGCCCGTTCGGTCTGACGGCGTGCGGCGTCACACGGGAAGCGACCACGCCTGATTGGCCTGGTGGTCGCCGCACGTCCAGGTGTCGAGCTTGGTGCCGCTCGCCGCTCCGCCGCCGTACACGTCGAGGCAGAGCCCCGACCCGGCGTTGACCAGCGTGCCGTCCTGGTCGGTGGTCCACCGCTGGGCGTCGCCGCCGGTGCAGGCCGACAGGGTGGCCGCGCTTCCGGCCGAGGTGCCGCTCGCGGTCAGGCACTTGCCGAGCGCCCGTACGGTGTCGTCGCCGGGCAGCGTCCAGCGCTGGTTGGCGTTGCCGGTGCAGTTGTAGAGGATCACCGGCGTGCCGTCGGCCGTGCCGCTGTTGGACACGTCCACGCACTTGGCCCCGTTGCCGGTGATCTGCCCGGTGGGCACGGCGTCGTCGCAGCCGCTGCCCGGGGTGAGCCGCCAGATCGCGGTGCCGTGGGCCGCGACGGTCGCGGTCAGCGCGGTGGAGGTGGTCGAACTCGCCCCGCTCCACAGGTCCTTGGCGCGCACCGTGCAGCCGGGCAGGCCGATCGAGGCGAGGCTGGTGGTGACCTTGCGCGCCGACGAGGACCGGTTGAGGACGGCGACGGCCCGGTCGCCGTTTGCCAGCGGGCGGGCGAGGACGTCGGTGGTGCCGTTGGTGGCGACCACCCCGGCCTGCCGGCCGAGGCTGTCCTGGTCGACGGCGATGAGCCCCGTGTTGCCGAGGGCCGCGAGCCCGGCCGGGCTGAGGGCCGCCACGTCGGAGGAGAGGATCAGCGGGGCGGCCATCATCGACCAGAGCGCCACCTGGCTGCGCGACTCGTCGGCGGTCAGGCCGGGGGCACCGGCCAGCACGAAGTCGGGGTCGTTCCAGTGGCCGGGCCCGGCGTAGCGGCCGATCCAGCGGTTGTAGCCGTAGTTGGTGAGCACGCTCGACCAGCGGCTCGCATCGGGTTTGGTCGGGTCGTACGTGGCGATGTCATAGCCCTCGCGCCAGAGCTGGCCGTCCTTGCCCACCCAGGAGAGCACCGAGAACCAGCCCGGGTTGCCCCATTCTCCGCTCTGGAAGTAGGCGGGCGCCGATTCGGAGAAGACGATGTCCCGGCCGGCGTCCGCCAGGGCCGCGGCCTCGGCGTCGTACGCCTGGCGGTAGGCCTGCTCCTTGGTCTGGCCGGGGGCGACGTACAGGTTGCAGCCGTCCAGCTTGAGGTAGTCCACGCCCCACGAGGCGAAGGTGGCCGCGTCCCGCGCAAAGTGGTCGGCGCCGCCTTGCTGGGGCTGCCCGCTGCCGGGGTAGCCGCCGCACGTGCTGGAGCCCGCGTCCTCGTAGATGCCGAAGCGCAGACCTCGCTCGTGCAGATAGGAACCGAGCCAGGCCATGCCGTGCGGGAACCGCGCCGGGTCCGCGACGAGTTCGCCCGCGCTGTCGCGGCTCTTGGCCATCCAGCAGTCGTCCACGGTCAGTGTGGTGTAACCCTTGGCGGCGAGGCCCGAGGAGACCAGGGCGTCCGCGTTGTGCACGACGGTCTGTTCACTGATGTCGCACATGTAGTGCGCCCAGTTGTTCCAGCCCATCGGCGGAGTGGCGGCCAGGGGGGCGCTCCGGACCGGGGCCGCGGGCCGCGCGGGGGCCGGGGCGGCCGAGGCCCCGACCGCGGTCAGCGGGACGGCCAGGAGGGCCGCGACCACGGCGGCGAGTCTCCGGCGGCGCGTGGGAAGTGACGGCACGACAGATTCCTTCCTGGCCCGGCGGGTTGGGGCCCGGGCGGGATGCGTAGGAGGGCAGGGGAAGGTGTCGATCCCGCCGGCACGAGCCTGCCGGAGGGCACCCGCCAGTGCAGTACTGATGCTCGTATCTGTCAATGGCTCCCATCGAACGAGCAGGAACAAGCATCCGCCGCGGCCCGCACCGAGCCCTGCATTGCCACGGCGTGTCCGTGCACGGGGCGCCCGAGCGGCTCCGGCGACTCCGGACGCGCTTGCGCAGGCAGGACCCTCGAACAACTCAACTGCCGCACAGCACAACGGACTTGCCTGCCCGCTAGGGCGCGACCAGGCCCGCCTCGTGGGCGAGCAGACCCGCTTGGGTGCGATTGGCGCATTCCAGTTTGTCGAGCGTGCGCGACACATAGCCCTTGACGGTGGCCTCCGACAGATGGAGGCGGGCCGCGATCCGCGCGTTGGACAGCCCCTCCCCCAGGCCCGCCAGCACCTCGGTCTCCCGCTCGGTCAGCAGGGCGACGCGTTCGCGCGCCCGGTCGCGGGCCGACAGGCCGTCGGTCGAGGCCGCGATCAGCCGCCGGGCCGCCGCGGGCGACAGCACGGTGTGCCCTTCGGCTGCCACCCGGACCAGCCCGATGAGGTCCTCCGGCGGGGTGGATTTCACCAGGAATCCCAGCGCCCCGGCGCGCAGGGCGCGCAGCACGTACTGGTCGGCGTCGAAGGTCGTGAGCACCACGATCGGCGGCGCGTCGCCGCGCCGGGCGAGCCGCTCGATGGCGGTGATCCCGTCCATGCCCGGCATGCGCAGATCCATCAGGACGACGTCGGGCCGGTGCCGCAGCACCGCCTCGACCCCCGCCGCCCCGTCGTGTGCCTCGGCCACGACCTCGATGTCGTCGGCGGAGCCGAGGATGGTGCGGAGGAATCCGCACACCATCGGCTCGTCGTCCACCACCACCACGCGCACCACAGCTCTCACCCCACCGATTCCGCTGTCGGTACGTAGGCGGGCAGCACGGCCTCGACGCAGAACCCGCCGTCCGGTTCCGGCCCGGCCCGCAGGCTGCCGTGCACGAGCTCGATGCGGCGGCGGAGCCCCGCGATGCCCAGCCCCGAACCGGTGCGCGCCAGCTCGCTGTTGGGCCGGCCGGTCGGCCGGGTGTTGCGCACCGCGACCCGCACCTGGGTCTCCTCGTAGGCGACGCGTACGGTGACGCGCGCGCCCGGGGCGTGCTTGTGGACGTTGGTCAGCGCCTCGCGCACCACGCGGTACGCGGTGCGTCCCACGACCGGCGAGGCCAGCGAACGGTCACCCCGCTCGACGAGTTCGGCCGGTACGCCCGCCGTCGTCGACTCGGCGACCAGCGCGGCGAAGCCGTCGAGCGACGGCGTCCGGTCCCCCTCCGGCGCCGTGCGCAGGATGCCGATCAGGTCGCGCAGTTCCTCAAGGGCCTGGCAGCCGGCCGAGCGCAGTTCCTCCGCCGCCCTGCGGGTCGGCTCGTCGGACGCGGTGACGCGCAGCGCGCCCGCCTGGAGCACCATCAGGCTGACGCGGTGGGTCACCACGTCGTGCATCTCCCCGGCCAGCCGGGCGCGTTCCTCGGTACGGGCCCGCTCGGCGAGCAGGTACCGCTCGCGCTCGGCCCGCTCGGCGCGCTCGGTCAGGGCGCACACCAGCCGCCTGCGCGCGTCGAAGTACAGGGCGAGCAGGGGGCCGACGGCCGTGCGCAGCAGGCCGACGGTGATGACGGTGACGGACGGCTCCCAGGGGCGCGCGATGACGAGGGTGAACAGGCCGAGCGCGAGCAGCGCCCGGCGCCGGTTGCGGGGGTTCTTCCCGTGGAAGAGGGGGCCGTAGGCCGCGAGCGCGGTCGAGAACGGCGCCCAGACGTTCTGAGGGGACGCGGGGGTCAGGGCGTGCAGAGGCGAGATGAGCAGGGTGACGGCGAGCGTGAACGCGCCAAGGAGGGCCACCCCCGTCAGCGGGGCACGCCTGCGGACCACCACCGAGAGACAGGCGAGCGTCTGCACCCCGAGCATGGCCCAGGCAAGGGCGCCGGGCCGCGCGGGCCACCAGGTGGCGCCGACCAGTGTCAGCACACCGTCGCCCACGGCGAAGCAGACGGCGATCGCCGCGTCCACGGCGAGCGGATGCCGACGGTGCCAGAGTCCGTCACTCATGCCGCTCACGGTAGGACATGACCGCGCGGAGGTCGCCGGGAAGCAGACGTTCGGCCCGGCACACCCTACGAAAGTCGCATGCCGCCGGGCACGGCCCTCCTTTCGTCGGCTCAGGAACCGACCGGACACCCTGCCGCGCGGGGCCCGCGCCGCGGTGGAATCGATCCATGGAAACCGACCACGACAGGCTTGCCGCCGCACCCGCCGTCGGGCGCTACACCCTCGACCCGGACGGCTCGACCCTCTCCTTCAGGACCCGCCACGTCTTCGGCCTCCTGCCGGTGCGCGGCAGTTTCGCGATCCGGTCCGCGACCGTCGAGATGGCCGAACCGCTCGACGCCTCGGCCGTCCGCGCCGAGATCGACCCGGCGAGCTTCCGCACGGGCAACCGGCGCCGGGACGCCGCCATACGCTCGGCGCGCTTCCTGGACGTCGCCCGCCACCCGCTCATCACCTTCACCGCGGACCGCCTGGACGGGACGACGCTGCCCGGCACGCTCACGGTGTGCGGGGTCGCCCGGCAGGTCAGCCTGACCGTCGAGGAGTGCGCCGCGACAGCCGGGGAGTTCACCACCCGTGCCACGGCCCGGGTCGACCGGACCGCGTTCGGCGTGAGCGCCTCCCCCGGCATGGCCGGGCGCCACCTCGACGTGACGGTGCGCGTGCGCTGCGTACGCCGGTGACGATCCCCTCTCCTCCGGCTCCCGCACCCGATCGCGGGCCGGAGGGCACCGAACGGGCCGGGTCGTGCCGCCCGGGAGCGGCCCCTGCGGTCCGCCGGGGCCGCAGGGTCGCCTTCCCGGGGCGGCCGAACCGGCCCGGTCCGAAATCGGTCGCGCTGACCTGGGGCTTCTGGCAAGGTCCGGTCCGTGATCGACAGCGACTCCATCAAGATCAGCACTCTCGCCGAGCGGCCGGAACTGGCCGCCCGGATCTACGACCTCCATGACACGTGGCCCGAGTTCATAGCCCGGGACCTGGTGGGCTACGCCCTGCTCGACCGGGTACCGGAGGAGTTCCCGCAGTACTGCGTGGTGGCCACGGAGGATGACCGGGTGATCGCCCGGGGGTTCAGCGTCCCCTTCAACGCGGCGCTGGACGGCCGCGAGGAGATGCCGGACCGGGGCTGGGACCAGGTGCTGGCGTGGGCCTTCGAGGACCTGCGGCGCGGGCGGGCCGCGACGGTCGCGAGCGCGCTGGAGATCACCATCGACCGCGACCGGCTCGGGCGCGGCCTGTCCCCCCGCATGCTGGCGGCGATGCGCGAGGCCGCCCGGCTCCAGGGGCTGGGCGCGCTGGTGGCGCCGGTGCGTCCGACGGCCAAGCACCTCCAGCCGCGGCTGCCCATGTCCGCCTATATGCGTCAGGTCCGGGACGAGGACGGGCTGCCCGCCGATCCGTGGCTGCGGGTCCACGTCCGGGCGGGCGGCACCATCGAGAAGGCGGCCGCCGCGTCCATGACGGTCAGCGGGACGCTCGCCGAATGGCGCCGGTGGACCCGCCTCCCCTTCGACCGGGACGGCGAGGTCGAGGTCCCGGCCGGCCTGGTCCCGGTGCACTGTGACACCCGTCACGATCGCGCGAGCTACGTCGAACCCAACGTCTGGGTACGCCACGGTCTGCGACCCTGAAGTGAGGGCACACGAGGGGGTGGCCGGGCCGCGCGGAGCGGGAACGCTCCGCGACCGGCGGTGACGGATCTGTCACTTGCACAAGATTTGTAAGACAAATCCGGAACCCTTTGGTCACTCCTGCCCATCACGTCTGGTGAACGAACAGGCATGCCCTTGGGCCACAGAACCATCCGGAGCGATCGCAATGACCAACCCCCGCCACGGGGCCTATCAGTCTCAGGGCCACCGCCGGGCCAGCCGCGCCAAGCGCTGGATACTCGGCGTGGTCACGCTCGTCGTGCTCGGCCTGATCGCGTGGCCGGTCCTGAACTACTTCGACGTCTTCTCCGACAAGGGTGACGCGATCAGCTTCGGGCAGGACGGCGGGGCCGGCGGCGACAAGCCGGGCGGTGGGGGGAAGCCGGCCGACTCCAAGGTCCTCATGCCGACCGGCCCGGAGGCCAAGTTCACGGTGGCGGGCACCGTCCCCGAGAACGACACCAAGATCGCCGTGACCACCCTGGAGGGCAAGAAGTCCGGCTTCAAGGGCAAGGTCTGGGTCTGGGTCCCGCCGGAGTACAAGGACCCGAAATACGCCCAGAGCGGCTTCCCCGTCATGGTCGCGCTGCCCGGCGGCGCCGGCTACCCGATGAACTACTGGATGGGCACGGACCTCAAGCTGGAGGCGAGCATCTCCCAGTGGTCCAAGGAGGGCAAGAGCCTCCCGTTCATCCTCGCGATGCCGGTCCTCAACCCGAAGCCGGACACGGGCGGCCTGTACTGGGACGCGAGTGACATCCCGGGCCAGCCGAAGATGGGCACCTGGCTCACCGAGGACGTCCCCGACCTCATCAAGGCCAACTTCCGTACGATCAAGTCGCGTGACGGCTGGGCCTTCATGGGCTCCTCCACCGGCGGCTTCGCCGGCCTCAAGAGCGTGCTGCAGAAGCCGAACCAGTTCAAGGCCGTCATCGCCTCCGGTCCCGACATCGTCCCCGACTCCCGCCTGTGGGCCGGGCACGACAAGGAGAAGGCGGAGAACAACCCGAAGCTGCTCGCCCAGAAGCTGATCGACACGAAGGGCCCGGACGTCTACCTCGCCTTCCAGGTCGGCACCGCGGGCTCGGACGCCCAGGCGAAGCCGAAGATCGAGGACTTCGTGCAGAAGTACACCAAGGGCCCCATCAAGACGAAGCTCAGCGTCATCCAGGGCGGCGACCACAACGCCAAGACGTATGTGCCGAACATGGCCAACGGCGGCCTCATCCAGTGGATCAGCGAGCACATGCAGGGCCCCGAGCCCGCCTCCTGATCCGCGCTCCTCGCACCGTCGAGCCCCCGTCGTCCGGCGCTGCCGGGTGCCGGGGGCTCGCGCGTATCCGGCGTCCTTCGGATGCAGGAATGCGGTGGACACCGCGCGGAGCCCCCGGTGAACCGGGCCGGCCGGAACTACCGTTCGTTGGACAGGTCGTGGACCCAGGCCACCGGGCGTCTGGGCCGCGGTACGAACGGAGGAGCGGGCGTGGGGAATTCAGCGGTCGGCGCGGACGGCAACCCCCAGACCGACGGCGAGGAGCCGGGAGAACCACGCAGCGCGGGAAGCAGACACCGCTCCTTCTGGAAGGAGCTGCCGATCCTCATCGGCGTCGCGCTGGTCCTCGCGCTCCTCATCAAGACGTTTCTGGTGCAGGCGTTCTCCATTCCGTCCGACTCCATGCAGAACACGCTGCGGCCCGGAGACCGCGTCCTCGTCGACAAGCTGACGCCCTGGTTCGGCTCCGAGCCGTCCCGCGGCGAGGTCGTCGTCTTCCACGACCCGGCCGGGTGGCTCTCGGGCGAGCCCCATGCGAACCCGAACGTGGTGCAGAAGGTGCTGTCGTTCATCGGCATCATGCCCTCGTCCAACGAGCAGGACCTCATCAAGCGGGTCATCGGGGTCGCGGGCGACACCGTGGAGTGCAAGGGCACCGGCCCGGTGAAGGTCAACGGCAAGCCGCTCGTCGAGCCCTACGTCCGGCCCGACAGCACGCCCTGCACGGTGGACGATCAGGGAGGTCAGTTCAAGGTGACCGTGCCCCCGGGCACGATGTGGGTGATGGGCGACAACCGGCGCAACTCGGCGGACTCCCGCTACCACCAGGCGGACAAGAACCACGGATTCGTCCCGGTCGACGACGCCGTGGGCCGCGCGTTCGCGATCGCCTGGCCCGTCTCCCGCTGGGCGACGCTGCCCGTCCCCGACACCTTCGACCAGTCCGGGATCAACACGGCGGCCGCCCTCGCGCCCGGGGCGCTCGCCCTCACGGGCACGGCGCCCGTCGTGCTGTGGCGACGTCGGCGCGGGGACGGCGGCGACGTCTGACCCTGCGGCCCGGCATTCAGCGGGCCGAAGGCGCTGACGGCGGGACGGCCCGCTGCGGGGAGGCGCCGCGCGACGGCGCCTCGTTCACCGGGCCCCGCGCGGCCTTCGAGGGGGTCGGCGAGGGCGCCTCGGGCGACGACTTCGGGCGGCGGGCGGACGGTGGACGGGGCGGGCGGGGTGACGGCCGGACGCTGGGCTCCTCGGACGCGGAGGGCGTCGTCGTCGGCGGCGGCTGGACCGGGCCCGGCGAGTTGGCCGGCAGCGGGCGCTGATCGGACCCGCCGGAGGAGAGCGTGACGTAACCGACCGCCACGGCGGCGGCCGTGGCGAGCCCGGCCAGCGGCAGTGCGAACCGGCGCAGCCGCAGCCCGGCCCACGGGGTGCGGTGCGAAGGGGACCCCGGCGGGTCGGCGGGCCGCAGATCGGCGGGGGTGATGCTGTCGGCCCGGGCGGCCAGCGCGGCGCGCAGCCTCCTCTCGACCGGCCGCCCCTGCGTTTCGGGGCTCCAGTGGCCGCTCATGCCCGTGCCTCCAGGATCTTCTCCAGCGAGTCGAGGGCGCGGCTCGCGATCGACTTCACCGAGCCCCGGCTGATGCCGAGGGTCGCCGCGATCTCCGCCTCCGTGAGCTCGCTCCAGTACCGCAGGACCAGCACCTCGCGGCGGCGTACCGTCAACTGCCCCAGCGCGGCGAGCACTTCGCGGTGCTCCTCGTCGAGGACGACGCGTTCCTCCGCGGAGGGGGCGTCGGGTTCGTGGGGCGGGGTGTAGCCGCGGGCCGTGCGGCGCCTGCGCAGCACGGAGCGCGAGGCGTTGACGACGGCGGTGCGCAGATAGGCCAGCGCGTTGTCGATCTCGTCGATGCGCTCACCATGGCGCCGGTAGAGCGCGGTGAACGCGTCCTGGACGACGTCCTCGGCGGTGGCCCGGTCATCGACCAGCATCACGGCCAGACGCACCATCTTGAGACGGTGCGCGTGGTAGAGCTCGCCGACCGTCGGCGGCGCCGGGGGCTCGGGCGGATCAGCGAACCGGCTCCGGCCGGTCCCGCGCGGGAGCGCACGGGTGTCGCGGAACGCCATGCGGCCCCGGCGCAGCAGCCCGCGCCACCAGGGCGCGAGCGGGCTCGGGGCGAAGGGGGACAACTGCGGTACGGCGATGTGCTCCATCGGTTCCTCGGTGCGCGGGCGTGGCCCCGCCCTGGTCCTGGACGGGGCCGTGGGTGCCTCAGTGCTGTTGCCGCCGCCGCACGGCGAAGACGGTTCCGGCGCCCGCGAGGATCAGCGCGCCGGCTCCGGCGCCCATCACCGCGTTGGTCGTGGACGACCCAGTATGTGCCAGCTCCTTCTGGTCCGAGGGGGCGGGTTCGGCGGCCGGGGCGCCGGTGCCCGCCGACGGGCGGGGCGCGGCCCCGCTCCCGGCTTCCACGCTCGGGACGGCGCTGGGCGCGGCCCCGCTTTCCGCTCCCCTGCTCGGGACGGCGCTGGGCGCGGCCTGCGGCTGGGCAGGCTGCTCGCCGTCGAGCGCGCGCTTGACCGGCGACGAGGGAGAGCCCGGCGCGGCCGCCTTGGCCGGGCCCGCGGGCCGCGGCCGGGCGCTCGGCCCGTCGGCGTGGGCCGTACCGGCGAGCGCGGGCACGGCGAGGGCGAGGAGCAGGCCGGTCGTCGCGGCGGCCCCGGCGAGACGTCGGGGGCCGCGGGACGCGGGGCGGGCGGGACGGTGCTGGGGGATGGTCACGTTGTGCTTCTCCACGGTCGGCGAGGCGGCGCGGAAACGCGCCTTCACCCCTGACGACGTGCGGCGGCGACCGGGGTTGCCGCTCCCCCGGAAAAAGTTTCGGCGGTCCGACGGGGCCTCCCGGCCACGGCTCCCGGGCAGCGGAACGGCTCCGGCCCGCGCGCTCCGGCGCGCGGACCGGAGCCGTTGGCCGGGTGGTTCAGCAGGTTCCCTCGTCCTGCCAGACCCCCCATTCCCCCGTGGTCCCGGGCTCCTCGTTCTGGGTCCACCACTTGGCCTTCCACTTGTGGCCGTTGTGGGAGACCTCGTTGCCCTGCGTGTAGACGGCGCTCGGACTCCAGGCCGCCACCGTGCAGGTGCCGCCGGGCGAGGAGGGCGGGGCGGACGACGGCGGGGGCGAGGAGGGCGGGGTGGCCCCGGCGAACCTCACCGAGTACTTGGCGAAGTCCCAGGCAGCCTGCGGAACACTGCTGCACGTCCCCGACGTCGTGCCGTTGTTGTCCGGCGGGGTGCACTGCCGGTCCCGGTTGAGGGACCAGAAGGTGAAGCGCGCCATGCCGTGGCTGGTCGCGTAGTCGAGCACCGTCTGGAAATCGGCCTGTGAGAAGTATTCGCCCGAGTCGCTGCGGCCGTTCATCCCCGAGAAGCCCTCGTGGGCGTAGGCGGTCGCCGCGTCCCAGCCGAACGTCGACTGGAGCACGGAGTTGAAGTTGGTCAGCGCGCTCGTCTGGGCGGCGGCGCCGCTGAACCCGCCGTCGAAGGGCATGATCGAGAAGTTGTCCGGCACGAAGCCCTGTGCCTTGGCCTCGTTCAGCATCTGCTTCCCGAACCAGCCGGTTCCGTCGGCGGTGCCGGCAGTGGTCACCGACACGTACAGGCCCGGGTTGTTCTGCTGGAGGATCCTGGCGGCGCCGATCTCGTGGGAGATGGCGGCGGTGTTCTCGTACTCCGGCTCCTCCAGGTCGAAGTCGATCGCCTTGAGCTGGTACTTGGTGATGACCTGCTGGTACGCGGCGGCGGTGGAGGCCGCGTCGGCGCAGTTCTGGCCGAGCTTGGTGCCGCCGTATCCGCCGACGGAGACCGAGACGTCGCCGCCCTTGGCGCGGATCGAGGAGATGATCCCGGCGACCGCGGAGTCGGAGGAGACGGGCGCAGTGCCGCCCCAAGTCGGGCTGCAGCCGCCTCCGTTGGGAGCCAGGACGAAGGCGAGCTGGAAGGCCTTGAGGCCGGTCGCGTCCATGATGGCGGAGGTGTCGGGCGGGTTGTTGTCCAGCGGCATCAGATAGGGCGCGGCGGCGTACCAGCGGTTGCCGAGCCCGGCCGCGTCGGCGGTCGCGCCCGAGGCCTGGCCGGTGACGAAGGCGGTGAGCCCGGCCGCGGCCAGTGCGGCGCTCGCGGCACCGCAGAGGAGAGCACGAAGTGGCTTCATGTCGAGGTCTCCTGGGGGGTGGGAGGGGGCTCCCAGAATTGGGCGGTGGCCGGAACACGTCAACGGCTTGGACTAGACCATTGCTGTTCCTTGAACAAACGAAACAGGCCCCGGTGAACAGAACCGGCCACAAGGGGCGCACGGCGCGGCATATGCATCGGATCGGCGAGATTCCTGCGGCCGCCGTGCACATTCGGGGCATGGAATCGCTTTGCTGTAGGTGGGAGCGAAGGCGCTCTCCGGCACCGTTCCCCGCGTCCTGGTGCCGCCCCCGACCGGAAGGAACCCGGGCCGGTGCACATCGAACTGACCCTCCAGGTACTCGCGGGAGCGACGGCCGTGCGCGTCTTCGCGGCCGACCTGCGCACCCTGTCCCGGCGCCTGCTGGGTGCCGGAGTGCGGGTCGGCGCCGCCGAACTCGCCGAGCTCCGCAGCAGGCCCGCCGCCCGCCCCGCGGAGCAGCCCCGGCAAGGACACCGATGATCGGTCCAGCACCCGATCCGGGGAGTCCACAGTCCGTGCGCGAGGACCTGGCCGCCGCCCTGCCGGCGGGCTTCGTCGCCTTCTACTCCACCCATCACCGCGCCTATCTCCGCTACGCGCACCTCCAGTTGGGCGCCCGCGAGCTCGCCGAGCGGGCCGTCGAGGACGTGTTCGTGCGGCTCGCCGTCGAGTGGCCGCACGTCCTGCGCAGGCCCAGCGTCCAGGCCTATGCGTGGACGGCGCTCCAGGACGCGCTCGGCGAGCGGCTGCGCGTGCCGGCCCGCGACCGGGCCCTCGTGCAGACCGCGTCGTTCGCCGCCGCCCGCGACGCGCTGCGCTCGGAGATGGAGACCCTCGAAACCGGGCTCGGCCTGTACGCCGCGATCGCCCGGTTGCCCGAGCGGCACTACGACGCGATCGTGCTGCACTACGTCCTCGGATACCCCCAGCGCGAGGTGGCCGCGGTGATGGGCATCTCGTACCCGACGGTGCGCTCCCATCTGCGCGGCGCCCGCCGACGCCTCGCGCGCGACCTGCGGCTCGCCTGGTTCACCGACGGCGAGGAGACGTAGATGAGCGCGGAGCACATCGACGACGTGCTGCTCGGTGCCGCCGTTCTGCGTGAGGAGTACGACGACTTCGACGCGCGGGCCGCGCTGGAGCGCATCGCCGGGCGGGTCCTGGCCCGCGCGGCCGCGGAATCCGGCGCCCCGCCGCCGGCCGCCCCGGCCCGCCGGCTGCGGGCCGAGCAGCGGCTGCGCGCCCTGTCCACGGAGGTCCTGCGCGACGAGGCGGCCGTGGCGGCGATGGGCCTGCTGGTGGACGACGGGAGAACGATCGAGCCGTACGGCGCGCTCGCCTTCGCCTGCCTGCTCCATCTCACCGACCGGGCGGAGGCCGCCCGGTTCTGGTGGCAGTTCGCGGCCGGCGCCGGCTCCCCCGCCGCCGCGCACTGCCTGTACCTGCACCATCTGCAGTACGGCGAGCCGCACGACGCCGGGCACTGGCGCGGGCAGACCGAGGCGCTGCTGGCGGGCGGCGAGTGGCCGGTCCCGGCGTGCGGGCTGCACCCCATCGAGCGGGAGCCCCTGCTGCCGCAGCCTCGCAGCGGCCCGCTGTCGGCCGACAGCGTGCGCAGGGCGGTCGGCCCCCTGTCGCCCGGGGAACTGTCGGGCCTCGCCGCCGTGGTGCGCAGGCTCGCCGCGTGCCATGACGCGGACTTCGGCACGATCGTGCGGCCCGACCCCGTGCTCGCCGCCGCCGGATGCCTGCCGTGTAGGCCGGACGGCACAAGCCGACCTGCGTGATGTCCGTTCTGTTCCTACGGTGACTGAATGGTCATCAGATCCGGACTCCGTTCGATGGCGGCGCTCACCGCCACTGCCGCCATCGGTCTGTGCTGCCTCGCTCCGACGTCCGACAGTTCCGCCACCGCGCCGCTGCCGGGCCCGCCGGCGGGCGAGCAGGTACGTCCGCGGCGGGGCGCCCCCGCCCTTCCGGGTGAAGTGTCCGCCCTCTCCTACGTGGTCGCGGACGCCCGTACGGGAAAGGTCCTCGCCGCCCGGGACGCGCACCGCAAGCTGCCACCGGCCAGCACCCTCAAGACGCTGTTCGCGGTCACCGCGCTCCCCCATCTGCGCGCCGAGGACCGGCACACGGTCTCCGAGCAGGATCTGGCCGGCATCGGCGCGGGCAGCAGCCTGGTGGGCGTCGAGCCGGGACACACCTACCAGGTGTCCGACCTGTGGCGCGGGGTGTTCCTCAGCTCGGGCAACGACGCCGTGCACGTGCTGGCCGCGCTGAACGGCGGCTGGGAGGAGACCGCGGTCCAGATGCAGGCCGAGGCCCGCAAGCTCGGCGCCCTGGACACCGAGGTCGTCTCGCCCGACGGCTACGACAGCCCGGGGCAGGTGTCCTCCGCCTTCGACCTCGCCGTGTTCGGCCGCGCGGGGCTCGCCCGGCCGGACTTCGCCGAGTACTGCTCGACCAGTTCGGCGCAGTTCCCCGGAGGGAGCGGTTCGTACGGCATCGTGAACACCAACCGGCTGCTCTCGGGCACCGACGGGATCGCCCGGTACCCGGGCATCATCGGGGTCAAGAACGGCTACACGACCCATGCGGGCAACACCCTGATCGCCGCCGCCAAGCAGGGTGACCGCACCTTGCTGGTGACCGTCATGAATCCCCAGGCCGGCGGCGGGTTCGCGGTCTACGAGGAGGCCCGCACCCTGCTCGACTGGGGGTTCAGGGCCTGGGACCACGTGGACGCGGTGGGTTCCCTGGAACCCGTACGGGCCACCAGGCAGGCCCGTCATCCGGCGCGGGTCGCCCAGGTGGCCGCGGTCAGGCCCGAGGGCGGGGACGAGGACGAGCCGGCGTGGCCGATGGCGGGCGCCGCGGCCGGTGGTCTCGCCCTGGCCGGAACCCTCTTCCTGGTGGTGCGCCGCCGCACGGCCCGCGGCCGTTCGCGGCGCCCGGCGGAGTGAGCCCGGGCGGCGTCGGCCTCACCGCGTAAGTGCGGTGCGCGGCCGGGTCAGCAGGGCACGGCCCGCGGGCCCCGCCGGTCCCTGGGTGCGCCAGGTCAGGGCGATCCTGCCGCGCGGTTCGGGCTCGGTGATGCGCAGGGTCCGCAGGCCCGCGGTGACCTCCGCGCCGGGCGGCGGCGCGGGGAGCACGGCCACCCCGAGACCGCGCTCGGCGAGCCTGGGGCAGCGCGGCCTCGCCCGCCTAGGTGGTGGTGACCGAGCCGCCGGAGCGGTCGAGCAGCGGCTGGCCCAGCTCCCGCTCCAGCTGCCGGATCTGCGCGCTGACGCCGGGCTGGGCCACGTGCGGACGGGCCGCGGCCCGGGTGAAGTCGGCCTCCTCCACCACCGCGACGAAGTACCGCCGCTGTCGAAGCCCCATCCCCGGATCCCAACCGCGTGAAGATCGCGCGCCGTGGCCCGTTCCACCCCCGCTCCTTTCCGGCCGAGGCGACGGCGCAGCACAGTGCCGCCGTCTGACCAGCCCTCAATTCGGCCTAAGATTCCCAGAATTAAGCCTCCCGTTGCCTTGAAATCGACCAGCCACCCCTCAACATGCCTTTCTTTTGGACGACGTTGACGGGCTCGGCGACCTGCGCACCCGCGCCATGTCCTGCGCCGATGCGGCTCCGGGGAGTGACTTCACGTGACCGAATGTGTCCGGCGCGGCGCGCGGAGGCCTCCGCCACGGGAGAGACTCCTGTTCGTTCTTCGGAAACCAACCCCCAGGAGTGTTCGAAATGCGGAAGATCGCAGCAGTCAGCGCCGTCGCCGTCGCCTTCCTGGCCAACGGACTCGTCGGTACCGGTCTCGGCAGCGCGTCCGCCGCCCCCGCCGGCGCCACGACGCCGATGAGCCTGTACCCGCCGTCCGCCCTCGTGATCTCGGTCGCGGACGGAACCGGCGACGACGCGGGCGCGGTCCAGCGCGCGGTCACCCTCAGCTGCGCCCCCACGCCGTCGGGCACGCACCCCGCGCCGGCCGCGGCCTGTGCCGAACTGAAGCGCGTGCGAGGTGACTTCACCGCCCTGTCCGCCAGCGGCGCCCCGCGCATCTGTACCGACCTGTGGAAGCCGGTCACCGTACGGGCGGACGGCGTCTGGAACGGCAAGCGCGTCAGCCATGTGCAGACCTACCCCAACTCCTGCCTGAAGGCGGCGGGTTCGGAGGCCGTGTTCAACTTCTAGCCCGGCGGGCCGGGCCCGAGGACGCAACCCTGCGGCCGCACCGGCCGCAGGGGGTGACAGGAGGATTCCCCCTCGTGTTACTTGACATGTCTTCGTCGCTTCACTCGACGATGGCACCGTCCTGACGGCCAGTCACCCCCACTAGGAGGACCCGTGTCGGATCCCCGGCCCAGACGATTCACGCCCCGGCTGCGCACAGCCCTGCTCGGCGCGCTCGCCGCCTGCCTCGCCCTCGCCACGACGGGCGCCGGAGGCAGCGCCGCCGCGGCGGGGCCCGAGACCCTGCCGCTGTCCGGGGCCACCGTCTCCGGCCTGCACAACACCTACGATCCGGCCGCCTTCCCGTATCTGGCACAGGCCCTGGACACCGGCACGTCGATGATCGAACTCGATGTGTGGGACGACTTCATCACCCAGGAGTGGAAGGTCAGCCACTCCAACCCGCTGGGCAACAGCAACAACTGCGTCAACGCGAGCACCCCGGCCCAGCTCTACACCGGCGGCGCCAACAAGAACCTGGAGAGCTGCCTGGACGACGTACGGGTCTGGCTGGCGGCCCACCCCGGGCACCCCCCGCTCGTCATCAAGCTGGAGATGAAGGCGGGCTTCCAGGCCACGTTCGGCATGGGCCCCGACAAGCTGGACCGGACGATCGGCGACCACCTCGGCCCGGCGGTCTTCCGCCCCGCCGACCTGCTCGCCAAGCCCGGCGGCGGCCAGTACGCGACCCTCGACGAGGCCGCCACCGCGGGCAACTGGCCCGCGCGCAAGGACCTCGCGGGCAAGGTGATGCTCGAAGTGATCCCGGGCACGGTCGAGGAGAACAACCCCACCGACAGCCTGTGGACGGACGTCGAGTACGCGCGCCATCTGCGCGACCTGGCGGCGGCGGGCCGCACCTCCCAGGCCCAGGTCTTCCCCGCCGTCCACAACGCCCAGGCCGGCGATCCCCGTTCACGCTACGCGGACGCCTCGATCCGTCCCTGGTTCGTCGTCTTCGACGGCGACGCGGCGACGTATGCGAACGGCACGATCGACACCGGCTGGTACGACACGCACCACTACTTCCTCATCATGACGGACGCCCAGAACGTCCCGCCGGTGCTCGACGACAAGAACCCGGCACCGGCCGACGCGCAGGCGCGGGTGGCCCGGCTCGCCGCGGCCCACGCCAGCGTCGCCTCCAACGACTGGACCTCTCTTCCCCAGGTCCAGTCACTCGCGCTGCCCCGCGGGGTGGGCTGACCCGGCCCCTCTCCACCCCCGCGTCCAGCAGCACCTCGGCGGCCGCCCGCGCCCGTCGGCACCCAGCCGACCGGCACGGGCGGCCGCCCCTGCGTGGGCCCCGACCGGACCTCCTTGCCTGATCGGACAGTTCAGGCCACTGGCCGACCAGAGGCGGGCGTTTCCGGTCGCCTTCCGTACGTGAGGGCAGCCACACTCCGCGCACCGCGGCAACAAGATTTTCACAGAACCGGCGCACCACAGAAAGAATCTTCACAGGTGGCGGCCCGACGGTCGGATGCCAACAAGATTCCCCTTGTTGAACACTGCACTTCGAATCGGGACATGTCCGCATAGCGGCCAACCACTCTCTCCCGGCTTCTGTGGCGAGGACCCCGGCCGGTAGGGATGGATGCGCACCGGTCCGCCGGGCATCCCGGCCGTGACCAGGCCGGTCGAATGCCTCCCGGCGGGGTGCCGGGCCCTCGTGTGCCGTGCGTCCACCGCGCACGGGCGAGGGCGCCGCGCTGGACCACTTGCCAACCGACCACGCAGCTATGGGGATTCCTATGTCTCGACCCACCCGCCGCCAGGCCATCGGCGCGACCGCCGGCACCCTCGCCGGGCTCGCCCTCGCGGGCACCGCCCACGCCTCCAGCCCGAGCGCCCCCGCCCCGTCCGGGACGACCGGGACCGGCCATGCGGACCACCAGGACCACGGCGCGCCCGAGCCCTTCGACGAGGTCTTCCAGGGCCGCCGGATACAGGGCGCGCCCAGCGCCGGACACATGCACCACGGCGCCGGCTACGCCGTGCGGATAGACGGCCAGGAACTGCACGTGATGCGGAACGCCGACGGGACGTGGATCAGCGTCGTGAACCACTACGAGCCCTTCGCCACGCCCCGCGCGGTAGCCCGCGCCGCCGTGGTGGAGCTGCAGGGCGCCGCCCTCGTTCCGCTCGCCTGACCCACGCGGTACCCAGCCCCCTTCCCGCACCCTGCCCAACCAGGAGCACAGCCATGGCCGTTCGAAAGAACCAGGCGGACCTCACCGCCACCGAGAAGCGCCGCCTCGTCGACGCCCTGCTTCAGCTCAAGCGCGACGGAAGGTACGACGCCTTCGTCACCACGCACAACGCGTTCATCATGAGCGACACCGACTCGGGTGACCGGGTCGGCCACCGTGCGCCGTCCTTCCTGCCCTGGCACCGCAGATTCCTCATCGAGTTCGAGCAGGCCCTCCAGTCGGTGGACGCCTCGGTCACGCTGCCGTACTGGGACTGGACGGTCGACCGCACCCCGAGCGCCTCGCTGTGGGCGGCGGACTTCCTCGGCGGCACCGGGCGCAGCCGGGACGGCCAGGTGATGGACGGGCCGTTCGCGCAGAGCGCGGGCGCCTGGCCCCTCAACGTCCGGGTGGACGGCCGCACTTATCTGCGCCGGGCGCTGGGCGCCTCGGTCGCCCAGCTGCCGACCCGGGCCGAGGTCGACAGCGTGCTGGCGATGACGACGTACGACATGGCGCCGTGGAACAGCGCCTCCGACGGCTTCCGCAACCATCTGGAGGGCTGGCGCGGGGTCAATCTGCACAACCGCGTCCACGTGTGGGTGGGCGGCCAGATGTCGACCGGCGCCTCGCCCAACGACCCGGTGTTCTGGCTGCACCACGCCTTCGTGGACAAGCTCTGGGCGCGGTGGCAGGCCAAGCACCCCGGCTCGCCCTACCTGCCGGCGGCGGGCACCCCGGACGTCGTGGACCTGCACGACACGATGCGTCCGTGGAACAACGTGACCCCGGCCGACCTGCTCGACCACACCCGCTATTACACGTTCGACACGGCGGCCTGACCCCGCGCCCGGGTCGCCGGTCCCCCGCTCAGGCGGGCCGGCGGCCCCACGCGGAGATCATCGGCGAGGTCGCCAGGTCGAGGCGGCCCGCGGCGACGCTCGCCAGATGGCGCTCGATGTCCTCGTCGCTCGCCAGGCCCCGGTCGACGAGCCGGTCGCGGACCTGGCGGACGGTGGCCGCTTCGAGCACCGCGCTCGCGGGCGAGGTGACCGGGAAGTACGCGTCGGCCTCCACCCCCTCAAGCCCCAACTCCCGCAGCAGGCGCGGCAGTTTGCGGCCGTAGGAGAGGTCCGCGCCGCGCTCGGCGAGGAGTTCGCGAAAGCCCCGGCGCAGCCGGTTGGCGCGCTCCTGCTCAGGGCCGTACTCGTCGGGGCAGAGCAGCGGCTGGAGCGCCGGGTCGGCGTCCTCGACGAACAGGACGCCGCCGGGGCGCAGCGCCCCGGACAGCGAGCGCAGGGCGCGGGCACGGTCCTTCACATGGACCAGGACGAGGCGCGCGTGCACGAAGTCGAAGGGACCGGCGGGCGCCGCGTCCTGCCCGACGTCGTGGCGGGCGACCTCGACGTTCGGCGGCAGGGCGGCGCCGGTCAGCCATCCGGTGTCGAGGTCGGTGGCGAGCACCCGGCCCTCGGGGCCGACCCGTTCGGCCAGGGCGAGCGGCACGGAGCGGCCGCCCGCGCCGACCTCCCAGACGCGGTGGCCCGCGGTCAGGCCCAGGGCGTCGAAGTGGCGGAAGGTCGAGGCGTCGAAGAGCTCGGCGAGCGCGTCGAACCGTTCGCCCGCCTCGGTTTGCCGGTTGTCCAGGAGGTATCCGTTGTCCTCGGTCATGGCGATCATGATGGCAGGGCGCTCACCGGGCCAGCCTGCCGAGCAGCGAGGAGGCCGCCAGGACGCCGAGCGCCGCCGCGAGCAGCAGCACCCCGTAGTCGACGCCGAGATGGGAGGGCGTTCCGAGCAGCAGTCCGCGCAGCGCGTCGACCTGGTAGCTCAGCGGGTTGGCCCTGCTGACGGCCTGGAGCCAGCCCGGCATGATCGACACCGGGTAGAGGGCACTGGAGCCGAAGAACAGCGGCATGGTGATGGCCTGGCCGATGCCCATCAGGCGGTCGCGGGTCAGCACGATCCCGGCGATCGACATCGACAGGCAGGAGAAGAAGGCCGAGCCGAGGACGACCGCGACGCCGACCCCGAGCAGCTTCAGCGGGTTCCAGGTCAGCGCCACGCCGAGCAGCGCGGCGATCGCGATGACCACGACCGCCTGGATGAGCGCCTTGACGCCGGCCGCGAAGGCCTTGCCGGTGATCAGCGCCGAGCGGGGCGTGGGGGTGACCAGGAGCTTGGTGAGGATGCCCGAGTCCCGCTCCCAGATGATCATGATCCCGTAGAAGATGGCGATGAACATGGCGGACTGGGCGATGATGCCGGGCGCCAGATAGTCGATGTAGGGGATTCCGCCGGTGGGGATCGCCTTGATGCGGGTGAAGGTCTCGCCGAAGATGAGCAGCCACAGCGCGGGCTGTACGGCGCGGGTGTAGAGCTCGGCCCGGTCGTGCCGGAGCTTTTGCAGTTCGACCGCGCACAGCGCGCCGACCCGGGCGGGCAGCACGCGCCAGCCGGTGCGCGGGCGCGGCGGGACCAGGAGCAGGTCGAGGGCCCCGGCGGTGGCGTCAGCCGAGCCGGGCCGCGGTGCGGCGGGTGCTGCGGACATCGCGGAAGTCACCTCCCTGGCTGTCGAGCCCGCTGCCGGCGACGTCCCGGAAGACGTCCTCCAGGGTGGGCGGCGGCTCCTCGGTCCCGCGGCGCTCGCGCAGTTCGGTTTTGAGCCCGTCGGGCGTGCCCAGGGCCCGTACGCGGCCGCGGTGCATGAGCGCGAGGCGGTCGCAGTACTGGTCGGCCTCGTCCATGTGGTGCGTGGTCACGAGGACGGTCATGCCGGTGCCGGCGCGTACGGCGTTGATGTGGTCCCACACGCTGGTGCGGGCGATCGGGTCGAGGCCGATCGTCGGCTCGTCCAGGATGAGCAGCCGGGGCGCGCTGACCAGGGCCTGGGCGAGTTCGAGACGGCGGATCATGCCGCCCGAGTACGTTCTGGCCATGCGGTCGGCGGCCTCGGTGAGGTCGACGGCGTACAGGGCCTGCTCGACGCGGCGGGTCCGCTCCCTGCGCGGGACGTCGAAGACCCGGGCGAACAGGGCGACGTTCTCGCGTCCGGTCAGGCCCGCGTCGGCGGACAGTTGCTGCGGCACGTACCCCAGCAGGCGGCGCACCGCCATCCGCTCCCGCGCGGCGTCGTGCCCGAACACCCGGACGCGGCCGGGCGGAACCGGCAGCAGGGTGGTGACACAGCGGATCGCGGTGGTCTTGCCCGCCCCGTTCGGGCCGAGCAGTCCGAAGACCTCGCCCGGGGGGACGGCCAGGTCGAGCCCGTCGACCGCCCGGGTCTCCCCGAAGGCGTACTCGAGACCCTGGCACACCACCGCGTCGTCGTCGCTCATGATCCCTCCGCTTCTTCGTGCAGGTTCTCGGCGAGCCGGCGCAGCGCGGGCAGCGCGGCGGCGAGGGCGGCCCGGTCGGCCGGGTCGAGGCGGGCCACCTGGTCGCGTACGAGCGTGGTGCGCCGGCGCTGCCAGTCGCGCAGCCGGTCGAGCGCGGCGGGGGTCGCGTACAGCAGGGCCGAGCGGCGGTCGCCCGGATCGGTCTCGCGCCGCAGGTATCCGTCCCCGACCAGCTGGTTGACCAGGGTCGAGACCGAATTGCCCGCCAGGTAGAGCTCCTTGGCGGCGGCCGACACCCCGATGCCGGGCCGGGTGGCCACGAGGCGGAGCAGTTCGACGTGGGCGCCGCGCAGCGGGGGCGCGGTCAGCCCGCGGCGCAGTCGGCGCCGGACGAGCCGCTGGACCGCGGCGAGCACATCGGCGAAGGAGTCGTCGAACGGCTCGGCCTCCTCGACAGCCATGCCCCCATTTTATCTCTCACTCAGAGGTATCGGCCAGACCCCGGTCCCCGTCGGTCCGCACGGGGTGTGGCGGCGGCCACAGTGGACCCGCTGTGAGAACGAACCGGGCCCGCATGACATCTTTCCCCGGGGCCCCACGCGCTCCACGGGACGCCATTCGTATCGGGCAGGGAAACAGGAGCTGAACGCACGTGCCGGCCATCAGTCAGAGGATGCATCTGATCCTGCTCTCCGCGTGGACCGCCCTGTGGTTCGCCGTGGTGGAGCCCAACGGCGGCTTCTCCTGGCACTATCTGCGCGCGGGCGGCGAGCTCATCTTCCAGGGCCCCTCCGGTGACGGCACCGGCGGGCTCAACCTGTACGCCCACCACCCCGAACTCCAGATGGGTCCGGTCAGCTTCCTGACGGCCGGGCTCTTCAACCCGTTCCCCGATCACACCGGCCAGTTCCTGGCCGCGCTGCTGATGTCGGTGCTCGGCCTGGTCATCGTGGTGCTCGCCGGGCGCAGCGCCGCCTGGTACTTCCTGGGGACCGGCACCAACCACCAGCGGCTGCGCCAGCGGGTGCTGATCGCCGGGCTGGCCTTCATCCCGATGTGGATCGAGGTGTCGGTGCGCTTCGGCCACCTCGACGACGTCCTCGCCCTGTTCTTCACCGCGCTCGCCGTCCGCTCGGTGACCCGGGACAGCGCGGTGGGCACCGGCGTGTGGCTGGCGCTCGCGATGGACTCCAAGCCGACCGCGGTCACCTTCGCCGCGCTGCTCTTCGCCCTGCCGCGGCACCAGTGGCTGCGGGCGGGCCTGTGGTGCGCGGCGGTGCTCGCGGTCGCCTGGGCGCCGTTCTTCCTCACCAATCCGCACTCGATGTCGGCGGCCGGCTTCGCGATACCCAACCAGCCCGCCTCCGCCCTGCGCTGGCTCGGCGTCGCGGACGCGGAGACGCCCGGCTGGGACCGGCCCGCGCAGGCGGCGCTCGGCCTTCTGCTCGGCGCGATCGCGGTGTGGCGGGGGCGGTGGGCCGCGGTGGTGCTGCTCGGCGCCAACGCGCGGATCGTGCTGGACCCCAGCGTCTACACGTACTACACGGCCTCCGTGCTGCTCGGCACCCTGCTGTGGGACGTGATCGGGCAGCGCAGGCTGGTGCCCTGGTGGAGCTGGCTCGCGCTCCTGACCTTGTACGGGAGCGTGTTCGTGGTGCCGGACGACGCGGCGCGGGGGCTGATCCGGCTGGCCTTCGTGATCGTGTCGACGGCTTACGTGCTGCTGTGGCCGCAGCGCGACAGAACCCGGGACCGCCGTCGAAGGCGCCGGTCCGCCCCCGCGCCCGCCTGAAAAGTGGCTCGAACCGGTCCCCGGGGCGCCCGAGCGGAGCAGCCGCGACGGCCGAGGTGTCTTCCACCGGTTCGGCATCCGGCGCCCCGACGGCGAGCACCCGGTGTTCGGCCACGGACCGCGCCGCGTGAGACGCTGGGACGGTCCGCACCGGCAGACTTGCGAAGAGGGTCCCCCATGACTCGTCAGACGCGTACGGCCAAGGAGATCATCGCGGCGACGTCCGCGGCCCTCGCCCCCGCGGCGGACGACAACCCGCTGGTGCCGCTCGTCGAAGCGGGCACGGCGCCGCTCTCCGCGCTCGCGGGGCTCGCCCTGGAGCAGCGCCACATCATCGCCTCCGACCGGCGCGCCTTCGTGTTCCTGGCCGAACGCTCGGGCAAGGGCAGCGCGTGCGCGGAGTTCTTCGACTCGCTGGCCCTCGGCGAGACGATGGCCCTGGAGCGGCTCGCGGCGTACGAGACGGCCTGCGGGCTCACCCCGGAAGCCATCGGCCAGTACGAGCCGAAGGCGGGCTGCCAGGCCTACCCGGCGTATGTGGCCTGGCTCGCGCTGAACGGCGAACCGTCGAGCGTGGCACTTGCCCTCACCGCCAACTTCGCTGCCTGGGGCGGCTATTGCGCGCGGCTGGCCGCGGCGCTGCGCGGCCGGTACGGGTTCACCGACGAGGCGTGCGGGTTCTTCGACTTCTTCGCGGGTCCGGCGCCGGAACTGGAGCAGCAGGCCATCGCGGCCGTCGCCGCCGGCTCGGACGACGCGCACGGCGAGGGCGTCGGCAGCGGTGCCCACTACGGACGGCTGCTCCAGCGGTACGAGTCGATGTTCTGGAACACGCTCGCCGGGGCCTGACCGGCGACGGCGGAGCCGCGCCGACCGGCACGCCCGCCTTTCAGTCGAACTCGGCGCCCGGGTAACGGAGTTGACGGCCCTCCCGGCCCGCGACGAGGAGCCGCCGCGGGCACCTGGACCACCGCGGCGGTGGCATCCGTGCCACCCCCGGTCAGGGTGGTGGCCGGATCGCGGCAGGGGGCCCGGGCGGTGGACGATCGGACCGACCGAGGCACCGGAAGGGGTGCGGCGCGGCTGACCGGCTCTCCCCTTCGCACCACCAACGGGGAGAGACACACATGCAGTTGTTCAGGAAGCCGGGCCGCTGGGCCGCGGCCGCCGTGTGCGGCCTGCTCGCGGCGGCGGCCCTGCCGGCCGGTGCGGCGAGCGCCGCCGCCCACGGCACCGAGCCCGACCGCTACCGCCTTCAGCGGCTCGACTGGCAGCCGTGCGTGTCCGGCACGCTGGAGTGCGCGACCATGGCGGTGCCCCGGGACTGGCACCACGCCGACACCGGGCCGAGCCTGAGCATCCAGGTCTCCCGGCACCGAGCGACCGGTCCCGGCGCGCGGCGGGGCGTGCTCATGATGGCGGCGGGCGGCCCCGGCGCCTCGGGCCTCCGCCGCCCGGCCGACCTGACCCGGCTCAGCCCGAAGCTCGCGGCGGCGTACGACGTGGTCGGCTTCGACCAGCGCGGGGTCGGGGCGAGCACCAACGTGGTCTGCTCGGACCAGGACAAGGTCGACGCCCTCTTCACCAGCGGGGACCTGCGGGACCGTTCGCCCCGGGCGGTGGCGGCCACCCTCGGCCGCGCACGCGGCTTCGTCGCGGACTGCGAGCGCGCGTCGGGCGGACTGCTGCCGTACATCACCACCGACCAGGCCGTGCACGACATGGACCTGTACCGGTCACTGCTCGGCGTGGACAAGGTGTCCTACTACGGGCCGTCCTACGCCACCGTCCTCGGGGCGTACTACGCGACCGAGTTCCCGCGCCGGGTCGAGCGGGTCGTCCTGGACAGCACCGTCGACTTCACCGGCAGCTGGGAGTCGTTCCTGGTGGGGCAGCCGATGAGCTTCCAGCGCCGGTTCGAGCGGGACTTCCTGCCCTGGCTGGCGAAGAACGACGCTACGTATCACCAGGGCCGCACCCCCGCCGAGGCGAAGGCCTCCTACGAACGGCTGCGGGCCGCGCTGCGCGAGCACCCGCTCGACCTCGACGGCACCGTGATCACGGGCAACCACCTGGACGCCGCCGCGATCAACGCGATGTACGACGCGTCCGGCCGGTTCCAGGACTTCGCCTCGCTGATGGGCCTGCTCGAACATCCCGACGGCGCCCCCGCGGACGCGAGGAAGAACGTCGCCGACCGGCTCAAGCACTTCATGGGTGCCAACTTCCTCGCCGACTTCTTCTCGGTCACCTGCGGCGACACCCCGTGGAACCGTGACAGCCGCTACTGGGTGGACAAGAGCGCCCGGGCCACGAGCGCCACCCCGCTGGCCGGAGCCCAGGAGCTGACGTACGCCGCGATCTGCGCGAGCTGGCCGCGGTCCAAGGCTCCGCACATCAAGGTGACCGGCAAGGGGCTGCCGCCCGTGCTGATGCTCAACTCGACGCACGATCCGGCCACTTACTACGAGGGGGCGCTGCGCGCCCACCGCGGCCTCGCCGGCTCGCGTCTGATCACCGTGGACGACGGTGACCACGGCCAGTTCCAGCACGGCAACGCGTGCGTGGACGCCCATGTCGAGGACTACCTCCTGACCGGCGCCCTGCCCGCCCAGGACACGACCTGCGCGGGCGTGCCGCTGCCGGAGCCCGCGGGGAGTGGTCGGAGCGCCACGCGGTAGCGCGTCGTCGGCCGCCGCTCCTCGCCGAGGGCACGAGGGCGAGGCCCGGCGGCGTGCGCCGCTCGGCCCGTCGCGCTCCGGTGGCGGCGGCGCCGGCGGGTTCCCGCACGACCGGGACCACGGGGTGCACAAGCGTTTACCCTGGGGGTGAACAGATGTGCACCCCTGCCCGCGCTCCAGCCGTACGGAGAGTCATGCCCCCAGCGATACCCGCGCCCGCCGACCCGCCGCGCCCCCGCTTCTTCGTCGCGGTGCTGGCGTTCTGCGGAGTCGTCGTGGCCGTCATGCAGACGCTGGTGGTGCCGCTGCTGCCGCACGTGCCCGCCCTGACCGGCAGCACTCCGGCCGCCGCGAGCTGGCTCGTCACCGTCACGCTGCTGACCGGTGCGGTCTTCACCCCGGTCCTCGGCCGGGCCGGTGACATGTACGGAAAGCGGCGGCTGCTGCTCGTCTCGCTCGGGGTGCTCACCGCCGGGTCGGTGATGTGCGCGGTCAGCTCGCACATCGGGGTGCTCATCGCGGGGCGCGCCCTGCAAGGAGCCGCCCTGGCGGTGATCCCCCTGGGCATCAGCATCATGCGGGACGAACTGCCGCCCGCGAAGGTGCTCTCCTCGGTGGCCCTGATGAGTTCGACGCTCGGCATCGGAGCGGCCGTGGGGCTGCCCGTGGCGGCGCTGGTCGTCGAGCACTTCGACTGGCACACGATGTTCTGGGCGTCCGCCGCGCTCGGCGTGCTCGACATCGCGCTGGTGCTCTGGTGCGTGCCGGAGTCGCCGCTGCGCTCGCGCGGCCGGTTCGACGCCGTGGGGGCGCTCGGGCTCTCGGCCGCGCTGGTCGCCGTGCTCCTCGCCATCACCCAGGGCGCCGACTGGGGCTGGACCTCGCCGCGCACCCTCGCCCTGCTCGGCGCGGCCGCGGTGATCTGGCCGCTGTGGGGCGCGTACGAACTGCGCACCCGCTCGCCCCTGGTGGACCTGCGGGTGTCGGCGCGGCCCGCGGTGCTGCTCACCAACGTGGCGGCCCTGCTCATCGGGTTCGCCTTCTACGCCAACTCGCTGGCGACCGCGCAGATGGTGCAGGAGCCCAAGGCCACCGGGTACGGCCTCGGCGCGTCGATCGTGGTGAGCGGGCTCTGCCTGCTGCCGGGCGGCCTCTCGATGGTGGCGCTGTCCCCGGTGTCGGCGAGGATCTCGGCGAAGTACGGCCCCAAGGCCGCGCTCGCCCTCGCGGCCGCCGTCATGGCCGCGGGCTACGGGGTGCGGTTCTTCACCAGCCACAGCCTCCCCTTGATCATCGCGGGCGCCACGGTCGTCTCGTGCGGCACCGCGATCGCATACTCGGCGCTGCCCGCCCTCGTGATGCGCGCGGTCCCGGTGAGCGAGACGGGCGCCGCCAACGGGCTCAACACGCTGATGCGCTCGGTGGGACAGGCCTGTTGCAGCGCGGTGGTGGCCGCCGTCCTGGCGAACGTCACCTTCGAGGCGGGCGGGCGCACCGCGCCGACCCTGCACGCCTATCTCCTGGTGTTCCTGATCGCGGGCGGCGCCGCGCTGGCCGCGCTCGCCGCCACGCTGTGCCTGCCGGGCCGCGCCGCCCCCGCCACGGGTAGCGTCGGGGCGGAGCGCGGCGAGGGCACGCCGGGACGTACGACGGCCGAGGAGAGCGCATGACGGGGCAGCGGGCCACCGGTGCCGACACCGGGACGGGCAAGGACGCGATCCTGCGGGCGGCGCGCCGAGCGTTCACCCTGCGCCCCTACGCCGAGGTCACGATGCGCTCGATCGCCGCCGACGCGGGGGTGAGCGCGTCGCTCATCGTCAAGCGGTTCGGCAGCAAGGAGCGGCTGTTCCACACGGTCGCGGACTTCGAGCCCGCCGCCGACGCGCTGTTCGCGGCGCCCCTCGAAGAGCTGGGGCGGCACCTGGTCCTGACCATGGTGCGGATGCGACGCGAGGACCAGGGGGACCCGCTGCTTCGCGCGGTGTTCTCCCTGGGGAACGTGGATGAACGGACACTGCTGCGGGAGCGGTTCCGCGAGCAGGTCACGTCCCGGCTGGCCGGTCAACTGCGCTGCGGGGACAGTGAGTTGAGGGCCGAGTTGATCGCCGGACTGCTGCTGGGCCTGGGCGCGACCCTCAGTCTGCACCGGCCGGGCGCCGGGGAACGCGCCACGCCCGAGCAGCTGGCGGATCTCTACGCGCCCGCTGTGCAGCGTCTGATCACCGGTTCCGACTGACCGGAACCGGTCCTCTCACTCGTCGTGCACGGTGACGGCCTGCACCGGGCAGGCCCGGGCGGCCTCGCGGACCAGGGGGTCCCCGCCGCCGTCCTCGCGGCCGGGCAGCAGCTCGCTGAACCCGTCGTCGTCCTGCGTGAAGACGCCGGGGGCCGTGAGCACGCACTGGCCCGCGCCGATGCAGACGTCCTGGTCGATGCCGATCCGCATGCGCGGCTCCTTTCCTTCCGTTCCTTCCGTCGGATTCCCGCGCCGCTACCAGGCGACGGGGAGTTCGACCATTCCCTGGATGGTGTCGCCCGGTTTGAACGGGATCTCGTCGGCGGGCACGGCCAGGCGAAGCCCGGGCAGCCGGTCGAAGAGGGAGCGCAGCGCGATCTCCATCTCCGCCCGCGCCAGGTTCTGGCCGAGACACTGGTGGATCCCGAAGCCGAAGGCGACGTGGTGGCGGCTGGTCCGGTGCCAGTCGATCCGGTCCGGGGCCTCGAAGCCGGCACTGTCCCGGTTGATGATCGACGTCGAGAAGACGACGCCATCGTCGGCGCGGATGGTCCGACCGCCGATCTCGATGTCCTCCAGGGCCACCCGCAGCATCCCGTCGGCGATCGACAGGTAGCGGAGCAGTTCCTCGACGGCGGCGGGCATGAGCGCCGAGTCGGAGCGCAGCTCGGCCAGCTGCTCCGGGTGCTGGAGGAGCGTGAACGTGCCGAGCGAGATCATGTTGGCGGTCGTCTCGTGGCCCGCCACCAGCAGGATGGTGGCGAAATCCACCAGTTCCTGGCGGTTCAGCGTCCCTTCGTTCAGGCGCCGTTCGATGAGTTCGTCGAGCAGTCCGTCCCCGCGTTCGGTCTGTTTGCGGTCGATCAGCCGGACGAAGTAGTCCTCCAGCGCGTCGCGCGCCGCCTCGACGTCGCTGGTCTCCGGCCCCCGCAGGAGCTTGCGGGACTGGCCCTCGAAGAACTCGTGGTCCTCGTAGGGCACGCCGAGCAGCGCGCAGATGACCATCGACGGCACCGGCAGCGCGAACGCGCTCACCAGGTCCGTCGGCGGTCCCTGCTCGATCATCGCGTCGAGCAGCCGGTCCACGGTCGTCTGGATCTGCGGCCGCAGGGAGGCCGTGCGCTTGAGGGTGAAACTGGGGATCAGCATCCGGCGCTGGGTGGCGTGCTCCGGATCGTCGGTGCCGAGCAGCGCCGCGCGGCGCCGGGTGATCCCGGCGAAGCGGGCCGTCGGTGAGGGGAACGCCTCGTTCAGACGGTCGCTGGAGAGGCGCGGGTCGGCGAGCAGGGCGCGTGCCTCGGCGAGCCCGGTGACCATCCATACGATCCGGCCGTCGTAGAGCCGGACGCGGGCGAGCGGGCGCTCGTCGCGCAGCGGCTGATATGCGGTGGGCGGCTGGTAGGGGCAGCTGCGGTCCTGCGGGAAGGAGACGCTGCCGGTGTCGGTGGCGGTGTGGTCCGTGTTGACGCTGGTGTTCGTGCCTGTCATGTAGACCTCGCAAGCGAAGGGTTCCGTCTTGCCGATCTCCACTACATGCCTCGGGCACCTATGACGTCTACGCGTTCTTCGGCCGATTCCCCACGTTCGGCCCAGCCGCCCGGGGGCCCGGTGCGAGCCTGCGGGCGCGGCGGGGCTAGCGTGTGGGCGGCCCGTCGTACGTCACGGGCCGGTGAGGAGAGCGACCCCGATGTCCACCATGACGCTGAGCGAGGCCGCGGCGGCGAACCTGCCGGAGCTGACCACGGGGCGGCTGCTGTCGGTGTGGGAGCCGGACGCGGCCGCGCTGCTCCTGATCGTCGCCCTGGGCGGCCTGTACGGCTGGGGGGTGCTGCGGCTGCGCCGCCGCGGCGAGTCCTGGCCGCTGCCGCGCGTCGCCGCCTTCGCCGTCCTCGGGCTCGGCAGCCTGGCCGTCGCCACGATGTCCGCGCTCGCCGTGTACGACACCGCGCTGTTCTGGCCTGCCGCCGTGCAGAACGTCCTGCTCGACCTCATCGCCCCGCTCGGCCTCGCGCTCGGCGATCCCCTGCGCCTCGGGGTGCTCGCGCTGCCCGAGCGCGGAGCCCGGCGGCTGAAGAGCGCGATGAGCGGGCGCCTGGTCCGCTTCCTCACCTTCCCGCTGGTCAGCACCGGCCTGGTGCTGGCGTCGGAGCTGTGCATCTACTTCACGCCGTACTTCGAGTCGGCGCTGCGCCACGGCGCGCTGCACGAGCTGATGTACCTCCAGCTGCTGCTCGCCGGGAGCCTGTTCGTGCTGCCGGTGCTCACCCGCGAGGAGGCGCTGCCCGCCTGGTGCACCCACCCGGTGCGGGCCGCGCTCGTCTTCCTGGACGGTCTGATCGACGCGGTGCCCGGCATCGTCGTGATGACCCACAGCACCCTGATCGCGGGCGCCTGGTACCTCCACCACGCGCCCGCGTGGGCGCCCGACGTCCACCGCGACCAGCAGCTCGGCGGCGGCGCGATGATCACCATCGCCGAGCTGGTGTCGCTGCCGTTCCTGCTCGCGATCCTGGTGCAGTGGTCACGGGCCGACCGGGCCCAGCGGGTGGTGCTCGACCGCCGCCTGGACGCCGAACTGGCTCCGGCCGCCCCCGTCGAGGGGCGGCCGGAGGACACCGGACTCGTACGGCCCTGGTGGGAGACCGACGGCGGAACGGTGGGGCAGCGGATGCGTCAGCAGCGTCCCGGCGGCTGAGCGGTCAGTGCCGGTCGCGGCGCCTGCGCAGCCGGCTCACGATGAACCAGATCACGAAGACGACGAACGCGATGAAGAGGAGCACCAGGACCAGCAGGAAGATCCCGAGCTTCTTGAAGAAGCCGCCCTTCTTCTTGGCCTTCTTCGAGGCGAGGACGGTGGACTTGTCGGCGACGGTGTGACGCCCCGTCTGCGCGGCCGCCCGCACCGGCGCCGCCACGTCCCGTGCGGTGGTGCCCTGTTGGGCCGCGGCGACCGCGACCGTGGCGCGCGGCGCGGCCTCGGCGGTCACCGGCCCCGCCACCAGCGTGGCGCCAAGGATCAGGGCGAGGAGCACGGCCGCGCGGCGCAGCGGGCCGGGACCGGTCTTCGACGCGGTCGTGGAGTGCTGTTCGTTCATGGTGGTATCCCCCAGGGAAATCCGGTGCGGCGGGCCTGCCGCACGCCGTGTGTATCTGTACCCGCAGGGCGGGTCGTATTCCTCAGCGGTGCGCCGTGACGCCCGCCGTCGTCTCCACCTCGATGAGCGAGGCGCTCTGCCGCTCCGCCTCGAAGGCCGCGTGCCCGCCCCGCAGGCCGAACAGGCGCTTGGCGAGCAGGATGTAGAGGACCGCGAGGATGTTGATGGTCAGCGTGACGATCTTCACCCAGCTGATCTTCTCGGTGAGTTCGTAGATCTCCAGCGGCAGGAACATCGCCGTGGCGACGACGGTGAGGTACTCGGCCCAGCGCTTGGCCCGCCACAGCCCGACGCCCTCGACGATCTCGATCAGCGCGTACACGAGCAGCGCCACCGCGACGATCACCAGGGTGGAGTGCTTGTAGTCGAAGGTCTTCTGGATGGAGCCGACGACCGGTGAATGGTCGAGGTCGTAGTGGAAGTGCCGGAAGACCGGCCGGAGCACGTCGAGGTACTCGTCGAAGAACCGGCGCACGGCGTCCTGGCTGTTGCTGAACTTCCACACCGCGAGCGCCACCAGGACGATGAACACGCCGCGCACGGCCCGCTCGACGGCCAGGAAGCGCAGGATGAACAGGTCGCGCAGCACCTTCCCGCGCGGGACCAGCGGCGCCTCCTCGGCCGGGCCACCACCGTGCGGTGCGCCCAGGGCGAAGTCCCCGCAGCGCAGACAGCGCCAGGCCTCGCCGAGACCGGTGTCGGCCCGCAACCGGTCACGCAGCACGGCCTCCTGCGGCGCGTACGTCACATGGCCGCGGCGCGCACAGGTGCGCCGGTCCCAGTCGATCTTCATGCTCTTCCTCCCGTGAGGCCCACGACACGCGCGGACCGGTGTGCTCCACAGGGACCGTAGTGGACCCTTGTCGTGGACGTGCCAGGGGGTCGGGTCCGGGGCGCCCTGACGCGTCCGCCCTTCTAAGGAGACGAGAATGCGCTGATGAGTTCCGCGATCACGACAACTTCCACCGCCCGGTCCGAGGAGAGGTTCCTCCTGGTGCTGTCCGCGGCATCGGGCGCCACGGACGCGTTCGCCTTCCTCTGTCTCGGGAAAGTCTTCGCGGGCGTGATGACCGGCAACCTCGTCCTGGTCGGCGCATCGGTGGGCGCCGGGGACCGCGACGTGGTGCCCCGCGCCCTGACCGCGCTCCTCGGGTACGCGCTCGGCGTGGCCGGGGCGGCCGTCACCGGCTCCCGCGTCTCGCCCCGCCCGCTGCTCGCGGCCGAGACCCTGCTGCTCGCCCTGGTGGCGGCCGGCTGGGCGCTGGGGCCCGGCCGTTCGCTGGGGCCGCAACTGGCCTTGCTGTTCGCGGCCGCGCTCGCGATGGGGGTGCAGGCACGGGCGTGGGGCACCCCGACCACCTACTTCACCGGCACGTTCACGGGGCTCGCGGGGCGGCTCGCGCGGCGCGAGCCCGGGCAGCGGGACCCCTGGGTCGCGGGGCGCCTCGCGGCCGTCGTGGCCGGGGCCGCCGCCACCTCCCTGGTCGCCTGGCGCTGGTCCCCCGGCGCGGGCCTGGTCGGGGCCGTGCTGTGCGCGGCGGCGCCGGCGTTCCGGCCGCGCCGTTAGGGCTCCGGCGGCCATGCCCGAAGAGCTCTGCCGCGGGTCGCCCGAGTGGCCCGGGACGGCATATGCCGCAGGGCGGCACCCCCACCCGACCGGCGAAATCGCTCGCCTTTGACATATGCCAGAAGCACCACCGTATCGAGTGTTGCCAAATCCCTTACGGGGCGTCGCTCCCTGTGCAACAGTCGTTACCGGTCCACTTCGCCAGACCAGGCCCCACCGCGGTCGCATCGGAGAACGTCATGCCGTCCCATCTGTTCGCGGACCGTCCCGCTCCACAACCGCCCGAGCGGGGCACGGTCGACGCACTGATCACGCAGACCCGCCGGCTGCGCGGGGGCGTGGACGCGGTGCGCCGCGACGCGCTCGTGGACGACGACGACGCGCAGGGCCGCTGGCAGCGCGCCCTGTGCGACCTGGCGGTGCACCAACTCGACGACCTGGGCTCGCACTTGGACCAGCTGCGCGACGGCCTGAGTCCGGAGGAACAGGACGCCGCGGCGCTCGCCTCCGGCAGCGCGTTCGGCGACGAGCCGGGTCCCGGCTCGCTGCTCAGCCGGGTCGGCAGCGCCGAATGGAACCTGCTCACCGACGCGGTGAGCTGGTCCGACGAGCTGTTCCAGATCTTCGGCCGCTCCCCCGAGAGCGGCGGCATGTCGCTCGACGAGCTGCCCACCATGGTGTTCGACGACGACCAGGCGCTGCTCACCGCGATGGTGACGGGCTGTCTGGTGGACGGCCGGCCGATCGACGGGGAGTTCCGGATCGTACGGACCGATGGCCGGATCCGTACGCTCCACATGATGGGCGAGCCGGTGCTCGACGCCGACGGCTGCACCGCTTCGATGTGGGCCGTCCTGCGCGACGTGAGCGAGCTGCGGCGCAGTCAGCGTGCCGTGCGGGAGAGCCGCGACAGCCTGCAGCGCCAGCGCCACATCGCGCAGACCGAGCACCGGCTCGCGGTCGAGCTGCAGGAAGCCGTGCTGCCACCGTGGCGCGGCTCCCTGCGACTCCCGCACGGCGGCCCCGGCGCACTCGACATCGCGGCGCACTATCTGCCGTCCTCCTCCAGCGCTCTCATCGGCGGTGGCTGGTACGACGCGCTGGCCCTGCCCGACGGAGCCTCTTTACTGACCGTCGGCGACCTGACGGGGCACGGGGTGACGGCGACCGGCGCGATGGCGATGCTGCTCGGCGCTCTGCGTGGCATGGCCGTCGCGGGCATCGGACCGGGGCCCCTGATGGGCCACCTCAACCAGCTTCTGGAGACGACCGTGCAGCCCGCCCTGGGCAGCGCGGTCTGTTGTCGTTACGAGCCCGCCGGGCGCAGGCTCACCTGGTCCCAGGCGGGCCACCCCGCCCCGCTGCTGTTCCGCGACGGGACGGGGCGGGCGCTCGGCCGACCGGACGGGGTGCTGCTCGGCGCCACCCACGGAGCCTCCTACGGGCAGGCCGAAGTCACCCTCCGCGAGGGCGACCTGCTCGTGCTGGGCACCGACGGGCTGACCCGGCAGGGGACGTCGGACGAGGCGGGCCGGCGCCGTCTGCTCGGACTCGCCCCGCTCTTCGACGGCGGCCGCACAGCCCAGGACTGCGTGCGGATGATCGTCGAGGAGTTCGGCGAGCACGAGCGCGAGGACGACGCCCGTGTGCTGGTGGCCCGCATCGGGTCCTGACGCACCGGCGGAGAAGGAACGGCCCGAGGGGGCCCGGGGGTTGTACGCGTCCGGCGTACAACCCCCTTCTAGATGTCCGCGATCCGGCTCCCCTTCGACGGCGCCTGCGGCAGCGCCAGCTGGATCTCCTCCCGCAGATCCTGGATCTTGGCGTAGCCCGCGTACTGGCCCGTGAGCCGGTACATCTCGCGCAGCCGGTCCCAGGTGCGGTGCGAGGAGGTCTCCCCCATCGACACCAGCGCCAGGCGGGCGTAACGGTCCGCCTGTTCCGGGTCGTCGGCGATGAAGCAGGCCGACGCGAGCGAGATGTAGTCGAAGATCTTCGAGCGCTGACGGCCGCCCACCCGCAACTCCAGCGCCTGTTTGGCGTGGTGCTGCGCGATGGTGGCCGCGGACGGATCGTGCTCGGCCAGCGTGCGGAAGGCCAGCGCCTCCATGCCGTGCAGATCCGCCTCGTCGAACATCTGCATCCAACTCGGCGGCGGCACATCGCCCTTGTCGGAGACGAACAGGTCCTCCGCCTCGCCCAGAGTGCGGCGCATCGCCTGGCCGCGCCCCATGGACGCCTGCGCCCACGCCTCGATGGTGTGCAGCATCGCGCGGGTGCGGGGCAGGGTCTCCTCTCCCGAACCGGACTTGGCGAGCTTCATGAGGTCGAGGGCCTCCCCGGGACGGCCCAGGTGGACCATCTGGCGGGCGGCCCGGGACAGGGCCTCGCCGGCGCGCGGGCGGTCGCCGCCCTCGCGGGCCGCGTGGGCGGCGATGACGAAGTACTTCTGGGCGGTCGGCTCCAGGCCGATGTCGTGCGACATCCAGCCCGCGAGGACGGCCAGGTTGGCGGCGACGCCCCACAGGCGTCGCTGGAGATGGTCGGGGTGGCGGTAGGCGAGCATGCCGCCCACCTCGTTGAGCTGGCCCACCACCGCTTTGCGCTGGAGCCCGCCTCCGCGGGAGGCGTCCCAGGCACGGAACACTTCGACCGAACGCTCCAGGGCGTCGATCTCCTGAGACCCGATGGGGGCGGCCTCGTACCGGTCGAACCCGGCGGGGTCGGCGTGCAGGGGGTCGTTGATGCGGGGGGCGTCGGCCGAGAGTACGGGGTCGGTGTGCAGCCAGTCGTGCATGGCGCTGCTGAGTACGGAGCCGGTGGCGAGCGCGGCGCCCGCGCCCACCAGACCGCGTCGGTTGAGCATGAGGTCCATTCCCGTGAATTCGGTGAGGACCGCTGCCGTCCGTTCGGGCGCCCACGGAAGGCCGTCCGGATTCTTGGTGTTCCTGACGTCGTTCCGCTTTCCAGCGCGCCCGTGCCGGTCGAACCCGAGGTCCTCGATGGTCACGACACGGCCGAGCCGCTCGGTGAACAGCGCCGCCAGCACCCGGGGCACCGGATCGCGCGGGGTCTCCCCCATGTCGATCCAACGCCGCACCCGCGAGGTGTCGGTGGCCAGTTGAGGGTGGCCCATGGCCGCCGCCTGCCGGTTCACCAGTCGCGCGAGTTCGCCCTTGGACCAGCCGGCGAGGCCGAACAGGTCGTTCAGGCGGGTGTTGGGTTGTCCGCTCACGTCAAGCCCCCAGGTTCTCGGCTGAGTTGACAGTAATCCCCTTGTCAGATGCGGCGCGAGTATTCGCCACGGTTCGCCAGGGCACGCCAGATGGTGTGCCACCCGCGGCCGGGTGTCAGGTAAGAGAGCGCCACCCCGACCCGGGGGCCGGACCACATTCCCCAGGGTGCGGCTCGGCCACCGGGGCGGGTAGCGCACGCAACTTGTCGGCACACGAAGGGATCTGTCACCCATGTACACAGCATCGTCCTCCGTGTCCGCGCCGCCCCGGCCGCACCGTCCTCTGGGGGCGGGTGGCGGACCGTACCTCGACCCCACCCACGCCGGGTCGGCGTACGGCGCGGGCCGGATGCCGCGTCGGCCCGGGGCGGGCACGCAGCCGCTCAGCGGGAGAATCGACCTGTCCGGCCCCCAGGGCGCCCAGCTGCGCATCGCGATCGCCTCGGTGCAGCGCATCTGTCCGGAGTTCAACCCGGTGCAGGTGATGCGGCACAGCGGACGCTCCGTGCTGATCGTCGGCACGACAGGGCGCACGACCGCCGTCGCCAAGTGTTTACTGGACCACTCGCCCGCGTGGGCCGAGCGGTTCCGGCACGAAATAGCTGCCTACCGCGCCTTCGTGCGGCACCGCCCACCGGTGCGGGTGCCGCGGCTGATCGCCGCCGATCCGGACAACTGCACGCTGGTGATCGAGCGGATGCCGGGCAGGGCAGCGGCCCTGCAGCGGCATCCGGTCGAGGCTCCGCCGCGTGCCGACGTCAGGGCCGCCCTCGGCGCGATCGGGCGCATCAACGCCTGGCGGCCGCCCGCCGAGATGTTCGGCAGGCCCCTGGACTACGCGCCGCGCATCACCCGGTACCACGAGCTCGGCCTGTTCACCGACCGGGATCTGAGCGACCTTCAGAAGCTGGTGCACGGTCTGGCCCTGTCGGGCCGGGTCGACTGGCAGTTCTCGCACGGTGACGCGCTGCTCTCCAACATCCTGCTGTCGCCGGCCGGTCCGGTGCTGGTCGACTGGGAGCACGCGGGCTGGTACCTGCCCGGCTACGACCTGGCGACCCTGTGGGCGGTCCTCGGTGAGGCGCCCATGGAGCGGCGGCGGATCAGTCAGGCCGCGCAGGCGGCGGGCCCCGCCGCGCGGGACGCCTTCCTGGTGAACCTGATGCTCGTGCTGACCCGGGAGATCCGGACGTACGAGACGGCGGTGCAGCGCACCATGCGGGACACCGCGCCGGTGAGCCCGGCGCAGACCCCGCCGGGTGTGCTGTCCGCCGGGGAGCAGCAGCGGCTGCTCCTTCGCAGGCTGCACGACGACTGCGCCCTGGCGCGGCGGGCGGTGCGGGCGGCGGTCGGCACGCGCTGACCGCCGGGCAGAGGGGGAAGCGTGCTGCGCGTCCGGTGCCGACACACCGGGCGCGCAGCGCGCTGTCGTGCGTCAGCGCACGCGGACGACGTCGACGTCGGAGGCCTTGACGAAGGCGATCCGGTGGCCGATCTGCACCGTCACGAAGCGGGTGCTGCCGGGGAAGAACGTGTGGTCGTAGGGGTACGAGGAGTCGATGGTGGGGGCGTAGTAGTAGCCCGCGGGTGTCGGTTCGCCGCCGGGGTAGGACTGTCCGGCCTTGATGGTGTAGGCGAGCGGGGTGCTCACGCGCGGCGAGGTGAAGCCCGCCGGGTAGTCGCCCGCCACCGGGTACGCGGTTCCGTAGACCGGCACGTCGGTCAGGCCCTGCTTGGGGCGTACGACGTAGCCGGCGGTCGGGGTGGTCGTGCGGGTGTGCTCGGGGCTCTGGAACCAGGCCTTCTGTCCGTACCACCAGATCGCGGTCCAGCCGGGCCTGCGGTCCGCGACCACGGCCTGCTGGGTGGCGCTGATCTTGCTGCCCCAGTCGCCCGCGCAGTTGGTGCCGGGCCGGCCGGGCGGGTGGAGTCCGGGGTCGGCGAACAGCGGGGCGCCGGTGGACGGTTCGGTGTACAGCGGTACCGCGCTGGAGGGCTGGACGGGCAGGTCGATGTTCTTCTCGCAGTCGCGGACGGCCTGGAGGTTCTTCTTGAACACCGGGTTGACGGTGACCAGTTGGCCGCCGGGGCGCCCGGTGGGCTCGGTGGGTCTGCCGAGCAGGGTCATGAAGTGGTTCCAGTCCCAGTACGGTCCCGGGTCCCAGTGCATGGCGGGGGTACCGCCCGGGCTGGTGGGCGGCACGTTGTCGTGGCCGAGGATGTGCTGGCGGTCGAGCGGGATGTCGTACTTGGCCGCGAGGTAGCGCACCAGGGCGGCGGTCGAGCGGTACATCTCGGGGGTGTACCAGGTGGCGCCCTCGGTGGCGTAGCCCTCCTGCTCGATGCCGATGGACTCCGTGTTCATGTACCAGTTCCCGGCCTGCCAGGCGACGTCCTTGGTCTTCACCATCTGGGTGACGTGTCCGTCGCCGGAGCGCACGACGTAGTGGGCCGAGGCGGCCCGCTTCGGGTCCTGGAAGATCTTGAGGGTGGTGGCGAAGGTTTCCTCGGTGTCGTGCAGCACGATGTACTTGATCTTGTTGGTGTGCGGCCGGTCGGAGAGGTCGTAGTTGCCGTACGCCTCCTTGTTGGCCGGGTCGCCGGTCTGCTGGTAGGCCGCCGGTACCCAGTCGCACTTCAGGACGCGGGGGCATTCGGCGCCGCCCTGGGCCGCGCTCGCCGGGGAGGCGGGGGCCAGGGCGAGGCCCAGGGCGCCGGCCGTCGCCGCCGCGAGCGCGAGTCCGATCCTCTGTGTGGACGTCATGGACAACCCTTCCTGCCGGGAGGTGCGCGGGCTCTCTCGCAGAGCGGCGCGTGGATGCGCGCGGTCCGCGCGGGACACTGTGTGACCCGCGATGACGGCTCGTCAAGTACCTCTCGGCCACCCCGACTTGTACCAGTGGCCCAGACCTCTGGCAGGGCATCTGACCTGCCGATGGCACGGGGTGGTCAACACCCGTAGCGGTGGGCCGGGTTCACGGCCGCGGGCATGCGACAGCCCGGCACCTCGGACGGGAGGTGCCGGGCTGTCGGGCGATGCGCCGGGCGGGTCGCTCAGCTCTGCTGGAAGAGCTCAGCGGGCAGCGGCTTCAGGAGGGCGTACAGGTCGTCGGTGATCGGCCGGTCCCAGCTGGCGATCGTGACGAGGACGTTGTCGCTGCGGTCGAACTGCACGCAGGAGATGCGGCTTTCGGAGAGCTTGAGACGCCGCACGATGAGGAGGTTGTCGCCCTGCATCACCGGCATGTCCTCGCTGCCCACGACCTCGATGGGCTCGTCGTTCTCCAGCGCCACGAGCAGCTGGGCGACCTCGAAGGGGACCTGCCCCTCGGCCATCTCGCGGGCCGGGGAGCCCTCCGGCAGGTTGCCGATGATCATTGCGGGGCCGCGGCCGCCGAACAGGTCGTAGCGCAGGAAGACACCCTGGCAGCTGCCGTCGGGGGCGGGCAGCAGACCGGCGCCCAGGTTGCCGGGCCAGTCACCCGGGTCCATGGCCAGGACATCGAAGTCCGGGCCCGCGGGAGTGGCGGCGCTGCGGCGGCGGAGGAAGGACATGCCGTCAATGGTACGTGCCGCGAGCGGTCCGGCGGAGCCGGGCCCGGGGGCCTGGGCGGGTCGGATCCGCTGCCCGGCCGGGCCGGCCTGGACGGGCCGCCCCGGCCGTGGCACGAGGCGGCGCGAGGGCCCTTCCAGCAGCCCCGCACGGGGCGCGGCCCCGGCTCCCCTGCCGACGGGTGGCTGGGGGGCCGGGGCCGTCCCGGGGTGGTCAGCGGCCCGGCACTCCTCGGGTGCCGGAGCCCCGGGTCTGGAAGGGCAGCAGCCCGGCCAGGCCGCTGCGGTCCGTGCCGAGCTTGCGGAAGGCGCCGGACAGGAGGAGCTCCACCGTGCGTTCCTTCGTGCCGAGCTCCTCCGCGATCCGCCGGTTCTCCCAGCCCTGCGCCGCCCGCTCGGCCACCGCCTTCTCCTGGGAGGTGAGCGAGTCCGAGTCGACGGCGCGCAGCTGGAGCGGGCGCAGACCGGAGGCGGCGAGCTCCTCGCGGGCCCGGGCCGCCAGCGCGTCCGCGCCGCAGAGCGCGGCACTCTCCAGGCCACGCATCAAGAGGTCGGCGGCGTCCTGCGGCAGCCCGGCACGGCTGAGCATCGCGCCGTGGTCGACCAGGGCCTGGGCCAGCTCGTAGGCGGCCGGGGACTTCTCCAGCTGGCGGACGGCCTCGGCCATCAGGGCCAGGCTGTCGGCTCCGGAGGTCACCTTGGCCGCCGCGTGCAGGGCGCGGCCGATGGCGCCCGGGGTGCCGAAGCGGCGGGCGATCTCGACGGCTTCCTGCGCGACCTCGGCGGCCTCGCCGGGATCGGTGTGGGCGATCGTCTGGGCGAGCAGCGGCCGCCAGGGGCACCACATGGGGTTGCGCATGCCGCGCGGTTCGAGCCTGCGGCCGACCGCCCGCAGCCGTTCCTCGGCGTCGGTGCGCAGCCCGCGGGCGATCAGCAGCTCGCTGTAGACGGTCTCGGAGTCGGGATAGACCACGGCGTTGGGCACGACCTGGCCGTAGTTGTAGGTGTCGGAGAGTTCCTGGGCCTCCTGGACGCGGCCGCGGGCGATCAGGATCTCGATGAGGATGCCGAGCGCGAACCACTGGGCGGGGATCTGCTGACCGACCCGGTCGGCGATCCGCAGCCCGCTGTGCACCAGGTCCTCTGCCTCGGCGAGCCGGCCGCGGTGGAACTTGATGTAGCCGAGCAGCGTCAGGCCGAAGGACAGGTGGGCGCCGCGCCAGCCCTTGCGTTCGCAGTCGGCGATGCCCTGGTTGAACAGCTCGTCGGCGCGGCCGGGCTGGTCGCAGTACATGAAGGTGAGCGCGACCAGGACCGGGACCTCGAAGCCCCAGTTGTCGTCGGTCCAGGGCAGCCCGCCCTCCAGGGCCTGCTCGGCGTAGCCCAAGGCGATCTCGGCGGGTTCGCCGCGCACCATCGCGTCCCAGGCGCGCAGGCCCAGGATGTAGCGCTCGGCCTTGCCGCGCCCGGTGAGGTGCTCGGCGAGCCGGGCCAGACTGCGCGAGCGGGTCGGCGAGTCCTACTCGTCGGCGCGGAAGGCGTTCCACTGGAACGTCTCGGCCTGCATGCGCAGCCGGGTGCGGGCGCTGGTGGAGTGCTTGGCCTCGGCGGCCACGAGGGCCGCGGCCTCGCCCATGCGGTCGGTGTGGGCCAGTGCCTGGGCAAGCCGGTAGGTGACGGCTTCGCGCAGTTCCGGGGCGAGTTCGGGCTCTTCGAGGGCCGCCTTGAGGTGGTTGACGGTGGTGGCGGGCTCGTTCAGGAGCGCCGAGCAGCCCAGCTCGAAGAGGACCTCGGCGCGGTCCTCCAGGGCGGGAGGTTCGCGCAGGGCGCGGGCCAGACAGCGCCGGGCCGCGTCCGGTGCGCCCGCGCGCAGGTAGTCGCGGGCCGCGGCACGCAGCTGGCGCACCGCCCACCGGTCGTTCTCGGGGTGCATCTCCAGGATGTGCCGGGCCGCGGAGGTCGCGCCGAGACCGGCCTCGGTGACGGCGAAGGCCGCCTGCCCGTGCATCGCGACGCGCATGGCCGCCGGGATGGCCCGGTAGACCGCGGTGCCCACGAGCGGGTGGAAGAAGTCGAGCCTGCCGGGTCCGTCCTGTGCGGGCGCGAGGATGCGCGCCTCGCGCAGCCGGTCCACCGCGTCGGCCATCTCCTCCGCGCCGAGCCCGGCGACCCCGGCCGCCATCTCGCGGTCGGCGTCGGTGCCGAGCACGGCGACGGCCCAGGTGAGCCGCACCGCGGAGGGGCCGAGCCGCTCAAGCCGCTCGATGAGCCCGCTGCCGCGTACGGCGGAGGCCAGTTCGCGCAGCTCGGTGGCGTTGACGTACTGCGGTTTCATGCCGCGGTCGCGGATCCTCGCGACGAGTTCCACGGCTTCGTACGGGTTGCCCGCGGTCAGTGCCCAGCACTCGCGCGCGAACAGTTCGTCGCCTCCCTCGCCGAGCGCGTCGCGCACCAGGTCGCTGACGGCGGCCGGGGTGAACGGCGAGAGGTCGAGCGGGCGCGAGCCGTGCCGCATGGCGAGCCGGCGGAACTCGGCCGCGTGCCGGGGCAGTTCCTCGGGCCGGTAGGCCACGACGATCAGGAGCGGCAGGTCGGAGGCGCGCAGCGCGAACGAGCTCAGCCAGGACAGCGTCTCCTCGTCCGCCCAGTGGGCGTCGTCCACCACGAGCACGACGGGCGCGTACTGGACGGCGAAGCGGGTGACGAGCCAGTCGAGGCCGTCACGGACGCCCTGCGGGTCGGGCGCGACCCCGCTCTTTCCCGCGACCAGTCCGACCGCGGGCGCGACGATGTCGTACCAACTCCCCAGTATGTTGCGGTGCTCGGCCTCGGTGGCCGCGGCCAGCACCGGCTGCACGAGCTGCCGTACGACGTGGAAGGCCACGCCCTCCTCCTGCTCGCTGCCGCGGGCGGCGAGCAGGGTGCAGCCGCGTGCCGCGGCCTTGCGGCGCACTTCGGCCACCAATGTGGTCTTGCCCAGGCCTGCCGATCCGGCGATGGCGAGCAGGCCGCCGTTGGGCGCGCTCCCCTCGCCCGCGCGGCCGCACAGGTCGTTCAACATGCTGTCGAACAGCAGCAGTTCCTCGTCACGCTCAAAGAGCATCCGGCGCGGCGCTCCGCCCCGGCCCCTCGTCTCCGCCACAGCGGTCCCCTTCTGGCAGTAGCACCGAGCCTACGCCCCGGACACGTACCGTGACATGAATAACCGACTTCCGTCTCCTCCTTGACCCTTTAAGTTGGCTGGATCCATGGACGGTTGGGATCGGAATGTCAACGAGGGGCGCCAGACGTCACCTTGCACGCCCCCTGTGCGCTGTCGGGCTCCGGCAGCGTACGACTTCTCCCCGGCCGCAGGCCCGTTGATGATTAAAAGAAGTACGGCACGTCATGGAACATCGAGGAGATCGAGGAGGCGGTGCCGCATGGTCAGCACTGGCAGAAGCAGGTCGGCCAGGACGCGGACCGGTCTCGTCGACATACCCTTCCCCGCCCGGCGCCACCCCCGGCACGAGCTGGCCCGGCGCCACACGCTGGACTGGCTGTACGAGTTCGGCATGCTGGCCGGCGAGCAGGCCACGGCCGAGTACGACGCGATGGGCCTGGAACGCCTGATGGCGTACTTCTATCCGGACGCCTCGGACGCGCATCTGGCGCTGGCGACCGATCTCAACGCCTGGTTCTTCGTCTTCGACGACCAGTTCGACGGCCCGCTGGGCAAGCGGCCGGACGTCGTGCTGCGCCAGATCGACACGGTGCTGCGCACCATGGGGGACGAGCCGCCGGTTCCGGGCGAGGCCTCGAACCGGCTGGCCGAAAGCTTCCACGATCTGTGGCAACGGGTGACCGCGGGCACTCCGCTGCTGTGGCAGGACCGCTTCCGCGCACACTGGCGCGAGTATCTGACGGCGTATCACTGGGAGGCGCTGAACCGGACGCGCAACGGCACCCTGTCGCTTCCCGGCTTCCTGCGCGGGCGGCGGGACTCCATCGGGGTGCAGCCCTGTCTGGACCTGGTGGAGCGCTGCGGCGGCTACACGCTGCCGAGAGAGCTGCACGAGGGGGAGCCGCTGGCGGAGATGCGGGAGATCACGGCCGATGTGGTGATCTTCGTCAACGACATGGTGTCCGTGGACAAGGAGTTGGCCGCGGGCGACGTCAACAACAGCGTCATCATCCTGCTGCGGCAGGAGATGTGCACCGTGGACCAGGCGGTGCGGCGGGTGGCCGGGGTGGCCAACGCCCGGCTCGCCCGCTTCCAGGAGCTGACCGCCGAGCTCGACGCCCGGCTCGACGAGACGGCGCTGCCCGAGCAGGCGCGGGCCCAGGTGGACGACTACGTCGAGGGCATGCGCGCCCTGATGAGCGGCAACCTGGCCTGGTCCCTGGAGACCGCCCGGTACGGCGAGGCGGGCATCGCCGCCGTCAGCGAGGGCCGCCAGCGGCCCTGGGCCCAGCTGTTCCCCGAGCAGGCCGCCGAGGGGTGAGAGGGGGCGGGGGCTCAACTCGTGTGTGGGGCAAGGCCGCCCAGGACATCGGCGGCCGCTTCGGCGCGCCCGCGCGAGGCGGTCGGCCCGCGCTCCGGCGCCCGGGCGGGCGCGGGGCCGGGACGTCGTGCGGCTCCGTCGCGGGCGCGACCGGCCTCGGCGCAGGGCTCAGGTGAGGTCGAACTCGCCGTCCCGCGCGTTGAGCACGAAGGCGCGCCACTCGGCGGGGCTGAAGATCAGCGACGGGCTGCCGGGGCTGCCGCTGTTGCGCATGGCGATGAAGCCTTCGACGAAGGCGATCTGGACGTCTCCCGCCCCCTGACTGCTCGACTGCCACTCGGCCTCGCTGAGGTCGAGCTCCGGCTTGTCCCAGCCGGAACGGGTTGGCCCCGCAAGGCTCCGCAAGGTGTGCTGGGTGGTGGTGTCGGCCACGTCCGTGCTCCTCCCCGGTACTGTCGTCCGGGGCCAGACTAGCCATCGCGCGCTGTGACGGACAGGCCACGGAAGGAGTACCGGGGCCGGTCCGCCGCGTACCGGCCTCAGCGGGTGGGTGGTTCGGCGCCGACGAGCCACATCGAGAAGAACTGGGAACCGCCGCCGTAGGCGTGGCCGAGCGCCTTGCGGGCGCCTTCCACCTGGTGTTCACCGGCCAGGCCGCGCACCTGGAGGGCCGCCTCCGCGAAGCGGATCATGCCGGAGGCGCCGATGGGGTTGGTGGACAGGACGCCGCCCGACGGGTTCACGGGGAGGTCGCCGTCGAGTTCGGTGACACCGGCCTCGGTGAGCTTCCAGCCCTCGCCCTCGGCGGCGAAGCCCAGGTTCTCCAGCCACATCGGCTCGTACCAGGAGAACGGCACGTACATCTCGACGGCGTCGATCTCGCGGCGGGGGTCGGCGACGCCGGCCTGCCGGTACACGTCGGCCGCGCAGTCCTTGCCCGCCTGGGGCGAGACGAAGTCCTTGCCCGCGAACAGCGTGGGCTCGCTGCGCATGGCGCCGCCGTGCACCCAGGCCGCCGGGCGGGGCGAACGGGCCGCGCCCGCGCGGTCGGTGAGGATCATCGCGCAGGCCCCGTCGGAGGAGGGACAGGTCTCGGAGTAGCGGATCGGATCCCACAGCATCGGCGAGGCCTGGACCTTCTCCAGGGTGATGTCGTGCTCGTGGAGATGGGCGTACGGGTTCTTCAGCGCGTTGCGCCGGTCCTTGTACGCGACCAGGGAGCCCACCGTGTCGGGGGCGCCGGTGCGCCGCATGTAGGCCCGTACGTGCGGGGCGAAGAACCCGCCCGCCCCGGCGAGCAGCGGCTGGGTGAACGGCACCGGAAGGGACAGGCCCCACATGGCGTTGGACTCGGACTGCTTCTCGAAGGCGAGGGTCAGCACGGTGCGGTGCACCCGGGCGGCCACCAGGTTGGAGGCCACGAGCGCGGTCGAGCCGCCGACGGAGCCGGCCGTGTGCACCCGGAGCATGGGCTTGCCGACCGCGCCGAGCGCGTCGGCGAGGTAGAGCTCCGGCATCATCACGCCCTCGAAGAAGTCGGGCGCCTTGCCGATGACGACGGCGTCGATGTCGGGCCAGCTCAACCCGGCGTCGTCCAGGGCGCGTTGGGCCGCCTCGCGGACGAGTCCCGCGATCGAGACGTCGTGCCGGGCGGCCACGTGCTTGGTCTGGCCGACGCCGACCACGGCCACGGGTTCCTTGCTCATGACTCCCCCTCCAGGACGGCGACCAGGTTCTGCTGAAGGCACGGGCCGGACGTGGCGTGCGCGAGGGCCCGGTCGGACTCGCCGCGGTGGATGCGGGCGGCGGCCTCGCCGAGCCGGATGAGCCCGGCGGCCATCACGGGGTTGGCGGCCAGCGCGCCGCCGGACGGGTTGACGGTGACGTCGTCGCCGAGCCGGAGCGCCTTGCGCAGGACGATCTCCTGCGAGGTGAAGGGCGCGTGCAACTCGGCCGTGTCGACGGGCCGTTCGAAGGCGCCGGCCCGTTCGGCGGCGAGGCGGGCGGAGGGCGAGTCGGTGAGGTCGCGCACGCCGAGGCCGTGCGCCTCGATGCGGTGGTCCATGCCGCGGATCCACGCGGGTCGCGCGCACAGTTCGCGTGCCCGGTCTCCGGCGGCGAGGATCACCGCGGCGGCGCCGTCCCCGATCGGAGGGCAGTCCCCGGTACGCAACGGCCGCACCAGATAGGCGCCCTGCGGACGCGAACCCCGCACCTGGGCATGGGAGTTGGCGCTCGCGGCGTCCCGGCTGCGGCCCGCGATCGCGGCGAGCGCGGCCTCGTCGCCGTCCCCGGCGTCGATGACGGCCTGCGCCTGGAGGGCGGCCAGCGCCACCGAGTCGGGCCACAGCGGCGCCACGTAGTAGGGGTCGAGCTGCCGGGTCAGCACGTCGCGCACCTCGCCGGGCGAGGACTTGCCGTACCCGTAGACGAGCGCGGTGTCCGCCTCGCCGGTGAGGATCTTCACCCAGGCCTCGTAGAGCGCCCAGGCTCCGTCCATCTCCACATGGGACTCGGAGATCGGCGGCCAGGCGCCGACCCCGTCGAGCGCCATGGTGAACGAGAAGGCGCGGCCCGCGAGGTAGTCGCTGGAGCCGGAGCAGGTGAAGCCGATGTCGCTGGTCTTGAGGCCGGTGGCGTCGAGCACGTGGTGCAGCACGGGCATGAGCAGCTCGACCTCGGACAGCTCGTCGGTGCGGCGCCGGTGGTCGCTCTGCGCGAAGGCGACGATCGCCACGTCCCGGGCGGGTCCGGTGGGCGCCATCAGATCAGCTCCTTGTACGTCTCGTAGTCGGCGTCGGGTTCGCCGGTGGGCCGGTAGTGGTCGGGGTAGCGGCCGCCCTCGCTCCACACCGGTTCGACCCGCAGTCCCATCCGGACCTGGTCGTAGGGGATGCCGCCGATCCGGCCGTGCAGGGCGAGACCCGCGCCGTCCAGGGCGATGTGCGCGTAGACGTAGGGCACCTCGATGTCGAGGTTGCGCGCCTTGATGTTGACGATGCAGAACGTGGTGACGGTCCCGGCCGGTCCGACCTCGACGCGCTCCTCGGTGGCGACGCCGCAGGTGGGGCAGGCGCCGCGCGGCGGCACGTACACCTTCCGGCAGGCGGGGCAGCGCTCGCCCACCGTCCGGCGGGCCGACAGCGCGTTGATGTAGGCGGACTGGGCGCGGCCGGGGCTGTAGGTGTAGTCGAGCCGGGCGGGCGCGACGATGCCGGTGACGGCGTCCTCGAAGGTGCCGCTGTGGGCGGTGGGTCGCCGGTCCGGCGCTCCGTCGTACGGTTCGAAGCAGGCGATGTCGGTGATCGCTCCCGTACGCTCCCCGGCCCACCGGATCCGGACCCGCATCCCGGTGCGCACGGCGTCGGGTCCGGGCGCGTCCAGGGCGTGCAGGAGCGCGGTGTCGGCCCCGTCCAGCTTGACGAGCACCCAGGCGAAGGGCCGGTCGAGGGGCTGACCGCGGCGCGGGGCGGGGTTCCAGGCCCAGGTGGTGACGGTGCCGGTGGGCGCGACCTCGACGAGGTCGCGGATCTCCTCGGCCGTGACGGGGTCGTACTCGACGGGCGGCACGAGCACCCGCCCGTCCCCGCCCCGCACCCCGAGCACGACCTGTTCCCGCAGCCCGCTGAGAAAGGCACTCTGGACGGGCCCGAGGGACCGGGTGAAGGGAAACTCGACGACGAGGGGCGCCCGCAGCACCTCGGGGACGGCAGAGCCAGTCATGGGCGAACTCCTTAAGTTCCTGAACAATCCCGGGCCACCTACAGCCCGTCCGGCATTGCGAGGACGAGCGAACACCACCACCCCCAGCCCGTCCGGCGTTCGAGGACGAGCGCCGACCAAGCACGTACAGGGCCCGGGCCAAAGCCCCGGACCACACCACCACCCCCAGCCCGTCCGGCGTTTGAGGACGAGCGCCGTCAAGGCGCGAACGGGGTCCGGGGCAGAGCCCCGGGACCACCCACCGGGCAGCAGCCGGTGGATTCCCCCGGAGGGTCTCGGGAAGGGGCGGGGTGGGGAAGACTCAGGCCCGCCGAAAGACGGCGGCCCGCTTCTCGGCAAACGCCCTCGCCCCCTCCTTCGCGTCAGCCGTGGCGAAGATCGGCCACCCCCGCTCCAGCTCCGCCTTGAGCCCGTCGTCCTCGCTCAGGGAGGCCGTGTCGTACACGGACGCCTTGACCGCCTCCACGGCCAGCGGCCCGCACGCGTTGATCTGCTCGGCGATCTCCAGCGCCTTGTCCAGCGCCGTCCCGTCCGGCACCACGTGCCCGATGAGCCCGATCCGAGCCGCCTCCCGCGCCCCGTAGGGCCGCCCCGTCAGAAGCATCTCCAGCGCGTGCGTCCGCGGGATCTGCCGCTGGAGGCGGACGGTCGAGCCGCCGATGGGGAACAGGCCGCGCTTCACCTCGAAGAGCCCGAAGGTGGCGCCCTCCCCCGCGACCCGGATGTCCGTGCCCTGGAGGATCTCGGTGCCGCCCGCGACGCAGTACCCCTCGACCGCGGCGATCACGGGTTTGCGGGGGCGGTGGTGCCGCAGCATCGCCTTCCAGTGCAGGTCGGGGTCGGCCTTGAGCCGGTCCCGGTACTGGTCTCCCTCCATCCCGCCCCCGGACAGCGCCTTCAGGTCCATGCCCGCGCAGAAGTCGCCGCCCGCCCCGGTGATCACGACCGACCGGATCGAGTCGTCCGCGTCGGCCTCCAGCCAGCCGTCGTACAGGCCCACCAGCAGCGGCAGCGAGAGCGCGTTCTTCGCCTCCGGCCGGTTCAGGGTGAGCACCAGTGTGGCGTCCTCGCGCCGCACGGCGAGGTGTTCCGTACCGCCCATTGCCGTCCTCCCGTCTCAAGACCTAGAACAGGTTGCAGTAGCGGCGGTGGCAGTTCAATAGTTTTCTGACAGGCAGTCAGATTTCTTCCGCGGCACCCCTTCCCAGTTGTGCACGGCTTTGCTCTGATGACCCCCGAGTCCGTCGGGGCCGGTGTCAGGAGGAATGGTGGAGTACAACCTTGCCGACCTGTTCGAGTCCGTCGTCGACGTGGTCCCGGACCGCGAGGCGCTCGTGTACGTCGACCATCCCGGAACGGGCGCCGAACGCAGGCTGACCTACCGGCAGCTGGACGAGGCGGCGAACCGGCTCGCGCACCATCTCATCGACGCGGGCCTCAAGCCCGGCGAGCACCTGGGACTGCACCTCTACAACGGCGTCGAGTACCTCCAGACGGTGCTGGCCGCCCTCAAGGCCCGCCTCGTCCCGGTCAACGTCAACTACCGCTACGTCGAAGAGGAGTTGGTCTACCTCTACCGGGACGCCGATCTCGCGGCGCTGGTCTTCGACGCCGAGTTCACCGAGCGGGTGGCGGGCGCCCTTCCACGGACGGAGAAGCTGCGGCACCTGGTCCGGGTCGGCCCGGTCCTGGACGGCGCCCCGGCCCTGCCCGCCACGGCGTTCACCGAGGCAGAGGCGGCGGGCTCGCCCGAGCGGGGCTTCGCGCCGCGCTCGGCCGACGACCTGTTCATCATCTACACCGGCGGCACCACCGGCATGCCCAAGGGTGTGATGTGGCGTCAGGAAGACCTGTTCTTCGCGGGGTTGTTCGGCGGCGACCCGGCGGGCGAGCCGGTGAAGCGGCCCGAGGAACTGGCCGAGCGGGTCGCCAAGGGCGGCGCGGGCCTGACCTTCTTCCCCGCTCCCCCGCTGATGCACGGCACCTCGACGCTGACCTCGTTCGTCGCCTTCGACTACGGCCAGCGGGTGGTCATCCACCGCAAGTACGTGCCCGAGGAGGTGCTCCGCACGATCGAGAAGGAGAAGGTCACCAGCGTGTCCCTGGTGGGCGACGCGATGCTCAGGCCGCTCGTCGACGCCCTGCGCGGCCCGCTCAGGGGCACCGACCTGTCCTCCCTGTTCACCCTCTCCTCGTCGGGCGCGATCATGTCGGAGACGGTGCGGGCCCAGTTCCAGGCCCTCGCCCCGAACGTGCTGATCCTCAACAACTTCGGCTCGTCCGAGTCCGGCTCCAACGGGAAGGCGACGGACGACTCGGGTCCGGAGAACGGCTTCCGCCTGGAGGTCAACGAGCGTACGCAGGTGGTGGATCCGGTGACGCACGAGCCGGTCGCGGTGGGCGAGGCGGGGCGCCTCGCCCAGCGCGGGCACGTACCGCTCGGCTACTACAACGACCCGGCGAAGACGGCGGAGACCTTCTTCCAGAAGGGCCCGGAGCGGTGGGTGCTGCTCGGCGACATGGCGACCGTCGACGAGGACGGCATCGTCACCGTCCTGGGACGCGGCTCACAGTGCATCAACACGGGCGGCGAGAAGGTCTACCCGGAGGAGGTCGAGCAGGCTCTCAAGTCGCATCCCGACGTGTACGACGCGCTGGTGGCCGGGGTGCCCGACGCCAAGTGGGGCAGCCATGTCGCGGCGGTGGTGCAGCTGCGCGACGGCGCGGTCCGGCCCACCCTGGACGACATCCAGACGCACTGCCGCACCCGGCTCGCGGGCTACAAGGTGCCGCGCCAGCTGGTGATCGCCCCCAGCATCCAGCGCTCGCCCAGCGGCAAGGCCGACTACCGCTGGGCACGGACGGTGGCGGCGGACGCCGACGCCCGCTGAGACGCGGGCCTCGGCCGTCACCCGATGCCGAACTCCCGCAGCGCGCGCAGGAATTGACCGGCCCTCTCGGTGTGGACGAGGTGACCCGCCTCGATGGTCACGAGGCGGGCGCCCGGTATGCGCGAGGCCATCCAGGCCAGCTTCTTCTGGTCGATGTGGCTCTCCGGACCGCCCGCGACCACCAGGGTCGCCGCCGCGATGGCGGCGAACCGGCCGCGCCAGGCCGGGTCGGGCTCGTTCAGCTGCGCGTCGATCGCCGTCACCACGGACCAGTCGAACCCGAGCTCGCCGTCCGGGCGCTCCGCCGGGCCGCGCGGCGGGTCCAGCGGAAAGAGCGGCGGCGCCTCCTCCAGGACGAGCCGGCCGATCAGTCCGGGCACCTCCTCGGCGAGCAACGCGGCGGCGGCCCCGCCCATCGAGTGAGCGACCACATCGGCCCCGCCGAGGCCCAGTTGGGTCATGAAGCCGTGCAGGTCGTCGCGGAACGCCTCGAAGGAGTACTCGCCCGGCCAGTCGCTCAGACCGTGGCCGCGCAGGTCGACGGCGTACACCCGTCGGGTGCCCGCGAGCTCCTCGGCGATCTCGGCCCAGTCCCGGCTGTCACCGCCCCGGCCGTGCACGAGAACGACGGGCGGTGCGGACTCGGCGCCCCGGACCCGGTAGGCGAGCCGCACCCCGCCGACGGTGACCGTGTGGACGTCAGGGTCGAGGAACGCGGTGGTGGTGCGGACGAAGGCGCCCGGGTCGTCGAGCCAGGGGTAGTGCCCGGCGCCGGGCTGGACGGCGACCTCGGCATGAGGGAAGAGCGCGGCCAACTCGCCGGCGCGGGTGGGCGTCGGGCCCCCGTCGTACGCACCGGCGAGGACCAGGACCGGCGCGGTCAGCTTGGCGAGCGCGGCGGTGGTCGCCTCCGGCTCGAAGGCGCCCTCCGCGTAGTACTCGCGCGCCGCGTCCCGGTTGGTCTGGGCCGCGGTCGAGGCCTCGTGCCGCTGGGCCGCCGCGTCCCACCGGCCGTACCCGAAGGGCCTGATGGCGGACCAGACCTCCTCGGTCTCGCGGCCCGCCCACACCTGCTCGAAGGCGGCGCGGCCCTCCTCGTACCAAGGCTCACCCGCGCGCAGGGCGACCGCCGCCCGCCAGTCGTCCTCTCCCGCCGCGATGCCCACGGCGCGGGTGCCGGGGGTGACCAGGGTGAGCGAGCCGACGCGCTCCGGGTGCCGGGCCGCGTACAGCATCGCCAAATTCCCGCTCGCCGAGTGGCCGAGCAGGTCGATCCGGTCGAGGCCGAGGTGCGCGCGGAGCGCCTCGACGTCGGCCACCTGGCGGTCGCAGCGGTAGGTCGCCGGATCGTCGGGCACCGCCGAGTCACCCGTGCCGCGCAGATCGAGCAGGACCAGCCGGCGATGGGCGGTGAGTCCGCCGAGGTCCCCCAGGTATGCGGAGGCGCGCATCGCCCCGCCCGGCAGGCAGATCAGCGGTGGCCCCTCCCCGCGCAGGTGGTAGGCGAGCTCGGTTCCGTCGTACGTCGTGAACATCGGCATGCGGCCGATCCTCACAGCCGCCCGCCAAACGGGGCAATGCCTTTCACTCACAGCGCGATCATGAACGGCGGGGTACGGCCGTCGAGGGGCGGGGCCGAGTCGTCCACAGGCCTTGACGTGCGCCCGGAGTGGCTGAATTACTGAGGCGAGACAGATCGACCGAATGATCGGTCGTCCGATTTCGCCGCCCTTTCGAGGGCGGAGCGAGGACGGGAGCGCACCCATGGCAGCTGAGCTGGACGCGGCCGAGCGGCTGAGCCGCCCGGAGCTCGAAGCCCTGCAGCTCGACCGGCTGCGCGCCTCGCTGCGCCACGCGTACGACCGCGTCGGCTTCTACCGCGAGGCCTTCGACAAGGCCGGGGTCCGCCCGGAGGACTGCCGCTCGCTCGCCGACCTGGCCCGCTTCCCGTTCACCGCCAAGTCCGACCTGCGCGACCACTACCCGTTCGGGATGTTCGCGGTCCCCGAGTCCGACATCCGCCGCATCCACGCCTCCAGCGGCACGACGGGCCGCCCGACCGTCGTCGGCTACACCCAGCGGGACCTGGACACCTGGGCGGACGTGGTGGCCCGGTCGATCCGGGCGGCGGGCGGCAGACCCGGCCACAAGGTCCATGTGGCGTACGGATACGGCCTGTTCACCGGCGGCCTCGGCGCGCATTACGGAGCCGAGCGGCTCGGCTGTACGGTGATTCCCGCCTCCGGTGGCATGACGACCCGTCAGGTCCAGCTCATCCAGGACTTCCGCCCCGAGATCATCATGGTGACCCCGTCCTACATGCTGACGCTGCTCGACGAGTTCGAGCGCCAGGGCGTCGACCCCCGGACGACCTCGCTCAAGGTGGGCATCTTCGGGGCCGAGCCGTGGACCGAGGAGATGCGCCGCGAGATCGAGGAGCGGTTCGCGATCGACGCGGTCGACATCTACGGGCTCTCCGAGGTGATGGGCCCGGGCGTCGCGCAGGAGTGCGTGGAGACCAAGGACGGGCTGCACATCTGGGAGGACCACTTCTATCCGGAGATCGTGGACCCGCTCACCGGCGAGGTGCTGCCCGACGGCGAGCGGGGCGAGCTCGTCTTCACCTCGCTCACCAAGGAGGCCATGCCGGTGGTCCGTTACCGGACGCGGGACCTGACGCGGCTGCTGCCCGGCACGGCCCGGGTCTTCCGCCGGATGGAGAAGGTGACCGGCCGCAGTGACGACCTGGTGATCCTGCGCGGTGTGAACCTGTTCCCCACCCAGATCGAGGAGATCGTGCTGCGGACACCGGGCCTCGCCCCGCACTTCCAGCTGCGGCTGGCCCGGCAGGGACGGCTCGACGCGCTGACGGTGCGGGTGGAGGCCCGGGCGGACACGGCGCCGGAGCGGCGCGAGGAGGCGGCGCGCTCGATCGTCGCGGCGGTCAAGGACGGGATCGGCGTCTCTGTGGACGTGGAGGTCGTCGACCCGGAGACCATCGAGCGCTCGGTGGGCAAGTTCAAGCGGATCGTCGACCTGCGCCCGGGGCGTTGAGCACCCGGCGGTGCGGGCGGCACGATCGGGATCGCACGGCGGGGCTCAGGCGAAGCGGTCGCGCAGCTCACGCTTGAGGATCTTGCCGCTAGCGTTGCGCGGGAGTTCGTCGACGAACACGACCCGCTTGGGGGCCTTGAAGTGGGCCAGCCGCTCCCGCGCGTGCTCGATCAGGTCGGGTCCGGTCACCTCGCCGCGCCGCACGACGAACGCCGTGACCGCCTCGATCCAGCGTGCGTCGGGCAGGCCCACGACGGCGGCCTCGGCGACCGCCGGGTGCGTGTACAGCGCGTCCTCGACCTGACGCGAGGCGATCAGCACGCCCCCGGAGTTGATGACGTCCTTCACCCGGTCGACGACGGTGAAGTAGCCCTGCGCGTCTCGCACCGCGAGGTCACCCGAGTGGAACCAGCCGTCACGGAAGGCCTCCTCTGTCTCGGCGGGCTTATCCCAGTAGCCCTCGCACAACTGCGGTGAGCGGTAGACCACTTCGCCCGCCGTGCCGTCGGGCACCTCCTTGCCGCTCTCGTCGACGACCTTCGCCTCGACGAAGAGCACCGGCCGCCCGCACGAGTCCATCCGCCCCTCGTGTTCGTCCGGGCCGAGCACCGTGGCGAGCGGGCCGATCTCGCTCTGCCCGAAGCAGTTGTAGAAGGCGAGCCGGGGCAGCCGCTCGCGCAGCCGCTCCAGGACCGGCACCGGCATGATCGAGGCGCCGTAGTAGGCCTTGCGTAGTCCGCCGAGATCCCGCGTGGCGAACCCGGGGTGGCCCGCGAGGGCGATCCACACGGTGGGCGGCGCGAACAGCGAGTCGGCGCGGCCCGCCTCCACCAGGTCGAAGATCCGGTCCGCGTCGGGCGCGTCCAGGATGGTGTTCTCCGCGCCCACCGCAAGGTACGGCAGCAGGAACACATGCGTCTGCGCCGAGTGGTAGAGCGGCAGCGCGTGCACGGGCCGGTCCGACGCGGCGAGGTCGAGCGCCGTGATCGCCGAGACGTACTCGTGGACCAGGGCGCGGTGCGTCATCATCGCGCCCTTGGGCAGCGCGGTGGTGCCCGAGGTGTAGAGCAGCTGGACCACGTCGCCCTGCTCGCCCCGGGGCTCGTACGGCAGGGGGGTGGTCAGGGCCGCGAGGAGCGAGTCGGCGGCGTCGCGCAGCGAGTGGCGCGCGAAGCCCTCCGGGACCCGGTCGGCGAGGGCGGGGTCGGCGAGCACGAGGGCGGCACCGGACTGTTCGAGGATGTAGGCCAGGTCCCCGCCGGTGAGGTGCTGGTTGACCGGCACGTGGACGAGCCCGGCGCGGGCGCAGGCGAGGAAGGCGATGAGGTAGGCGTCCGAGTTGTGGCCGTAGGTGGCGACCCGGTCGCCCCTGGACAGGCCCCGCGCGGTGAGGAAGGCGGCCGCTGTGGAGACCGCCGCGTCCAGTTCGGCATAGCTCCACGCGCGGTCCGCGTAGCGCAGGGCGGTGCGGTCGGGGGTGCGGCGGGCGCTGCGGCGCACGATGCCGTCGACGGTGCTGCTGCGTACGTCGTCCATGGCTGGATCCTGGGCGGCCCGCCGGGCGGGGTCAAGGCGTGCGCGCCCCGGCCGTCCGGCACGTCGCCTCAGGGCGTGCCGGAGGCGTCGAGGTGCGTGAGCTTGTCGGGGTTGCGGATCGTGTAGATCGTTTCGATCAGACCGTCGCGGAAGCGGACGAGACCGATCTGCCGTTGACCGTCGGCGATGATGGAAAGGGCCGGGCCGCCGTTGACGTCCAGGATCTCGAAGGCCTGGAGTTCGTAGCGGCTCAGCAGGCCGGTGATGAAGGCCAGTACCTTCTTGCGGCCCGTGACCGGGCGCAGCGCGGCCCTGACCTTGCCGCCGCCGTCGCTCCAGGCCACGACGTCCTCGGCGAGCAGTTCGGCGAGCGCGCTCAGGTCGCCGCCCTGGGCCGCTTCGAGGAAACGGGCGAGCAGTTTGGCGTGTTCGTCGTCGGAGAGCGGGAAGCGGTCGCGGCCCGCAGCCAGGTGCCGGCCCGCCCTGCTGTACATCTGGCGGCAGTTGGCCACGCTCGTGCCGACGATGTCCGCGATCTCCTCGTACGGCAGCTGGAAGGCCTCGCGCAGCACGAACACGGCGCGCTCGGGGGGCGAGAGCCGCTCCATGAGGTGGACGGTGGCGTAGGCGACGGTGTCGCGGAGCTCGGCCGTGTCCAGCGGGCCGAGCGCGTCGGTGGCCACGGGCTCGGGCAGCCACGGTCCGACGTACGCCTCGCGCGTCACCCGGGCCGAGCGGAGCTGGTCGATGGCGAGCCGGGAGACGACGGTGATCAGGAAGCCGCGCGGGTCCCTGATCCGGGCGCGGTCGACCCGGCTCCAGCGCAGATAGGCGTCCTGGACGACGTCCTCGGCGTCCCACAGGGAGCCGAGCAGCCGATAGGCGAGCCCGAGCAGCACCTGCCGGTGGCCCTCGAACTCCTCGGCGTGCTCCGTCATGACGTCTACCTCCCGGCCCCGGCGGCTGCCGCGCCATTCAACTCGACGGCGGGCCCGGGCGCCAGCGGACCGCTCACACCCCGCGGTCGCGGCCCTCCCAGTACGGTTCGCGCAGCCGCCGCTTGTAGAGCTTGCCGTTCGGGTCGCGCGGCATCGCGGCGATGAAGTCGAGCGTCTTGGGGCACTTGTACCCGGCCAACTGCCGTGCGCAGTGGGCGAGTATCTCCGCCGCCAGGGCGTCGCCCGCCTCGTGCCCGTCGGCCACCTCGACGACGGCCTTCACCTCCTCGCCCCAGTCGGCGTGCGGAATGCCGAAGGCCGCGGCGTCGGCGACGGCCGGGTGGGCCAGCAGCGCGGCCTCGATCTCGGCCGGGTAGATGTTGACGCCGCCCGAGATGATCATGTCGATCTTGCGGTCGCGCAGGAAGAGGTAGCCGTCCTCGTCCAGGTAGCCGAGGTCGCCGACGGTGAAGAAGTCGCCGATGCGGTTCTTCCTCGTCTTGCCCTCGTCCTTGTGGTAGCTGAAGCCGCCGGTCGACATCTTCATGTAGACCGTGCCCAACTCGCCTGCGGGCAGCCGCACTTGGTCGTCGTCGAAGACGGCGAGCTCGCTGATGGGCCAGGCCTTGCCGACCGTGCCCGGCTTCTTCAGCCAGTCCTCGGCGGTGGCGAACGCCCCGCCGCCCTCGCTGGCCGCGTAGTACTCCTCGACGCAGCTCCCCCACCAGTCGATCATGGCGCGTTTGACGTGGTCGGGGCAGGGCGCGGCGCCGTGGATGGCGTGCCGCATGGACGACACGTCGTACCGCCGCTTGACCTCGTCGGGCAGCGAGAGCAGGCGGTGGAACTGGGTCGGCACCATGTGCGTGTGGGTGCAGGCGTGTGCGTCGATGAGGCGCAGCATCTCCTGTGGCGTCCACTTGTCCATGAGGACGACGCGGTGGCCGATGTGCAGGGAGGCGCCCGCGAACTGGAGGACGGCCGTGTGGTAGAGCGGCGAGCACACCAGGTGGACGTTGTCGTCGAGCGGCTTGATGCCGAAGATGGCGAGGAAGCCCCCGAGGTAGGTCTCCTCCGGCGGCTTTCCGGGCAGCGGGCGCCGGATGCCGCGCGGGCGTCCGGTGGTGCCGGAGGTGTAGTTCATGACCCAGCCGAGCGTGCGGTCGGCGGGCACCGCGTCGGGCCGGCCGTCCAGGAGTTGGGCGTACGGCCGGAATCCGGCGAGCGTGCCGACGGCGTAGCGCTGGGAGGCGGGCAGCTTCGCCTCGTCGGCGGCGGCGGTGGCCGCCTCGGCGAACCGCTCGTGCGCGATGAGGACCTTGGCGCCGGAGTCGGAGACGATCCAGGCGATCTCCGGGCCGACCAGGTGGTGGTTGACGGGCACCAGGTAGAACCCGGCCTGTGAGGCGGCGAGGTAGGCCGTGAAGAACTCGACGCCGTTGGGCAGCACCACCGCGAAGGCGTCGCCGCGCTCCAGGCCCGCGGCCCGCAGTCCGTGGACGAGCTGGTTGACGGCGGCGTGCAGCCGGCCCGCGGTCCACTCCTCGCCGTCCGGGGCGACGAGGACGGTGCGGTCGGGATCGGCGGCGGCCTGGGCCCAGAATCCGTTGGGCGGCTGGTTCATCGGGGGTCCCTCCCGGCGATGCGGTTGATGCGGTCGACGGCGCGCTCGAAGCCGCGCGTGAGGTCGTCGAAGGTGTCTTGGACACTGCGTTCGGCGGTCATCCGCCCGACGATCTGGCCGACCGGGGTGCCGAGCAGCGGCTCGACCTCGTACTTCTGGATGCGCGAGACGGCCTCGGCGACCAGGAGTCCCTGCAACGGCATGGGCAGGGTGCCGGGGCCGGCCGGGTCGTCCCAGGCGTCGGTCCACTCGGTGCGCAGTTGGCGGGCGGGCTTGCCGGTGAGCGCGCGGGAGCGGACGGTGTCGCTGGAACCGGCGGCGAGCAGCTTGCGGGTGAGCGCGCGGGAGTGGAGTTCGGCCTCGGTGGTGGTGAGCCAGAGCGAGCCGAGCCACACGCCCTGGGCGCCGAGCGCGAGCCCGGCGGCGATCTGCTCGCCGCTGCCGATGCCGCCCGCCGCGAGCACCGGCAACGGGCCGACGGCGTCGACGACTTCGGGGACGAGCACCATGGTGGCGATCTCGCCGGTGTGGCCGCCGGCCTCGTACCCCTGGGCGACGACGATGTCGATGCCCGCCTCCGCGTGGTGGCGGGCGTGCCGGGCGCTGCCCGCGAGCGCGGCGACGAGCACGCCGTTGTCGTGGGCGCGCCGCACGACGTCGGCGGGCGGCGAACCGAGCGCGTTGGCGAGCAACTTGATCGGGTAGTCGAAGGCGACGTCGAGCTGGTTGCGGGCGACCTGCTCCATCCAGCCCGTGATGCGCCAGCCCGACGCCTCGCCTTCGGCGAGCTCGGGCACCTGGTGCTTGGCCAGGGTGTCCCGTACGAACTGCCGGTGGCCCTCGGGGATCATGGCCTCGATCTCGGCCTCCCCGACTCCTTCCACCTTCTTGGCGGGCATCACCACGTCGAGGCCGTAGGGCAGGCCGTCGGTGTGCTCCTGCATCCAGTCGAGGTCGCGTGCGAGGTCGTCGGGGGCCGTGTAGCGGACCGCGCCGAGCACACCGAAGCCGCCGGCCCGGGTGATGGCCGCGGCCACCGCCGGGAACGGCGTGAAGCCGAAGACGGCGTGCTCGACTCCCAGTCTCTTGCTCAGCTCCGTCTGCATGGGGCGCAGGATGCCGCAGCCGGGGCGACGAGGGAAGAGATTTTCTGATGCCGCGTCAGATTCTTTGCCGGGCGCCGCCACCCCCGCCGCTTCATTGACACGGGCCGCCCCAGGGCAGAAAGTTTCCGGTGTTCGACGTGATCACGAAAGATACTTTCAGCGCGCCGGGAAGGTGCACCGGGAGGAGGCGCGTGCCGGTGGCCGACGATGTCGGGGGCGTCAGCAGACGACGGCTGGCCGGTGCGGCCGTGGTGCTGGGAGGGGCGCTGATGGTGGGATCGCTGCCGGGCCGGGCGAGGGCCTCGGACCGCGCAAGGACGCTGCGACGCGGGTCGGCCGAGCAGGCCGGGTTGCTGCCCGCGCACCTGGACCGGCTCGTCGAGAACGCCAAGGCGTTCCTCGGCCCCTCCCCCGGACACCCCTGGTACGCGGGAGCCGTCCTGCTCGCGGGGCGCGGCGGCACGGTGGCGCTGCACCACGCCCTCGGCAGCGCGGTCCGCTACGCGGCGTACGACGAGAAGAGCGACACCGCGGTCGAGCTCCCGCCCGAACGAAGGATCGCGACGTCCCGGGACACGGTCTACGACCTCGCCTCGCTCTCCAAGCTGTTCACCTCGCTGCTCGCCGTCCAGCAGATCGAGCGGGGCACGCTGGGCCTGGACCACCCGGTCACCTCCTACCTGCCCGAGTTCGGCGCGGCGGGCAAACAGCACGTCACCGTGCGGCAGTTGCTCACCCACACCTCGGGGTTCCGCTCCTGGCTCCCGCTCTACGGGGCGCCGACCCGCGAGGACCGGCTCCGGCTCATCTGGAACGAGGCGCCCACGAGCCCGCCCGGCAGCGCCTACCTCTACTCCGACCTGAACCTGATCTCCCTGCAACTGGTCCTGGAGAAGATCACGGGGCGCCCGCTCGACGCGCTGCTCCACGACGGGATCACCGCGCCGCTCGGGATGCGCCGCACGCGCTACAACCCGCCCGCCTCCTGGCGCCCGGAGATCGCCGCCACCGAGGACGCCCGCGAGCCGTGGTCGGGGCTCGACCGGGGTCTGGTGTGGGGCGAGGTCCACGACGAGAACGCATTCTGCATGGGCGGCGTCGCGGGCCACGCCGGGGTCTTCTCCTGCGCCTGGGACCTCGCGGTCCTCGCCCGGGCGCTGCTCAACGGCGGGAGCTACGGGCGGGCGCGCATCCTGAGCCCCGCCTCCGTGGAGCTCCTGTTCACCGACTTCAACGCGGCCTTCCCCGGCCATGAGCACGGGCTCGGCTTCGAGCTCTACCAGCACTGGTACATGGGCGCGATGGCGACGCCGCGCAGCGCCGGGCACACCGGCTTCACCGGCACCAGCATCGTGCTCGACCCCAGCACCGACACCTTCCTGGTCCTGCTCTCCAACTCCGTTCATCCGGTACGCACTTGGCGCTCCGGTTCCGCGCCGCGCGTGGCCGCGGGCGACGCCCTCGCGCGGGCCGTCGCGGTACGCCCCGCCCACGGGGGCACGGCCTGGTTCGGGAGCATGGCGCGCGGGGAGAGCCGCACGCTCACCCTGCCCGAGCTGTCCCCGGCCGCCGGCGGGGCCCGCCTGGAGTGCGCGCTGTGGTGGGACACCGAGCCGGGCGCGGGCGTCCTCGCCCTGGAGGCCTCGGTGGACGCGGGCGCGACCTGGCGGCCCGTGCCGTTCACGACCGCGTGCGCCGGGCAGGGGGCGGTGGAGCACCCCGCCGGTTCGGTGTCGGGGTGGTCCGGGCGGGTCTGGCACCGGGCGGCCGCGGACCTGTCGGCCTGGCGCGGCCGCCCGGTGCGGTTGCGCTGGCGGTACACGACCGGCCCGCTGTACGTGGGCCGGGGCGTGTACGTCGACGCTCTGCGCGTCCGGGACCGCCGGGTCCTGTTCGACGAGGCGCGACCGCAGGACGCCGCCCGGGTCGAGGCGTCCGGCTGGACGCGCTCGGCCGACTGAGCCGGCCGACGGACCCGCGGGTTCAGCGGCCGAGCACCGCCATCGCCGCGTTGTGGCCCGGGATCCCGCTGACGCCCCCGCCGCGCACGGCGCCCGCCCCGCACAGCAGCACGTTCGCGAGCCCCGTCTCCACACCCCAGCGGCCCGTCGAACCGTCGCCGTAGGGGAAGGCGAGGGCGCGGTGGAAGATGTTCCCGCCGGGCAGCCGCAGGTCGCGTTCCAGGTCGAGGGGGGTCTTGGCCTCGATGCAGGGGCGGCCTTCCGCGTCCAGGGCGAGACAGTCGGCGATCGGCTCGTCCAGATGGGCGTCGAGCTCGGCAAGGGTCGCGGCGAGCAGGTGCTCGCGCGCCTTGTCGTGGTCGTCGGCGAAGAGGCGGGCCGGGGTGTGCAGGCCGAACAGGGTGAGGGTCTGGTACCCCCGGGCCGCGAGCTCCGGACCCAGGATCGACGGGTCGGTGAGCGAGTGGCAGTAGATCTCCGACGGCGAGGCGGCGGGCAGCTCCCCGCGGGCCGCCTCGGCGTACGCCGTCGCCAACTGACCGTACCCCTCGGCGATGTGGAAGGTCCCGGCGAAGGCCTCGCGCGGGTCGACCGCGCCGTCCCGCAGCCGGGGCAGCCGCTTGAGCAGCATGTTGACCTTCAGCTGGGCGCCTTCGGCGGGCTCGGGCGGGCGGTCGCCGACGAGTTCGGCCAGGGTCTGCGGCGAGGCGTTCACCAGGACGTGGCGGGCGGCGACCGTGCCGGACGCCTCAGCCGTGACGTAGGAGACCTCGGCCTCGGTGCCGTCGGCGCGGATCGCGGTCACCTCGTGTCCGGTGGCGATCTCCGCCCCGGCGGCCCGCGCGGCCCCGGCGAGCGCGTCGGTGAGGGCACCCATCCCGCCGACCGGGACGTCCCAGTCGCCGGTGCCCTGGCCGATCACGTGGTAGAGGAAGCAGCGGTTCTGGGCGAGCGAGGGGTCGTGGGCGTCGGCGAACGTGCCGATCAGGGCGTCGGTCAGGACGACGCCCCGCACGAGGTCGTCGCGGAAGCGGTCCTCGACGGCGACGCCGATGGGCTCCTCGAAGAGCATCCGCCAGGCCTCGTCGTCCCCGATCCGCTCGCGCAGCCCGGCCTCGGTGGGCAGGGGCTCGGTGAGGGTGGGGAAGACCCGTTCGGCGACCCTGCGCGTGGTGTCGTAGAAGGCCTCCCAGGCGGCGAACTCCCCGTCTGATCCGGTCAGTTGGCGAAACGATGCCGCGGTCCGGTCCCGGCCGCCGCCGACCAGGAGGCCGCCGGGGCGGCCGTCGCGCACGGTCGGCGTGTACGAGGACACCGTCCGCTTGCGGACCGCGAAGTCGAGCCCCAGGTCGTCGACGATCTTCCGCGGCAGCAGGGAGACCAGATAGGAGTAGCGCGAGAGCCGGGCGTCCACGCCCGCGAAGGGCCGGGTGGAGACGGCCGCGCCGCCGGTGCGGCCGAGCCGCTCCAGGACCAGGACGGACTTCCCGGCGCGGGCGAGGTAGGCGGCGGCGACCAGGCCGTTGTGGCCGCCTCCGACGATGACGGCGTCGTACAGGTCACGGGCGAACGCGCTGCGTGCGGGCATGCCCCTTGGTAACACGGGATGATCGGCCGCGGAACCCGTCCCGGGTCACGGGTGGCCGGCGCCGCCCCGGCGCAGGGCCGCCACCTTCCGGTACAGCGCGACCGCCTCCGCTCCCCGGCCCAGCTGTTCCAGGCAGAGCGCCTCGTCGTTGCGGCTGGCCAGCGCGGCGGGGTGGTCGGCGCCCAGGACTCGCTCGCGCGCCTCGGCCACGGCGCGGTAGACGTCCAGCGCCTCGGCCCAGCGGCCCAGCCACCCCATGGCCACGGCGATCTCGCGGCGGCTGATCAGGGTGTCGGGATGGTCGGGCCCAAGGACCCGCTCGCGCAGGGCGCACACCTCGCGCGCCTCCCTCAGCGCCTCCTCCCAGCGGGCGAGCCGGCCGAGGTTGACGCCGAGGCCGTGCCGGGCGCGCAGCGTCTCGGGGTCCTCGGGGCCGCTGACCCGCAGCCGGTCCTCGATCAGGTCGCGGTACAGCTCAAGCGCCTCGGGGCTGCGGCCGAGCCGACCGAGGCTGATGCCGATCTCGTAGCGGGCCGCCAGGGTGTCGGGGTGGTCGGGGCCGAGCGCCGCCGCCCGCCCCCGCGCCACCTCGCGATAGGCGGCGAGCGCCTCCACCCAGCGCCCCAACAGACCGAGCGCGTACGCCACTTCGTACTGGGTGACCAGGGTGTCGGGGTGCCCGGGGCCGAGCACCCTGGCGCGTGCGGCGGCCACGTCGCGGGCCATCGCGTAGGAGTCCTCCAGGCGGCCGAGTCTGCTGAGGTTGAAGGCGAGGTTGTGGCGGCAGCGCAGGGTGTCCGGGTCGTCGGGGCCCTGGGCGCGCTCACGCGCGGCGAGCACCGTGACGTACACCTGGTGGGCCTCGAAGTGGCGGCCCAGCTGCCCCAGGACGTACGCGGTCTCCTGGCGGGCGTCGAGGGTCTCGGGATGCTCGGGGCCCAGCGCGCGGGATCTGCCGTCGGCGACCTTGCCGAACTCGCGCAGCGCGTCGGCCGGGCGGCCGGTGCGGCTCAGCGTGAAGCCCACCTCGTAGCGGCTGGCGAGGGTGTCGGGGTGGTCGGGCCCCAGGAGGTGGGCGCGCTCGGCGGCGACCGCGCGGTGCACCTCGCCCGCCTCCGCCCAGCGGCCGAGCCGGCCGAGGCTGAGCCCCGCGTTGTGGCGGCTGTTCAGGGCGGCCAGGACGTCCGGCGGCGGGGTCGGCCGCTCCGGCTCCCGCGGCGCCCGGACGGCCGGGGGGCGGCGCGGGTCGGCGGGCGGGGTGGTCCATTCGCCGGTGAGGCCCGCGGCGGGGTCGGGCGGCGTGGACCAGGAGCGGGTGCCGGTCGCCTTGTGGCCCGTGGTCATGCCCTTCGTCCAGGACGGGAGCCGGGGCCCGTGGCGGGCGGCCGGCCGCACCGGGTCGCCCCCCGGCGCGGCGGCGTCGGGGATCCGCGGCAGCGCGGCCCGGCCGGCCGCGAGGCGCTCGGCCAACTCCGTCGCGCTGTCGGGGCGTTGGCCGGGCTCCTTGGCCAGCAGGTCGAGCACGGCCCGCTCCAGGAACGCGGGGAGTTCGGGGCGGTGCTCGCGCGGCGGCCGGGGCGGGGTGTCGCGGTGGCCGACGAGCACCGCCCAGGCGTCCTCCAGGTCGAACGGGGGCGCCCCGGTGGCGAGTTCGTACAGCACGCAGCCCAGTGAGTAGAGGTCACTGCGGTGGTCGAGCTCGGCGCCGCCGATCTGCTCCGGCGACATGTAGTGCGGGGTGCCCATGGCGATGCCGGTGCCGGTGAGGCGGGCGGTGAAGCCGATGTCCGCGCCGAGCCGTGCGATGCCGAAGTCGCAGATCTTCACCGTGCCGTCGTCGAGCCGCATGATGTTGGCGGGCTTCAGGTCCCGGTGCACGATGCCCTGGCGGTGGGTGTAGGCGAGGGCGGCCGTGACCTGTTCGGCGATGTCCATGACGTCCGGCACCGGCAGCGGACGCTGCTTGTTGTCGTGGAGGAGCTGGCTGAGGTTGCGCCCTTCGAGCAGCTCCATGACGAGGTAGAGCCCGCCCTCGTACTCGCCGAAGTCGTGCACGACGGTGACGCCGCGGTGCTGGAGCGCGGCGGCGACCCGGCCCTCGCGCCGGAAGCGTTCGCGGAGCACCCGGGTGAAGGACTCCTCGTGGCCGGGCGCCGGCGGCTTGAGCAGCTTGACCGCCACCCGCCGCCCCAGCGACTCGTCGCGGGCCCGCCACACCTCGCCCATGCCGCCGCGCCCGATGAGGTCGAGCAGCGCGTAGCGGCCGTGGATCAGCCTGGTGTCCGCCATCTGGTGCCGTCGCCCCCGTCACTGACCATGCGCCCTCCCCGGCCCGTCCAGTATGGCCGCCTGTCCGCGGAGTGTGTACGGTGCCGGGCGGGACCCGGGGCCCAGCCGGGCGACCGCCCGGAGGATGTGACGGGGCGGCAGCTGCCAGCGCACCGACGCGGGTATGCAGCGCAACGCCGTTCCGGTGAACACCAGTTGACGATTGACCTTGCGTTCGGCGGGGCCGGGGCGGCCGTAGAGGGCGTGGGCGTACGGGGGCAGTGAGGCGTAGGCCAGCTTGGCCACGCGCCGCCACACGAGCTCGCGCGCCGGGACCAGGAGGGGGTGGGTGGGGGGCCGCCGCAGGAAGTCGTCGACCGCCCGCGCGTCGGCGGTGGCCGCGAGGTCCGGCCGTACGGAGTCGAAGTAGGCGGCGAGCTCCGCTGCCGTGCCCGGCACGCCGGCCGGGTCGAGGCCCACCAGGCGTGCGTCCACGCGGTGTTCGCCGACATAGCGGTCGGCCTGGGCGTCACTGAGGCGGAACCCCGAGCGCCGCACCACGGTGAGGTAGCTGTCGATCTCCGCGCAGTGCACCCACAGGAGCAGCTCGGGGTCGTCGATCCCGAACCGCTCCCCCGTCGCCGGGTCGTCGGCCTTCAGCAGGGCGTGGATGCGGCGCACCCGCGCGCCCGCCTGCTCGGCCGCCTCCTTCGTGCCGTAGGAGAGCGTCCCCACGAAGTTGGCGGTGCGCATCAGCCGCCCCCAGGCGTCCTTGCGGAAGTCGGAGTTCTGCATGACCCCGCGCACGGCCCGTGGATGCAGCGCCTGGAGATAGAGCGCCCGGACCCCCGCGATCCACATCATGGGGTCGCTGTGCAGCTGCCACGTGACCGATTCGGGCCCGAAGTATCCGGGATCGGCGCCAGCCATCCGCCACCTCCAGTGAGCGCGCCCGCCGTCGCACCTACGCCATCCGAGGTTAGTTGGTACGCGGCGGCCGGGGTACCGGTCCCGTCACCGCCGCACGCGCGGCATCCCCAGGCCGATCCACGCGATGATCTCGCGCTGGATCTCGTTGTTGCCGCCGCCGAAGGTGAAGATCACCGCGGAGCGGTAGCCGCGTTCCAGTTCGCCGTGCAGGACCGTGCCGGCCGACCCCTCCTTCATCGGGCCGGCGGCCGCCACGACCTCCATGAGCCAGGCGTAGGCGTCCCTGCGCGCCTCGGAGCCGTACACCTTGACCGCGGAGGCGTCCTGCGGGGTGAGAGTGCCTTCCTGGACGGCGTTCACCATCTGCCAGTTGAGGAGCTTCATCGCGTCGAGGCGGGTGTGGGTGCGGGCGAGGTTCCTGCGGACCCAGCCCAGGTCGATGACGCGGCGGCCGTCGGCGAGCTTGGTGTCGGCGGCCCAGCGCTGGACGTCGTGGAGTGCGCGGATCGCCATCGTGCCGTGGGCGGCGAGCGTGACCCGCTCGTGGTTGAGCTGGTTGGTGATCAGCCGCCAGCCCTTGTTCTCCTCGCCGACCCGGCGGGTGGCGGGGACCTTGATGTTCTCGTAGTAGCTGGCCGTGGTGTCGTGCGAGGCGAGGGTGTTGATGAGGGTGCAGCTGTAGCCGGGGTCGGAGGTCGGCACGAGGAGCATGGTGATGCCCTTGTGCGCGGGCGCGTCGGGGTCGGTGCGCACGGCGAGCCAGACCCAGTCGGCGGTGTCGCCGTTGGTCGTCCAGATCTTCTGCCCGTTCACCGTGTAGGTGCCACTGGCCTCGTCGCCCTCGCGCACCGCACGGGTCTTCAGGGCCGCCAGGTCGGTCCCCGCGTCGGGTTCGCTGTAGCCGATGGCGAAGTCGATCTCGCCGGAGAGGATCCTCGGCAGGAAGTACGCCTTCTGTTCGGCCGTGCCGAACTGCATGATCGTCGGGCCGACGGTGTTCAGGGCCATCAGCGGCAGAGGGACCCCGGCCTGGGCGGCCTCGTCGAAGAAGATGAACTGCTCCATGGGGCTCAGGCCGCGCCCGCCGTACTCCTCGGGCCACCCCACGCCCAGCCAGCCGTCGCCGCCGAGGCGCCGCACGGTGTCCCGGTAGAACCGCTTCTGGGCGGCCGGGTCGGCGTACCGCGCGTAGACGTTGTCCGGCACGAGCTCGGCGAAGTAGGTCCGCAGCTCGGTGCGCAACTGCTGCTGCTCAGGCGTGTATTCGAGGTGCACGGCCCCTCCAGGACGGTCGCGGTACGGCGGCGCACACAGTAGAACGTGTTCCAAGAATCTGGAAGGGGAGCGCGGTCGCCGGGCCCACGCGGCCGACCGGCGGCGACGTCCGTGCGGCGCCGTGCGACACCCCGAGCGGGACGGACGCCTGGCGCGCCCGCTCCCGTACGGGCCGTCATCGGGCGGACACGGGGCGCGGATGATCACCCGATCGACCGCGAGCGGTGGCCCGGGGCGGTGCCCGGAGCGAGCATGGCCGAGGCGTCTGTGCCGCATCCGTCCACCCCTCGCGCACCCCGACCGGAGGCCTCCCGTGATCACTGCCCGCGACCTGATGACGGCGGACGTCCGCTGCGTCCCGGCGTCCGAGACCCTGGACCGGGCCGCCCAGTTGATGCGCGACCACGGGATCGGCGCGCTGCCGGTCAAGGGCGCCGACGGACAGCTCACCGGCGTCGTCACCGACCGCGACATCGTGGTGAAGGCCCTCGCCGCGGGGAAGGACGCGTCGCGGGTGACCGCGGGCGAGCTCGCCGACGGCGTCGTGCACACCGTCGACGCGGGCGCCGAGGCCGCCCTGGCGGTCAAGGCGATGAGCGAGGCGCGGATCCGCCGGATCGTGGTGGTCGAGGACGGCACACCGGTCGGCATGATCACCGAGGCCGACCTGGCGCGCAAGCTCACCGCCGAGGCCTTCTCGTCGTACGCGGGCCGGGTGTACGCGGCCCCTTGATGCGGCCCGCCGACAAGCCGGGCGGGGCCTCGCAGAGAGGTGCGGACGGGGCGTGTGGGCCGGATGCGGTACGGGTAGGCGGGGGCGAGAATGGTGCATTACCGGACGAACGTAGGAGGCGGTATGAACGACCGGCCCGATTCCAGCCCGCAGCCCGACCCCGTGACCCCCGACGCCCTGCTGCACACGGGATCCGGGGGCGAGGTCACCGCCGAGGACCTCGTGCTCGCGTCCGGGCGGGACATCACCCCGCAGAACCTGGCCTGGGCCGAGCGCAAGCTGGCCACGGAGGGTCCCGCCGCCCTCGACAAGCTGCTCCCCTGAGGGATTCCTGGGCGTGACGGCCCAGCGGGGCGCGCCGCCGGGCCGCGGCGCGCCCCGTCCGGCCCGGCCGTCGCGTCCGGTCCGTCAGGCGGTGAGCCGGACCTGCCGCAGGAAGGCCGCGTTGTCCGGCGTCTGGCGGATCTTCTCCAGGAGGGCCTCAAGGGCGCCGTGCGCGTCCTGATGGTGCAGCGCCCGGCGCAGCCCGCGCACCGCGCTCAACTCCCCCGGGCTCAGCAGGAGTTCCTCGCGCCGGGTGCCGGAGGGGGCGACGTCGACGGCCGGGAAGAGCCGCTTGTCGGCGAGGGCCCGGGCCAGCCGCAGCTCCATGTTGCCGGTGCTCTTGAGCTCCTCGAAGAAGTAGTCGTCGGCGCGCGAGCCGGTCTCCACCAGAGCGGTCGCCAGGACCGTCAGGGAACCGGCCTCCTCGGTGAGGCGTGCGGCGCCGAACAGCCGCTTGGGGCCGTGCAGGGCGGCGGCGTCCACCCCGCCGCTGAGGGTGCGTCCCCCCGGCCCGGCCGCGTTGTTGTGGGCGCGGCACAGGCGGGTGAGCGAGTCCAGGAGCACGACGACGTCCCTGCCCTGCTCGACCAGGCGCTTGGCGCGCTCGATGGCGAGGTCGGCGAGCGCGATGTGCTCCTTCGCGGGCCGGTCGAAGGTGGAGGCGAGCACCTCGCCCTGGACCGAGCGCCGCATGTCGGTGACCTCCTCGGGCCGTTCGTCGACGAGCAGCACCATGAGATGGCACTCGGGGTGGTTGTGGGCGACGGCCGCGGCCAACTCCTTGAGCACCGCGGTCTTTCCGGCCTTGGGCGGAGCCACGATGAGCCCGCGCTGGCCCTTGCCGACGGGTGCGACCAGGTCGATGACGCGCGTCGTGAGCCGGTCGGCCCGGGTCTCCAGGCGCAGCCGCTCGCGCGGGTGCAGCGGGGTGAGGTCGGCGAAGTGCGGCCGACGGCCCAGCGCCTGGACGGGGGCGCCGTTGACGCGTACGACGCGTTCGGGCGTGGCCCCCTCGCATTCGATGAAGTCGCCCTTGCGCAGGGCGAGTTGTTTGATCAGAGCGGGCGGCACCTTCACGTCGCCCGGGGCGGGGGCGCAACCGGCGGTCCGCAGCCTGCCCTGGCCTGCGGTGAGGTCGAGGACCCCGGCGAGCGGGGCCTCGGTGGAGTGGTCGTGGTGGTCGTGGTGGATGGTCCGGGGGTGTTCGAGCGTGCTCAGCACAGGAGGGTCCCTTCGCGCGACGGGGCGCAGGAGAAGTCCGGGCCGTACGACGGCCGGGAGGGGAACAGCGGGCGCCGCGCTGGAGGCGGCACCGGGAGGGAACGAGCACGGACGCCGCGAAGAAGGGGGCGTACAGACGTGCTGAGGGCAGAGTAGCACTCCTGCTGGCCGACAGGGGGTTGGGCGGCGTCCGGAGCCGGTTCGGCTGCGCCCCAACCCCCGGCTCCCCTGCCCGCCCTTCGGCTTGCGGGCCGTGGTCGCTTCTCGCGCAGTTCCCCGCGCCCCTGACAGCACCGGCGCTGGCCAGCATGGGCGACCTCGGGAGCGAACCTGCTCAACTGCCCCTGAAAGAGGGCGACATGACCGTCGAGGAGACAGAGGCCCACCCCGCTGGACCTGGTGTCAGAACCCGGTCGCGGCCTCGATCGTGCCGTCGGCCACGGCCGCCGACAGGGCCGCGTGGTCGGCGGCGTTCTGGTCGGCGTAGCGCACGGCGAAGGTGGCGACGGCCCGCTCGAAGGCGTCCGAGCCCCCGAGGTAGGCGGCGATGGCGATGCGGTCGCCGGACCGGGCGTGGGCGCGGGCGAGCGCGGTGCCGCACAGACCGGCGTAGGCCGCCAGGACCGGCGGGGTCATGCGGCCGAGGTCGACGGCGCCCTTCCGATCGCGCAGCCGGCGCCAGTAGAAGTGCCGCCCCTGCGGCCCGGTCATCCAGCCGAGGAAGATGTCACCGCCGGCCTGGAGCAGGCGCTGGCCCGCGACCACCCGGTGCCCGTGGTGGGCCGGGGCCGCCCCGGGCAGGTGGGGTTCCAGCACCGACCGCTGTGCCTCCTTGATCTGGAGGAAGAGCTGATCGGCCGCGTCCCGGCCCTCCAGGAGCACGAGGCGGCAGCGCGGGCCGATGCCGCCCACCCCGGCGGCCTTGCGGGCCGCGTCCACGAACCGGTAGCGGTCGAGGAGCACGCGCCGCTCCTCGGCCAGCGAGGAACGGTAGTCGCTGAAGATCTTCCGCAGCGCCACCAGGTCGCGGCCTTCGACCGGGTCGAGCAGCGGCGATTCCTCGACGACGCGGCGCCGCCCGTCGCGGATCTCGGTGAGCTTGGCCAGGGGCGGCAGGTCGGTGCGGCCGTGCGGCCCGGCCGCACCCGGCCCGGCCGCACCCGGCCCGGCCGCCTTGCGGTCGGCCGTGCGGCGTACGAGACGCACGATGTCCCGGGTATCGATGTGCTCGTACCAGACGTCGAGCTCGCCGCGGCCGGCGAGCCTGCGCATGCCGCGGCGGTACGCCTCCGCCGCGGCCAGCGCGGGGACGCGGACGTCGTCGGCCCGGTGCCCGTTCTCGCGCGCGGCCACGGCGACGCTGGCGGCGAGCCGCTTGACGTCCCACTCGAAGGGGCCGGGGCAGGTCTCGTCGAAGTCGTCGACGTCGAACAGGAGGGACCGCTCGGGCGAGGTGAACACGCCGAAGTTCAACAGGTGGGCGTCGCCGCAGAGTTGGACGGTCAGCCCGGTGTTCTCCTGGGCCGCGAGGTCGGCCGCCATCACCGCGGACGATCCGCACAGGAAGCGCAGCGCGCTCTCGGCCATCCGTCCGTAGCGGATCGGGGCCAGTTCGGGCACCCACGTGCGGGCCTGCTCACCGAGGACGGTCAGCGGGTCGGGCCGGTCGGCGCCGGGGATCCACCGGCCGTGCGCGGAGCGCGAGAGCCGTTTGCGGGCGGCGCGGCCGTGGCGCGCCCGCTCGTCGGGGCTCGTCGCGGGGCTCGGGCTCGTCATGGGCACACCTTCCGGCATGCGGTCCGGGGCGGGCGGGTCGCGGAGCTGGTGGCGGTCTCTCCCGTTCTGCGGTTCTCGCCGTTCCACGGCGGTCGGGGTCGTGGGTCCGCGGTCGGGTCGTCGGCGGACGGAGCGCCGGGGAACGCGGTCCCGCGCCCACATCCGAGCGTATCCAGGGTGGCCCGTCACGGCACCCGCTGCGTCGGCCACCGTCCCTCGGCCGGACCCCGCCCGCCTGGCGGGCGGAAGAGCGAGTGATCATGTCGGTACCGGCACCCGCCGGGGCCAGGCCGTGCGATGAGACCGGGAGAGAACCGACATGCCCCTGCGCTGTGCCCTGCTCGACGACTTCCAGAGCGCCGCCACCTCGGTCGCCGACTGGTCCCCGCTCGACGGCGAGGTCGAGGTCGTCTCCTTCGCCGAGCACGTCGCGACCGAGGCCGAACTGGCCGCCAGGCTGGCCGAGTTCGACATCGTCGTCACCCTGCGCGAGCGGGTCGCCTTCCCCGCCTCCCTGTTCGCCGCGCTCCCCCGGCTGAAGCTCCTGATCGCGTCCGGCATGCGCAATTCCGTCATCGACTTCGAGGCCGCGGCGGCTCACGGTGTGACGGTGTGCGGCACCGAGAGCCGGTCCACTCCGCCGGTCGAGCTGACCTGGGCGCTGCTGCTGGGTCTGGCGCGCGGCCTGGTCGAGGAGAGCGCCGCGCTGCGCGCCGGTGGCCCCTGGCAGAGCACCCTGGGTGCGGACCTGCACGGGCGGCGGCTCGGCCTGCTCGGACTCGGCCGGATCGGGAGCAAGGTCGCCCGGGTCGGCCTCGCCTTCGGCATGGACGTGGTGGCGTGGAGCCAGAACCTCACGGCGGAGCGGGCCGAGGAGGTCGGCGTCCGGCTCGCCGCCTCGAAGGAGGAGCTCCTGCGCACGAGCGACTTCGTCTCCGTGCACCTGGCGCTGGGCGAGCGCACCCGGGGCCTGCTGGGCGCGCCGGAACTGGCCCTGATGAAGCCGACCGCCCACCTGGTCAACACCTCCCGCGCGGCGATCGTCGACGAGGAGGCCCTCCTGGACGCGCTGCGCGAGGGCCGGATCGCCGGGGCCGGGGTGGACGTCTTCACCGTGGAGCCGCTGCCCGCCGGTCACCCGATGCGGACGGCGCCGCGACTGCTCGCGACGCCACATCTCGGCTATGTCTCGCGCGCCAACTACGAGGCCTACTACGGCCAGGCGGTCGAGAACATCCAGGCGTTCCTGGCCGGGTGCCCGGTACGCCGGCTCGGATAGCGCGGCGCGGTCACTTCTCGCCGCGCTCCGCGAAGACCTCGCGGGCGGCGGCGATGCCGTTGAGCGCGGCGGGGAACCCGGCGTAGCCCGCCATCTGCGTGATGACCTCGACGACCTCCTCGCGGGTGCCGCCCACGTTGAGCAGGCCGTGGATGTGCACGCGCAGCTGGGGCGCCGCCGTGCCGAGCGCGGTGCACATGGCGACGCTGGCCAGTTCGCGGGACTTCAGGTCGAGCGCGGGGCGCGAGTAGACGTCCCCGAAGGCGAAGTCGATGATGTAGCGCGCCAGATCGGGCGCGATGTCCCGCAGGGAGGCGACGACCTGGTCACCGGCGTGCCCGTCGACCTCGGCCAGCTTGGCGAGTCCGCGCTCGTGGCGGTCGCCGGGCGCGGGCGCGGTGTCGACCGGGGTGGCGGCGACGTCGGGGCGGCGCTCGAAGACCTCGCGGGCGGCCGTGATCCCGTTGAGCGCGGCGGGGAAGCCCGCGTACACGGCGGTGTGGATGAGGATCTCGACGACCTCGGCGGGGCTGACCCCGACGTTGAGCGCGCCGTCGATGTGGAAGCGCAGCTGGGGAGCGGCGTTGCCCATCGCGGCGAGCGCGCCGACGGTGGCGATCTGCCGCTGGCGCAGGGTCAGTCCGGGCCGGGACAGCACGTCGCCGTACCCGAAGGCCACGGTCATGCGGCCCAGGTCCGGCGCGATGTCGGCCAGGCTGTCCAGGACGGCCGGGCGCTCCTGGCCGCCGACGGTCCGCAGCAGGGCGAGGCCGCGCTCGTAGCGCTCGTCGGTGACACCGGCGCCGTCGGCGGCGGCGTGCTGGGCGTTGGCTGCGTCGTTCGTGTGCTCCGCGTTGTTCATGGCCATGACGCTACGAGTTGGAGCGTGCTCTAACGCAAGCGGCTGTGCGCACCGGGCGTGTGGCCGAAGGCCCGGCGGAGCACGTCGATGAAGGCGCTGGCCGAGGACCAGCCGCAGCGGTGGGCCACGGTGGTCACCGGAGTCTCACCAAGTATCCGGCGCCGCGCGGGACTTGAGCGGATTCAGGGGGCCGTGCGGGCCCGGCTCGCGGTGGCGCCCGCGGCGATGGCGGCCGTCGCGGTGCGGGCCCGCTGGGCGAGTTCGTCCTGCGGTGCGGCCGGGCTGTAGACGACCAGCTCCCGGTCCGCCTTGTCCAGGCGCAGGCCGTCGGGCGCGGCCGCGGTCTCGCCGTCGTACGCGAGGGTGTTCACCGCGTCGAGGCCGGTGAGCCGCAGCGACCGTACGCGTTCGGCGCGGTAGACGTGCGAGCGGCGCAGCGCCCCGGCCAGCGCGGAGACGACCAGGCGGGTGCGGGCCAGGGGCAGCTCCGCGTCGACGGTGCGCACGTCCAGGAGGCCCTCGTCGAGCCGGGGCCGGTGCGAGGGGGCGAGCCCGTCGGGCTGGTAGTGGCCGTTGCCCGCGAACAGCAGCCACAGGCGCCGGGGCCGCCCGTCCATGACGAGACGCAGCGGTGCGCCGGTGCGCAGCACCCGCACGAGGGCGATGGCCCCGGCCGGCCACTTGCCGATCCGATCCTCCATGCGCTCGCGCATCCGTACCAGGTCCGGGTAGAGGCCGATGCTGAAGGTGTTGAGGAAGGCCGCGACGTCCCGCCCCGCGTCGTCACGGACGCGGGCCAGGTCGACGCGGATCGCCTCGCCGCGTTCCAGGGCGTGGACGGTGTCCTCGAAGGCGGGGACGCCCGCGTCGAGGGCGAAGTGGTTGAGGGTGCCGCCGGGGAACACCGCGAGGGCGAGCCCGGCCCGGGCGGCGCGTTCGCAGGCCGCGTTCACCGTGCCGTCGCCGCCGCACACGCCGAGTACGCCGCCGAGCTGGCCCGCCCGGGCGACCGCCTCGTCGAGCAGCGCGCCCAGGTCCTCGCCGGGCCCGAGTTCGACGATCTCGGCCTCGGGCAGCAGCAGCCGCAGGTGGTCCTGGGCGGGCAGCCGGCCCGGAACCCCCTTGCCGGAGCCCCCGTTGACGACCACGACGAGCCCCTGGCCGCGCTTGAGGGCGGGCGCGGCGGCGCGGGTGTGCAGCGGGTGCAGGGGGTGGGGCCGGGGCGGCCACCAGTAGCAGGTGACGGCGGCCGCGGCCGCGCCGAGCGCGCAGCCGGCCAGCACGTCACCGGGGTAGTGGACGCCGACGTAGACGCGGGAGAACGCCACGGCGGCGGCGACCGGGGCGATGAGCGCCCCGTACCGGGTGGACTCCAGGGCCACGCCCGTCGCGAAGGCCGCGGCCGACGCCGAGTGCCCGGAGGGGAACGAGGTGGTGTGCGGCGCCTTCGTGAGGCGCCGCACCAGCGGGACGGCGTCGATGACCGGCCGGGTGCGCCGGGTCGCGTACTTGGCCGCCGTGTTGGCGGTGAGGGAGGCCAGCGCCAAGGCGCCGATCCCGCGCCGGGCGGCCCGGCGGGCGGTGGGGCCGCCCGCGACGGAGAGCGTCGCCGCCGCGGCGAACCAGAGCCCGCCGTGGTCGGCGGCGCGGCTGAGGGCGGGCAGCACCTGCTCGGCGCCGGCCAGCCGTGCGGTCGCCACTCGCTCGAACCAGCGGCGGTCGAGTCGTGCCATCCGGGACATGGGTGCCATGCACCCTGCCTAGCCCGGCCGGCGCGGGTGCGCCCGCCGGGTTCACCCGGACGGGCGGCCCCGCTCCACGACGGAGACCAGCGTCGGCACATGGCTGTGCTCGATGTCCTTGACGGCCGTGACCAGGGTGACGGTGCCGTCCTCGACGAGGTCCCACAGCCGCTCCAGGGCCCGGGTCTGGTCGGGTCCGGCCAGTTCGGCCTCGTACCGCTTGGTGAAGTCGGCGTAGCGCCCGCGGTCCTCGTGGTACCAGCGGCGCAGTTCGGTCGAGGGGGTGAGCTCCTTGGGCCATGCGTCGACGGCCGCGCGCTCCTTGGACAGGCCCCTGGGCCACAGGCGGTCGACGAGGACGCGTACGCCGTCGGCCTTCTCGGGCGGGTCGTAGACGCGGCGCACCCGCATCGTGCGCTTTCCCGGCATGGTTGCCTCCCTGGGGTCGCCCGGCCGCACGGTCACCGGCCCCACCCTGCCAACAGGCCGTGCGTTCCGCGACCGACGACGGGGGCGGCCCCGTCGATCGGGGCCGCCCTGGTGCACCGGCGCGGTGTCAGACGCCGACGGCCTCCTCGATCTCCTCTTCCTCCTCCTCGGCCGCTTCGGCGAGGGCGGCGTCGGCCGGCGCGGCCGTGGCGGGCGCCGCCTCGACGGGGGCGGCGGCCGGGGCCCGGCGGTGTTCGACGAGACCGGCGACGGCCAGCACGGCGAGGCCGAGGACCAGCCACGCGGCGAGCACCCAGACGTTGCGGGCGAGGTCGTGGCCGCCGAAGTAGACCAGGTCGCGGATGCCCTCGACGAGGCCCGCGCCGTTCCAGAAGGCGTGCAGGCCGCCGAAGAAGCCGTTCTGGAGCTCGGGGCGGAACAGGCCGCCGGAGCTCGTGAAGTTGAGCATCACGAAGAGCACCATCACGGCGAGCGTGGTCCAGCGCTTGAGGAAGGTGTGGAGCCCGACGCCGAGGAAGAGGATGCCCGCCGAGTACAGCCAGGACATCGCCCACACCCCCCACAGGCCGTGGTCGACGAGGTGGAACAGCGGTCCCGCGAAGGCCGCGCCGATCACCGAGACCGCGAGGGACACCCCGGCCACCAGCACCGCCCGCAGCTTCAGCGAGAGCCCGGCGCCGGCCGCGCCGAGGGCGGCGACGGAGGCGTACGAGCCGATGCTCACGGCGATGAGCAGGAAGAAGATGCCCGATCCGGTCGGGTCGCCGGAGACGGGCGGCACGACGTCGGTGATCTTCAGGGGGACGCCCTGGGCCCCGGCCACCGGGGTGAAGACCTTCTCGACGGCGGTGGCGCTCATGTCGGAGCCCGCCGAGGCGACGATGAGCTCGGGGGCCTTCGCGCTGAGGACGTAGGCGCCCGTGATGTCGCGGTGCTTGAGCTGGTCGACGGCGGTGGCGCGGTCGGCGACCGTGCGCACGTCGAGCCTGTCGCCCGCCGTGTCCTTCACGGTCTGCGCGAACACCTTGGCCTCCGGGCCCGCCCCGACGACCGCGACCGGCAGGTGGTGCGGCTCGGGGGTGGCGAAGGCCCCCAGGTAGGCGAGTCCCATGCCGAGGCACATCAGCAGCGGGGTGATCAGGTGCGTGAGGACGTGCCGCAGCGCGGGGTTCGACGGCGCCTTGCGCACGTCGAGGGGCGCGACGCGGGCGGCCTTGTGGCCTCCGGACATGACAGACCCTTCTGACCGGGCCGCGGCCGACGCGGCCACGACACCGATGGTTGGCTTTTACAACTTCTATGAGTTGTACTCTACAAGCATTTCTCGGAGGGCGCCACCGCGGTGGCGGGCGGCACCCCGCCGGGGTCGGATGGAGCCACGGGATCATCCGGACGCACGGTGGTGAGCCGAACCGGCGGCCCACGCCGCCGTCATGGCGACCGTGGTCGCCTCCATCGGGCTGCGCCTGACCGGGCACCAGAACGCTCTCCCGGGTCTGGCTCCTCGAACGCGAAGCCCGCCTCAGGAAGGCGGCCGGGCAGCGCGCTGGGCGGCGGCGCTCAGGCGTGACGGGGCCCTTGGCGGCCCGGTGGTCACCCGGGTGGCTCGCGTGCGGTGGTGGCCGGGTGGCTCGCGAGCCGAGACTGGTGGCGGCTGCCGGATCGGACCGCGCGGCGTGCAAGCCACTGGTCGCAACCCAGGAGGTAGCCGTGGTCGACAGTGAGGCGTGGGGAGACGATGTCTACCAGCCCGACGGCTCCGAGGTGCAGGACGACGAGGGCATCCTGAGCACCGAGGACACCCTCGACGACGGTCCGGCGGAGCCCCTCGACGCCGGGTACTCGCCGCCGGAGCGGCCGTGGGCCGTGGAGCGCCCCGGGGTGACCGCCGCCGAACGCCTGCACGGCGAGAGCCTGGAGCGGCGCCTGGCCGACGAGGTCCCCGAGGTGGCCGTGGCCGACGGCGACGGCATGGGCGACACCTGGGACACCGACGGCGAGCCGCGCGACAACGAGGTCGGCGGCGCCCGCGCCGGGCGTCTGGTGGCCCCCGACGAGGGCGCGCACCCGGACGACGAGACCCGGATGCTCGCCACGGATGTGGGCATCGACGGGGCCGCGTCGTCGGCGGAGGAGGCGGCCGTGCACATCGTCGACGAGGACGACCTCGACCGCCTCGACGGCTTCCAGGACCCCGCCCCCACCGAGCCGGACGAAACCCGCTGATCCCCACCCCGGAGTCCTCATGCAGCGTGACAAGCAGCCCCCGTACCAGCCCGTCGTCTTCCGTGACCGGGCGGCCGGGTTCGCCTTCCTGACCCGGTCGACCGCGACCAGCGAGGAGACCATCGACTGGGACGACGGGAACACCTACCCGGTGATCGACGTGGAGATCTCCGCGGAGAGCCATCCCTTCTACACCGGCAAGGCCCGCACCGTGGACACCGAGGGGCGGATCGCCCGCTTCGAGCGGCGCTACGAGGGCAAGGAATGACCCCGAAACGGCTTCTGCCCGTCTCGCTGATGCTGGTGAGCGCGCTCACCGTGCCGACGGCCGCCGCGGCCGCCCACCACCGGAGCGCCGGGCCGACGCTCCATGTGCGCACCACCAGGTGGCAGTCGGGCAGCACGTACTACGTCGACGGCGTCGCCTGGACCCCGCGCTCCGTCGTGCGCACCTACGTGGAGGGCTGGCACACGGCGCCGCGCACCCGCCAGTGGAGCCACGACACGGCCGACGCGCGCGGCAACGTCTCCTTCCAGTACTACGTCCCGTACGACCCGGACGAACACGGTCCGCTCCGCCTGCGCATGGTGGACGCCGCGACGGGCCGCCGGGACGAGAGGACGATCCCGCTCCCGTAGCGGACCGCGGCACCTGCCGCAGCCCCCGCCGCCGCGCTCCCGGTTGTCGTCAACCTCCTTGGCCGACAGCCCAGTTGGCGGCCGCACGGCCGGACCGGAACGGGGGCTCCAGCTCGCCGACGCGCGCATCGTCCGAGCGGGCACCAGGGGCCGGGAGTGCGGCCTTGCGCGGCCGCCTCCCCTCCCCTCGGCGGGCGCCCGCTCATGTGCTCGCCCTTGGGCCTCCTGGCCGAACGCGGGCCACCCGCAGCGGCGAACCCGCCCGGCATCTTGGCCGCCGCCTGCCCGCAACGCCGCAGCCGGCCGCGGCGGGCTGGCACCCTCGGCGCACGTTGATCCGTGCCGTCGTGAGGAATGCCATGCGCCACCGCACCGCTGTGTCCACCGTCGTCAGCGCGCTCTGCGGGGTCCTCGCGCTCGCCCTGCCCGCCCCTGCCTCGGCGGCCGGACCGGCCGGGCCCGTCATCGTGTTCGGCCACCGGGGCGCCTCGGCCTACGCCCCGGAGAACACCCTCAGCTCCGTCCGGCGGGCCGCCGACCTCGGCGTCCGATGGGTGGAGAACGACGTCCAGCGCACCCGCGACGGCGCGCTCGTGGTCGTCCACGACACCACGCTGGCGCGCACCACCGACGCCAAGCGGCGCTACCCCAAGCGGGCTCCCTGGGCGGTCGGTTCGTTCACCCTCGCCGAGATCAAGAAGCTGGACGCGGGCAGCTGGTTCAACCCGCGCTTCCGGGGCGAACGCATCCCCACCCTGCGGGAGTACCTGGGCCTGCTCGACCACACCGGCCAGGGGCTCCTGCTCGAACTGAAGCAGCCCGAGCTGTATCCCGGCGTCGAGCGCCAGACCCTGGACACGCTGGGCCGGTCCGGCTGGCTCGACCCCGCCCACCTCGCCCGGCGCCTGGTCGTGCAGAGCTTCAGCGCCCCCGCGCTGCGTACCACGCACCGCCTGCGCCCCTCGGTGCACACCGGCTTCCTCGGCAACCCGCCCGTCTCCCAGCTCAAGCGGTACGCCGCCTTCAGCGACGAGATCAACGCCGAGCAGCACACGGTGACTTCGGCGTACGTCAAGGCCGTGCACGCGCTCAAGGGCCCGCACCGGGCGGGCCTGCGGCTCAACACCTGGACCGTCGACAGCGCGAGCGCCGCCACCCGGCTGGTGGGCCTCGGCGTGGACGGCATCATCACCAACCGGCCGGACGTGATCGAGAAGGCGCTGCGCCCCCGCGCGTCACAGTCCGCATGACCGCACGCCGACCGCCCGGGCCACGGGGCGTCGCGTGATACTGGGGCCGTCACACTCCGCACGCCTCGCCCTGGAGGTCATGGTGAACATGCTCATCAACGTGCCCGAGACCGTCGTAGCGGACGCGCTGCGCGGCATCGCCGCCGCGCATCCCTCGCTCACGGTCGACGTCGACAACCGGGTGGTCGTCCGGCGTGACGCTCCGGTGGCCGGGACGGTGGGCCTCGTATCGGGCGGTGGCTCGGGGCACGAGCCGTTGCACGCGGGGTTCGTCGGGCCCGGGATGCTGTCGGCGGCCTGCCCCGGTGAGGTGTTCACCTCGCCGGTGCCGGACCAGATGGTGCGGGCGGCGGCGGCCGTGGACGGCGGCGCCGGAGTGCTGTTCGTCGTCAAGAACTACACCGGGGACGTGCTCAACTTCGACATGGCGGCGGAGCTCGCCGAGGACGAGGGCGTGCGGATCGCCAAGGTCCTGGTCGACGACGACGTCGCGGTGACCGACAGCCTCTACACCGCGGGGCGGCGCGGCACCGGCGCGACGCTGTTCGTCGAGAAGATCGCGGGCGCGGCCGCAGCGGAGGGCGCGCCGCTGGAGCGGGTGGAGGCGATCGCCCGCCAGGTGAACGAGGCCTCGCGCAGCTTCGGGGTGGCCCTGACGGCCTGCGCGACGCCCGCCAAGGGCAGCCCGACCTTCGAACTTCCTGCGGGCGAGCTGGAGTTGGGGGTGGGCATCCATGGCGAACCGGGCCGCGAACGGCGGGCCATGATGACCGCCCGGGAGATCGCCGACTACGCAGTGCACGTGGTCCTGGAGGACCTGCGGCCCACCAGCCCCGTCCTGCTCCTGGTCAACGGGATGGGGGCCACTCCCCTGCTCGAACTGTACGGATTCAACGCCGAGGTGCACCGGGTGCTCGCCGAGCGGGGTGTTCCGGTGGCCCGTACGCTCGTGGGGAACTATGTGACCTCGCTGGACATGGCGGGCTGTTCGGTGACGCTGTGTCAGGTCGACGAGGAGCTGCTGCGGTTGTGGGACGCCCCGGTCGACACGCCCGCGCTGCGGTGGGGTCGCTGAACCGATGCCTGAGGGAGAGCTCGTGCTCGACGCCGCGTTCATGTGTCGCTGGATGTCCGCCACCGCCGCCGCGGTGGACCGGGAGGCGGCTCGGCTGACCGATCTCGATTCCGCGATCGGCGACGCCGACCACGGAGCCAATCTGCAGCGCGGCTTCACCGCCGTGACCGCCGTCCTGGACGAGGAGGCCCCGGACACCCCGGGGGCCGTACTCGCCCTCGCCGGGCGGCAGTTGATCTCCACGGTCGGGGGCGCTTCGGGGCCGCTGTACGGGACGCTGCTGCGGCGTACGGGCAAGGCGCTCGGAGACGCGGACGAGGTCAGCCGGGAGCAGCTGGCCGAGGCGCTGGGCGCCGGGGTCGCGGCCGTGGCCCAGCTGGGCGGGGCGGCGGCCGGGGACAAGACGATGCTGGACGCGCTGCTGCCCGCGGTCGAGGCGCTCGGCGAGTCCTTCGGGGCGGCGGCCGAGGCGGCCGGGGCCGGGGCGCTCGCGACCGTGCCGCTGCGCGCCCGCAAGGGGCGGGCCAGCTATCTCGGCGAGCGGTCCGAGGGCCACCAGGATCCGGGGGCGACGTCGTCGGCGCTGCTGATCGGGGCGCTTGCGGAGGCGGCCGCGTGAGCGGCGCGGGGCCGCTGGTCGGGGTGGTGCTCGTCTCGCACAGCGCGGCGGTCGCGGCCGCCGTCGCCGAGCTGGCCGAGGGTCTTGCGGGCGGTGGCGCCACCGCCCCCGTCGCACCGGCGGGCGGGCTGCCCGGCGGGGGCCTGGGCACCAGCGAGGAACGCATCGTGCGGGCGGCCGAATCGGTGGACCGGGGCGCGGGCGTGGCCGTCCTGGTGGACCTGGGCAGCGCCGTCCTCACCGTCAAGGCCCTGCTGGCCGAAGGCGACGAACTCCCGCCGGGCACACGGCTGTTGGACGCCCCGTTCGTGGAGGGCGCGGTGGCGGCGGTCGTCAGCGCGTCGGCGGGCGCGGACCTGGACGCGGTGGAGGCGGCGGCGTCGGAGGCGTACGGCTACCGGAAGGTGTGAGCGGCGGGCTACCGCGCGAGGGGAGGGGCGGGCGGGACCGTCCTCGGCACTCCGAGGCGTTCCTGCTCCTCCTCGACGATGCGGCGGGCGATCTCGGTGTCCGAGACGTCGACCGCGTCCGGGGTGGCCTCCGCGACCGCGCTGCGCCGGGCATACGCGTCGAACAGGCGCGTCTTGTTCTCCAGCATCCGCACCATGCGCTCGTCCACGCCGCCGGTGGCGAGCAGCCGGTGCACCCGCACCGGCCTGACCTGGCCCATGCGGTGGGCCCGGGCGACCGCCTGGTGCTCGATGGTCGGCTTGATCTGGGGCTCGCAGATCACGACGACGGACGCCGCCTGCATGTTGAGGCCGACGCCCGCCGCCTGGATCTGGGCGAGCAGCACGGCGGGACCGGACACGGCCGCGAAGTCGTCGACGAGCTGCTGCCGCCGCCCGGCCGGAACGGCGCCCGTGAGCGGGCCGAACAGCGGGATGCGCTCGGCCGGCAGGGCGGCGAGCGCGTCGCCCGCCACCGCGAGCACGTCCTTGAAGTTGGAGAAGACGACCGTCTTCTGCCCGTTCTCGCCCGCCTCGTGGACGATCTCCAGGAGCCGTCCGAGCTTGGCCGACCCGGCGGGAGCCAGGTAGGCGGCCCGGCGCATCGCCATGAAGTTGCCGGCCCGCACGGCCTCGCGGTAGGCCTCTTCGTCGGATGCGCTCAACTGCTCCCATTCGTCGGTCTGTTGGAGGCTGGGGAGTTCCGTCAGGACGTCTTCCTGGTTGCGCCGCAGATAGACCGGGGCGACGGCCCTGCGGAAGGCGACCGAGCCGGCCAGGGCGTCCCGCTCCGCCAGGGAGTCGGCGAGCCCACGGTCCAGCATCGCCACCAGGTTGCCGAACTCGGCGACCCGGTTCTCCATCGGGGTGCCGGTCATGAAGAGGGCACGCTCGCAGCGCTCCGCCCAGAGCGCGACCGCCTGTGACCGCTTGGCGCGCGGGTTCTTCACGAAGTGCGCTTCGTCCACCACGAGGATCCCCACCTCCCCGCCGCCCGGCGCCGGGAAGCCGCGCAGCGCGTCGAAGGTGGTCACCCCCACCCCGCCCCGGCCCTTCCAGTCGGCGAACGCCTCGTGCCGGTCGGGGCCGTGCAGCAGGGTGGCGCGCAGGGCGCTGCGGGCCTCGATCTCCCGCGTCCAGTTCACCAGGACGCTCGCGGGACACACGACCATGAAGTGGCTCTGGCCCTCGGCGGCCAGGTGCGCCAGCACGGATATCGCCTGGATGGTCTTGCCCAGGCCCATCTCGTCGCCGAGGACCACCTTGCGCTGGGCGAGCGCGAACCGAGCCCCGAACGCCTGGTAGCCGCGCAGGGAGACCTTGCGGTGCGTGTCGTCGAGGTGCTGGGCGCGGACCCGTTCGGCGATCTCGTCGGGCAGGAAGCCCTCGGCCGCGGCCGCGTCGGGGACCCGGCCGGAGATCTCGGCGAGCAGGCTGTAGTACTCGGCGGAGCGGAGCTCGAAGTCGACCCAGGCGGCGACGTCGCGCGCAGGCCCGCGCAGCAGGTCCACCGAGGCCTGCGCGAGCAGCCCGGGCACGCCCGCCTGCTCGGCCTCGTCCGCCAGCGACCGGATCTCGGCGACGGCCGCCAGCGCGCGGGCCCTCTTGTCCTGGCCGGCCAGGAGCATCCGCAGCCGTCCGGCGGCGGGCCGGGCGTCAAAGAGCAGCGGGCCGAGCCGTGTGGACAGCCCGGTCGCTGCGTCGACCGCGCGGCGGGCGTCCGGACCGGCCTCGACCAGGACGTGCAGCGCCTGGACGAGGGCGGTGGTGGCGGGCTCGGGCCGGTCCACGTCGATGTGGACGGCGACGGTGTCGTGCGCGGCCTCGGACAGGCGTCCGGCGGCGGCGAGGATCTGGGTGACGGTGTGCTGGCCGACCCCGGGGATCTGCCGCAGCCGGTAGGGCCCCGCCCGCAGCACCTCACCCACCGTCGCCAGCCCGCTCTTCTCGACGCTCCCCAGGCGCAGCCGCCCCTCGGTGACCTCGTGCAGCCTGGCCACGGGAATGGCCTGGAGTTCCCGCTCGACCTCCGCGTCATGGATCGGCTTGAGGGCCGCGCGCACCGCCTCGACGGCCCTGCTGTGGTCGTCGGTCACCGAACGCGCCGCCGCGTCCAGCGCCGTTCCCCGCGCGACCACATCCCGCTCGATCCGCCCCACGCGCCCCGCCCCTCTCTCTACGTCCCGGCATCCTCCCACTGCCCGGCGGCACCACGGTTCCCGAGGGTTGTGGCCGGGGGGTCGCGGCCTTCTCGTCCGGCTGTCGCGCCCGCCCGGGCGGAGCCATCATGAGGGCATGAGTGCCTTCAACGATGTCGGTGGGAGCGGCGGGCCCTCGCTCTCCCCGCTGCCGGAGGACTGGGGACGGGCTCTGGCGGTGGTGGCGCACCCGGACGACATCGAGTACGGCACGGCGTCGGCGGTCGCCCGCTGGACCGCGCAGGGCAAGCAGGTGGCCTATCTGCTGGCGACGCGCGGGGAGGCGGGGATCGACGGCGTGCCGCCGGACCGGGCGGCGCCGCTGCGCGAGGCCGAGGAGCGGGCCGGGGCGCGCGAGGTCGGGGTCACGGACGTGGAGTTCCTCGGGCATCGCGACGGGGTCGTCGAGTACGGGCTCGCCCTGCGGCGCGACATCGCGCGGGCCGTCCGCCGGTTCCGGCCGGAGGTGATCGTGTCGGGGGCCTACACGGTGCGGATGACCGGCGGGCTCGTCAATCAGGCCGACCACCGCGCGGTCGGGCTCGCGGCGCTGGACGCGGCGCGCGACGCCGGGAACCGCTGGATCTTCCCCGAGCTGACCGAGGAGGGGCTCGAGCCGTGGACCGGGGTGCGGTTCGTGGCGTTCGCCGGGGCCGAGCGGCCCACGCACGGGGTCGAGGTGACCGGCACCCCGCTGGAGCGCGGCATCGCGTCCCTGGCGGCGCACGCCGAGTACACCAAGGGACTCGGCGCCGACGCGGACGTCTTCGCCCCGCGGCCCTTCCTGACCTGGCTCGCGCGGGCGGCGGGCCCGGCCATCGGGGTGGAGGCCGCCGTGCTCTTCGACGTCCACCAGCTCGCCCCCGAGGGTCCGCCGCCCTGGGTGTGAGAGCGGGATCACGCCCCCTCAGCGTTATGCAACTTGTTGCATAAGCGGGGTCCGCTGGTCTACAACTGGAGGCGACGACACCCCACCCGGAGGCGCTCCCATGACCGCGTACCCCCATCTGCTGAGCCCCCTCGACCTCGGGTTCACCACGCTGCCCAACCGGGTGCTGATGGGCTCGATGCACATCGGGCTGGAAGAGGCCGAGAACGGCTTCGAGCGGATGGCCGCGTTCTACGCCGAGCGGGCCCGCGGCGGCGTCGGCCTCATGGTCACCGGCGGCATCGCGCCCAACGACGCGGGCCGTCCCTACCCCGGCGGCGCCAAGCTCACCACCGAGGCGGAGGCCGCCCAGCACCGCACGGTCACCGACGCGGTGCACCGCGAGGGCGGCCGGATCGCGATGCAGATCCTGCACTTCGGCCGGTACGCCTACCACGAGGACCTGGTCGCGCCGAGCCCGCTCCAGGCGCCGATCAGCCCGTTCGTACCGAATGAGCTGAGCGACGAGCAGGTCGAGCAGACCGTCGAGGACTTCGTGCGGGCGGCCGAGCTCGCGAAGTCGGCGGGTTACGACGGCGTCGAGATCATGGGCTCCGAGGGCTACCTCATCAACGAGTTCGTCGCGGGCGCCACCAACCGGCGCACCGACCGCTGGGGCGGCTCCTACGAGAACCGGATGCGCTTCCCGGTCGAGATCGTGCGCCGCACGCGCGAGCGGCTCGGCACCGACTTCATCATCATCTACCGGCTCTCCATGCTGGACCTGGTCCCGGGCGGCTCGACGCTGGCCGAGGTCACCACCCTCGCGCAGGCCATCGAGGCGGCCGGGGCGACGCTCATCAACACCGGCATCGGCTGGCACGAGGCGCGCATCCCGACGATCGCGACCTCGGTGCCCCGCGGCGCGTACACCTGGGTGACGAAGAAGCTCATGGGGTCGGTGTCGATCCCGCTGATCACCAGCAACCGCATCAACACCCCTGAAGTGGCCGAGCAGTTGCTCGCCGAGGGGCGGGCGGACATGGTGTCGATGGCGCGCCCCTTCCTCGCCGACCCCGAGTTCGTCGCCAAGGCGGGCGCGGGCCGCGCCGAGACCATCAACACCTGCATCGGCTGCAACCAGGCCTGCCTGGACCACACCTTCAGCGGCAGGATCACCTCCTGCCTGGTCAACCCGCGCGCCTGCCACGAGACCGAGCTGGTCCTGTCCCCCACCAAGCTGCGCAAGCGCCTCGCCGTGGTCGGCGCGGGCCCCGCCGGGCTCGCCTTCGCCGTCTCGGCGGCCGGGCGCGGGCACGCGGTCACCCTCTTCGACGCCGCCGACCGGATCGGTGGCCAGCTCAACATCGCCAAGCGGGTGCCGGGCAAGGAGGAGTTCGACGAGACGCTGCGCTACTTCCGTACGCAGCTCGAACTGCACGGCGTGGACGTCAGGCTGAACACCGCGGTGAGCGCGGGCGACCTGGGCGACGGCTCGTACGACGAGATCGTCATCGCGACCGGTGTCACCCCGCGCACCCCCGAGATCCCGGGCTCGGACCACCCGAGCGTGCTGACCTACCTCGACGTGCTGCGGGACGGCGCGCCGGTCGGCGAGCGGGTCGCGATCGTCGGCGCGGGCGGCATCGGCTTCGACATCGCGGAGTTTCTCACCGACGGCGGCGACGCGGCGAGCCTGGACCCCGAGACGTACTTCCGGCAGTGGGGCGTCGACACCGCCTACGGCGAGCGCGGCGGGCTGCGCAGGGCGGAGCGGCCCAAGCCGCCGCGCCAGGTGCACCTGCTCCAGCGCAAGACGTCGAAGGTGGGCGCCGGGCTCGGCAAGACGACCGGCTGGATCCACCGCACCGAGCTCAAGCACCGCGGCGTGACCATGGTCCCGGGCGTGCGCTACGACCGGATCGACGACGAGGGCCTGCACATCACCGTGGACGGCGAGTCCTCGGTGCTGCCCGTCGACACGGTGGTGCTGTGCGCGGGGCAGGAGTCGCGGCGCGGCCTGTACGAGGAGCTGGCCGCGGCCGGGGCCACCGTGCACCTCATCGGCGGCGCGGACGTGGCCGCCGAACTGGACGCCAAGCGCGCCATCGACCAGGGCACCCGGCTGGCCGCGACGGTCTGAGCCGGCCGGGCGAACCTAGGATGCGCTCATGTCCCTCCCGCACGCGATCCTGACCGCCCTGCTCGAAAAGCCCTCCTCGGGGCTCGAACTGACCCGCCGCTTCGACAAGTCGATCGGCTACTTCTGGTCGGCCACGCACCAGCAGATCTACCGCGAGCTGGGGCGTCTTGAGCAGTCCGGGTTCATCCGGGCGCTGCCCACGGCCGCCCCCGCCCGCGGCCAGAAGAAGGAGTACGAGGTGCTGCCCGCGGGCCGCGCCGAGCTCGCCGCGTGGGCGGCGGCGGGCCAGGACCCCAAGCCCATGCGGGACCCCCTGCTGCTGCGGATGCGGGCGGCGGCGGTGATCGGCACGGGCGGGCTGCGGGCCGAGCTGGAGCGTCATCTCGCCCTGCATCGCGCCCAGTTGGAGACGTACCACGGGATCGAGTCGAAGGACTTCCCGCCGGAGCGGGACAGCGAGCAGGACCGGCTGCGCCATCTGGTCCTGCGGGGCGGCATCGAGCTGGAGACGTTCTGGATCGGCTGGCTGAGCGAGGCGCTCGACACCCTGGGCGAAGAGCCGCCGAAGGGCTGAGACGCGGGCACGCCCCGGCGTGGCGTTCCGCGCATCCTCGGCTACGTTGTATTCTACAACTGATCACCAGGAGAGACCGAGAGGAAGGGGATCAGTCGTGCTCAGCCGAGACCAGTCGGTCGTCACCATCCAGCGTGAGCTGACCGCGTTCGCCCGGCGCGCCCGGGCCGCCGCCGCCCGGATGCACCCGGAGCTCTCGCTCGTCTCGTTCACCCTGCTCTCCCACCTGGAGGACCAGCAGGGCTGCCGGGCGACCGATCTCGCCGCCTACTACATGCTCGACAAATCGACGATCAGCCGCCAGATCGCCGGTCTGGAGAAGCTCGGCTTCGTGGAGCGCGTCAGCGACCCAGACGACCACCGCATCCAGGTGCTCCGGCTCACCCCAGCGGGCACCGCGAAGCTCGCCGAGGCGGCCGAGCTGCGCCGCCAGGCCTTCCACGACCGGCTCGCCGACTGGGCCCCGGAGGACCTCGACCGGTTCGCCGAGTACCTCCTGCGCTACAACAGCCTGGCCGACAGCGGCAATTGAGCTGCGCGGAGCCCGCCGGACCCCAGGCCCGTCGACGGGGCGCCGCACCATGAGGCATGGTCTGGGATGTGCCTTCACTTCCTCAACAGCCGCTCCCGTCCCAGCAGTGGGCCGGGCCTCCCGTCGGACACATGATCGTCAGCGGGGACGGTGCCCTCGCGCACCGGCTCGCCGGTGAACTGCGCGACGTGTACGGGGAGCGCGTGGTGCTCGTCGTACCGCCGGAGCACCAGACCCGCTCGGACCGGCTCCCCGCGAGCGGCCGGGCCAGGGCCTCGGCACTGTTCGGCCGCATGTCGTCCGTGATGCTGCGCACCCCCCTCTCCGGGGAGGGAGGGGCGGGCGAGGCCCGGCTCGTCGAGGCCGTGGAGCCCAGCGACGTCGCACTGGTGGAGGCCGGGGTGGAGCAGGCCGCGGCCCTCGCGCTGGTGCACCGGGACGACGAGACGAACATCCGGGCGGCGCTGATCGCCCGGCGCCTCAATCCGCGCGTCCGGCTCGTCATCCGCCTCTACAACCGCAAACTCGGCCAGTACCTCCAGGAGTTGCTCGACCAGGCCGCCGCACTCGCGGCGCCGGACCCCGCCGCGCCCGCGTCCGAGGCGTCCACCACCGTCCTGTCCGACGCGGACACCGCGGCGCCCGCGCTGGCCGCGACCGCCATCGCGGGCACCAGCAAGGTCGTGCACGCCGACGGGGTGCTGCTGCGCGCGGGGCAGCGTCCGCCGCCGCGCCCGGGCGAGGTCGCCGACCCCGGGCTGTGCACGCTGGCCCTCCTGTCGTCGACCACCAACGACCCGGCGGGCGCGGAGGGTTCGGACCGCAGCGGCTCGGAAGGGCCCCGGCTGCTGCCGGACGAGCGGTCGATGGACGAGGCCGACCGGCGCGGCCGGGTCGTCCTGGAGACCGTGACCTACACCGGCCCCCCGCGGCAGCCGGGCCGCATCACCGATCTCGGCGCCCCGCTGGGCCGGCTGTTCTCGCGGCGGCTGCGCTGGTCGCTCGCCGGGATCGTCGCCTCGGTGTTCGCCCTCGCCATCGCGACCTGGCTGACCACCGGCGACGACCCGTTGCACGCCGCCTATCTGACCCTGCTCGACATCTTCGCCATCGACGACCCGGCCATCGACCAGCCGGTGGGCCGCCAGATCCTTCAACTGCTGTCCGGGCTCACCGGGTTGCTGCTCCTGCCCGTCCTGATCGCCGCCGTCCTGGAAGGCCTCGGCACCTTCCGCAGCGCCTCCGCGCTGCCCCGCCCCTCCCGCGGGCTCTCCGGCCACGTGGTGCTGCTCGGCATGGGCAAGATCGGGGCCCGGGTGCTGGTGCGGCTGCGCGAGCTCGACATCCCCGTCGTGTGCGTGGAGGCCGACCCGGAGGCCCGCGGCATAGCGCTGGCCCGGCGCCTGCGGGTGCCCACCGTCATCGGCGACGTCACCCAGGAGGGCCTGCTGGAGTCGGCCCGGATCCACCGGGCGCACGCCCTGCTCGCGCTGACCAGTTCGGACACCACCAACCTCGAAGCGGCCCTGTACGCCCGCTCGGTGAAGCCCGACCTGCGGGTGGTGATGCGGCTGTACGACGACGACTTCGCGACCGCGGTCTACCGCACCCTGCGCGCCGCCCACCCGCAGGCGCTCACCCGCAGCCGCAGCGTCTCGCACCTGGCGGCGCCCGCCTTCGCCGGGGCGATGATGGGCCGTCAGATCCTGGGCGCCATACCGGTGGAGCGCAAGGTGCTGCTGTTCGCGGCCATCGACGTGGCGGGCCATCCGCAGCTGGAGGGCCGCACCGTCGAGGAGGCGTTCCGCGAGGGCGCCTGGCGGGTCCTCGCGCTCGACACCTCCTCGCCGGCCGACCGCGTCCCCGACCTGGGCGCCGCCCGCCGCCGGGGCGGGGGCGCACCGGGGGACCTGGTGTGGCGGCTTCCCCCCGGCTACGTCCTGCGGCCCGAGGACCGGGTCGTGCTGGCCGCGACCCGGCGGGGACTTGCCGAACTCCTCGGGCGGCGCCCCGCCTCCCGGGTGGGCCGGCGCCCGCAGTGAGGCCCGCTCACAGCCCCACGTCGCGGCTGCGGAAGTCGTCGAGGGACTCGCGGCGCACCAGCAGCCGCGCGTGCCCGGCGGCGACCGCGACCACCGGCGGGCGGCCCACCAGGTTGTAGCCCGACGCCATGGACAGCTGGTAGGCGCCCGCCACCGGCACGGCGAGCAGGTCGCCGGGGTGGATGTCGCCGGGCAGGTCCACCGCGGCGGCCAGGACGTCGCCCGCCTCGCAGTGCCGCCCGACCACGGTCGCCCGGCAGGACCCGGCGGTCGAGGCCCGTCCGATGAGGCGGGGCGCGTACCGCACGCCGTACAGCGCGGGGCGCGGGTTGTCGCTCATGCCGCCGTCGACGGCGACGAAGAGCTGGTCGCCGGTCCGTTTGACGGCGAGCACCCGGTAGAGGGCGACGCCCGCCGGGCCCACCACGGCGCGCCCCGGTTCGACGAGCAGCCGGGGCACCACGAGCCCGGCCGCCGCGCAGCTCTCGATGAGTTCGGCGCGCATCCGGCGGGCCAGCGCCGTGATGTCGAGCGCGTCCTCGCCGGGACGGTAGGCGACGCCGTGGCCGCCGCCCATGTCGAGCTCGGGCAGCACCACGCCGTGGGTGTCGCGGACGCGCGCCATCAGGCCGACCATGCGGCGCACGGCCGAAAGGTAGGGCTTGACGGTGGTGATCTGCGAGCCCAGGTGACAGTGCAGGCCGGTCAGTTCGAGCTGCGGTTGGTCGAGGATGCGGGCGATGGCGTGCTGGGCGTGGCCGTCGGTGAGGGACAGACCGAACTTCTGGTCGTCGGTGCCGGTACGGATCTTGTCGTGGCCGCCCGCGCTGATCCCCGGCACCACCCGGACCATCACCTTCTGGTGGCCGTGCGGCCCGACGGCCGCGGCGAGCCGGGCGATCTCGGAGGGGCTGTCGATGACGATGCGCCCGACCCCGAGGCGCAGCGCGGCCTCGATGTCGTGCGGCGACTTGGCGTTGCCGTGCAGCACGATCCGTTCGGCCGGGAATCCGGCGGTGACGGCGAGTTCGAGCTCGCCCGCCGAGCAGACGTCGAGCCCGAGGCCCTCCTCGTCGACCCAGTGGGCCAGGGCGCGACACAGGAACGCCTTGGCGGCGTAGAGCACTTCGGCCTCGGGAAAGGCGCTGCGGTAGGTGCGGCAGCGCTCGCGCACCTCGCCCTCGTCGAGGACGTAGACCGGCGTGCCGAAGCGTTCGGCGATCTCGCCGAGCGGGACGGCGCCCACGGCGAGGCCGCCGTGGCCGAGCCGGGCGGTGGAGGCGGGCCACACGGACAGGTCGTCGGCGGGCGTCAGGCCGGTCGGCAGATTCAGGGTGGTCATGGCTCCGTACTCCTTCTCAGCCGATCCACAGGGCGAGCGCGTCGGCGACGGCCGCGGCTCCGGTCACTCCGACGTCGCGCACCCTCCAGGGCCGGGCGGCGGCGCGGGTGACGGCGGGCGCACAGAACTGGGGGTCCACCGTGACGGCGGTGACGCCGAGCGGTTCGGTGAGCGCCCGCAGCGCGGGCTCGGCCAGCCTGATCCAGGCCTGGTCCGGGCCGAGCGTGGCCGCGAGGCGGCCCCGGGTGGTGAACGCGACGGCGGTGCGGTCGCCGAGCGGAGTGCGGAACATCCGGGCCGCGCACCCCGCGGCTCCCGGCCGGACGGGCACGAACAGCGGTCCGGCCGGGGGGTGTTCGCAGGGGTCCGGGTCGTCGTCGCGGACGGGTTGTGCCATGGGATTCCTCCTGGAGGATCCTCGCTCGGGGTGGGACGGCCCCGGCACGGGGAGGCGGGCCGGGGCACGACGGCGACGCTACGCCCGGCGGCCGCGGCCGTCCGGCGCCCTGACGCGATGCTGACGGCGGGGCGGCCGGTGCTGACGGGACGCTGACGCGACGCCGTGGCACGGCGTCATGGGCCCGTCAGGATCCCCCGCGCGACCGTCAGGAAGCCGCCAACGCGCGGCGCCGCGAGGGGTGTACGGGTTTGGCTCGTCGGGAAGGCGAAGACGGACCGGAGCGAGGAGCGGGAGCCGTGGAGGGAGTCATGGACAGGATCGGCGGGCGGCGTGTGGTGGCCGGGGTCAGCGGATCCCTCGGGAGCCTGACGGCGTTGCACCGCGCGGCGCGGGAGGCCGCGCACGGCGGGGGCACGCTGGTGGCGGTCCTCGCCTGGGCGCCGCCCGGCGGCGAGCTCGGCCACCGAGGCTCCCTCGACCCGGACCTGCTCGCGCAGTGCCGCGCGACGGCGGCCGAGCGGCTCCTGACGGCCCTGGACACCGCCTTCGGACCGGCCGGGCCGTCCGTGCCGCTGGAAGCGACGGTCGTGCGCGGCACCCCGGGTGCCGTCCTGGTGGAGGCGGCGCGGGCGGCCGAGGACCTGCTGGTCCTCGGCACCGGCCCCCGCGGCAGGCTGCGCCGCGCGCTGCGCCCCTCGGTGGCCCGCTACTGCCTGGCCCACGCCGCCTGCCCGGTGCTCGCCGTGCCGCCCTCGCCCCTGGAGCACGAGCTGGCGGCCGTGCACCGCCTCGTCGCGTGGCGACGTCCGCTGGACGCACGGGAGTTGGCGGAGTGAGCGAGAGGGGGCGACCTCAGCCCACCAGGACCCGCCGCGCGGGATCGTCGGCCGCGGGCCGTTCGCGGCGGGCGGCGACGAGTCCCGCGCCCGCGGCGGCCGCGGCCGTGGTGAGCAGGAAGGCGAGCCGGAAGCTCGCGTGGTCGGGTGAGGGCCCCAGGGTGAGCGTCAGAACGGCGACGGTGACCGCGCCGGACAGGTACTGGGACGTGGTCAACAGGGCGCCCGCGGTGGCCTGGTGGGCGGCAGGCACGTCATGGGTGCCGATGATGAACATCGACGTGTAGACGGCGCCGTGGCCGAATCCGCTCAGGAGCAGGCCGGGCAGCAGGTCCGCGGCGTACGAGTCGCCGGTCAGGGCGAGCGAGAGCCAGAGCAGTCCGGCGGCCGCCAGCGCGAAACCGGCGACCAGCACGGCCCGTGGCCCGACGCGGCGCACGGCCCGGCCCGCGGCCGCGCTGCCCGCCGTCACCATCACGGCGAGCGGCAGGAAGGCGAGCCCGGCCGCCAGCGGCGTATAGCCCTTGAGGGACTGGAGGAGCAGGGTCAGGAGGTAGAACTCCGAGCCCACGCTCGCCATGTACAGCGCGGTCGCGGCGGCCCCGGTGCGCAGCGAGCGGGTGCCGCGCAGGACGGGTTCGATCAGGACGGTGCGCGAGGTCGCCTCGCCGCGCAGGAAGGCGGTCAGGAACACCACGGCGAGGCCGAGGCAGACCAGGGTGGGCGCCGCGCTCCAGCCTTCACCGGAGCCAAGGGTGAGGCCGAGGACGAGGGTGAGCACGGTGCCGGTGCCGAGCAGGGAGGCCAGGACCGGGGCCGGTCCCGCCGGTGCGGTGTCCCGGGGCCCGCGCACCCACAGGGCTGCGCCGAGCGCGCACAGGAGGGTGAGCGGCACGTTGATGACGAACGTGAGCCGCCACGAGGCGGAGGTGAGGAGTCCGCCGAGGATGGCGCCCGCGGCGAGCCCGGAGGCCCCCACCGATCCCCACACCGCGAGCGCCCTGCCGCGCCGGGGACCGGCCGGGAACGTCGTGCCGATCAGGCCGAGCACGGCGGGCTGGAGCAGGGCGGCGCCCAGTCCCTGCGCCCCGCGCGCGGCGAGCAGCACCGTCCCGTCCTGGGCGGCGCCGCCCACGGCACTGGCCGCCCCGAACGCGACGACCGCCACCACGAACAGCCGCTTGGCGCCGACCCGGTCCGCGAGCCGGCCGCCGACGACGAGGAAGCCCGCGAACAGCACCGCGTACGCGCTCACCACCCACTGCGCGAGCGAGGGCGCGAGCCCCAGGTCGTCCGCGATGCTCGGCAGCGCGATGTAGATGATCGAGTAGTCGAGGGCGATGAGAAACTGCGCGACCGAGAGGACGGCCAGGGTCGCCGCCGGGGCGGACGGTCTCCGTGTGATCATGAGGCCATCGTCGAACCTTGACACTAGTGTCAAGGGAAGCCCGACCGGAAAAGGTCCCGTCCAGGAGGTGCCACCGTGCGCATCGGAGAGCTGTCCGCCCGCACCGGCGTACCGACCCGGCTGCTGCGCTACTACGAGGCCCAGGCCCTGCTCGCCCCGGACCGGGCGGCCAATGGATACCGCGACTACGACGAACACCTGGTGGAGCGCGTCACGCAGATCCGTGGCCTGCTCGACGCGGGGGTGCCCACCCGCATCATCAAGGAGATCCTGCCGTGTCTGGACGGCCCGGACTCGATCCATGTGAGCGGTGCGAGCGCCGCTCTGATCGAGAACCTGGAGCGGCACTGGGCCCAGATGGACGCCAAGATCCAGTGCCTCAGCAGGAACCGGGACGCGATCCGCGACTACCTGGACACGGTGCGTGAGTCCGGGCGTTAGCGGGGGCGGCACGCGGGCACTCGTCGCGGCATGAGTGTTCAGAAGACCAGCATCCTCGTCCTGGACTGCGCCGAGCCCGTCGAACTCGCCCAGTTCTACGCCCAGTTGCTCGGCGGCGAGATCGAGACCGCCTGCGATCCGGACTTCGTCGAGATAGTCGGCGCGCAGGGCACCCACCTCGCGATCCGCCGCGACCACGGCTACGCCCCGCCCAGCTGGCCCCGGCCCGACGACTCCCTGCAGGCGCACCTGCGGATCGTCGTGGCGTACGGCGACATGGACGCCGCCGAGCGCGAGGCCATCACGCTGGGCGCGACCCCCGTGGACACCAAGGACAACAACGGGCCGCGCGACGAACGCGTCTACGCCGACCCGGCCGGGCACTCCTTCACGCTCGCCGTCTCGGCCAAGCGCTCCGAGCAGTCCGGCTCCTGAGCGCTCGCGGCCAGGGGCGGGCGCACTCCGCTCCCGCTCCGGATGGCCGCCGCACGCGCCCCATGGCGCCGGGCGCGGTGGGCCAGCAGACTGGCGTCATGGCCGGAAAACGCAGCGCTGGGCTCCTGCTGTACCGCAGGGCGGGGGACGGCTTCGAGGTGCTCGTCGGGCACATGGGCGGCCCGTTCTTCACGGGCCGGGACGCCGGCGCCTGGTCGGTTCCCAAAGGTGAGTACGGCCCCGAGGAGATGCCGGAGGCGGCGGCCCGGCGCGAGTTCGAGGAGGAGCTGGGCCTGGCGCCACCCAAGGGCCCGCTCGTGCCGCTGGGAGAGATCGTGCAGCGGGGCGGCAAGACCGTGACGGTGTGGGCGGTCGAGGCCGACCTGGACCCGGCGGACGCGGTGCCGGGCACGTTCACCATGGAGTGGCCGCGCGGATCGGGGACCCTGCGCGAGTTCCCCGAGATGGACCGCTTCGCCTGGCTCACCCCCGACGCCGCCGCGCCCCTGCTGGTCCACGGCCAGCAGGCCTTCCTCGAACGCCTCGCCGACCACCTGCGCGACGGCTCACCGCAGGGCCACAACTCGCCTTAGCCGCAGCCAGGTTGGACCCGTCGACGGTGTCGCGCACCGACGCCCGTGGCCCTGCGATCGACAGCACGCCCCCTCCCGGTCGTAGCGCCTTGGTTCAAGCCGTGAGTCGAGCGGCGGAACAGGCACGCGGCCACCCCTCCCGCATCGGTATGTTGCACGCAGGGAGGGGGAGGGAGCCGCATGGCCACACCGAACGCCAGGACCGTCCGCGACCTGCGCCGCGACAACCGCGGCGCGGTGCTGCGACGGCTGTACTTCGACGGCCCGACGAGCCGGCAGGCGCTCGGCCCGGCCACGGGGTTGAGTTCGGGCTCCATCAGCAACGTCGTCACCGAACTGCTCGCCGACGGCCTCCTGGAGGACGCCGGGGTGGTCGGCTCCGACGGCGGAAGGCCGCGCACCCTGCTGCGGATCGCTCCCGACAGCGGACACCTCATCGGCGTGGACGTCGGCGAGACCCGCGTCAGGGTCGAGCTCTTCGATCTCGTGTTGCGCGAACTCGCCCGCGCCGAGCTTTCGTTGGAGGCGGGAGGGTTCGACGTCGGGCACGTCGTCCGCCACATCCGCGAGGGGGTGGCCGCCGTACTGCGCGAGAGCGGCCTCGATCCGCGGCGGCTGCTCGGCGTGGGGGTCGGCGTGCCGGGCATCGTCGACCGGAGCTCCCCCGAGGGGGCCGTGGTGCACGGGCAGACCATCGGCTGGGACGCGGTGCCGCTTGAGTCGCTGCTGCGGGACGCCCTCCGACTCCCGCCCGGCACGCGGTACTTCATCGACAACGGCGCCAAGACGCTGGGTCAGGCCGAGATGTGGTTCGGTGGCGGCCGCGGCGCCCGGGACGCGGTGATCGTCCTGATCGGCTCCGGCGTCGGCGCCTGCGTCGTCTCGCGCGGCGCGATCCACGGGGGCGCGCACAGCAGCGCCACCGAGTGGGGCCACACCACCGTGCACGTGCGCGGTCGGCGCTGCCGGTGTGGAGCGCTCGGCTGCCTGGAGGCGTACGCGGGCGCCGAGGCACTCGTCGGGCGCTGGCGCGAGGCGGGCGCCGAGCTGCCCGCCCAGACCTCCGAGGAGGAGGCCCTGACCGCGCTGCTCGCCGCCGCGTACCCCCGGGACGAGGGCGTCGCCGCGAGCGCCGCGGCCCTGGAGGTGCTCGCGGAGACCGCCGAGTACCTGGGCGCCGGCCTGTCCGACCTGATCAACCTCTACAACCCCGAGCGCATCGTCATCGGCGGCTGGGCGGGGCTGCGGCTGGGCCCGCACCTCCTTAAGTCCGTACGCCGCCACGCCACCGCCTACGCCCTGCGCCACCCCGCGGAACGCGTCACGATCGAACTCGGCAGGCTGGGCCCGGACGCCGTCACCGTGGGTGCGGCCACCCTGCCGCTGGCCGGGTTCTTCGCGCGCGGCGGTCACCGCGCCGAAGCGGCCGAGCAGGAGGCGCCCGCCGAAAAGGCGGGCTGGCGCACATCGGTGGCACGGCGGGCGGCCCGCTGATCATTTCCCGGTGAATTCGCGCCGCAGATCCAGGAATTCGACCGGAAATCAGCATTCCCATAAGTCGGGCTTTCAGGATCTAATAGTCGGTGCGACGAGTTTGAATCGCGTCTCTTATGCGGTGCGCCACACCGGCCCCGACCTGCGCCGGAGCGGTTTTTGGCGGCCCTCGCGGCGCCATTTCCGGCCTGCCCCTGGCACATGCCTCTTGTGGTGCCCGAATTCCAGGAACACCATCGGTCCTCGTCCAACCCCGTCGAGGAGGTACCGGTGAACGCTCCTGTGAATAACCAGCGGATGAGTCTCGGCCCGGACGCGGCACGGCAACTCGCCACCGCGACCAAGACCGTTCCGCAGATGCGCGGCATCACCCCGCGCTATCTGCTGCGCGCCCTGCCCTGGGTGGACGTCGAGGCCGGTGTCTACCGGGTCAACCGCCGCCGCTCCTTCGTCCTGGGCGACGACCGGATCAGCACGTACGACGAGGACGGCACCCCGCGCGTCATGCCGGGCGACCTGCGTGAGCTGCCCTACTTACGCGACGCCGAGGACGCGCTGCTCGGCGAACTCGCGGGCGCCTTCACCCCGGTGACGTTCGACGCGGGCCAGGTCCTGGTCCAGGAGGGCGACCCGGCCGACCGGCTGTGGATCCTGGTGCAGGGCCGCGCGGAGAAGCGGGTCACCGGCCGCTACGGCGAGGACGCCCTGCTCGAAGTGGCGGGCGACGGCCAGTTCTTCGACCTCGACGCGTGGACCCGCGGCGAGGCGATGCCCTACCGGGTCAAGGCGCTCACGCCCGGCACGGCCCTGTGCGCCGAGCGGTCCGCGCTCACCCAACTCGCCGACCGGAGCGAGCAGTTGCGCACCGCCATGGACATGTACGCCACGGGCGACACCGTCAAGCCGGGCTCCGAGGTGCCCATCGACCTCAGTTCCGGGCACGTCGGCGAGGTCGACCTGCCCGGCACCTACGTCGACTACGAGGACGCGCCGCGCGAGTACCACATGACGCTCGCCCAGACCGTGCTGCGGGTGCACACCCGGGTGGCGGACCTGTACAACGGCCCGATCGACCAGACCCGGGCCCAGTCAAACCTGACGGTGCAGGCCCTGCGCGAGCGGCAGGAGGCGGCGCTGCTCAACCACCCCGAGTTCGGCCTGCTCAACAACGTCTCCGCGGGCCAGCGCGTGCAGTCCCGCACCGGCTCGCCGACCCCCGACGACCTCGACGAGCTCCTCGCGAAGGTGTGGAAGCAGCCGGGGTTCTTCGTCGCGCACCCGAGGGCGATAGCCGCGTTCGGCCGCGAATGCACCCGGCGGGGCGTGCCGCCGGTGACCGACAACCGGTTCGGCAGCCCGATGCTCACCTGGCGCGGGGTGCCGCTGCTGCCCTCCGACAAGGTCAGGTTCTCCGGCGGCGGCAGCGTGGGCACCACGGAGATCCTGCTCATGCGCACGGGCGAGGCCGAGCAGGGCGTGGTCGGGCTGCGTCCGGCCGCGGTGCCCGACGAGATCGAACCGGGCCTGTCCATGCGGAACATGGGCGTCGACCAGAAGGGCATCACCTCGTACCTGATGACCGCGTACTTCAACACGGCCGTCCTGGTGGAGGACGCGATCGCGGTGCTCCAGAACGTCGAGGTGTCCAACTACCATGACTATTCCTGAGGTCACGGAGCGCACCGTCGCCGGCCGCCGGCCGGGCACGTTCTCGCCCGAGGAGGCGCGCAAGGACTTCCCGATCCTGCACCGCACGGTCAACGGGCATCCGCTGGTCTGGCTCGACAACGCGGCCACCACGCAGAAGCCGCGCCAGGTCATCGAGGCGCTGGCCGGTTACTACGGTGCGGCGAACTCCAACATCCACCGGGGCGCGCACACCATGGCCCGCGAGGCCACCGAGATGTACGAGGCGGGCCGGGCCGCGGTCGCGGACTTCCTGGGCGCTCCCTCGCCCGACTCCATCGTGTTCGTCCGGGGCACGACCGAGGCCGTCAACCTGGTCGCTCAGAGCTGGGGGCGGGCGAACCTCGGCCCCGGCGACGACATCCTCGTCCCGGTCCTCGAGCACCATTCGGACATCGTCCCCTGGCAGTTGATCGCGAAGGAGACCCGGGCGCGCGTCGTCCCGGTGCCGCTGCTCGCGGACGGGCGCATCGACCAGGACGCCTACGCCGACCTGCTTTCCTCGCGCACCCAGCTCGTCGCCATCAGCCAGGCCTCGAACGTCCTGGGCACCGTGCCGCCGGTGCGCGAGATGACCGCGCTGGCCCACCGGTACGGCGCGAAGGTGCTGGTCGACGGCGCGCAGGCGGTCGCCCACATGCCCGTCGACGTGACCGAACTGGACGCGGACTTCTACGCGTTCTCCGGTCACAAGCTGTACGCCCCCACGGGCATCGGCGCGCTCTACGTCAAGCCGGAGGTCCTGGCGGGCCTGCGGCCCTGGCAGGGCGGCGGCAACATGATCGACTCGGTGTCGTTCGAGCGCACCACCTTCGCCCCGGTGCCCCATCTCATGGAGGCCGGCACCGGGCACATCGGCGGCGTGGTCGGGCTGCTCGCCGCCCTGAACTGGTTCACGTCCTTCGACCGCACCGCCGTGGCCGCGTACGAGGACGGGCTCACGGCGTACGCGCAGCAGGCGATGGGGATGGTGCCGGGCCTGGAGATCCTGGGGTCGGCGCCCGGCCGGATCGCGGTGCTCACGTTCACCCTGGCGGGCCACGACCCGGCGGAGATCGCCTCGTGGCTGGACCGCGACGGCATCGCGATCCGGGCCGGCCACCACTGCGCGCAGCCCGCCCTGGCCCACTACGGACTGGAGTCGGCGGCCCGCGCCTCCTTCGCGCTCTACAACACCCCGGAGGAGGTGGACCAGCTCGTCGCCTCGCTCATGAGCCTGCGGGAATCGGCCTGACCCGCGCACAGCACTCCCTCGTGGCCCCGTGCCGCCCGCGAGACACCGGGCGGCACGGGGCCGCGAGCCGTGGGCGGTGGGCGTCCGGGTCGCATCCCGCGTGGACCGGGTGTGTGATGGAAGGGACGCGTCGAGGGGCCCGGCCGTGATCCGCCGGACCCCAGGGGGCAGCAGTGACGAAGGGAGTCGCTCATGCACACCGGACGCACACGTCGAGCCGTGGCCGCGGGCCTGCTCGCCTGCGGTCTTTCCGCGGGCAGCGTCGCCATGGCGGTCACCGCCGCCGCGGCCCCGGCCCACCATGACGACGGGAGCGTGTGGGGCACCGTCACCTCACGCATCGAGCTGAACATCCGGGACGAGCCGAACCTGCGCGCCGACGTGGTCACGAGTCTGGCGCCGGGCGCCCAGGACCGCCTGGAGTGCAAGACCCACGGGTCGAGCGTCGACGGCACCAGCTGGTGGTACTGGCTGGACCGGGCCGGTGGCTGGGCGAGCGCCGCCTACGTCGACGCGCACGGCCGCGTCCCCGACTGCTAGCGACCCCCCACCGGACCGGGCCGTGCGCCCGGTCCTCCTGGTCCATCCATCGGTCGCGACGGAGCCCCACCGCATGCCGCGGTGGGGCTGCCGCGATGTGCGGGCCGTTCCACTCGCCGACGCGCTCACCCCGTCCTCGCCGCGCGGGGTGGCCGCACGTTCTCGCGGCCCCGCTCCCGCAGGCGACGCCTTCCCGTGACCCCACCGCCCGCCGAGGGGCCCGCGCGCCAGCCCGTCATGGCCCGGAGGGGCACTTTCGCGACTCCCCCTCCTCTTCTCTTGACATGCACGTGACTGACCGCTGAGATGTGGTTGCTTTCGTTCGACGCCGTTCGTTTGTGCGCCAAATACCCTCACTGGAGCCGCACTTGACTACCGAACTGCACAGTTTCAGACAACGCCTGATCGCCACCCTGGGCACGCTCGCTCTCGTCGCGGGCGGCGTGACGGTCGCCGTGGAGGTCGCGGCCGCGCCGCCCGCCGCGGCCGTGGACAACGGTCTGGCGCGCACCCCGCAGATGGGGTTCAACAACTGGAACTCCACGCACTGCCGTGCCGAGTTCAACGAGTCGATGGTCGAGGGCATCGCGGACGCCTTCGTCGCACAGGGCCTCAAGGCCGTCGGCTACACCTATGTCAACATCGACGACTGCTGGGCGCTGCCCGACCGGGACGCCTCCGGCAACCTCGTCCCCGACCCGGTGCGCTTCCCGCACGGCATCAAGGCGGTCGCGGACTATGTGCACGCCAAGGGGCTCAAGTTCGGGCTCTACTCCAGCGCGGGCACCAAGACCTGTGACACCCAGGGTTTCCCCGGCGGCCTGGGCCACGAGCGGCAGGACGCGAACCTGTGGGCGTCCTGGGGCGTCGACTACCTCAAGTACGACAACTGCAACAACACCGGCGTCGACGCCAAGCAGCGCTACCAGGCGATGGGTGACGCCCTCAAGGCCACCGGCCGGCCCATCCTCTACAGCATCTGCGAGTGGGGCTCCAACCAGCCCTGGAACTGGGCGCCCGGCATCGGCAACTCCTGGCGCACCACGGGCGACATCAGCGACAACTGGTCGAGCATGATCGGCATCGCGCACCAGAACCAGTCCCTCGCGCCGTACGCCGGTCCCGGCGGCTGGAACGACCCGGACATGCTGGAGGTGGGCAACGGCGGCATGACGGACACCGAGTACCGCACCCACTTCAGCCTGTGGTCCCAGATGGCGGCGCCGCTGCTCATCGGCAGCGATCTGCGCAACCCGAGCGCGGCCACCCTCGCCATCCTCAAGAACACCGACGTCATCGCGGTCGACCAGGACCCGCTCGGCAAGCAGGGCACGGTGGTGTCCAGCTCCGGCGGCCTGGTCGTGATGTCCAAACCCCTCGCGGACGGCGGCCGTTCGGTCACCCTCACCAACGAGAACACCTCGGCCCGGACGATCTCCACGAGCGTCGACGCGCTCGGCATCGGCGGTGCCTCGTCCTACGCGCTCAAGGACCTGTGGTCCAAGGCGACGAGCAGCACCACCGGCACGATCAGCGCGTCGGTACCGGCGCACGGCACGGTGATGTACCGGGTGACGCCGGGCACCCCGGTGCCGCCGCCGAGCGGCCTCAACCAGCTCAGCGACCTGCCGTGGCTGTCGGCCGTGAACGGCTGGGGCCCGGTCGAGCGCGACCACAGCAACGGCGAACAGGCCGCCGGTGACGGCAGGACCCTCACCATCAACGGCACCACCTACGCCAAGGGCCTCGGCGCGCACGCCCCCTCGGACATCGCGTACTACCTGGGCGGCGGCTGCCGTTCGCTCGGGGTCGACGTGGGGGTGGACGACGAGTCCACGGCGGGCGGTTCGGTGGTCTTCCGGATCTACCGTGACGACACGCTGGTCGCGGACAGCGGGCTGCGCACAGCGAGCGATCCGGCCAAGCATCTGACGGCGGACCTCACCGGCGCCACCAAGCTGCGGCTCGTGGTCACCGACGGCGGCGACGGCAACACCTATGACCACGCCGACTGGGCGAACGCCCAACTGGCGTGCGGACGGGGCCCGTCGGCGGGCACCCACGCGGTCAGCGACCTGTCCTGGACGTCGGCGGCCAACGGCTGGGGGCCGGTCGAGCGCGACCGCAGCAACGGCGAGCAGGCCGCGGGCGACGGCACCACCCTGACCATCAACGGCACCACCTACGCCAAGGGCCTCGGGGTCCATGCGGCGTCAGCGGTGACGTACTACCTCGGCGGCACCTGCACCGCGTTCAACGCGAGCGTGGGCGTGGACGACGAGGTGGGCGCCAGGGGCTCGGTCGTCTTCCAGGTGTACCGCGACGGTACGCTCGCCGCCGACAGCGGCAAGGTCACCGGGGCGGACGCCGCCAAGGCGATCGCGGCGGACCTGACCGGGGCCAACGAACTGAAGCTGGTCGTGACGGACGCCGGGGACGGGGTCGACTACGACCATGCCGACTGGGCGGCGCCCCAACTGACCTGTTCCTGAGGCCAGTTGGCGGTGAGAGGCTCGCCTCCGCGCCACGGCGGCGGGCGGCAGCCCCGACGAGGAGCGAGTGAGCACGGCCGGGGCCCCGTCCTGATGGGCGGGGCCCCGTGCCGGTCGGCTACTTGGTCGCCACGACCAGCCGGGCCCGGGGGCTCTGGTCCGAGCGCCTGCCCAGCTCCTCCAGCGCGTACAGCTCCACCGCGAAACCGGCGGCCACGAGGTCGCGCCGGACATCGCCGAGGCGGAACCCCCGGTAGTACATGACGAACGGGGGACGCCACAGCGCGTTGCGCACCCGCATCGCCGCGTCGAAGCCCAGCAGGGCGAGGTGAGAGGGGCTGCCCGGCCGGGCGGGCGCCACCACCGGGAACGCGAACCGGCCGCCCGGCCGCAGCGCTGCGTGGACCTGCGCGAACAGGTTCGGCCGCTCCCTGGGCAGGAAGTGCCCGAACGCGCCGAAGCTGACGGCCAGATCGAACGCGGCGCGCAGCGGCAGCGCCCGTGCGTCGGCCCGCACCAAGGTGGCCTCCGGGTGCGCGCGGGCGGCGACGTCCAGCATTCCGGCGCTGATGTCGATCCCGGTGACTCCCTTCCGGCACACGGCCGCCAGGACGTCGAGGCCCGCGCCGGTGCCGCAGCACAGGTCGAGCCCCCGGTCGAAGGGGCCGAGCCCGTCGAGGACGGCCGCCACCGAATCGAGGACCGCCCCCGGCGTGCGGAAGGGCGTGTGGTCGAACTTGGGGGCCAGGAGGTCGTAGCCGTGCTCGACGGACGACAGCGCCTGGACGGCGAGCTCACGGAAGGTGGGGCCCTGGGGGGTGAACATGGCTGCCCAGCTTAGGGGCTGCGGCCGGAGACCTGATGTGCGCCGGGCGGGGCGGGCGCGCGTGTCAGACGGGCACGGCCTGTTCGGCGTGGGCGGGAGCACGGGCGCCGCGGACCGCCGCGTGGGCCTCGGCGGCCAGGATGCGGCGGTCGGTGCCCCACAGCGGCGGGTGCGCGGTGACCCGCACGCCCAGGTCGCGGGCGGCGGCCACCCGGCGCAGCGAGGTCGTGAAGTCGTCGCCGCCGAGGAAGGCCGCGACCGTGCTGGGGACACCGCGCTGTACGTAGTCGACGGTCATGGGCCGCACCGGCGCGCCCGCGTCGACGGCCGCCTGGAAGGCGGCCCGCCGGAACCGGCCGCCCGCCACGGTGCACCAGGTCGTCGCCTGCGGGAAGACCAGCACCGAACGGCCGGATTCGAGGGTGGCGGCCAACTCGGCGACCATGTACGGGAGTTCACGTACGGCGCCCCGGTCGATGAAGCGGGTGCCGATGCGGCGGGCCAGCGTGCCGACCACCGGCCACTGGCCCACTTCCCGTTTGGCGAGCACACTGACCGGCTCCACGGCGAGCAGCGCCACGGCGTCGAGCCAGGAGATGTGGTTGGCGACGAGCAGCGCGCCCCGGCCGCCCCCGGGCGGGACCGGTCCGGATTCGAGGCGTACGCCGAGGGCGTCGAGGACGGCGCGGGCCCGGGCACGCAGGACGGTGGGCGCGGCGAGCCGCTCCCCCAGCGCCACGGTGCGGATCAGGGTGTGGGTGAGCGCCGCGTACCGGCGGGCCGCCTCGGTCAGCGGCACGCGCGGCTCCGTCTCGCGCACACAGTCCGGGGTGCAGGGCGCCGCCACCGACCAGGGGTTCATCGGGTGTCCCCCAGGAAGTAGCGGCGGTAGCGCTCGCCGAGCCGGTCCATGTCGAGCAGCACGAAGAAGTCGGCCACATTGAACTCGGGGTCGTATGTGGGCGCGCCACACATCCAGGCGCCGAGCCGGAAGTAGCCGCGCAGGAGGGGCGGCAGGTCGGCGTGGCTGGGGCGGCCCTCCACCGGGCCCGCGGGCAGCCAGGGGCGGTGGGGGTGCACCCTGAGCTCGGGCGGCGAGGAGTGCTTGGCGTTGCCGAGCAGCCAGGCGCTGGAGGCGGCGGCGCCGCCGTCGGCCAGCGGCACGGACGCGCAGCCCGCCAGGTAGCGGTGGCCGGACAGCAGGACGTAGCGCGCCAGCGCGGACCACATCAGGTTGATGACCGCGCCCGAACGGTGGTCCGGATGCACGCAGGAACGCCCCGCCTCGATCATCGAGGGCCGCAGCGGGGTGAGCGCGTCGAGGTCGAACTCGCCCTCGCAGTACGACTGTTGGGAACGTCCGGGCGGCAGCAGCCGGTAGGTGCCGACCACGTCGCCGCTGGAGGTGTCGGTGACGATCAGGTGATCGGCGAGGGCGTCGAAGGCATCGATGTCGTGGCCGGGCAGCGAGGTGGTGAGCGTGGCGCCCATCTCTTCGCCGAAGACGCGGTACCGCAGCCGCTGGGCGGCCCGGATCTGCTGCTCGGTGTCCGCGATGGAGGTGACGTAGGAGGAGCCGGTGGCCGTGGTTGCGGTGGATATCGAGAGCATGGGTGTGGCGTTCTCCGCGACGTGGTGCACAGTCGAATCCCTCTGTGGTTTCCGCATGGGCTTCCGCGCAGTGAGTATGGGATCGCCATATGTGCTCCCGGTGAATTGCACACGACGCCGCGTCGGGCATTGCCCGGCTCGAAGACGCCCGCCACCCGGCCCGCACCGGTGCCCTCGATGACCGTTATGTGACCTTTCCGTAACAGCCGCACCGCGGGAAAGCGCCGCCCCGCACCGCTGTGACCTGCGCCGATAGGCGGATCCTTAAGACGTCGATGGGCTGACGCTCTTGGACACCGGGGCGCCCGGCCTGGTCTGCTGATCACTCGATGTCCGGTTCAACCCCATTCGGTACCTCTCTGGGAGTGTGATGAACAAGCCGCTGCGGCACATAGCCGTCTTCTGCGGGGTGATGGTGCTCGCCCTGCTCATCCGGGCGACCTGGGTCCAGTTCGTGAAGGGCGACGCCCTCGCCGCCGATGAGCACAACCGGCGGGTCCAGATCGAGGCGTTCTCGCAGCCGCGCGGCGACATCGTGGTCGGCGGGCAGCCGATCACCGGATCGGTGCAGACGCCCGGCTCCGACTTCAAGTACAAGCGGACCTACCAGGACGGCCCGATGTACGCGCCGGTCACCGGCTACCTCTCCCAGGCGCAGGGCGCCACCTTCCTGGAGGGCGTGCACGCGAAGGTGATGAACGGCAAGGACGACCGGCTCTTCCTCGACCGGACCAAGTCGATGCTCACCGGGAAGGCGCCGCGCGGCGGCGATGTGATCACCACCATCGACCCGGCCGCGCAGAAGGCCGCGTACAAGGGGCTGACGGACCTCGACGCCAAGGGCGCGGTCGTCGCCCTCGATCCGCGCTCCGGCAAGATCCTCGCGATGGTGAGCACGCCCTCCTACGATCCCTCCGTCTTCGCCGGGATCTCGAAGAAGGAGGGCGAGGAGTTCAAGAAGCTCGACGCCGACAAGAGCAAGCCGCTGAACAACCGGGCGATCCGCGAGGTGTACCCGCCGGGATCCACCTTCAAGATCCTCACCGCGGCCGCCGCCCTGGAGCACGGTGTGGTGAGCGACATCAACGCCCCGATGCCCGACGCCCCGGCCCCCTACACCCTGCCGCTCAGCACCACCCAGGTGGGCAACGACGTCGACAACTCGATGTGCGACAAGGTCTCCCTGAAGACCGGCATGCAGTGGTCCTGCAACAACGTGTTCCTGCAGACCGCGCTCAAGACCGGCAAGGACAGGATGCGCGAGACGGCCGAGAAGTTCGGCTTCAATCAGGAGCAGTTCACTCCGGTCCGCACGGCGAAGAGCGGCTACCCCAGCCAACTGGACAAGCCGCAGACCGCGCTGACCGGCATGGGCCAGGGCAGCCTGACCAGCACCCCGCTCCAGATGGCCATGGTGACCGCGGGGATCGCCAACAACGGCAAGGTCATGAAGCCGTACATGGTCGACGAGCTGCGCGGCCCCGACCTCTCGACCCTGGAGAAGGCCGAACCCGAGGTGCTCAGCCAGGCCGTCTCCGAGAGCACCGCGCACAAGGTGCAGGAGATGATGGAGTTCACCGCGAGCGACGGCACCGCGAAGAAGGTCAGGATGGAGGGCGTCACCGTCGGCGGCAAGACCGGCACCGCCCAGCACGGCGCCGATGTGCGCGAGGAGCGCCCGTACGCCTGGTTCGTGTCGTACGCCAAGCAGAGCGACGGCACCTCGCCGGTGGCGGTGGCGGTCTTCGTCGACCCGGCGGACATGGACATCAAGCGGTCCGAGATCGCCGGTGGCAAGCTGGGCGCGCCGATCGCGAAGTCCGTGATGGAGGCCGTCCTGAAGAAGTGACCGTGAACCTCTCCACGTCCGGCGCGCGGTCTCGTTCCTGAGGGACCCGGCCCCGCCCGACCGGCGGGGCTAGGTCGCGCTGCGCTCGCTCTCCACCCTCAACTCCCGCTCCACGACCGCCTCGTACGCCGGATCGGGCTCGGCCGCGGCGGTGCCGAACCGGCCGGCCCGCAGCAGGGCGTGCCAGCGCTCGGGGCTCCAGTCGGCGGGCGGGGTGGTCTCGATGAAGTCCTCGACCAGGGCGAGGAAACGGGCCGTGTCCGAGTGGAAGGGGAAGTGCCCGGCCCCCTCGAAGATCTCCAGCCGGCTGCCCGGCATCGCGGCGTGCGCGCGGTGGGCGTGCCGTTCGGGTACGACGCTGTCGCGCGAGCCCCAGATGAGCAGGGTGGGCATGCCCTGGGTCAGATAGCAGCGGTCGAGCATGGTGACGACCTGTCCGCGCCAGTCGACGACCGCGCGCAGGGTGCGGATGAAGACGCTGCGGGACCTGGCGTCGGGCAGCGCGTCCACGAGTCCGAGCAGCTCCGGGGCGTCCTGGCCGAGGTCGCTGTCGAGCAGCCGCATCAGCTCGATGACAAGGCGGGCCGGCCGGTGCATCCCGGGCCGCGCGAGCAGCGCGAGCAGCACCTCGGCGCCGGGCAGGGCCGCGGCGCGCAGGACCGGGTTGACCTCGCGGCCCACGCCCCCGGCGCCGACCAGGACGAGCCGCTCGGTCAACTCCGGGTACTGGTAGGCGCATTGCATGGCCACGCCGCCGCCGAGCGAGTGCCCCACCAGGGTGGCCCGTTCGATGCCGAGGACCCCGAGCAGGTCCCGGATGCCGTTGGCGTACGCGGCCACCGAGTAGTCGGCGCGCGGTTTGTCGGAGGCGCCGTGGCCGAGCAGATCGGGCGCGAGGACGGTGTAGCGGCGGGCGAGGCCGGGGATCAGCCCGGCCCAGGTGGCGGAGGAGTCGCCGATGCCGTGGATCAGCACGACGGGCGGCCCCTGCCCCGCGGTCCGGTACGCCCGGCGGTACCCGTGCACCACGCGGTGGCGCAGCCGCACGTCCTGGTCGTCCACCGGGCGCAGCCTCGTGCCAGTAGCCATCGACAACCTCCCCGATCACGCCCGCACCACTGCCCCGTGCGCGCTCCCCGTCAGCGTTCCCGGTAACGAGCCTAGAACCAGCGGCGCATGCTCGATTACCAGCAGATTTCGCCACGAACAAGCCTGCCGTCGCACCTTTCTGCCATGTACGGTTCAACCGCGCGCTGCGCAGGCGTCCGTACAACGACGTTCTACGCGCGCAGACTTGGTGTCCCCACCACCTTGCCCCCACCCTCACGGAGGTACGCAGGATGCTCGGAGCCAGAAGTTCCGGACGCTCCCACCGCCGGACCGCCGGTGTGCTGACCGCACTCGGCGCGCTCGTCGTCGCGGGCGGCGCGGCCGCCCAGGCCGCCACCCCGCCCGCGTCACCCGCCCCCCGGGCCGCGGCCGCCACCCAGCACCGGGTGCTGTTCGACAACTCCAAGGCGGAGACCGCCGGCAACGCCGACTGGATCATCAGCACCAGTCAGCCGGACCCGCTCGGCGAGAACCCCTCCCCCAGCGCCGAGGGCGACTGGACGGGCGCGCTGTCCTCCTGGGGCGTGGCGCTCCAGAAGACCGGCAACTACGCCCTCAAGACGCTGCCTTCGGGCGGCACGATCACGTACGGCACCTCTTCGGCGACGGACCTCAAGAACTTCGACACGTTCGTGATGCCCGAGCCGAACGTACTGCTCAGCGCGTCCGAGAAGACCGCCGTGATGCACTTCGTGCAGAACGGCGGCGGACTGTTCCTCATCTCCGACCACACCGGCTCCGACCGCAACAACGACGGCGCGGACGCGGTGAAGGTCATCAACGACCTGATGACCAACAACAGCGTGGACTCCTCGGACCCGTTCGGCTTCTCGGTCGACTCGCTCAACATCGGCACCGACAACCCGCGCGCCATCAGCGACGCCTCCGACCCGGTCCTGAACGGCTCGTTCGGCAAGGTGACCGGCAGCATCATCCGCAACGGCACCACCGCGACCCTCAAGCCGTCCGACAACCCGGCGGTCAAGGGCGAGGTCTACCGCACCGGCTACTCCGGCAACACCGGCGCCTTCTTCGTCACCAGCACCTTCGGCAGCGGCCGCGTCGCCTTCTGGGGCGACAGCTCACCGATCGACGACGGCACCGGCCAGCCGGGCAACACCCTGTACGACGGATGGAACGACCCGGCGGGCACCGACGCCGCGCTCGCCCTGAACGCCACCGAGTGGCTCTCGGGCGCGGGCACCACCACCGGGGGCGGCGGCACCCCGACCCCGTGCACCCCGGCCCAGCTGCTCGCCAACCCCGGCTTCGAGTCGGGCAGTTCGGGCTGGACGGCCACCAGCGGCATCATCAACACCAGCAGTGGCGAGCCCCCCTACGCGGGCGCGTACAAGGCCTGGCTCGGCGGCAAGGGCACCGCGCACACCGACACGCTGGCCCAGACGGTGACGATCCCGGCGGGCTGCGCGGCCTCGCTCGGCTTCCAGCTGCACATCGACACGGACGAGACGACCACGAGCACGGCGTACGACACCCTCAAGGTCCAGGTGGTCGGCAGCGGCGGATCGGTCCTGGCCACCCTCGCCACGTACTCCAACCTGGACGCGGCGGACGACTACACCCAGCAGACCTTCGACCTCGGTGCCTACGCGGGGCAGACGGTGACGCTCAAGTTCACCGCCACCGAGGGCTCCAAGCTCCAGACGTCGTTCGTCATCGACGACACCGCGCTCACGGTGAGCTGATGAGCGCGCCCGCCCGGGTTCCCGGCCCGGGCGGGTGTGGTCAGCCCCGCAGCCGCACCGGCAGGGACTCCACCCCGTACACGATCGACAGCTTGCGGAAGGCGAGTTCCTCGGCCGGGATGGCCAGGCGCATCTCGGGGAAGCGGCGGACGAGGGCGGGGAAGGCGGCGCGCAGTTCCATGCGGGCAAGCTCCGCCCCGATGCAGCGGTGGATGCCGTAGCCGAAGGCCAGGTGGCCGCTCGCCCTGCGGGACGGGTCGAAGCGGGCTCCGTCCGGGGTGAACGCGGCGTCCCGGTTGGCGCCGCTCAGCGAGCACAGCACCATGTCGCCCTTGGGGATGCGCACCCCCGCGATCTCGACGTCCTCGCGGGCGAAGCGCGGGAAGGCCAGCTGCACGACGGTGAGGTGGCGCAGCGCCTCCTCGACGAACGTCGCGGCCGCCGCCTCGTCGTGCGCTATTCGCGCGAAGGCGTCCGGTTCCCGGAGCAGGACGAGGGCGCCGAGCGCCAGCATGCTCGCGGTCGTCTCGAACCCGCCGGTCAGCACTCCGTCGGCGAGGCCCGCGAGTTCGTCGTCCCCGACGCTGTCCCCGTGCTCCTTGACGATCATGCCGATGAGGCCGTCGCCCGGGTTCTCGCGCTGCTTCTTGACCACGTCGCGGAAGTAGGACAGGGAGGCCGACATCGCGCCGAGCGGGGCGGTGGCGCCGGCGAACAGGTCGAAGCGCTCCATGGCGAGCTGCTGGAAGTCGTTGCGGTCCTCGTAGGGCACGCCGAGCAGTTCGCAGATGGTCAGCGAGGGGATGGGCAGCGCGAAGGCCTCCACCAGGTCGACCGGCCCGTCCGCGGCTTCCATCGCGTCGAGCCGTTCCGCGACGAGGGCGTCGATGCGCGGGGTCAGCCGGCGAAGGCGCCGCATGGTGAACTCGGGCGTCAGGATGCGGCGCAGCCGCGTGTGCACCGGCGGATCGCTGAAGCCCAGCCCGCCCGGGTGCTGCTCCTCGACGACGCCCGCGTTGCCCGCGAGGTGGGTGAAGTCGTTGCTGAACCCGTCGGTGGAGCCGAGCACCGCCTTCACGGCGTCGTGGCCGGTGACGACCCAGGCGTCCATGCCGAACGGCAGCGGGACCTTGCTGACCGGCTCCTCGGCCTGCCGGGCGGTCAGCTCGGCCACCGGGTCGAGGCCGTCCCGGCGCAGCGGCATCAGCAGCGCGTCGGGCAGGAGCGAGATCGTGCCGGGCCCGATGCCGCGCTTCTGGATCCTGGCAAGGTAGGTGCGCCCGAGCCACATGGTGACTCGGGAACGGAGATTTACCCTCAAGGCGGACTCCAAGGACAAGTAGTGCGGCCAGGGCACCGGGTACGGACTGAGTGGCTCAGGATAAGTGGCTCGGCACCCCTGCCGGGCCGCCAGGGGCCCAGCTCACGAGCAGTTCGCGGCCGTGACCGGCCCGCCCCCGCGCGAGCCGGGGTGGCCGATCGCCCGGGTCCGCGCCGGATCCGACCGGCGGTCCGGCGTTCCCGTACAGGTCGGCCCGGCTCAACTCGCCGGTCACACAAGCCGATCTACGGTGTCGCCACCGTCGTACCCCATCCTGGGAGGAACCGTGCGCCTGCGCACCGCCGTCACCGCCGCGACCGCTTCACTGGCCGTCGCCGCCTCCGTGAGCGTCACCGATGCGACCGCCGCTCAACCGGCGCCCGCACGCGCCCCGCACGCCTGCTCCTCGTCCACCGCGCTCGACGGCTTCTGGGACGGTCTGGACAAAACGGTGTATCAGGGCACGGTGGTCGGCAATCTGTCCGGTCTGGCCGTGGACACCGACGGCACCGTCGCCGCGCTGTCCGACCGTTCGCGGCTGTTCAGCCTGAGGGTGCGCCCGGGGCCGGTGGCCGCGCCCACCCGCGTCGTGCCGCTCGCGGACGAGAAGGGGGCGCCGCTCGACTCCGAGGCCGTCGTCGTGGAGCGCGACGGCACCCGCCTGATCACCTCGGAGACCGAGCCGTCCGTACGCCGCTACGACCGCGACGGCAGGCTCCTGGGCCGCCTGCCCGTCCCCGGCGCGCTGCGGGTCGCCCCGGCCGGCCGCGCCGTCACCAACGCGACCGAGGTCGCAAGACCCTGCTCGCCGATCTGGCCGCCTGCCCCTCCCTGGGCGCGACGGCCAGGCAGCCGCAGCCCAACCCGCTGCTCGACAACGTCGAGGGCGTGGCGGTCACGGGCCGCACCCGGGACGGCCGGCTGCGGCTGTTCCTGGTCAGCGACGACAACGAGAACCCGAAGCAGATCACCCGCCTCTACTCGCTGACCGTCCGGCTGCCCCGCCACGTCTGAACCACCGGGCGGCGCGGCCCCGTTCGGGCCGCGGCCGCGCGGTCTCCGGGAGGGCCGGAGCAGGCGCCCACCACGCGACCGCCCCGGCCGGAAGGAATCCGGCCGGGGCGGCGGGGTGCTCAACTGCCCTCCCCACAGGGGAGTCGGGTCGGGTCAGGCGAGGGTGGCGATGGCCTGGTTCAGGGTCTTCGACGGGCGCATGACCGCGGACGCCTTGGCGGCGTCCGGCTGGTAGTAGCCGCCGATGTCGACCGGCGAACCCTGCACCGCGATGAGCTCGTCGACGATCGTCGACTCCTGCTCGGTCAGCGTCTTGGCCAGCCCCGCGAACGCCTCCGCGAGCTGCGCGTCCTCGGTCTGCTTGGCCAGCTCCTGGGCCCAGTACAGGGCCAGGTAGAAGTGGCTGCCGCGGTTGTCGATGCCGCCCAGCTTGCGGCTCGGCGACTTGTCCTCGTTGAGGAAGGTGCCGGTGGCGCGGTCGAGGGTGTCGGCGAGGATCTGGGCGCGCGCGTTGCCCGTGGTCGTCGCCAGGTGCTCGAAGCTGACCGCGAGCGCGAGGAACTCGCCCAGGCTGTCCCAGCGCAGGTAGTTCTCCTTGACCAGCTGCTGAACGTGCTTGGGGGCGGAGCCGCCGGCGCCCGTCTCGAAGAGGCCGCCGCCGTTCATCAGCGGGACCACCGAGAGCATCTTGGCGCTGGTGCCCAGCTCCAGGATCGGGAACAGGTCGGTCAGGTAGTCGCGCAGCACGTTGCCGGTGACCGAGATGGTGTTCTCGCCGCGGCGGATGCGCTCAAGGGAGAACGCGGTGGCCTCGACCGGCGACATGATCTCGATCCGCAGGCCCTCGGTGTCGTGCTCGGCGAGGTAGGTGCGGACCTTCTCGATGAGGACGGCGTCGTGGGCGCGGCCCTCATCCAGCCAGAACACGGCCGGGTCGCCGGTGGCGCGGGCGCGGGTGACGGCGAGCTTGACCCAGTCCTGGATGGGCAGGTCCTTGGTCTGGCAGGCGCGGAAGATGTCGCCCTCGGCGACCTCCTGCTCCAGGACCACGTTGCCCGCGGCGTCCACGAGGCGGACGGTGCCCGCGGTCTGGATCTCGAAGGTCTTGTCGTGGCTGCCGTACTCCTCGGCCTTCTGCGCCATCAGGCCGACGTTGGGCACCGAGCCCATGGTGGCCGGGTCGAAGGCGCCGTGCGCGCGGCAGTCGTCGATGACGGCCTGGTACACGCCGGAGTAGCTGCTGTCCGGGAGGACGGCGAGGGTGTCGGCCTCCTGGCCGTCCGGGCCCCACATGTGACCCGAGGTGCGGATCATGGCCGGCATCGACGCGTCGACGATGACGTCCGACGGCACGTGCAGGTTGGTGATGCCGCGGTCGGAGTCGACCATCGCGAGGGCCGGGCCCTCGGTGAGCTCGGCCTCGAAGGCCGCCTTGATCTCGGCGCCGATGTGCGGCACGTTGTCGAGGCCCTTGAGGATGCCGCCCAGGCCGTCGTTGGGGGACAGACCGGCCGCGGCCAGCACGTCACCGTACTTGTCGAAGGTCTTCGGGAAGAAGGCGCGCACCACGTGGCCGAAGACGATGGGGTCGGAGACCTTCATCATGGTGGCCTTGAGGTGCACCGAGAACAGCACGCCCTCGGCCTTGGCCCGGGCGATCTGCGCGGTGAGGAAGCGGCGCAGCTCGGCCACGTGCATCACGGACGCGTCGACGACCTCGCCGGCGAGCACCGGTACGGACTCGCGCAGCACGGTGGTGGTGCCGTCGGCCGCCGCGAGCTCGATGCGCAGCGAACCGTCCTCGGCGATCACCGTGGACTTCTCGGTGGACCGGAAGTCGTCCGCGCCCATGGTGGCGACGTTCGTCTTCGAGTCGGAGGTCCACTTGCCCATGCGGTGCGGGTGGGCCTTGGCGTAGTTCTTGACCGACGCGGGGGCGCGGCGGTCGGAGTTGCCCTCGCGCAGGACCGGGTTGACGGCGCTGCCCTTGATCTTGTCGTAGCGCGCGCGGACGTCCTTGTCCTGGTCGGTCTTCGGGTCGTCCGGGTAGTCCGGCAGCGCGTAACCCTGGCCCTGCAGCTCGGCGACGGCCGCCTTGAGCTGCGGGATGGAGGCCGACACGTTCGGCAGCTTGATGATGTTCGCGCCGGGCGTCTTGGCCAGCTCACCGAGCTCGGCGAGCGCGTCGTCGATCCGCTGGCTCTCCTCGAGGAACTCGGGGAAGCTCGCGATGATGCGCCCCGCGAGGGAGATGTCACGGGTCTCCACAGTGACACCGGCGGTCGAGGCGTACGCCTGGATCACGGGCAGGAACGAATGCGTCGCCAGGGCCGGCGCCTCGTCAGTGTGGGTGTAGATGATGGTCGAGTCAGTCACCGGGTGCTCCGCTCCACGTCTGCAACATTGCTCGACATCAAGATATCTCGTGATCGCCCCGGGTCACGACGGGGCCCCGGCCCGATCCTGATCACGGGGCGGTACGGCGGACCCGTCCGGGTCCGCCGCGCGGCGGGCGGGACCGGCGCCCGGACGGGCGCCGCGGTCAGGGCCGGACGGCGCGCGCCTCGAAGCGGCCGAGGCCGAGCTCTATGACGAAGGAGACCTGCTGCCCCTCGGACAGGGTGCGGGGCTCCTCCTCGATGTCCTCCCGCCGCACGTAGATGCCGTCGCGCTGCCCGATCGGCACGACGAACCCGTAGCCCTTCTCCCGGTCGAAGTACTGGACGATCCCGTCGCACCTCACGTTCATGGCCTCACTCCTCGGGTGATCGCTTCCACGGCCCGCGACGGATCGCGAAAGGGGGAACCGGCTGGGTTCACACAGGGTGGGGACGTGGCGCGGGCTGCCGCGCCGGAACAGGGCCTGCCCGCGAAGGGGGCTCCCGCCGTCCTGACACAAGGGGAACCGTCCACGGCCCCGGACCGACCGGGCGCCGCCGAAGCGGACACGTTCCTTACCGGTAGGTATACCTCCGTGCCCCGCGTTTGATACCTCCCGGTTCCGCCGTCCGGATGGTCCTGGCCGAAGAAAGGGGCGAGCCTCCTGGCGGCCGGGACGCCGCTGTCTCCGGGCGGCCGGGGCCTGCGCAGAGGAGCCGGGCTCCGGGCCCACGGAAGCCGGGGCCGGGGCCCGCGGGGGTCCGCATCCTCGCGGATCGCCCCGCGGGAGGGGCACCCGCGTCAGGTCCGTCGCCCCGCGGGAAAGGCACCCGCGTCAGGTCGGCGTCAAATACGGCGCGCTGCCCGTCAGCGGTCCGTCAAGGTGGGCGACCACATGGGCTGCGGCCCCATAGCGTCCTGCCCCATGGGACGAGGGACCACCCGCAAGGCGGCGGGAGACGGCGCCACATCCACCCGCTCCACGGACGGGACCGAGGCGGTGGTGTACGACACCACATGGGCGGGCGAGGCCCGGTCGGCGGTGGCGTGCGCGGGGACGCTGTTCGGGCTGCTGCTCGCCATCGACGCCGCGGCGGGCGCCCTCACCGCCCCGCGCGCGGTGCTGTGGAGCGGCCTCGCGGCGCTGCTGTTCGTCGTGCTCTGGCCCGCCCGGGTCTCGGTGGCGCCGGGCCGGCTGGTCTCGCGCGGGCTGCTGCGACGGGCCGAGGTCCGCACCGACCGCCTGGTCTCGGTGCGCTGGTCCGACGGCGTCGCCCAGCGTCTGGTGCTGCGGGACGCCGAGGGCCGCCGGGCCGAGATCGACCCGAAGGTACTCGTCGCCAATCCCCCGCTGTGGCACGTCCTCGACCGGGACGCCCGCACCAGCCGCGACCGGAACGTGCTCCGCTGCGGCGAGACGGCGCTGGGCCAGATGGCGGCGCGCGTGGACCGGGAGACGGCCCGCACGGTCTTCAGGCTCTCGGGCCTGCGCTAGCCGCAACGGCCGCCCGCGCCAGGGCGGTTGCCACGGTCGCACCCAGGCGCGCGGCACCGCCCGGGACGGAACCCCGTCGAGGCGGCGTGACACCGGCCCACCTGCGAGGACGCTGTGCCCATGGGGCAGGATGGCAGCCCGTTCCGTGCGCGTACGGCCCGAACGAGGCTCCCGGCAGCACGATCTGACAGGCGACAAGGTGACACAGTGACGACACATCACATACGGCGATCGACGGCGCCCCTCGCTCAACTCCCGTCCCCGCGCTGCCCGGAGGGCGTCCGTTGAACCGGGGCCTCGTCCTGCACGACTGGGTGGCGGCCTCCATCGCCCTGGCCGCGGGCATCGCGGCCGGGCTGCTCCTGCGCGTCCTGCTGAGATGGCTCGGCAAGCACGCGCGAAGAACGCGCTGGACCGGCGACGACATCATCGTCGACGCGCTGCGCACCATCGCCCCGTGGGCGGCCGTGGTCGCGGGCGCGGCGGTGTCCGCTTCCGCGCTGCCGCTCACCACCCGGGTCGCGGCCATCGTCGACCACGGGCTGAACGCCCTGCTCATCCTCGTCATCACCCTCACCGCGGCCCGGCTCGTGGCGGGGCTCGTCCAGTCCCTGGCGCAGTCCCGGACCGGGGTGGCCGGCTCGGCCACGATCTTCGTCAACATCACCCGGGTCGTGGTGGTCGCGATGGGCGTCCTGGTCGCGCTCGAAACCGTGGGCGTGTCGATAGCCCCGCTCCTGACCGCTCTCGGAGTGGGCGGCCTCGCGGTCGCCCTGGCGCTCCAGGACACCCTCGCCAACCTCTTCGCCGGGGTCCACATCCTCGCCTCGAAGACGGTGCAGCCGGGCGACTACATCCGGCTCAGCAGCGGCGAGGAGGGCTACGTCGTCGACATCAACTGGCGCAACACAGTGGTGCGCAACCTGTCGAACAACCTCGTGATCATCCCCAACGGGCGGCTCGCCCGAACGAACATGACCAACTACACCCGTCCGGAACAGGAGTTGACGATCCTGGTGCAGGTGGGGGTCGGCTACGACAGCGACCTGGAGCACGTCGAGCGGGTGACGCTGGACGTCGTCGACAGCGTGATGACCGACATCGCCGGGGCGCTGCCGGGGCATGAGGCCGCCATCCGCTTCCACACGTTCGCGGACTCCAGGATCAACTTCACCGTAATCCTGGGTGTCGGGGAGTTCAGCGACCAGTACCGGATCAAGCACGAGTTCATCAAGCGCCTGCACCGGCGCTACCGGGCGGAGGGCATCTCGATCCCCGCGCCGGCCCGGACCGTGTCCCTCCAGCAGGACGGGCCCGAGCCGCCGCACTCCCCGGCCCCCTTCCCCCACCAGCGCGAGGCTCCGCCCGCGACGGTGGCTGACCCCCGGCGCTGAGCGGGGCCCCGCCCCGGGCCCGCCCACGGGCACCCGGTCCGGGGCGGCGGCGTCCGGGAGGCCCGGGCGCCTGCCGATGAGGCGCCCGGTCAGCTGTCTTCGCAGGTCAGCGCCGCTGTCAGGGGGCGGTGGTAGCGTCGTTCGCATGACCCCGGAAGAGCTCGCCAACCTCGCGCATCTGCGCCGGGCGCGGGACCTCATCGACCGCGAGTACGCCAAGCCCCTCGACGTGCCGACGATGGCCCAGCACGCGCTGATGTCGCCCGCGCACTTCTCACGGCAGTTCCGGGCCGCCTATGGCGAGACCCCGTACAGCTACCTCATGACCCGCCGGATCGAGCGGGCGATGGCGCTGCTGCGGGGCGGGATGAGCGTGACCGACGCGTGCATGACGGTGGGCTGTACGTCGCTGGGTTCGTTCAGCTCGCGGTTCACCGAGATCGTGGGCGAGACCCCGAGCGTGTACCGGAGCCGGCAGTACGAGGCGCTGGAAGCGATGCCCGCCTGTGTGGCGAAGGTGCGCACGCGCCCGACCCGCAATCCTCCCGCCGGGCCGAGCAGGATCCGAGAAGCGGACGACAACCCCGCCGCCTAACGTGGTGCCATGACCAGCATCGCTCTCCAGTACTGCCACATCACCGTCAACGACCCGGACGAGGCCCTCGGCTTCTACCGCGACGCGCTCGGCCTCGAAGTGCGCAACGACGTCGCGTCCGGCGACTACCGGTGGGTCACGCTCGGCAGCCCGACCCAGCCGGGCCTCGAGATCGTTCTGTCGGAGCCGCACGCGGGCCGCTCCCAGGCCGACGGCGACGCCCTGCAGGAACTGCTCACCAAGGGCGTCATGCCGATGTTCGTCTTCAGGACCGACGACCTCGACACGACCTTCGAGAAGGTGCGGGCCTCGGGCGCCGAGGTGCTCCAGGAGCCCATCGACCAGCCCTGGGGTCCGCGCGACTGCGCCTTCCGCGACCCGTCGGGCAATCTGATCAAGATCCAGCAGCAGGCCAAGGGATAACGTCCTCCGCCTCGCACGCACAGCCGCACCGGCCTCGCGCCCCTGGCGCACGGGCGGGTGCGGCTTGGTGCGCGAGCGGCGCCGGAGCGAGGCCATGGATGCAGCACTCACACTCCGGCCGCGGACTGTGGTGTCCCGCCACATAGCCGCCTGACCTGGGCATTTCTACGGTGTGGCGACACACGACCGTCCCCACCCTCCCGGAAGTGGTACCCATGGCCGCCTCTGCAACCGCTCCCCCACCCGTCACGAACCTCAGGCGCGTCGTCGCCGCCAGCCTCATCGGCACCACCATCGAGTGGTACGACTTCTTCCTGTACGGGTCGGCCGCAGCGCTGGTGTTCAACAAGTTGTTCTTCCCGGAGTCGGCCCCGCTCGTGGGCACGCTGCTCTCGTTCCTCACGTACGCCGTCGGGTTCGCGGCGCGGCCGCTCGGGGCGCTCGTCTTCGGGCACTTCGGGGACCGGCTCGGCCGGAAGAAGCTGCTGGTGGTGAGCCTGCTCATGATGGGCGGGGCCACCTTCGGCATCGGGCTGCTGCCCACCCACGCCACCGTCGGGGCCGCGGCTCCCGTACTGCTCACGGCGCTGCGGCTGGTGCAGGGGTTCGCGCTGGGCGGCGAGTGGGGCGGGGCCGTGCTGCTCGTGTCGGAGCACGGGGACGCCCGGCGGCGCGGGTTCTGGTCCTCGTGGCCCCAAACCGGCGCCCCCGCCGGGCAGTTGCTCGCCGCGGGCGTGCTCTCGGCCCTGACGTCCCTGCTGAGCGAGGACGCGTTCACGGCATGGGGGTGGCGCATACCGTTCCTGCTGTCGGGTGTGCTCGTCCTGGTCGGCCTGTGGATCCGGCTCTCGGTCGACGAATCACCGGTGTTCAAGGCCGCGTTGGCGCGGGCCGAGGCCCGCACGGCGGACCACGCGGCCGAGCGGCCGCCGCTCGTCGCGGTGCTGCGCGACCACTGGCGCGACGTGCTGGTCGCCATGGGAGCGCGGATGGCGGAGAACATCAGCTACTACGTGATCACCGCGTTCATCCTGGTGTACGCGACGACCTCGGCCGGGATGGCCAAGCAGACCGCGCTCAACTCCGTACTCATCGCCTCCGCCGTGCACTTCGTGGTGATCCCGGCCTGGGGCGCCCTGTCGGACCGGATCGGGCGCAGGCCGGTGTACCTGATCGGCGCCCTCGGCGTCGGCGCCTGGATGTTCCCGTTCTTCGCGCTGATCGACAGCGGCGGCTTCACGAACCTCGTCGTCGCCGTCACCGTGGGCCTGGTGTTCCACGGGGCGATGTACGCGCCGCAGGCGGCGTTCTTCTCGGAGATGTTCGCGACCCGGATGCGTTACTCGGGGGCTTCGATCGGGGCGCAGTTCTCCTCCGTGGCGGCCGGGGCGCCCGCGCCGCTGATCGCGACGGCGCTGCTCTCCGACTGCGGCACGTCGACGCCGATCGCCCTGTACGTCATCGCGGCCGTGCTGCTCACCGTCGTCGCCGTCGGGTGTGCGCGGGAGACCCGGGCGCGGGATCTGGAACACGTCGAGGGCGCCGGTCCGGCCGGAGCCGGGACGGCGGCGCACGCGGCCGGGGCGCGTACTGCCTGACAGGGGAAGGGAGTTGGGGTGGGGTGGCGGTGTGGAGCCGCCCCACCGTTCAGGGCGTCATGGCAGGGGCCGCCACATGGAGGCGGAGAGCCAGCTGGATTTCCAGGGCGCGGGCCGGTGACTGCCAGTCGGGGCCTAGGAGACGGCCGATCCGTTCGAGCCGCTGGGCCACCGTGTTCACATGGACGTGCAGATGCTCCTTGGTACGGGCCGGGCTCATGCCGTGTGCGAAGTACGCGTCGAGGGTGCGGACCAGATCGGTGCCGCGTTTCCTGTCGTAGGCGACGACCGCGCCGATCGTCCGCTCGACGAAGCCGCCGATGTCCCGGGTGTCCGCGAGCAGCAGTCCGAGGAAGCCGAGGTCCTGGGCGGCCGCTCCCTCCCCGGCGCGGCCGAGCAGCCGCAGCGCCTCCAGGCAGCGGCGTGCCTCGGCGTACGCGGTGGCGACGGTCGCGGGTGCCGTGGCGGGGGCCGCGACGACGGCGGACGCGCCGACCGTGACCGGCTCGTGGAGGGCGCCGCTGAGCTGCTTCGCCGTGTGCCGGGCGACCTCGGCCGGGGTGTCGCCGGGCCCCAGCGGCAGGAGCAGCACCGTCGCGCCGTCCCGGGTCGAGGCCAGGCCGTGCCGGGTCGTGGCCAGGTACGCGGCGGCGGAGCCGATGCGGCGGCGCTCCGCGGTCCGGCGGGCACGGGTGCCCAGGTCGAGTCCGTCGAGGCGGGCGGCGAGCACCACGTGCGGGGCGTCGAGGTCGGCCCGCACTCTGGCGGCGCGCTCCCGCAGGAGCCTGGGGTCGCGGTCCGGCGCGTCCAGGAGGTCGTCAAGCAGCTCGCCCCGCACCCGCTGTTCGGCCTCGCCCGCCGAACGCCGGGCGAGCAGCAGCAGGGAGGTGACCATGGCGGCCCGCTCCAGGGTGCGCCGGTCGACCGGGTCCAGGTCCGGCTGGCCGTGCAGGACCAGCGCGCCCAGGAGTTCGTCCCCGGCCGAGACTCCGGCGAGCCAGTCCTCGCCGTGCCGGATGGCGTGGCCGTCGGTGCCCCCGAGTCGCAGGACGGCGGCCCGCGCCGAGTCGGCGCCGGCGAACTCGACCGTACCGTCGAGGACTTCGGACACGGCGTCGGCCACGTCGTGGACGCCGCCGCCGCGCAGGACCAGTTCGGTGAGCCGGTCGTGGACCTCCGACGCCCTTTCGAGGACCGCGCTGTGGTCCCGGATGGTCTCGTTGGCCCTCTCCAGCTCGGCCAGGGCGGAGCGGGTTTCGGCCAGCAGGTTGGCGGTGTCGATGGCGACGGCCGCGTGCGCGGCGAAGGAGCCGAGCAGGGCGATCTCCTCGCGGGCGAAGACCCGGGGGTGGCGGTCGGCCGCGAAGAGCACGCCGATGACGGTGCTGCCGAGCATCAGCGGCACCCCGAGGATGGCGACGAGCCCTTCGTCGCGTACGCCCGTGTCGATGGCGCTGGTGTGCTGGAAGCGTTCGTCGTCGAAGTAACTGGACGTGACGTAGGGGCGGGCGGTCTGTGCGACGAGTCCGCCGAGCCCTTCGCCCATGCCGAGCCGCAGCTGTTGGAAGCGGGCGGCGACCGATCCTTCGGTGACCCGCATGTAAGTGTCGCCCGCCGCCGGGTCGTTGAGGCTGAGGTAGGCGACTTCGGTGCCGAGCAGCGAGCGGGCGCGCTGCACGATGGCGCGCAGCACGGCGTCGAGGTCGCGCAGCCCCGCGAGGTCGTGGGCGGTCTCGAACAGGGCTGACAGTTCGGCCTCGCGGCGCCTGCGCCCTTCGAGGTCGGCCCGTACGCGCAGGGCGAGGTGTTTCGCGGCCGCCAGACCGGCGAGCGTCTCGGGTCCCGCGCCGTCGGCGCGGGCCAGCAGCGCCGGGCGGTCGTACGCCTCGGCCGGCGCGCCCCGGGCGAGAAGCTCCAGGTAAGGGGTTTCCGGATGGTCGTTGAGCTGCGGGTGGTCGTGGGACATGGTCACAGGGATACCTGCCGTACGGACGGCCTCGCCAGGCCTGTGGACAACTCTTGAGGGGTGCGGGCCAAGCAGGGAACTCCGTGGCGGCCGGGGGTCAGTGCGCGGTCCAGCCCCCGTCGAGGGCGAGGGAGGTGCCGGTGATGAACGATGCCTGCGGAGTGCAGAGATAGGCGACCGCCTCGGCCACCTCGTGCGGCTCGACGAGCCGCTTGAGCGCCGCGTCCCTCAGGAACACCTCCGTGAGCACGCGCTCTTCCGGGATGCCGTGTGCCAGGGCCTGGTCGGCGACCTGCCGCTCCACCAGGGGCGTGCGCACATAACCGGGGTTGACGCAGTTGGAGGTGACCCCATGGGGGGCGCCTTCCAGGGCGGCGGTCTTGGAGAGGCCTTCGAGGCCATGTTTGGCGGACACATAGGCCGACTTGAAGGCGGAGGCGCGCAGCCCGTGCACCGACGACAGGTTGACGATGCGCCCCCACCCCTGCCCGTACATGTGCGGCAGCGCTCCCCTGATCAGCCGGAAGGGGGCTTCCAGCATCACGGTGAGAACGGTGTGGAAGACGTCGGGCGGGAACTCCTCGATGGGGCGCACCAGTTGGAGCCCGGCGTTGTTCACCAGGATGTCCGTTCCGGCGGCGGCCCGTTCAGCGGCCGCCAGGTCGGTGAGGTCGAGGACGAGCGGCTCCACGGTGCCGCTGAGCCCGGCGGCGCCGGCGGCGAGCTCTTCGAGGCCCCCCGCGTCCCGGTCCACCGCCGTGACCTTGGCTCCGGCGGCGGCGAGCCGTAGGGCGCAGGCCCGGCCGATGCCGCCCGCGGCGCCGGTGACGAGCGCGGTGCGGCCGCCCAGGTCGACGGTGACGGAGTGGGGAAGGGGTGCGGGGGTGAGGGGGGCGGTCATGTTCTCGACCCTAGGCAGGCTGCCCGTACCCACCCATGTGGTCAGCCCACATACTTCACAGCTCAGTACTGGGCCGGAACCATGTGGGGCTGTCCGACTGGGCCTGCTTGATGCGGAAGAGGGCGAACTCGCTCAGCTGCGGCAGCGCGTCCAGGGCGAACCAGCCCACCTCAAGAGACTCCTCGTCGTTGACGCGGGCCTCGCCGCCGACGGCCCGGCAGCGGAAGGTGATGTCCATGAACTGGCACTGGTCGCCGTTGGGGTAGGTCACGGTCGAACGGCCCGCCTCCACCAGCACCACCCGCTCGGCGACACACCTCACGCCGGTCTCCTCGTACACCTCGCGCACCGCGGTGTGGGCGGGCTCCTCCCCCGGGTCGGGGATGCCGCCGATCGTCGACCACTCCCCGGTGTCCGCCCGACGGCCGAGCAGGACCCGGTCCTCGTCGTCGAAGACGATCGCGCTCACCCCGGGCAGCAGGAGCAGCTGATGCCCGGCGAGGGCCCGAATGTCTCGAATGAAGTCAGGAGTTGCCATGCGTCGACCCTAACGGGCCCGCGGAACCGGCCGTCAGCTCGCGGTGCCGCGGCGCCCCCGCACGGACCGGGTGATCGCCCAGGCCAGGCCCGCCGCGGCGGCCGCGACGATCAGCCACTCGGGCAGCGTGCCCAGCCGGGTCGCGGGCGTCTGCGAGGAGCGCAGCGGCACCTTGGCCACGAGCGAGGCCGGCGTGAACATGGCGGTCTTCTGGACGACCTTGCCGTCGGGCATGATCACGGCGCTGACACCGCTGGTGACCGGAACCGTGACGGTCCTGCTGTGCTCGACGGCCCGCACCCGGGACATGGCGAGCTGCTGGTAGGTCATCTCGCTGCGGTCGAAGGTGGCGTTGTTGCTGGGCACGGAGATCAGCTGGGCGCCCGCGGTGACGGTGTCGCGCACCGCCCAGTCGAAGGCGGCCTCGTAACAGGTGGCGATGCCGACCTTGGTGCCGGCCATGGTGAACAGGCCCGGCTTGGTGCCGCGGTTGAAGTCCTCGCGCACCATGGAGGTGTAGCCGGGGGTGAAGGTGGCGATGAGCCCGCGCAGCGGGATGTACTCGCCGAAGGGTTGGATCTGACGCTTGTCGTACGTCGCCACGGGCCCCAGCTTCGGATCCCACTGGACCTGCTCGTTGTACAGCTTCGCGCCGTAGCCGCCGACGACCGCGCCGACCGAGATGGGGGCGCCGATGGCCTTGGCCGCCTGGTCGATGACGGCCCGTGCGTCGTCGTCGACGAAGGGGTCGACGTCGGAGGAGTTCTCCGGCCACAGCACGAAGTCCGGCTTCGGCTCCTTGCCCGCCCTGACCTCGTCGGCGAGGCGCAGCGTCTCGCGCACGTGGTAGTCGAGCACCGCCCGGCGCTGGGAGTTGAAGTCGAGTCCGAGCCGGGGCACGTTGCCCTGGATCACGGCGACGGTCGCGGTGCCGTCCTCGGCGGAGTCACTGACCAGCCCGCCGGCACCGAAGGACGCCGCGACCGGCGCGACGACCATGAGCAGCGCGGCCACCGCCGCGCCCTTGCGCACGGACGCGGTGCTCCGCAGGCGCAGCGCCTGGCGCAGGCATTCGTACAGCCCGAACCCGCACAGCGCTACGGCGAAGCCCAGGACCGGGGTGCCGCCCAGGGCCGCCAGCGGCAGGAAGGTCCCGTCGGCCTGTCCGAAGGCGATCTTGCCCCAGGGGAAGCCGCCGAACGGCGACCGGGCGCGGGCGGCCTCGGCCGCGATCCACAGGGCGGCGGCCCACACGGGCCACAGCGGAAGCCGCGAGACCACGGCGGTGCCGGCGCCGGCCGCCGCGATGAACAGTGCCTCGATCGCGGCGAGCCCCAGCCAGGGGCCGGGGCCGACCTCCACTCCGGTCCACACCAGGAGGGGGAGCAGGAAGCCGAGGCCGAAGAGGTACCCGAGGCCGAGGCCCGCCTTCCAGCCGCGGCCGCGCAGCACCCAGCCGAGGACGGCGAAGGCGGTCAGCGCCAGCCACCACAGGGGCCTCGGCGGGAAGCTCAGATACAGGAGCACCCCACCCAGCGCGGCCACGGCGGGCCGCAGGAGACGGTTCAGCAGTGTCCGCAGCCGCGCGGGGGCGGCGGGCCGCGGTCCGAGCTGGTCCGGCTCGGTTGTGGGGGTTTCGGTGGTGCTCACCCGGCGGAGTCTACGGCGGGTCGCTGTGGACCGGGGAGTCCGGTGACGAGAGCCACCGTCGCGCGGGAGGCGCGGTCAGGCCCCGGCGGGCTTGCCGGTGCCGAGCAGCCGAAGCCGGTCGCGGATGACCCGGACCGCCGCTTCGGCGTCGTCGACGGTGACGGTGAACACGCGGCCGTCGCCGAGCTTGAGCGCCACGCCCTCGCCGCGGCGCACGACGACGGCGGTGCCGATCTCGGGGCGCCAGCGGTAGCCCCAGCCGCCCCACTGCCGCGGGGTGACCCGGGGCACGAAGTCGGCTCCGACGACGTGGTCGAGCGGGATGGTGCGGCGCGGCAGCCCGATGTGGCCGCAGCGCACCTCCAGGCAGTCGCCGTCGACCTTGACCGCCACGTGGACGAAGGCGAGCGTCCCGAAGAGCACGAGGAGCCCGGCCGCCAGGCAGCCGACCACGGACATCAGCAGCGGTGCGATGCCCGAGGTCCACGTCGAGTCGACGGCGAGCTCGACGCCGAGCGCGATACAGGCCGCGCCACCGGCCGCGAGGAGCCACTGGACTCGGTTGGTCGCCCGGCCGGTCCAGACCTCTGGCGCCTGCTCGGCGGCGGACGAGGCATGACGTGGCTCGGGGGGTTCGGGGTGTTCCGGGGACGGTTCCCTCATGTGTAGCAGCGTACTCAGGTTCCGCTGCGGTGGCACCGTTCAGCTCTCAGTGAGCGGGGCTCACGGCCTGGAGAATGCGGCCTTCCGGATAGGCGAGAGCGACCTCGGGCAGCGCGCCCGGGCGGCCGCTGAGGAGCACGGTCAGGCCTCCCACCTGGGGCGCGTCGGGAGCGGGCAGGATCTTGGCCCGGCGCAGAGCCTGGGCCGCGACCGCCTCGGCGCTGCCGAAGAAGGTGAGGGGCCCGCCGTCCGGGCGCAGGGCCGTACGGATGCGTGCGGCCACCAGTTCGTAGTGGGTGCAGCCCAGGACGACGGTTGCGACCTCCGGCGGCGTGAGGGCGGCGGCCGCCGCGACGGCCCGGTCGATCGCGGCGTCGTCGGCGTGCTCCACCGCTTCGGCCAGACCGGGGCAGGGCACTTCGGCGACGGGGACGCCGTCGGCGAATTCGCGGATCAGTCCGCGCTGGTAGGGGCTGCCGGTCGTGGCCGGGGTCGCCCAGATGGCGAACGGCTCCCCGCCGACCGCGGCCGGCTTGATCGCGGGCACGGTGCCGATCACCGGGATCCCCGGCTCCAGGGCGGCGCGGATCGCGGGCAGGGCGTGCACGGACGCGGTGTTGCAGGCGATGATCAGGGCGTCCGGCCCGTGGGCCGCGGCGGCCCGGGCCACCGCGAGCGCGCGCTCCGCGATGTCTTCGGGGGTGCGCGGGCCCCAGGGCATGCCGTCCGGGTCGGACGAGATCACGAGTTCGGCGTCGGGCCGCAGCCGACGTGCCGCGGCGGCCGCGGCGAGCAGGCCGATTCCGGAGTCCATGAGCGCGATCTTCACCCGGTCACCATAGTCGACGGCCCTGCCGCGACCGGCCGAGGTCCCGTGTGGAGCACGGGATGTGGGGCAGACTGCGGCGGATGAGCGCCCTCGTATGGATCGCCCTCGCGTCCTTGGTCGTCTGGCTCTGGCTGCTGCTCGGGCAGGGCTTCTTCTGGCGTACCGACCAGCGGCTGCCACCCCGCGCGGAACTCGAACATTGGCCGGATGTCGCGGTGGTGGTGCCCGCCCGGGACGAGGCGGAGGTCCTGCCCTGGAGTCTGCCGTCGCTGCTCGCGCAGGACTATCCCGGCCGCGCGGAGGTCTTCCTGGTGGACGACGGGAGCTCCGACGGCACCGGCGAGCTCGCCCGCCGCCTCGCCGAGCGGCACCACGGCCTGCCGCTGACCGTGGTGTCGCCGGGGGAACCGGAGGCGGGCTGGACCGGCAAGCTGTGGGCGCTGCGCCAGGGCATCGCGCTCGCGCGGGCCGACGGGCCGGAGTACCTGCTGCTCACCGACGCCGACATCGCGCACCGGCCGGACAGCCTGCGCGAACTGGTCGCCGCGGCGCGCGGCGGCGGATTCGACCTGGTGTCGCAGATGGCCCGGCTGCGGGTGGCCAGCGGCTGGGAGCGGTTGATCGTCCCGGCGTTCCTCTACTTCTTCGCCCAGCTCTATCCCTTCCGCTGGATCAACGCCCGCAGGGCCCGCGCCACGGCCGCCGCGGGCGGTTGCGTGCTGCTGCGTACGGAGGCCGCGGAGCGCGCCCGGATTCCGGAGGCGGTGCGCCAGGCGGTGATCGACGACGTGTCGGTGGCCCGCGCGGTGCGCGGGTCCGGCGGCCGGGTCTGGCTGGGCCTGGCCGACCGGGTCGACAGCGTGCGCCCCTACCCGCGCCTGGGCGACCTGTGGCGGATGGTCTCGCGCAGCGCGTACGCCCAGCTCCGCCACAACCCGTTGGTGCTGCTCGGCACGGTCGCCGGACTCGCGCTCATCTACCTGGCGCCGCCGATCACCTTCGTCGCGGGCCTCGCGAGCGGGAGTTGGGGGGCGGCGTGGGCGGGCGGGCTCGCCTGGCTGGTGATGGCCGGGACGTATCTGCCGATGCTCCGCTACTACCGCCAGCCGCCCGTGCTCGCCCTGACGCTGCCCTTCACGGCGCTGCTGTACCTGCTGATGACGGTCGATTCGGCGGTCCAGCACTACCGGGGCCGGGGGGCCGCCTGGAAGGGCCGCACCTACACCCGGCCCGAGGCCGCGCCCGAGCAGCCGTGAGGCGGGCTACTTGCGGCCGGGCGTCCAGTTCATGCCCCAGCCGTAGGCCTGGTCTATGGTCCGCTGCGGGCTGACGCCGCGTGCGGGCACCAGGTAGCGGGCCTCGCGCTGCACGACCAGGTCGCCGCCGCTGTTGGTGATCAGGGCGAGCGCGCAGACCGTGGAGGGCACGGTGCACTCGTCGAGGAAGAACTCGATCGGCGCGCCGAACTGCGGCTGGAGGGTCACCGTGGCGTGCAGGTCGGCGAAGCTGCGGGCGCCCTCGTAGATGGTGACGAAGATCAGCAGGCGGCGGAACTTGTCCTTCTGGTCGAGGTTGACGGTGAGGTTCTCGCCGGATTCGACGGCGCCGGTGCGGTCGTCGCCGTCGAGGTGGATGTACGGCGGCCGGTGGAGCGCGCCGAAGGCGTTGCCCAAGGCCTGGACGACGCCCTTGCGCCCGTCGGAGAGTTCGTACAGCGCGCACAGGTCGAGGTCGAGATCCGTGTGGTTGGCCACGGCGCGCCCCAACTTGGCGCCCCAGCCGCTGAATTGCTTGCGGCTCTGCCAGTTGAGGTTGACCCGCATCGCGCCCGAGGTGCCGCCCTGCTTGGCGAGCGAGACCCTGGGGGCGTCCTTCGTGAGGGTGACTTTGGAGAGGCGCACCGGTGGCGGCGGCGTCAACGGCGGGGCCGCCGGGGGCGCCGGAACCTGGGCGGCCGGCTCCGGCCAGAAGGGGGCCGGCGGCGGGGTGTGGGCGGCCTGGGCGGGGGGCGGGGCCGGGGTGTAGGACGCGGGGGCGGGAGGCGCGACGGGCTGCCGCTGGGGCTTGTCGACGGTGATGCCGAAGTCCGTTGCCAGGCCTTCGAGTCCGCTGTCGTAGCCCTGGCCGACCGCGCGGAACTTCCAGGCGCCCTGGCGGCGGTAGAGCTCGCCGAGGATGAACGCGGTCTCGACGGTGGCGTCCTGGCTGTCGAAGCGCGCGAGCTCCGCGCCGCCCGCCGCGTCCAGGACGCGGATGCCGAGCCCGGGCACCCGGCCGAAGGCGCCGCCGTCGGCGGAGGCGGCCAGCACCACGCGCTCGACGGCGGGTTCCACCCGCGCGAGGTCGATGAGCAGGGTGTCCGTCACCGCGTCGGGGCCCGACCGCTTGCCTTCGTGGCGTACGGCGCCCGAGGAGTGGGCGGGCTGGTTGTAGAAGACGAAGTCCGCGTCGGAGCGGACCCGTCCGCCGGACAGCAGCAGGGCCGAGGCGTCGACGTCGGGGACGCCGGGGCCGGACCGCCAGGACAGTTCGACGCGTACCGAGGACGCGGGCACCGCGACGTTGGCTCCTTTAAGCATGGACATGCTCTCCCCCATCACTCGTGGCGGCGCCGAAAGATTTCTGCTCCGTCAACCTAGTGCGCGATCGGCCACCCGGCACCTCTCCGGGTCACCCGCCGGTAACCCCTGATGACCTTGCCCTTTACACGATTCCAACGCCCTGGCGCGACCGATTTTCCCAAGTTCGCTCACATTGATGATGCCCAGCCACTCCGAACACGCGAAACAACCCTCTTATCGGGCTCCCCAACGACCACATCGTGGGCTTAACTTATGTGCCATGACCTCCCCCCGCTCCACCTATGGCGGCGGTTACTACTCCGCGCCGTTCTTCCCGGACACCCCCATCTACGACTCCCTCGTCGCAGAACGGGGTACGCCTCAGATCGCCCCGATCCGAGTCCCCTCCCTCTACGACACCGGCAGCAACTACCTGCCGGCCCTGCCGTCGGCGCTGCCCGCCCTGCCGGCCGCCCCTTCGCAGCAGGCTCCGTCCTACGCCTCGTCGTACGGCTACCAGCAGCAGACGCAGCAGCCGGTGCCGCTCCAGCACGCGCCCGCGCCGTACATCCCGCAGCAGCCCTCGGCCCCGCGCGGCTACCAGGGGCAGCAGTCGATGCCGCAGCGCCCTGTGCAGAGCACCGGGTACGAGGCCATGCGGCCCGCGGCGCCCCGGCCGGCGCCCGCGCCGTACGAGGATCCGTACAACCGGCCCTACCAGGGCACCGGCTACTGATCCAGGCGGGTTCCGGCCGCCCGGACGACCGTCCGCGGCGGCTGGCAGGATGTGTTTATGAACAACGGACTTGATGCGGTCGTCCACGGGATCCACATCCATCCCGTCAAGTCGGTCGGGGGATACGACACAGCACGAGCGGCGGTCGAGCCATGGGGGCTCGCCGGGGACCGCCGCTGGATGCTGGTGGACACGCAGGGAACGGCCGTCACGCAGCGCGAGCGGCCGAGTCTGGCCCTGAGCAGTGCCGCCACACTGCCGGACGGAGGCGTGCGGCTCTCCGCGCCCGGGTGCGGCGATCTGGTCGTCGAGCCGCCGGAGCCGATGGCCGCCACGGGCGTCACGCTCTTCGGCAACAAGTTCGAGGCGGTGGCCGCCGCCGACGAGGCCCACGCGTGGTTCAGCGCCTACCTGGGCACCGAGGTGCGGCTGATGCACCTCGACGACCCGGCGCACCGCAGGGCCATCGACCCCAAGTACGCGCCCAACGGCGAGACGGTGAGCTTCGCCGACGGGTTCCCGCTCCAGATCGCCACGCTCGCCTCGCTCGACGCCCTCAACTCGCTGATCGCCGAGGGCGACCACGCCGCCGAGGGGCCGCTGCCGATGAACCGGTTCCGGCCGAACGTCGTCCTCGACGGGACCGAGGCGTGGGCCGAGGACACCTGGTCGCGGATCTCGATCGGCGAGGTCGCCTTCCGGCTCGCCAAGCCCTGCGGCCGCTGCGTGATCACCACCACCGACCAGGCCACCGCCGAACGCGGCAAGGAGCCGCTGCGCACCCTCGGCCTGCACCGCCGGGTGGGCAAGGCGCTGGCCTTCGGCGTGCTGGTCGTCCCCGAGCACACCGGCACCATCCGCGTCGGTGACGCGATGAGGGTGCTCGCATAGCCGGGTTCCACGCGGGAACTCCTGTGGGTGGCAGATGCGTTGGACGGGACAAGCCGGGTGGATCGGATCCCTGTTCTTGCCACCCGCGCGCAGGCCGCCCGGCCCGGGCGGGGCGAAGGCGGAAGGGGGTGCGCGGCCCGTGCGAGCCATTTCGGGATTGTGGCGCTGGCGGCGCAATCCGCTGTGCCGCCGCACCGACCGCGCGGAGGCCTGGCTGGCGCTCGTGGCGCTGCTGTTGATGGCACTCGCCGCGCCCGCGGTGGGAGTGCTGTGCGGTTCGCGCACCGACGTCTCACTGCGCCGGACCGCGGCCGAGCAGCACCGCCACCGCCATGCGACCGAGGCCGTGGTGGTGCGCCGGGCCGAGCAGCGGGCCCCGGCCGCCGAGCCGGACGGCTCGCCCGGCCGCGCCACCCGCACGAGGGTCGTCGCCAACTGGACGGCTACGGACGGCAGTTCGCACAGCGGCACGCTGGCCTCACCGCTGATGTCACCGCCGCCCGGCTCCCGTTTCCGGATGTGGACCGATGACCACGGGCGCCCGGTGCCCCGGCCGATGGCCCTGGCCGCGGCCGATACGCACGCCGTGTTCTCGGGCATCTGCGCGGCCGCGGCGACCGCCGGACTCGTCGAGGTGCTGCGGCGGTTGACCGTATGGCGCCTGATACGCCGGCGGTACGAGCGACTGGACCGGGCCTGGGCCCGGTACGGTCCCGACTGGGGTCGTACCGGCGCAGGCAGCTGACCGGTCAACCCGGCGGCCCCGCGCGCGCTACGGTGGACCATCAGTCGCACATACGAGGTCACGGTCGAGGTGTGTGCGAGGACGCACGCACGAGGTGGGGGCACGGCAGCACGATGGCTCAGGGCACGGTCCAGGTGACGCACACGGGCACGTCGAGGTGGCGCCGCCGCACGGGTGAGTACGCCTCCTTGGCCGCGGCCCTGGAGGCCGCGGGCGACGGCGACGTCCTGACCGTCGCCCCGGGCACCTACCGGGAGAACCTGGTGCTGCGGCGCTCCGTGACGTTGCGCGGCCCCGAGGGCGCGGTCGGCTCGGTCCGCATCGCGCCCGTCGACGGCGTGGCGCTGACCGTGCGCGCCTCGGCGACCGTGCGGGACCTGTATCTGGAGGGCCAGGACGCGGCGGCGCCCGCGCTGCTCGTGGAGGACGGCGCGCCCGAGCTCGCCGATCTGCGGGTGGTGACGCGCTCGGCGGTCGGCATCGAGGTGCGGGGCGGCGCGCGGCCCACGGTGCGGCGCTGCACCGTGGACAATCCCGGCGGCGTCGGCATCGGTGTCTTCGACGGCGCGGGCGGTGTGTTCGAGGAGTGCGAGGTCGTGGCGGCCGGGCAGTCCGGCGTGTCCGTGCACAGCGGCGGCCACCCCCGGCTCGAACGGTGTCGGGTGCACCATTCCAGCGGGGCCGGGCTGGCCGTCAGCGGCGAGGGCAGCGGCCTCGAGGCGCTCGGCTGCGAGGTGTACGAGGTCAAGGGCGCCGGGGTGCAGATCGCCTCGCGGGCCGCGGCCCACCTCACCGACTGCACGGTGCACCGCACCTCGGCCGACGGCATCACCCTCGACACGGACGCGGTGCTCACGCTCGCGGACTGCGACATCCACGACATCCCCGAGAACGCGGTGGACCTGCGCTCGCGTTCGGTGCTCACGCTGACGCGCACCAAGGTCCGCCGCTTCGGGCGCAACGGCCTGTCGGTGTGGGACCCGGGCACCCGGGTGGACGCCAACCAGTGCGAGATCCACGACAGCACGGGCGACTACCCGGCGGTGTGGGTCAGCGACGGCGCGACGGCGGTCCTGGAGGGCTGCCGCGTCCATGACGTACCGGACGCGCTCTTCGTGCTCGACCGGGGCTCACGCGCCGACGTGGTGGACAGCGACCTCACCCAGGTCCGCAACACGGCGGTGTCGGTGAGCGACGGCGCTACCGCCCAGCTCGACGACTGCCGTATCCGGGAGGCCTCCACGGGGGCCTGGTTCCGCGACCACGGCAGCGGCGGCACCCTCGCGGGCTGCACCATCGACGGCGCGCAGACCGGTGTCATCGTGACCAAGGGCGCCGACCCGCGCATCGAGCGCGTCACGGTCACCTCGCCCGCGGAGGCCGGGTTCTACGTCTCCGCCGAGGGCCGGGGCACCTTCCACGGCTGCCGGGTGACCGGCAGCGGCGGCTTCGGCTTCCACGTCATCGACGGCTGCCGTACGACGCTGACGCGCTGCCGCACCGAGCGCTGCGCGCGCCGGGGCTACGAGTTCTCCGAGGACGGCGCGGTCGTGGAGGACTGCACCAGCGACGAGAGCGGTGCCAAGGACGGCGCCGCCGAGCCGCCCGCCGTGCAGAGCGCGACGCAGACGATGGGGCTGCTCTCCGGCGTCCCCGGCCCGCGCCCCGTCGAGCCTCCGTCGGCCGCGCCCGTGACCGAGCCCGCGCGCAGTTCGGGGGCGGTGCTCGGCGAGTTGGACACCCTGGTGGGCCTGGAGAGCGTCAAGCGCGAGGTGCGGGCGCTCACCGACATGATCGAGGTCGGCCGCAAGCGGCAGCAGGCCGGTCTCAAGGCGGCCTCGGTCCGCCGGCACCTGGTCTTCACCGGCTCCCCCGGCACCGGCAAGACCACGGTGGCGCGGCTGTACGGGGAGATCCTCGCCTCCCTCGGGGTCCTGGAGCGCGGCCATCTGGTGGAGGTGTCCCGCGTCGACCTGGTCGGCGAGCACATCGGGTCCACCGCGATCCGCACCCAGGAGGCCTTCGAGCGGGCGCGCGGCGGCGTGCTCTTCATCGACGAGGCGTACGCCCTGTCGCCGGAGGACTCGGGCCGTGACTTCGGGCGCGAGGCGATCGACACGCTGGTGAAGCTGATGGAGGACCACCGTGAGGCGGTGGTGGTCATCGTCGCCGGGTACACCGCGGAGATGGAGCGGTTCCTGAGCGTCAACCCCGGTGTGGCGTCCCGCTTCTCACGGACCATCAGGTTCTCGGACTACTCCCCCGAGGAGCTGCTGCGCATCGTGGAGCAGCAGGCGGACGAGCACGAGTACCGGCTCGGCTCCGGGACCGCGGAGTGCCTCCTGAAGTACTTCACGGTGCTGCCCAGGGGCGCCGCGTTCGGCAACGGGCGCACCGCGCGCCAGACGTTCGAGTCGATGGTGGAGCGGCACGCGGGCCGGGTCGCCCAGCTCGCCGACGCCAGCACCGACGACCTGACCCTGCTCTACCCGGACGACCTGCCCGAACTGCCCTGATCCGCCCTCTGGTTCGGTACGCCCGACGCCAACTCGGCCAGCAGCAGGGCCCGTTCGCGGCCGAAGGCGGGGTCGGCCTGGTAGTCGGAGTGTCCGAGGATGGGCGCGGGCAGCGGGTGTTCACGGGTCCGGCCGTAGGCGAGCGGGTCGAGCAGCGGGCCCTTGTCCACGGCGCCGCCGGTCAGGACGGGTCCGCCGATCGGATCGGTGGCGCGCCACAGGTTCCGCCAGCAGTGCACCTCCTGGTGCAGGGCCTGGAGCGGCGCGGGGCCGAAGTAGGCGGGGAACCAGCGGCCGTACAGCCGCTCGACGGGGCAGCCGTAGGTGAGCAGGGCCACCCGGCGCCGGGTGGCCGCGGGCAGCTGCCAGACGGCGGCGGCCGCCAGGACGCTGCCCTGCGAGTGGCCCGAGATCACGAGGCGGCCGCCGGTGCGGTCGGTCCAGGTGTTCATGCGCCAGGCGAGGTCGGGCACGGCCCGCTCGGCGTAGCAGGGCGGCGCGAAGGGGTGGGCGGCGCGCGGCCAGAAGGTGCCGACGTCCCACAGGATGCCGACGGTGCGGCGGGCCGCCGCGTCCTTGTAGGCGCGCCGCCCCCAGGTGACGAAGAGGAGGAAGCCGAAGCCGGTGCACCAGGACCCGAGGGACTGGGCGGCGTCGGCGGCGAAGGCGACGGGCGTGGCCGCGCCGTCGGCCGCCTGGTCCGGCACCTGGCTGGTCCACCAGGCGCCGGCCAGGGCCGCGGCGCCCAGCAGCAGGGACGCGCCGGAGACGATGCCGAGGAAGACCGGGGCGTGGTCGGTGAGTCCGGCCACGGCACGGGCGCGCGCGATCTGTCGGGTGCGCACGGTGTCGGGCCGCTCGGTGGGGTAGTCGGCCATGACGCGGGGCTCCTCGGCGCGGGCGGTGCGCCAGGTGCGTACGGCGAAGAACGCCACGACGGGCACCAGCAGCGCGAGCAGGGCCGGGATCACCGAGGCCTGCCAAGTGAGCAGCGGCGGCGGCCCGTTGAAGACCGAGCGGCGCGTGCCCTCGGGTGCGCCGTGGTCGATCCAGTCGGCCACGCGCTGGGCTACGCCGCCGGTCATCACGCCCCCGAGCGCGCAGGCGAGCATCGCGACGACGGGGCCGCCGAGCCCGTGCAGCGCGGTGCGCCCTCCCGGTGCCCGGCGGCACAGATGTCCGGCCACCGCGGCGAGGGCGACCACCAGCACCCCCTGGGCCAGGGCCAGGAAGCCGAACGCGCGGTCACCGGGCAGCGTCCCGGCCGAGACCCAGTCGGAGCGGTCCCAGGCCGCGTACACCAGGGCGGACGCGAGCAGGACGAGCGAGGAGAGGGGCAGCCAGGCGGTGACGGCCCGGTCGAGCTGCTCGTCCAGATGGGACTCGGTCCGCCCGCGACGGCACACCACCCACACCACAACCAGCCCCGCGATGGCCAGGGCCGACTCCAGGAGCAGGCCGAGCGTCTCGAAGAGGGCGCTGGTGGCCGCGCGGTCGTAGCGGGCGGCGGCGGCCGTCACCCCGGCGGCGGTGGTCAGGAACCCGGCGGCGGTGTGGGCGGCGCGCAGCCGGGCCACCAGACGCCTGCCGTACCAGAATCCGGGCCTGCTGAACGCGGGTTTGGCCGCCTCCGCCGGAGGGGCGGCGGGCTCGGCGTTCAGGGGCTGCTGCGACTCGTAGGCGCTCCAGGTGCGGTTGGAGAGGTACCAGAGCAGCAGGGTCAGGCCCGCGGGGGCGAGGGCCGCGAGGGCGAGGCGGCGGCCCGGCTGCGCCCACCAGCCGTGGTGGGCGACCGAGGTGAAGCCGAGCCAGTACCACGAGCGCGAGCAGGCGGCCGAGCCCGCGCACTGCCAGGCGGTGAGGTCGAGCGCGACCTCGCAGGCGGCGGCCACCAGCAGCACGGTGAGGCTGAGCGCGACGAGCCGCACCAGCACCCCGTACAGCCGGATCGCCCAGGCGGGCTCCCCGGCGGGCGGGCGCATCCAGTGGGCGAGGTTGATCACCATGAACGGCAGCAGGAGCAGCCACAGGGCGCGGGCGCTGTTGCCGGAGGTCAGGTTGCACCAGACGTACGCCTCGGGCACCGGGCGGTCGCGGTAGCGCTCGGGGTGCGCCTCGGCGTCGGCGTCCTCGGCGCGCCGGTAGATGGCGGCGGTGTCGTCGCCGGTGACGCAGACGGTCCGCGGGTCGTCGAGCATCTTCTGCGGGGTGGTGCCCCCAACGCCGTGGACCAGCAGCTCGAGTGCGGGACCGCCGCTCTCGACGGCTGGGGCACCGGCCTGGGCGGCGGGTGTGGCACGGGACACTTCTGCGACTCGCTCTCGTGATGGCAGGATCGGCGGCGCGGGTGACACGGAACATCAGGATCTCGGATCCGGGTCCCCTGGTGCAGTGCTCTCACCGAATCTCCCCGTGACAGGATGGGGTGTCCGTAGCCCGGGGGTGCAGGTGTGCCCGGCGAGTGTGTTCGACGATGTGGAAGGGGCCGGCCCGGCAGTGAGCGACCACCAGAATCTGCTCGCGGAGCAGCGTCGCGCGCTGATCCTCGATGAGGTCAGACGGCGGGGCGGGGTCCGGGTCAACGAACTCACCCGGAAACTCAACGTGTCGGACATGACGGTCCGCCGGGATCTGGACGCGCTGGCGCGCCAGGGCGTGATCGAGAAGGTGCACGGCGGCGCCGTGCCCGTCGCGGACGCCACGGCGCACGAGCCCGGCTTCCAGGCGAAGTCGACGCTGGAGCTCAGCGCGAAGCAGGACATCGCGCGGGAGGCGGCCCGGATGGCCGTGCCCGGCAGTGCCATCGCGCTGGCCGGTGGGACGACGGCGTACGCGCTGGCCCAGCAGTTGGTGGACGTTCCGGAACTGACGGTGGTGACCAACTCGGTGCAGGTCGCCGACGTGTTCCATGCCGCCAAGGGTTCCCCCGCGGGCTCCGGGCCGCGTCCGGGGGCGGCGACCGTGGTGCTGACGGGCGGGGTGCGCACGCTCTCCGACACGTTGGTGGGGCCGGTGGCCGACGCGGCGATCCGCTCGCTCCATTTCGATGTGCTGTTCATCGGGGTGCACGGCATCTCGGTGGAGGCGGGGCTCTCCACGCCCAACCTCGCGGAGGCGGAGACCAATCGGCGGTTCGTGCAGTCGGCGCGGCGCGTCGTGGTGATCGCGGACCACACCAAGTGGGGGACGGTGGGCCTCAGTTCGTTCGCCGCGCTCGACCAGGTCGACTCGCTGGTGACGGACGCGGGCCTCTCGGAGCGCGCCCGCGAGGAGATGACCGAGCATCTGAGGGACCTCGTGGTGGCCGGGGAGATTCCCGACAACGGATCCGACAACGGGCCCGACGGCGGCGGACCCGCAGACATCTGACGGGCCGACAGTTATGGTGTGCGGGCTCCCGCGCCCGACGGGCACGGGCCCCCGCACACCCGACCGCCAGGAGGACCGCGTCATGGCTCGCCGACTCAGGCCCGTGGAACTGGACTTCGCCGGGTCGGCGCCGACGCGCCTGGTGTTCACCACCCGTCTCTCGGCGGGGCCTGCGGCCGTCTACCGCGCGCTCGCCGACGAGGTGACCGACATGCCCGCCTGGTTCTCCTCCGTCGCCGCGGCCCGCCCGCTGGACGGCGGGGCCGGGCGCGAGGTGAGGCTGCGAGGCGGGGTGTTCTTCCGCGAGACGATCATGGCCACGGACCCGGGCGAGCGGTACGCCTACCGCGTGGACGAGACCAACGCCCCTGGAGTGAGGGCCCTGTTGGAGGACTGGCGGCTCGCTCCGGACGGCTCGGGGACGAGGGTGCGCTGGACGATGGCGACCGAGGGACCGGCCCTGTTCCGCCTGGTGGCGCGCGTGGCCGGGCCGGGCATGGGCCAGTCCTTCAGGAGTGCGATGCGCAACCTCGACCGCCGCCTCGCGACCGCCCCGACACCCTGAGCCGCACCGGACCGCCGCCTCGGGGGCGCCACACGCGCCTCAACTCACCTTCGTGCGCAGGCCCATGACGGACCGCCAGGTCTCGTCGAGGGTCTCCGGTGTGAGTCCTTCGTCGGAGCGGGCGGCGACGAAGCCGTCCGGGCGCACGAGCAGCGCGCCCTGCGGCGGCAGGCCGACGACGGTGGTCCAGACTCCCTCGGCGTCCCGCGGAACGGAGACCTCGCGCTCCAAGGCGTCTTCACCGGTCACGATGTGATGAACCGTCAGCGGAAGGGCCTTGGCCGCGTCCGACCAGGCGGCGTCCGCCCGGGCGTCCCCGCAGGTGAGCAGGGTGAAGCCCGGTCCGCACAGATCCAGGGTGGACAGGCGGCCGCCGTCGCGGTCGAGCCAGAGGTGCGGGGTACGGGTGCCGGTCTGGCCCGCCAGCACCTCGACCGAGTCCCCGGCGGGAGCGCCGTGCACGGCGGCGGAGGCGTACCGGTAGCGGGTCATGATCTCGCCGGTGCCCCGCTGGCGGTCGAGGGCGGCGCCGTTGTCCGGCGTACGGATGGCGTAGCGGGCCCGGAAGTCAGTGCGCAGCCAGGCCTGTTCAGCCACCAGCAAGCCGCGCGGGCGGCGCTCGTGCTCATAGGTGTCGAGCAGGGCGTCCGGCGCCTCGCCCCGCAGGACGGCGGCCAGCTTCCACGCCAGGTTGTGCACGTCGGCGATGCCGGTGTTGGCGCCGAAGCCGCCCCAGGGGGCGTGCCGGTGGGCCGCGTCCCCGGCCAGCAGGACCCGGCCGCCGCGGTAGGCGTCGGCGACCGCGGTGCCGGTGTCCCAGGCGCCGCGGGCGAGCAGTTCGATGCGCGGCCGCGGATCGTCCGCGCCGATCGCGGTGCGCAGCAGCGAGACGCACCGCTCGTCGGGGTAGTCGTCCGGGCTCTCGCGCTCGGGGTCGTAGGCGAGGTGGAAGGACCATTCGTCGGTGTTGTTCTTGGCCAGGAACAGGCCGGACACCTCGGGCCCGGTGATCTCGCACTGACTGAAGGTGCGGTCGCGCACCAGCTCGGTGAGGTCGGCGCGGAAGTACAGGTTGAGGTAGTGGTGGGTGGCGGGGCGGGTGGTGCTGGTGATGCCCAGGGCGGTGCGGACCGGGCTTCCGGCGCCGTCGGCCGCCAACAGGTAGTCGGCGTACAGGGTGTCGGTGCGGCCCGTGGACCGGTCCGTGAGGGTGGCCGTGACCCGGTCGTCGTCCTGGGTGAACGCGGTCAGTTCGGTCGCGAACCGGATGTCGCCGCCGCGCTGTTCGGCGATTTCCCGCAGGACCGGTTCAAGGAGCACCTGGGGGCAGAAGCAGAAGGCCGAGGGGCTCGCGTCCGCGCCGACCATGGCGCCCGTGGCGAGGACGTGGCGGAGGTCGAGCGCCTCGGAATCGGCGATGCTCCGGCCGGTGCGCGCGCCGCCGAACCGGCCCATCTTCAGGGCGGACGCGCTCGCGGCCTGCACGGCGTCCTCGACGCCGATCTGGCGGAAGATCTCCACGGCACGGGTGTGCATGCCGCGCGAGCGGGGCAGCACGGTCGGCTCGGCGTCGCGCTCCACGAGCACGTAGTCGACCCCGTGGTACTCCAGGCACAGGGCGGCGGTCAGCCCGACCAGTCCCCCGCCGACGATCAGTACAGATGGCATGACAGCTCCCCGTGTTCCCCGTGCCGCTCAGTGGATCTTTCCTACCGTAGAGGGCCAAGCTACCGGCGGGAGCGCGGCGCGGGGTCGGCCGGGGTGCCCAACGCGGCCTCGTGGGGCGGAAGTTGAGCCGCTGACACGGAGCTTCGGGGCGGGTCAGTCGTCGTCGCGGGCCGGGACCACCGCGACCGGGCACTCCGCGTGGTGCAGCACCGCGTGCGCCACGGAGCCCATCAGCAGGGAGCCGGGCTTCAGGCGACGGCGGTGCCGGCCGACCACGATCAGCGCGGCCGACGCGGAGGCGTCGACGAGGTGGCCGGCCGCGTCGGCGGGCGCGATCACGGCGTCCACCTCGACCTGGGGGAAGCGCTCCTTGAAGGGCTGGAGCCGGTCGGCCTGTTCGCGCCGCAGGTCCCGTTCGACGGGTTCGTACTGGTCGCGTTCGAGGGCCGCCGGCGGAAACTCGCCCGCGACCATCAGGGCGGTCGGCGGCGGGGCCGGGTAGGCCGACAGCACCTGGAGCGGCACGTTCCGGGCACCCGCCTCCACGAAGGCGAACGCGATCACGGCGTCCGCGGTCTCGCTCAGGTTGAGCCCGAGCACGACCCGGCCCGTCGCCCGCTCGGCCTCGCCCGTGCGGGCCAGCGGCGGCACGACCACGACGGGGCAGGGCGCCCGGGTGGCCACGGCCAGGCTGTTGGAGCCGAGCAGCAGGCTGGCGAAGCCGCCGCGCCCGCGCGAGCCCATCACCAGCATCCGGGCCTCGGCGCCCAAGGCGTGCAGGGCGTCGGCCACCTCGCCCTCCAGGGAGTCGAACCGCACCGAGGGCAGTTCGTCGCGGCCCGACAGCGCGGCGCGGATCCGGTCGGTGACCGGGTCGTTGAGCGCCGGGCCGGGGCCGAGTGCGGAGCGGCGGGCCGCCCAGAGCTGGGTGTGATCGGGCAGGACATGCGCGATGACCAGCTCCGCGGCCAGTCTGCGGGCGGTGGGAATGGCCCACTCCAGGGCCCGCAGACTGTGGTCGGATCCGTCTACGGCGACAACTACCGGGCGCGTGTCCATGTCGTCACCCTGGCACGCGGAGCGGGGTCCCGCACGGGCAGAAGGTCCCGTTCCGGCCGGCTCACCGGTCCGGCCAGACCCCGCTCGCCAGGAAGGTGTCGAGCGTCTCGGTGTACGGGGTGATGTCCAGGCCCTGTTCGGCGAGCCAGGCGTCCGAGTAGTACTTGTCGAGGTAGCGGTCGCCCGGGTCGCAGAGCAGGGTGACGACGCTGCCGGTGCGGCCCTCGGCGACCATCTCGGCGACGATCCGCAGCGCGCTCCACAGGCCGGTTCCGGTGGAGCCGCCCGCCTTGCGGCCGATGGCCTTCTCCAGGGCGCGTACGGCCGCCACGCTCGCCGCGTCCGGGACCTTCATCATGCGGTCGATGGCGCCGGGCACGAAGCTCGGCTCCATGCGGGGGCGGCCGATGCCCTCGATGCGCGAGCCGCAGTCGCTGGTGGCGAGCGGGTCGCCCTGCGTCCAGCCGTCGAAGAAACAGGAGTTCTCCGGGTCGGGGACACAGACCATGGTGTCGTGCTGCATGTAGTGGACGTAGCGCGCGATGGTGGCCGAGGTGCCGCCGGTGCCGGCCGTGGCGACGATCCACGCGGGCTCGGGGTAGCGCTCCAACTTCAGCTGCTGGTAGATCGATTCGGCGATGTTGTTGTTGCCGCGCCAGTCGGTGGCCCGCTCCGCGTAGGTGAACTGGTCCATGTAGTGGCCGCCGGTCTCGGCGGCGAGCGCGGCGGACTCCTCGTACATCTTCATCGAGTCGTCGACGAAGTGGCACTGGCCGCCGTGGAATTCGATCAGGCGGCACTTCTCGGCGCTGGTGGTGCGGGGCATGACGGCGATGAACGGCACGCCGATCAGCTTGGCGAAGTACGCCTCGGAGACGGCGGTCGAGCCGCTGGACGCCTCGATCACCGGCTTGCCCGGCCGGATCCAGCCATTGCACAGGCCGTACAGGAACAGCGAGCGCGCGAGGCGGTGCTTGAGGCTGCCGGTGGGGTGGGTCGACTCGTCCTTCAGATAGAGGTCGATGCCCCAGGCCTCGGGCAGGGGAAAGCGCAGGAGGTGGGTGTCGGCGGAGCGGTTGGCATCGGCCTGGACCTTGCGCACGGCCTCCTTGAGCCAGGCGCGGTACTCCGGATCGCTGCGGTCCACATCGATGGTTTCCATGCCACTCCTCGTCGTGTTCTGGGTGCCGCCCCCACATCCGACAATACCCCTCTCACCTGCACAAACGTTCCCTTTGAGGATCCATAGGAGTGGCTTGTGGGGCGCCTGGTGGCACCTGGGCGCGGCTGGCCCGGACCCGATCCCCCGTGCGCCCTGGTGCGTAGGCTCGTCGTTGTGCAGACTGCCCACCAGGAACGATGTGAAGGGGGCCGGACGGTCATGGCGGAACCCGAGTTCAGTGCGAAGGGCGTACGGATCGAGCGGTGGACGCGTTCGCTGACGCGAGCCGGCCAGGTGCTGATCAAGGACGGCAGGCTGGCGCTGCTCACCAGCAACGGGCGGGAGATCGACAGCGCGCCCGTCGACGCGGTCAGCGCGGCGCGACCCCGGTTGCCGTGGCTCGCCAAGGAGGACCGCACGGTGGCGCGGCTGAACGGCACCCGCTACCGCCTGACGATGGGCGAGGAGCCGGACCGCTCGCGCGGCAGCGATCTGACCCAGCGATTCCTGCAGGCCATCCGTCAGACGACGCACGGCGCGCACGGCTGAAGCGCGTGAGCTTCCAGGGACGCGAGTTGCGGAGTACGCACCCCTGAGTCACGCTGATGTCACATCACCGAGGGTTGACCGGCGGTGACGCTCTGAGCAAGGCCGCCGGACCAGACAGCTACTTCCGGACCTCATTCGGGGAGTCGCAACCGTGATCAGCCAGCCAAGCAGGCAGTGCACGGTGGAGCTCCAAGCCCTGCCGTCGCGGATCGGACAGGTCCGCAGAATCGTATCGGCGCAGTTGCGCTACTGGCATCTGGATCCGTTGATAGACGAGGCGGCGCTCGGCGTCACCGAGTTGCTCACCAACGTCCACCGGCATGCCGAGCCCGACAAGATGTGCACCGTGGTCATCGAGCTGCTGCTCGACCGCCTCACCATCTCCGTCCACGACCACGATCCGACGCTGCCCGCCGTGCGGGACGCCGACGCCCTGGCCACCAACGGCCGCGGGCTCGCCCTGATCGCCGCGGTCAGCGAGAGCTGGGGCGTGCGTCCGCTGGGCGAGTCCGGCAAGACCGTGTGGTTCACGCTGGCCGTGCCCTCCCCCGCCGTGGCCCTGCCGCCGTACCCGCTGTACGGATCGAAGCCGACCACGCCGTTCACCTCAAGCCGGGCCTCGCACACGGTGCGTGGACGGGCGACGGCCGCCGCCCGCTCTCCCGTCGCGGGCTGACCGGGCGGGGCGGCACGGCAGCGCTCAGCCGTCAACCTGCCTTCGGCTAGCGGCACTTGGGACGTGAACGCGACGGCCACCCGACCGCCGGAGCCCCCCGCGCCGCCGCCGAGCAGACAGCCAGGGCCCTCACGTCACCGCCACCGGCGCCGTGGACGTCGACGGCGCCGGGGGTCACACCGCGCCGCCCTTGCCCGGAGGGGTCAGGGTGGTCCGCCCGAAGTGTTCCTCCAGGACGGAGATCCGGCGCCAGTACTCCTCCTCGTCGATCTCGCCGGCGGCGAACCGGCGGCCGAGCACGGCGATGGGCGAGCGGTCGTCCATCGGCGCCCGCCACGGCCCGCGGCGGCCCCGCGGGCCCCCGCGGCGCAGCACGGTGACGACGGCGAGGACCACGGCGGCCCAGATCAGCGGGAAGAAGAGGACCCAGGGACCGGGTCCCGCGTAGGCCAGGGTGTTCATTGTTGTCAGCTCCCTCGGTGGGGGGGTCGGTGATGCTTCGAGCCTCTCTCCGGCCAGGAGTGCGAGTCGTCGTACGGCCAGCGGCAGTCGCCGTACCCCGCGGGGAGTAGACCGGCGCTCGCCGCCTGCTCTGGATTCTGTACCTACTGGTATGTACAGTGATCGCATGAGCACTCCGGAGCGTCTGATCGAAGCCACCCGCGAGCTGTTGTGGGAGCGCGGTTACGTAGGCACCAGCCCCAAGGCGATCCAGCAGCAGGCGGGCGCCGGCCAGGGCAGCATGTACCACCACTTCGCGGGCAAGCCCGACTTGGCACTGGCCGCGATCCGGCGCACCGCCGAGGACCTGCGGGCCGCCTCCGCGGCCGCGTTCGGGGGCGACGGCACCGCGTACGAGCGGATCTCGGCGTATCTGCTGCGCGAGCGCGACGTGCTGCGCGGCTGTCCCATCGGGCGGCTGACGATGGACCCCGAGATCATCGCGAGCGCCGAGCTGCGCGCACCCGTCGACGAGACGCTCGACTGGCTGCGCGCCAGGCTCGCCGAGATCGTCCAGGAGGGCCTGGACCGGGGCGAGTTCGCCGCGCATCTGGTGCCGGGCGAGATCGCCGCCGCCGTGGTGTCGACCGTCCAGGGCGGCTACGTCCTGGCGCGCGCCTCCGGTTCGTCCGACGGCTTCGACGCGGCCGTGCGCGGACTGCTCTCGCTGCTCGCCCCGCCCCCCGCGTCCCGCTGACGCACCGCCCCACCCCCTTCGCCCGAGGAGTACGCGATGCACGCCCTGCAGTACGAGATCACGCTGCCCGCCGACTACGACATGGAGATCATCCGCAAACGCGTCGCCACCCGGGGCCATCTCCTGGACGACTTCCCCGGGCTCGGCCTGAAGGCCTATCTGATGCGCGAGCGCGCGGCCGGGGCACCGGTCAACTCCTATGCCACGTTCTATCTGTGGTCCACCGCCGAAGGCATGAACTCCTTTCTGTGGGGCCCCGGATTCCAGGGTCTCGTCGACGACTTCGGGCGCCCCCGGGTGCAGCTCTCGACGGGCCTGTCCTACCAGGAGGGACCCGCGTCCGGCGCCGTACCCACCGCGGCGACGCGGCTGCGCGTGCCGGTCCCGCACGATGTCGAACCGGCGCGGTTCGTGGCGGACGAGGCGGCCGGGGAGACGGCGCCCGGAGTGGTGGCGAGCGCCGTGGCCCTCGACCCGAGCCGCTGGGAACTCGTGCGGTTCACGCTGTGGGAGCAGCCCGATCCGCCCGCGCCGGGCGAACGCTTCCAGGTGCTGCACCTCTCGCAACCCGGGCGTGCGGGGCTGCGGTCGGGGCGGCAGTGGTGACCGCCGCGCACACGGTGCTCGGCCCGGTGCCGGCCGACCTGCTCGGGGTCGTCGACGCCCACGACCACCTCTTCATCCGCAGCCCGCTGCTGCCCGGTCAGGAGCTGGCCGACGTGAGCGACGCGGCGGAACGGCTCGCCGGGTTCGGCGCGCTCGGCGGCACCACCGTGGTCCAGTGGACGCCGTACGGCATGGGGCGCCGGATCGCCGAGCTGCCCGCCCTGTCGCGCACCGCGGGGGTGCACGTCATCGCGGCCACCGGCCTGCACCAAGCCGCCCACTACAGCACGGAGTTGCTCGACTCGGTACGCGGCCGGCTCGCCGAGCTGTTCGTCGGCGAGCTGACCCAGGGCATCGGCGACACCGGGGTCACGGCGGGCCTGATCAAGGTGGCGGGCGGATTCCACGGGCTCGACGAGCATGCCACGCTGACGATGGGAGCCGCCGCCGAGGCACATCACCGCACCGGGGCGCCGATCGCCGTGCACCTGGAGCTGGGCACGGGCGTGCTCGACGTACTCGACCTGCTCTGCGGGGAGTTGGAGGTACCGCCCGGCTCGGTGATCCTCGGCCACCTCAACCGCTCCCCCGACTTCACCGTGCACCGCCTGGCCGCCGAGGCCGGGGCCAACCTCGCCTTCGACGGACCCTCACGGGCCAACCACGCCACCGACTGGCGGATGCCGGACGCGCTGCGGGCCCTCGCGGACGCCGGGTTCGCCGACCGGCTGCTGCTCGGCGGGGACACGGTGACCCCGGACACCCCGGGCATGCCGTATCTGCTGCGCCGGGTGCGGCCCAGACTCGAAGTCGCCCTGGGCGAGGACCTGGTGGAGCAGATCCTGATCGACAACCCGGCGCGGGTCTACGCCTGGTGAGCCAGCGCGCCGAGCGGGTCGTCGAGCACCGGCTGCCAGGCCAACTCGGCCGCTCCGACCAGGCTGTTGTGGTCGAGGGAGCAGGCGAGGATCGGGACGCCGCCGCTGCGGCCCCACAGGCTGCGGTCGGCCACCACGGCCCGCAGCCGGTCCGGGTCCGCCTCCAGGAGCGCCTTGTGGAGGCCGCCGAGGACGATCCGGTCGGGGTTGAGGATGTTGACGAGTCCGGCGAGGCCGAGGCCGAGCCGGTCGATGAGCTCCTCGGCGGCGCGGCGCACGGCGGCGTCCGCGTACGCGTGGCGCAGCAGTCCCCGTGACTGTTCGAGGAGCGACACCTCGGGTCCGGGGACGCGGCCCGCGGCCGTGAGGAACGCCAGCGGGTCGGCCTCGACGTCGAGGCAGCCGCGGCTGCCGCAGTAGCAGGGGCGGCCGTCCGGGTTGACGGTGAGATGGCCGACCTCCAGGGCCAGGCCCGAACTCCCGGTGTGCAGACGGCCGTCGAGCACGAGCGCGCCGCCGACGCCGCGGTGGCCGGTGGCGACGCAGAGCAGGTGCTGGGCGCCGCGGCCCGCGCCGTGCCGGTGTTCGGCGAGCGCCGCAAGGTTGACGTCGTTGCCGGTGAAGGCGGGGCCGGTGATGCCGGCCGCGCGGACGCGCTCCGCGAAGATCTCGCGCACCGGGGCGCCCGCGGGCCACGCCAGGTGCAGGGGGTTGAGCGCGGTGCCCTCCGGTTCGGCGACGGCGGACGGCACGGCCAGGCCCGCGCCCACACACCTGCGGCCGCTGCCCTTGAGGAGGGCCGCGCCCGCGTCGACGACCTCGCCGAGCACCTGCGCGGGATCCGCCGAGACGGTCACGCAGCCGGGGTCCGTGGCGACGATCTCGCCGCCGAGGCCGACGAGCGCGGCGCGGAAGCCGTCCGCGTGCACCTGCGCGGCGAGCGCGACGGGCCCGTGGTCGTGGACGGCGAGCCGGTGCGAGGGGCGACCCTGGGAACCGGCCGCGGCAGGCCGGGAGTCGACCTGGATCAGGCCGAGCGCCTCGAGCTCGGCGGCGACCGCGCCCGCGGTGGCGCGGGTGACGCCCAGTTCGGCGGTGAGCACGGCGCGGGTCGGCGCGCGGCCGGTGTGTACCAGTTCGAGGGCGGGTCCGAGCGCGCCGCGGCCCCTGTCCAGCCTGGTCCTGGTGGTCGTCGCCTTGCCGTTCATGGGGGCGAGTCTCCCATGACCCCGGACGGAAGCGATCCTTCCGGAAGTTGGCCGGGCGACGGGTCCGGTCGCGGGTCCCGGCGGCCGCGGCGCGGGGCTCCGCCCGGGACACCGTGCGCGCGGCCTCAGCGCCGCGCGGGCCGGTTGATGAGTCGCCGCGCTGCCCCTATCCTGACTTTGTGCCGCTACTAAACAAAGTACGGACGGCCGCTCCGGGGGGTCCTGGCGAGAACAGCGCCGCACCCTCCCTGTTCCGCCTCCGCTCCGCCCTGACCGTGTTCTTCGCCCTCGACGGCTTCCTGTTCGCCGGCTGGGTCGTCCGCATTCCCGCGATCAAGCAGCAGACCGGGGCTTCCGCGGGCGAGCTGGGGCTTGCCCTGCTCGGCGTCTCCGCCGGGGCGGTCGTGACGATGGTGCTGACCGGGCGGCTGTGCCGCAGGTTCGGCAGCCATCCGGTGACCGTCGCCTGCGGCGCGCTGATGGCCCTCGCCCTCGCGCTTCCCCCGCGGACCCACTCGGCCCTCACCCTGGGCCTGGTGCTGCTGGTGTTCGGCGCCGCGTACGGCGGCATCAACGTGGCGATGAACAGCGCCGCCGTCGACCTGGTCGCGGCGCTGCGCCGCCCGGTGATGCCGAGTTTCCACGCGGCGTTCAGCCTCGGCGGGATGGTCGGCGCGGGCGTCGGCGCGCTGGTCGCGTCGGGCCTCTCCCCCACCGCGCACCTGCTGGCCCTCACCGGGGTCGGCCTGGTCGTGACCGTGCTCGCCGGGCGGGTGCTCCTGCGGCAACCGGCGACGGTGCACGCGAGCACGCCCCACGCCCAGGGACGTCGGCTCGACGGACGGGCCCGGCGCCTGGTGCTGCTCTTCGGCGTGATCGCGCTCTGCACCGCGTACGGCGAGGGCGCGATGGCGGACTGGGGCGCCCTGCACCTGGAACAGGACCTGGCCGCGGCGCCGGGTGTCGCCGCCGTCGGCTACTCCCTGTTCGCCCTGGCGATGACGGCCGGGCGGCTCTCGGGCACCGCGCTCCTCGAACGGCTCGGCCAAACCCGCACCCTGGTGACCGGCGGGCTCACCGCCTGCGCCGGAATGCTGCTGGGCTCCCTGGCCCCGACGATCTGGCTCGCTCTCGCGGGCTTCGCCGTGACGGGCCTCGGCCTCGCCAACATCTTCCCGGTAGCCGTGGCGCGGGCCGGCGCGCTCGCCGGGCCCGGCGGGGTGGCCGCGGCCTCCACGCTCGGCTACGGCGGCATGCTGCTCGGGCCGCCCGCGATCGGGCTGCTCGCCGAGTGGTCGTCGCTGCCGCTCGCCCTGACCACGGTCGCCGTCCTGGCCGCGGGCGCCGCGCTGATCGGCTGGACCGCGCGTCACGCGAGCGCACCCCAGGACTGAGACCTCATGACGATGAGCCAACTCGTCTGAGGGATGAGGGAGTTGACGACTTCTTAGCGGGGATCCCGGTGTATGAGCATCCGGGACAGCACCGCGCGCTGGAGCGGGAGCACCTCGGCATGGCGGGAGCGGCCCGACTCGGTGATCGCCACGCTCACCCCGCGCCGGTCCTCGCTGCACATCCCTCGCGTGACCAGGCCGTCCTTCTCCAGGCGCCCCACCAGGCGGGACAGCGCGCTCTGGCTGAGGTGGATGCGCGAGGCCAGCTCCTGCACGCGGAACGTGCGGCCCGGGTCGTTCCGGCAGCCCTCGGCCAGGACGTCGAGGACCTCGAAGTCGCTCGCGCCGAGCCCGTAGGGATGGAGCTCGCGGTCGAGTTCGCACGTGGTGCGCGCGTGCAGGGCGAGGAGCTCCCGCCATTCGTCCACGAGCAGGCGCTCGGTCTTCTCAGCTGCCATGGCGGCACGGTAGCAGAGCCCGACCGGTTTGTTGCATGTGAATTAAATGCATTCACACTCAATGCACGCGCATGTAGCCTGTCTTGTGCACGCACCGGGGGGAGGGACGGCCGACGGGCGACGGTTGCCCGTCGGCCGTCCCTGCTGTGAAACTTCGCGCATGGGGACACGGAGCCGGGCCGAGCGGGACGCCATCACGATCGAGATCGGATACGCGCTGGCCAGCGCCCTGTTCGCGGCCGGTGTGGTGTTCGGCGCGATCGGCGGCTCCGGCTACGCGCTCGAACTCCCGCACCCCCTGCGGCGGGTGCTCCTCCTCATCGGCGGCGGCTGCGCCGTCCTCGTCTTCGTCTGGCGGACCGTGCACGTCCTGTGGCGCTTTCCGTACGGGGCCGGCCGCGACCCGCGTCAGCCCAGCCAGCCCGGCCGCACCAGACCCGACTCGTAGGCCAGGACGACCAGTTGGGCCCGGTCGCGGGCGCCGAGCTTCACCATCGCCCGGCTGACATGGGTCTTCGCGGTCAGCGGACTGACCACGAGCCGCCGGGCGATCTCCTCGTTGGAGAGCCCGATGCCGACCAGCGCCATCACCTCCCGCTCACGGTCGGTGAGGTCGGCCAGGCTGTCGGCGCCGGCCGGTTCCTTCGAGCGCGCGGCGAACTCCGCGATCAGGCGCCGGGTCACGCCGGGCGAGAGCAGCGCGTCGCCGTCGACCACCGCACGGACCGCGCGCAGCAGTTCGTCCGGCTCGGTGTCCTTCACGAGGAATCCGGAGGCACCGGCTCGGATCGCCTCGAAGACGTACTCGTCGAGCTCGAAGGTGGTGAGCATGACCACCTTGACGGCGCCCAGGTCCGGATCCGAGGTGATCGCGCGGGTGGCGGCGAGACCGTCGAGCCTCGGCATGCGGATGTCCATCAGGACGATGTCCGGCCGCAGTCGGCGCACCAGCTCCAGCGCCTCCTGCCCGTCGGCGGCCTCCCCCACGACCTCGATGTCGGCCTGGGCGTCGAGCAGCGCCCGGAACCCGGCTCGTACCAGGAGCTGGTCGTCGGCCAGCACTACGCGGATCACGGGTTCTCCTTCGCTTCGACGGCCAGCGGGAGGCGGGCGGTGACGCGGAACCCTCCGGCCGGGGCCGGCCCCGCGTCGATGGTGCCACCGAGCGCCGCGGCCCGCTCCCGCATGCCGATCAGTCCGTTGCCGCTGCCGCCCGCGTCGCCGCCCGACGCGGGCCCCTCGTCGTCGACGCGCAGCACCAGCGCACCGCGCTCGTACCGGACCTCCACCCGGGCGGTGCGCGCCGCGGAGTGGCGTACGACGTTGGTGAGCGCCTCCTGCACGATGCGGAAGGCGGCCAGATCGGTGCCGGGCGGAAGGGCGCCGCGCTCACCGGTCGTCGTGGTCTCGACGGTGAGTCCGGCGCTCGCGGCCTGTTCGACCAGTTCGGGGAGGCGGTCGAGGCCGGGGGCCGGGGAACGCGGCGCCTCGCCCCGCGCCCGCAGCGTCTCCAGGACCTGGCGCACCTCGCCGAGCGCCTCCTTGCTCGCCGACTTGATGGTGGTCAGCGCGGTGCGCGCCTGCTCCGGGTCGGAGTCGAGCAGCGCGAGGCCGACACCCGCCTGGACGTTGATGACCGAGATGCTGTGGGCGAGCACGTCGTGCAGTTCGCGGGCGATCCGCAGCCGCTCCTCGTCGGCCCGCCGCTTCGCCGCGGCGGCCCGCCCGGCCCGCTCCCTGGCCCACTGTTCCCGTCGTACGCGCACCACTTCGGCGACCGCGATGATGGCCACCGCCCAGGCGGCGATGCCCAGTTCCTGACCCCAGGGTGCGGCGGCGTCGCCCGCCGGGGGCAGCCAGCGGTAGAGCCAGTGGGCGACCAGGAGGTGGCCGAGCCAGAGCATGGCGATCGCGGCCCAGGCCTGACGGCGGCGGCCCGCGACGACCGCGGCGAAGCAGCCGACCATGACCGGCAGGAACACCGGACCGTAGGGGTATCCGGCGCCGAGGTAGACCATGGCCGCGGCCGACGCGGCGAACACGGCGACGACGGGGTGGCGGCGGCGGACCAGGAGCACCGCGCAACCGGCGACCAGGAGCACATGGGCGAAGGCGTCCAGTGGGGCCCGGCCCGTCTGCACGTGCGCGGCGAAGTGGGAGCCCACGAGGACGAACACGGTGAGCGCGGCCGTCGAGGGCCAGGGCAGCCGAGCGGCGCGGGCGTCCTGGTCATCGGGCTCCCGCACCCAGCGCCGCAACCGGGGCGGCGGCCCCTTCTGCCGCCAGGACGGGCCGCCGCAGGAATCGGCGCCGGGTGACTGCTTCTCCATACCGGCCACGCTAGACCGCGGCCCGGGCCCGCGGCGTCAGCCGTGCGAGGTGATCACCCGTACTACGGGGGGAGTACGAGCCCGGGCGCACAGCGGGGGGTTATGCGGGCAGCACCAGGCCCACCGAGCGGGCCAGCTGCTCCGCGGCCTGCGCGAAGAACGGCTCGCGGTCCTCGACGACGCGGTGGAACTGGCCGAACACCTCGAACGACACGAGCCCGAAGAGCTGCGCCCAGGCGGCGACCAGAGCGGCGGCCACGGCCGGGGGCAGATCGGGGGCGAAGTCGGCGGCCATGCGCTCCGCCTCGCCACGCAGGGGCGCGGCCAGTGGCGGGGGTGCGATGCCCTTGCCCTGGTGGGCGTCCCGGGCGATCGAGATGAGGACGAGTCCGACCCGGGCGGCGGGGCCGACGGTCGCCTCGGGGGCGGTGTAGCCGGGAACGGGCGATCCGTAGATGAGCGCGTACTCGTGGGGATGGGCCAGCGCCCACGCGCGCACCGCGCGGCAGACCGCGGTCCAGCGGGCGGCCGGCGACGCGGTAGCCCGCTGCTCGGCCAGGGCCCGCTCGGCGGCTTCGCCCACGGCGTCGTAGGCGTCGACGATGAGGGCGGTCAGCAGCTCGTCCCGGCTGGGGAAGTACCGGTACAGGGCCGAGGAGACTATGCCGAGTTCCCGCGCGACGGCACGGAGCGAGAGCTTGGTCGCGCCGTCCGCCGCCAGCTGCCTTCTGGCCTCGTCCTTGATGGCCGCGGTGACTTCGATACGTGCCCGTGCGCGGGCTCCCTGGACGGTGCTCATGGCCCCAGTCTGCCAGCTGGGAGAGCAGTGGCCAAGAACGCGACTGCCGCACACAAAACAGATCAGCGACCCTTTTTGTGAGCAGTGCTCTTGCTTTGGAGCGGCGCTTCGGTGCAGACTGCTCACGAACGAGAGCACCGCTCTCTCTCACCTCCACGGGAGACACACCATGTCCGCATCCGCACACGTCCAGAAGCCCGGCTGGTTCACGGTCAACGTCTTCAACCGCGCCGTCGCCTGGATGACCCGGCGCGGCATCAGCGTCTGGGGCTCGCGGGTCCTCGCGGTCCGCGGCCGCAAGAGCGGTGAGTGGCGCCGGACCCCGGTCAACCTGATGACCTTCGAGGGGGCCCAGTACCTGGTGGCGCCGCGCGGGCACGTCCAGTGGACGCACAACATGCGCGCGGCGGGCGGCGGCGAACTGCACCTGGGCAAGAAGGCCGAGGTGTTCACCGCGGTCGAGGTCGCCGACGACGACAAGCCCGCCCTGCTGCGCGCCTACCTCAAGCGCTGGAAGGCCGAGGTCGGCGTGTTCTTCAACGGCGTCGGCCCCGACTCCAGCGACGAGGAGCTCCGCCGGATCGCCCCCGACCACCCCGTCTTCCGCATCACGATCACCCAGTGACCCCATCCGGCCGCCCGGCCCCCTCCCCCGTCGGGCCTCAGTGCCCCAGCACCACCCTCAACTCGGGCTGCAACAGCGGCTCATGAGCCCGTACGAGGTCGTCGCACAGGTCCCAGATCCGCTCGACGGGCAGCGCGGCGGCCGTCGCCGGATCGCTCATCGCGGCGTGCCGGATGTGGCGGGGCTCGCCGAGGACGGCGGCCCGCACCACCAGGTCGGTCACGGACACATAGGGCCGGTTGAGCGCCGCGCACTGCGCCGGCAGGGCGCCGATCCTGGTGGGCTGCACCCCCAACGCGTCCACCAGGCACGGCACTTCGACGACCGAGTCGGCGGGCAGGTTGTCGATCAGGCCCTGGTTGGGCACGTTGCCGTAGACGCTGCGCGGGGTGCCGGTGACGATGCTGTGGACGATCTGCGGGGCGTACTCCATGGTCCCCTCCACCGGCAGCGGCCGCCCCTCGGCCAGCGCGTCGCGGGTGCGGGCATAGGTGGCGAGGTTCTCCTCGACGATGTCGAGGTAGACGCCCACCGGAAGGCGCAGCCGGTCGATCTCCGCGTCGTGGTGCAGATACCAGGGCACGTACTCCGAGGAGTGCTCGCTGGTCTCGGTCGGGTAGTGGCCGAGCCTGCGGTACATGTCGACGCGCACCCGGCGAAGGAGTTCGGGATCCTTGGCGATGGCCTCGTCGAGGAGCGGGTACAGGTCCTGGCCGGCGCGCTCGAACCGCAGCACCCAGGACTGGTGGTTGACCCCGGCCGCGAGGTAGGAGACCTCCTCGAAGGGGGTGCCGATCAGTTCGGACAGGTCGTGCATCGTCCAGTACACCGAGTGGCACAGGCCCACGGACCGCAGCCGCGGGGCCACCCGGTGCAGGTACAGCAGGTTCATGGCCATCGGGTTGGTGTAGTTCAACAGCCAGGCGTCCGGGCAGAGTTGGGCGATGTCGGCGGCGAGCGAGCGCAGCAGCGGGAAGGTGCGCAGGGCGCGGAAGATGCCGCCGATGCCGAGGGTGTCCCCGATGGTCTGGCGCACTCCGTAGCGGGCGGGGATCTCGAAGTCGGTGCGGGTGGCCCGGTTCATGCCGATCTGGACGGTGTTGATGACGAAGTCGGCGCCGTCGAGCGCCGCGCGCCGCTCCAGGTGGGCGGTGACCGACGGCGCCGCGCCGAGAGCGGCCGCTATGTGGTGGGCGGCCGCCTCGCTGGTGGCCAGGCGCTCGGGGTCGATGTCGTGCAGGGCGATGCGGGCGCGGGCGAGCTCGGGGAAGGCGAACAGGTCGGCGAGCAGCCCCTGGGTGAATTCCACGCTGCCCGCGCCGATGAAGGCGATCTTGGTCTCGGTCATGCCGTGCTCCCTCGTGCGCGGGCGCGGGCGGCGGCCTCGTCCCGGGTGGTGACGGACGGGATCAGCCCTTCAGGCCGCTCGACGTCAGCGACTGGATGAAGGTCTTCTGCGCGAACAGGAACGCCAGGAGCACCGGAAGGACCGTGATGACGTTGCCCGCCATCACCGCGGACCACTTGGTGTGGTGCTGGCCCTGGAAGGTGGTCAGGCCGAGTTGCAGCGTGTAGTGCGCGTCGTGGTTGATGGCGATGAGCGGCCAGGAGAGGTCGTTCCAGGTGGCGAGGAACGTGAGGACCGCGACCGTGGCGAGTGCCGGGCGGGCCAGCGGCGCCACGATCGAGACCAGGACCCGCAGCCGCGAACAGCCGTCGATCCAGGCCGCCTCCTCCAGCTCCCGCGGCAGGGAGAGGAAGAACTGGCGGAAGAGGAACACCGCGAACGGCGTGACCAGGGACGGCACGATCAGCGCGCCGAGGGTGTCGATGAGGCCGAGCCACTTCATCACCAGGAACGTCGGGATCATGGTCAGCTGGAACGGCACGGCCATCGTCGCGAGCATCAGCCCGAGCAGCACCCGCGATCCGGCGAACCGCATCCGCGCGAAGGCGTAGCCGCCCAGCGCCCCGAGCACGAGGTTCGAGGTGACGGCCACGAACGCGACGATGCACGAGTTCAGGAACCAGCGCGGGAACATCGCGTTGCCGAGCACGTAGCGGTAGCCGCCGAGGTCGATGCCGTGCGGCCACAGCGCGGGCGGGAAGCGGTTGATCTCCGCGTTGCTCATCACGGAGCTGACGACCAGCCACACCAGCGGCAGCGCGAAGCCGATCGAGAGCGGCGCGAGCAGCAGGTGCCAGGGACTGAACGGCAGCCGGCGCCGACGGGCGGTGCGGCGGGCGGGGGCGCTGACGGAGGCGGCCGCCCCCTGGGTCATCGTGGGCGCGGTCATCGGCCCGCTCCTTCCGCTGGGACAACGCCCGCTCCCCGTACTCCGGCCGGCTGCGTGCGCTCGCGGTGGCGCCGGTAGAGGCGCAGCACCACGGCCGCGGCCACCAGGCCGATCGCGAGGACGTAGGCCGCGGCGGCGCCGTATCCGGCGGTGAAGTTCTGGAAGGCCTGCTCCCAGACGAAGTAGACGATGACGGTGGTGGCGCCGAGGGGGCCGCCCTTGGTGGTGACGTACACGAGGTCGAAGACCTGGAGGGCGATGATGAACTGCCACAGCACCAGGAACACCGTGACCGGGGTGAGCGAGGGCAGGGTGACGTGGCGCAGCACCTGGGCCCGGTTGGCCCCGTCGAGGCGCGCCGACTCCACGAGTTCGGCCGGTACGTCCTGGAGCGCCGCGAGGTAGACGATCACGCAGAACCCGATGCCGCTCCACAGCGAGATCAGCAGCAGGACGTAGAGGGCCTGGCCCGGGTTGGAGAGGAAGCCCTGCGGAGAGACCCCGATGTGGTGCAGGAGCGCGTTGGCCACGCCGAACTCGGGGTCGAAGATGAACGAGAACAGCACGCCCTGCGCGGTGGCGGAGACCACGAACGGGATGAAGACGAGGGTGCGGTAGAGCCCGACGAGGCGGATGCGCCGGTTCAGCGCGAGCGCGAGGGCGAGCCCCCCGGCCAGGCTCAGGGGGACGTAGACGGCCGCGTAGATCAGGGTGTTCTTGACGGCGGTGCGGAACGCCGGGTCCTTGCTGAGCGCGTGGTAGTTGTCGAGGCCGACCCAGCGGCCCGGTGTGACCAGGTCGTCCGCGCGGAACGAGAGCAGCAGCGACCACAGCAGCGGTACGACGCTGAGCCCGAGGATGACCAGGACGGCGGGGCTTATGAAGGCCCAGGCCGTGGCGGTCTCGCCGCGCGCCCGGCGGCGCCTCGCGGCGCGGGCCGCCGGGGTCGGGTCGAGCGTGAGCGGGCGGGGGGTCCGCGGCCCAGTACTTCTCATCTCTCAGGCCCTTCTGGTCACGGAGTCGGCTTCAGCGCGGGATCAGCAGGGCGGCGTCGGCCTTCTCGACGCACTGGCGCATGGCCTTGTCCGGGGAGGAGCGGCCCAGCAGGATCGCGACGACGGCCTCGCCGAACGCCTGCGAGATCTGCGGGTACGCCGGGTGCACGGGCCGGACCCGCGCGGACTCCAGGGCCTTGGTGAACACCGGGAGCCCCGCGGTCTGCGCGGAGTGGTCGACCCAGGCGGGCAGGCGTGCGCTCTCCGCGCTGAGCGGCAGGCTTCCGGCGCCGATGTCCCACTTGGCGTCCTGCTCGGGCGCGATGAGCCACTCGACGAACGTGACGGCGGCCTGGGAGCGGGCGGAGCCGTTGTCGAAGACGGTCCAGGTGTCGGGCCCCGAGATGGTGACCGGGCGGCCGCTGAACGAGGGCAGCGGCACCACCGCGTAGTCCACCTTCGCCGTGATGATGTCCGGCAGCGTCCAGGGGCCTCCCATCACCATGCCCATGCGTCCGGACAGGAAGACCTGGTACAGCTGGGCGCTGCCCGGCTTGGGGTCGATGTAGACGCTCTTGCCCTCGACGAGCGAGGCGATGGTCTCCAGGGCCCGGCGGCCCTGGTCCGCGAAGCCGATGTTCTTGCCGCCGGGCGCGATGATCTCCCCTCCGAGGTCCCACACCATCGGCCAGAGCCGCCAGGTGGTGTCCTCGTCGCCGACCCCGGGCCAGCCGGTGCCGAAGACGCCCTTGGAGGCGTCGGTGAGCTTGTGGGCGGTGTCGATGAACTCGGCCCATTTCCAGCCGGGTTGGGGCAGCGGGAGGCCCGCCCGCCGGAACAGCGTCTTGTTGCAGACGACCGCCATGGAGTCGACGAGGGAGGGCGCGGCGCGCACCTTGCCGTTGACGGTCACCGCGTCGCGCAGCGAGGGCCAGTAGTCGGTCCAGGGCACGGGGCCGTTGCGCAGGGCGGTGGTGAGGTCCACGACGCGGGGGCTGCGGGCGATGCTCGCGATGTCCGAGCCGAAGACGTAGGCGATGTCCGGGTACGAGCCGGAGGCCAGGGCGGCGGTCACCTTCTGGAGCATCACGTCGGAGGTCGCGCCGCCCCCGGTGTCGACGTGGATCTTGGAGTGGGTGCGGTTGAACTCGGCCACCAGCGCCTCGATCGCCTTCTTCGAGGTGTCGGTCTGGCCGTGCCACAGCTCGACGGTCACCGTCCCGTCGGGGCCCACGCCCTCGGCGGAGGAGCCGCAGGCCGCGAGGGCCGGTGCGGCGACGGCGGCCACCGCGCAGCCCGCCGTCGCCCTCAGCAGCGCGCGGCGGTCCGGCGCTCTGTGGGACGAGGGGGCGGTGGAGTGATCCGGGCCGGCGGGCATGATCCGCTCCATCCCTCGCGGGTACGTCCCCGCCTCGGACCCGGGTCGGATCCTGGCGACTCGGGCCGGGTGGGGGACCCCGGCATGGGTTCCCCGTCGGCTGGGCGCACCTCTGGCGGTGCCGGATCGCGCCGCGATCCGGGCCACTGGCTGGATGAAAGCGCTTCGCGCCGCCGGGCGTCAAGGGCCCGGCGCCGTGTCGTTGGGGCGCTGCACCGGATGGGGGTGCCGGGACTTCGCGCAACGGTCCCGATTCGGACCGCGACCGGCCGCTATTCGGCCGAACTTGCCACGGGCGGCCCTCAAGTCACTTTCCTCCCAGTACATGTGATGGCTCATCATCTCTGAGGAGGATCCCGGTGAAACCCCTGCGCAGACTGCGCGTTCTCGTCGGCACGGCGTTCGCGGCACTCGCCGCGACGGCGCTGATAGGCACCGGCACCGCGCAGGCGGCCTCGGACTCGGGCGTGGTCGCGGCCGCCCCGGCGGAGCGTCCGGCGGCGTGCACCGGAACGTACCGGGGTGACGAGCGGCTCGGTCCGAGGAACCTGCCCCGGCGCTGGGACGGACCGGTGGGGCCGCTGGTCACCGGCTACCACCGCACCGGCCACCAGGGCCCGCAGGCGTTCCTGGCCACCTTCTGGGACCCGACCGCCGGATCCTGGAAGTACCCGCCGAACGACGGCTTCGCCACCCGCCCCGACGGCACCCCGGACAAGCACGCCGTCGCGCTGCGGGTCGGCGAGGACCTGGACCGGTTCGGCTCCGAGTACGGCTCGTTCCTCGCCCCGGCCGGCGCCCGCTACAGCGAGCGGGCGCTGCCCCCGCAGAGCCTGATCACCCGCGAGGCCGCCCACCCCTGCGCGTACCACGCGTACGCGGTGGTGAAGTCGTTCACCGTGTGGCAGGGCCGGATCGCCCCGTGGTTCGACCAGCCGGGCGGCGGACGGCAGATCAAGCTGGACCCGGCGTTCGTGGACCCCGGTCAGGGGCAGTCCCTCAACGTCAAGTGGCTGCTCGACCACGGCTACCTCAAGGCCGAGACCCATCCGGCCGCCGCGGCGAGCGCGCTCGCGGGCCTCGGCTGAGCCCGGCCGGGCCGGGGCGGTGGACCCCGGCCCGTGCGGGTCAGCGGTCGACGGCGTCCAGCGCGCGCCGGGCCATCGGGTGGGTGCGCACCAGGCCGGCCAAGGTGGTGGCGCCGCGGGTGATGTCCGCGAAGGCCTTCCAGGCGGGCCTGAACCCGGTGATCGCGGCGTGCAGGAGCAGCGGGCGCTTCTCGAAGAGGGCGAGCATCCGGCGACCCACGCCCATCTCGACGCCGAGCCCGGCCTTGATGGCGAACGCGTAGTTCAGCGCCTGGCGGCGGGCGTCGACCGCGTCCTGCGACTCGGAGATGCGCACCGCCCACTCGCCCGCGAGGCGCCCCGAGCGCAGCGCGAAGGAGATCCCCTCGCGCGTCCACGGCTCCAGCAGGCCCGCCGCGTCGCCGCAGACCAGGACCCGGCCGCGGGACAGCGGCGAGTCGTCGCTGCGGCAGCGCGTCAGGTGTCCGGAGGAGACGGCCGGCTCGAAGCCCGCGAGGCCGAGCCGGGCGATGAAGTCCTCCAGGTAGCGCTTGGTGGCGGCGCCCTCGCCGCGCGAGGAGATCACGCCGACGGTGAGGGTGTCGCCCTTGGGGAAGACCCATCCGTAACTGCCGGGCAGCGGGCCCCAGTCGATCAGGACCCGGCCCGCCCAGTCCTCGGCCACGCTCGGCGGCACCGGGATCTCGGCCTCCAGGCCCAGGTCGACCTGCTCGGTCTTGACCCCGACGTGGGCGCCTATGCGGCTCGCGCTGCCGTCGGCGCCGACGACCGCGCGAGCGAGCACGGTCTCCCCGTCGGACAGGACGACGGCGACGGTGCGCCGGTCGGGCACGGCCGCGCCGTGCTGCTCGACCTTGGAGACGGTGACGCCGGTACGGACCACGGCGCCCTCCTTCTCGGCGATCGCGACCAGGCCCGCGTCGAACTCCGGCCGGTTGATCAGCCCGAACAGCATCTTCTTCGACCTGCGGGTGCGGGTCAGCCTCCCGTTCATGGAGAAGGTGACCGCGTGCACCCGGTCCTGGAGGGGCAGTTCGAACCCGGCGGGCAGGGCGTCGCGCGAGGGCCCGATGATGCCGCCGCCGCACGTCTTGTAGCGGGGCAGTTCGGCCTTCTCCAGGAGCAGCACCGTGCGCCCCGCGGCCGCCGCCGCGTGGGCCGCCGAGGCCCCCGCGGGGCCGGCTCCGACCACGACGACGTCCCAGACGGGCCCCGCACCCGGTCCGGTCACCGATTCGGCGGCGGGCTCGCCCTGGTGCTCCCCCAGCGGTCCGTCCGTCCCAGCGTCTGCGTTCTCGCTGCTCACGATGTGCCTTTGCTCCCCGTCCGACCCATGGCCCATGTTGACGACCGCATCCTACGGGGCAGTAGCCCCGCCCTCCTGTCCTGGCCCGCTGTGGGAGGATCGGCCATACCTTCGCCGTACACACACGCGCATCCGCGTATCTGTCCATACAACGTCGCACCCACGAGGAGCGTGCCCATGACCGCACATCCGATCGCCGAGACCGTCGCGTCCCTGATGCCCCGCGCCAAGGCGGAGCTCACGGAACTGGTCGCGTTCCAGTCGGTGGCGGACGAGGCGGTGGCGCCCAAGAGCGAGTGCGAGGCCGCCGCGAACTGGGTCGCCGACGCGCTGCGCGCCGAGGGCTTCGAGGACGTCGCCCTGCTGGACACCCCCGACGGTTCGCAGTCGGTGTACGGCCTGCTGCCCGGCCCGGTGGGCGCCCCCACCGTCCTGCTGTACGCGCACTACGACGTGCAGCCGAAGCTGGACGAGTCGGCGTGGGTGACCCCGCCGTTCGAGCTGACCGAGCGCGACGGCCGCTGGTACGGGCGCGGGGCCGCGGACTGCAAGGGCGGCTTCATCATGCACCTGCTCGCGCTGCGCGCCCTGAAGGCCAACGGCGGCGTCCCCGTCACCGTCAAGGTGATCGTGGAGGGTTCGGAGGAGCAGGGCACCGGCGGCCTCGAGCAGTACGCCGAGGCGCACCCGGAGCTGCTCACCGCCGACGCCATCGTCATCGGCGACACCGGCAACTTCCGCGTCGGCCTGCCCACCGTGACGGCGACGCTGCGCGGCATGACCATGATCCGCGTCCAGATCGACACCCTTGAGGGCAATCTGCACTCGGGCCAGTTCGGCGGCGCGGCCCCGGACGCGCTGGCCGCGCTCATCCGCGTCCTGGACTCGCTGCGCGACGAGCACGGCCAGACGGTCATCGAGGGCCTGGCCGCGGACTCCGCGTGGGACGGTCTGCAGTACCCCGAGGCCGAGTTCCGCCAGGACGCCAAGGTCCTGGACGGCGTGGCGCTGCCGGGCACCGGCACGGTCGCCGACCGCATCTGGGCCCGCCCGGCCGTCACGGTCATCGGCATCGACTGCCACCCGGTGGCCGGCGCGACGCCGTCCATCCCGGCGAGCGCCCGCGCCCAGATCAGCCTGCGGGTGCCGCCCGGCCAGGACGCGGCCGAGGCGACCAAGCTCCTTTACGCCCACATCGAGAAGCACGTCCCGTGGAACGCCCGGGTCACCTTCGAGCAGGTCGGCCAGGGCCAGCCGTTCCGCGCGGACGTCAACAGCCCGGCCTACACCTCGATGGCCGAGGCGATGGCGGTGGCCTACCCGGGCGAGGAGATGCAGTCCTCGGGCATGGGCGGCTCGATCCCGCTGTGCAATACCCTGGCCGCGCTCTACCCGGGCGCGGAGATCCTGCTCATCGGCCTCAGCGAGCCCGAGGCGCAGATCCACGCCGTGAACGAGAGCGTCTCGCCGCAGGAGCTGGAGCGCCTGTCGGTCGCGGAGGCCCACTTCCTGGTCAACTACGCGGAGTCCAAGCGGGGTTGATCCCGAAGGGTTCAGCGCTCGGCGGACATCGCGCAGAGCGTAGATCCATGCGGCGGGCGGCGTCGCACCGTACGTTCGCCGCATGGACCTCATACCGGTACTCCCCCGGCTGCACATGTTCCGCTTCCCCATCGGCCAGGCCTATCTGTGGCGCGACGACGACGGGCTGACGCTCATCGACGCGGGTGACGTGCACGCCGCCGCGCCCATCGAGGACGCGGTGCGCGGGCTCGGCCTCGATCCCGCCGCGATCCGCCGCATCGTGATCACCCACTGCCACCGCGACCACTTCGGCGCGGCCGGCGAGCTCGCCGAGCGCTACGGCGCCGAGGTGATCGCGCACCGCCTCGACGCCCCGGTGATCCGCGGCGAGCGGCCGACCCCGGAGCCGGTGCTCCTGGACTGGGAGCGTCCGCTGTACGAGCAGGCCCTGACGGTGCCCGAGGCGCCGCCGACCCGGGTGGACCGCAAGGTCGTGGACGGGGACGCGCTGGGCTTCGGGGACGGCGCGGTCGTGGTGCACTCCCCCGGCCACACCGACGGCTCGCTGGCGGTCCATCTGCCGCGCCACGGCGTGCTGTTCACGGGTGACAGCGTGGCCGGGGTCGGCCGGGTGATGGTGGGCGTCTTCAACACCGACCGGGAGCGGGCGCTCGCCTCGTTCCGCCGGCTGGCCGCTCTCGCCGCGGACACCGTCTGCTTCGGGCACGGCGACCCGCTGACCGACGACGCGGCGGCCGTCATGAAGGCCTCAGCCGACCGGGACTCCGGCCTCCAGGTTGAGCACGGTTGACCGTTCGCGGGCCCGCAGCGCCCAGCGCAGCCGCTCGAAGCGGGCGGGCGGCAGCAGTTCCGCGGCCTCCTGCTCGCTGACGAAGCGCCAGCCGCGCAGTTCGGCGCCGGGCAGCAGCACCCGCCCGGCCCGGTCGACGTCGAGCGTGCCGCCGTCGAAGAGCATGCGCAGACCGCCGAACCCGGGGGGTCTGGGCGGCTCCCAGTCGACGACCAGGAGCCGCGGTACGCGGTCGAGCCGGACGCCGAGCTCCTCCTCGACCTCGCGCACCCCGGCCCTCGCCGGGGCCTCGCCGCGCTCGACGACGCCGCCGGGGAACTCCCAGCCGGGCTTGTAGGTGGGGTCGACCAGGAGCACCCGGCCGTCCTCGTCGAAGAGCAGCACCCCGGCGGCCAGCGTCTCGGCGGTCGGCTCGGGGGTCTGCACGATCTCGCACGCGCGGGCCGCTCCCGATCGGACCGCCTCGGCTATTCGCTCGGCGGTCTCGCGCGGGCCGATCGCTCCGTTGTCGACGGCATGGGCGTCGGCGGTGAGCCAGCCGAGTGCGCGCCGGAAGGGTTCGATGTGCTCGTAGGCCCATCTGCGAACGCGCTGCTCATCGGCCTCGGGGTCGCCGGGGAACTCCACCCGGGCCGCGATCCGGGCCCGCAGGATCGTTTCCTCCTGGGTGAGCAGGACATGGCGCACGGGGATGCGGCGGGCCGCGAGCCCGCCGAAGATCTCGTCCCGGTACTCCTGCCTCAGCAGGGTCATCGGCACCACAAGCACCCCGCCGACCTCGGCGTGCAGCGCGGCGGCGCCGTCCACCACCAGGCGCCGCCAGATCGGCAGGTCCTGGTAGTCGGTCACCTGGTCCAGCATCTTCTGCGGCAGCAGGTGCCGCAGTGCCCCGCCGATCACCTCGGGGTCGTAGAACGTGCTGTTCGGGATCAGGTCGATCAGCTCGCGCGCGGTGCTGGTCTTGCCCGCGCCGAACGCACCGTTGACCCAGACGATCACGGTTCCCCCTCTTCGGTAGCCCCCAGTGGACTGCCCGCAACACCCTGCCACGGAAACGCGCGCCCGGCTCGGGCCGCCGCGAATCTGCTGATAGGAGGCGTTCGGCATGGCAGGAACTGGCCGCCAGGGGGCTTGAGATGGCCTTCGGACCGTCCTGAAGGGGGTGGACGCCGGGGACGCTACAGGGGATCACCCTTGGACATTCCAAGAGATTTTTAGAGAGATCTAGAGCCGCCTCCCCTTGATCATCTCCCAGTTCTTTCCCATCTCCCACAACAGACCAGGGTGGACCCCACACCTGGAGGGGTGCGGACGGAGTCCACCCTGGCTGGCTTGTGCAACGAACCAACCTGCCGCGTGACACGTTCATGACCGCCACACTTTCAGGCGAGTTTGCGCATATTCCGATCGGACAGAAGAAGAGCCCGCCCGTCCGCCGCTAAAGGGGTGCGCGGCAGACGGGCAGGCCTCCCGGCGGTCGAGGAACCTGAACCTCGCCACCGAGCTCTTACTTTTCCATTGCCTCCGGCATAGGCCTGGCCGAGATCCGCTCTTGATATATCAAGAGATCGCTTCGATTCTTAGCCTTTCGACCTCACTAGCAAGATCGCTGAGGGGTCGCGATGTCAGAGGGCGCGCTGCACCGTCGCATCGCAGCCGATCTGACCCGCCGGATCACCGAGGGCACGTGGCGCCCAGGCGATCAGCTCCCCTCGCGTGCGGCCCTCGCCGTCGAGTACGGCGTCCACGAGCAGACCCTGCGGCTCGCCGTGACCCTGCTCCGACGCCGGGGCGTCCTCGAAGGTGAGAAGCGGCGGCGACTGTACGTCGCATACCCTCCCGCCGTGCGCACCCTCACCGACTCCGACGCGCCTTGGCCGCACGGATCCGAGACCATCGAGCACGCACAATGCCGCGCCAGCGACGACCTGGCGGCCCGTCTCGGCGTTGCGATCGGCGCGCGTCTGCGCCGGGAGACACAGGAATGCTGGGATCCCGGGGGCCGGTCGGCGATGCTCGTCACGACCTGGTGGCGCGGCCGGCGACGTGAGCACGCCGCGTGCGTGGCCGAGTTGGGTGCGGTGGCGCTGAGCGAGGTGCAGGCTCACGCTCTTGGGTTGACTGTCGACACGCTGGCCTATCGGCTGGTGCGGACTCGGCTCGATGCTGCTGGGGTACCGCTGGAGACTGCTGATTTGATCCTCCCCGTTGATCGGTGGCTCGTGCGCCTGGGTTCGAGCGCACGCTGAGCCACCCCTCCGCTCCGGCAAGTTCACCGGGGTGGAGTTACGTGAGTGAACCACTGGCTTCGAGCCAGTGAAAGACCTTTGCGCAAATAAGCAAGACCGATCGTCAGGCGTAAACCCGCCGAGTGGGCTTACATCCACTTTCCCGCGCATATGCCGATGTCGGTACCGGTGTGCGGCGCATATATGCGTGCGGCCCGTGTACACCCCGTGTGAAGGCGTAACGGAACGTCACTGCCGGGGCTGCGCGGCGGCCTTGGCTATCGCGCCGCGTAGCGGCCACCGGTCGCGGGTGAACCAGTTGGAGTGCTGGCCGTCATGGCCGGGCTCGTCGAGACACCGGACCCCGGACATCTGGTTCCGGTCCCAGCAGAGCCCCGGCATCGGGGAGTCGTCGCTCATGCCCACGGGTACGTCGCCGCCCGTGTGGGGCCCGGCTTCGTGCGGCGGAGCAGGGGCCGGACACCCTTGCTCTTGGCGCACTCTTCGTGGGCGAAGAGCTGGGTTCCCGTGGCCGTCGTGCGGATGTAGCAGTCCGCGCCAGTCTTGTCGCAGTAGATGCAGGCTCGTGGCCCTTCGCTCCCGGAGGTCACGTCACTACAATTTGTCATCGGCGGTGCCCCTTGCTGGCGTCGTCCATGCCCCCGGGTCGGTCACACGGCCGCGGGGGTTTTCCCGTATCAGGCCAGCGTAGCGCGATAGGTGCGATAGGCGAGATAGGTGTACTGATCTCGCCTGGCATGCTTGGCGCGCCTAGCGTCAGGATCATGGAGTGGCAGCCGGAAATTCCCAGGTGGCGGCAGGTGTACGCGCTGCTGGAAGAGCGCATCTACAGCGGCGTGTACGCCCCGGGTGAGCGGCTGCCGTCTGCGCTCGCCCTAGTCGAGGAGACGGGCGTTAGTCCGGTGACAGCTCGGCGCGTCCTCAAGGAGCTGCGCGACGCCGGCTTGGCATACATGGAGCCGGGCATCGGCACGTTCGTGTCCCGCCTTCCGGAGCCAAAGGGCGATTGAGGCCGGGTACAGGAGCGATCCAGGCTGGCTTCATTGTCAGCCCCCAGCGGTAGCCTTGATCCATGTCTCCCACTCCCCTGCCTTATGGCTCCGTGCGCCCCGCGTCGGTGATCAATGAGGAGATTCGCGCCCTGATCGAGGGCGGTGGGCTCGGCTCGGACGCGTACCTGGAGCTGCTGGTGGAGTGGGCTGCGGCGGTGCGCGGCGAGGCGGCCCAGGCCGATGTCAGACCCGCCGCTTAAGATCCCGGCTCGTGGCTATCGAACTTCCTGACGAACTGATTGAGCTTGAGCGTGCGGCCGTGGCGGGAGGCTGCTGAGCGGGTCCAGGCGGCCATCACCGCGCACGCCGAGGCGATCAACAAGCCCCGGTTCGACGTGGAGGCCGAGCTGAAGCGCGTCGTGCGGCATCCCGAGGAGCCGGACGAGGGCTGACCTACAGCGCGGACTGGAACGCCGACGCGCTCGGTACATTCGCGGCCGCCGTGGTGACGCGGTCGAGGGCGGCCGGGACGCGTCCGGCGTGCTGGGCTGCGGCCCGGGCGGCGAGCGGGCGGCGGGTGGTCTCGGCCGGGACGGCGACAGTGCGTCGTGCGGCGGCGGAGACGAGCGCAGTGGTCATGCGGTCATTGTGCACGGCGCGTGAGACTCAGGGGCGCCATTCGCTGCGGAAGAAAGCAGCGGCCCGCCGGTCGCTGTCCCGGCGGGCCTCCAGCAGCAAGCCCCGCATGCTCGTAGGCTGTTGTTGATGCTGCCACAGTAGCGGCGGCCACTGACAACGGCGGGCGGTCAGTCGTCGTATCCGGCTTCGATCTCGCCGTCGTCGCAGCACTCGGCGAACTCGCCGTCGACTTCCTCGCCGCAACCGTTGCACCACCAGTAGACCGGGGTGCGCTCATCCTCGTCGGCGTCCATGCTGTTCCTCCCCTTAGGCGGGTACGGTTCGGGTGGTGCCCCGGCTGCTTTCCTCAGCCGGGGCACCGCTGCGTTCCGCGCCCCTATTCGTCGTCGTCCGCCGTCCATCGGCTGAGCTGGCTGACGCGGAGCGTGCGGATGCAGCTGATGACCTCGCGGGTGTCGGCGATCTTGCGGGTCAGATCGTCGATGATGCTCTTCTTCGCGGCGGCCAGCGTGGGCATGGCGTACTCGTAGTCGTCGTCGCCGGGGTGAACGATGACGATGCTGGGGTATGTCTGGTCGGTCCAGTCGGGGTAGTAGCGCTTCTTGCTGGTCACAGATGCTCCTTGTTGAGATGTTCGGCCTTGTTCTCACAGTCGTCGCGGTCGCCTTCGAGGACCCACCGCTCGTCCTGGCTGTCCCAGACGCCGTAGTCGCGGTAGCCGAGTTGTTCGACGGTGTACCGGGGTTCTGTCGTGCCCATCAGGGGCGCTCCTTGAGGATGTCGCGGATGTCAGAGAGGAGCGGGCGCTCGGTCGCCTTGTACTGGCCGTCGCGGTCGGTGAGGATCCAGCACGACGGACGGGAGACGCTTCCGCCCCGGATGCTCGGCTCATACGCGGGGGCGACCTTGTACCGGCCGTCACTGGTGACGTAACCGTTGGCGCCCTTGTCACGGCGGAGGGTTCGGGGCTTCGGCATGATCAGAACCCGTCTTCCTCGGCGCAGTCCTCGCACTCACGGCGCGGCTGCTCGTCGTGGTCAGGGCAGATCTCCAGCACCTCGTAGGCGCCTGCCATCTCCGGGTTGTCGGCGACGAGCCCCGTCGCGGCCTGCTCGGCCTGGACCTTGCCGACCTGGCCGTGGAACCCGGCCTCGATGCAGGCGCCGTCTTCGAAGATTCCGTACTCAGCGGCCTCGCTCACGGTGGTCTCCTGCGCCTTGTCGCTGTCGGTCTGGTCGATTTCCTTGAGGGTCTGTTCGAGCGCTCCCGCCAGGTAACCGACCCAATAGATCGGGTTCGCCCTCCAGCCGGTGGCGTCCCGCTCGGTGGCCTTCAGCTCCTTCAGGGCGCGCCGAGCGTGGCGGCTCGCATCGGACGGGTCGTACTCGACGGTGTCGTCTTCTTCGCAAGTGGCAGCAGGTTCGGTCACGATGGCCTCCTGTGTGTCGCGGGTGAAGTAGCCCTCAACCCAGGCGTGCAGCGCCTTGACGGCGTCGCGCTTCCGTGCGATGGGGTCGCTGTAGTCGCTGCCCCGGCTGACGATCCAGCCGGAGAAGTCGGCGCCCTCGTGCCTGTAGTGCCGCGTGGCCTCGGCGACGACCTCGACTTCATAGGGCAGGTCTTGACGGAGGATGTCCTCCAGGGCGGTCGCCGGGTCAACAGCCGGGTCGGAGACCCAGACGGCAGTGACGCTGAAACCGCCGTCGACGATCTGCACGTTCTCGGGGTTGTACGGCCGCCGGGCGGGCTGTTCGGTGACGACCCTGCGCACGTCGCGGGAGTGCCATTCGACGACGTCTCGGCGCAGGACGGCGGTCCCCTCGTAGCTGTCGCGGCAGTCGACGCGGACCGTCTTTGCGGTGACCTTCACGACCGTGCCGGTGCGCGAGTGCAGGCCGCGCCCGTTGAAGCCGGTCTCTCGGGTCATGAACTGGAGGCGGTCGCCCACGTGCACGTTGCTGGGGTCGACGCCCTCGAATGTCTCGGTCTTTTCCTCGGTCATCACGCTCACCGGACCTCCCCTGCTCAGGCGTCGACGTCGGCCACGAAGTACTGGGTGCGGCGGCGGCCCTGGTGCTTCGTCCTCTCGTTGAGGCTGTCGGCCTTGCGCTCGGCGATGCTCCGGACGACGGTCCATCCGGTCGATACCGGCTGACCCCAGACGTTCGGGGCGATCTCACGCTTCCGCATGACGTGGTAGCGCATTGGGTTCTCCTGTCGCTGCTTGAAGGGGGCTCGGTACCCCTTATGCCCTTTAGCTTGGCCTAGTGACTTGGCATTGTCAAGCGGTACGGCCTAGCGACTTGGCCAAGCAGATGGCAAGATGGCGACATGGACACCGCAAAGCTCGAACTCGCAGCTCGGCGCTACCGCGAAGCGGCCGCCGCACTCGACGCCGCCCGCGCCGACCTCCAGACCGAAACCGTCGCAGCGCTGCGACAGGACCCGAAGCGAGGCGACCAGGCCGAGGCCGCGCGCATCACCGGGTGGACGCGAGAGCAGATCCGGCTCCTCATGAAGGCCGCCGAGCAGGGGCAGCCTGAAACCTCGTAGACTCGAACATGTGTCCGACACGTCTCGTCTCGTCCAGCTCCAGTTCCTGCGCCGGTACCTCCTCGGCGAGCTGGAGCGCGTCGAACGCTGGATCGCCGCCGAGGAGCAGCGGCAGGCCGCCCAGGTCCGCTCGACACCACCGCCCGTACCGGACTGGGTCCTCTCCTATCCCCGCGCAGGCGCCACCAGCCGCCCCGACGCCGTCCACCTCGGCGACTGCGGCATGACCGGGAAACGCACCAAGCCGATCACGCGCGACCAGGCGCTCCGGGCGCTCGCCGAAGGCGTCGAAGCGTGCGCGTTCTGCCGCCCCGACAGCGAGCTCGGCGTACTGGACTAGCTAGGCGCTGCGGGGCTTCCGACCTGCAGTCTTCTTCGCGGGCGACTTCTTCGCCGTGGCTTTCTTGGCCGCGGTCTTCTTTGATGCCGCCTTCTTGGCGGTGCCCTTCTTCGGCAGGTCGTGCACCGTGGCGTTCTCGTCGGACTCGCCGCGACCGGCCTTCGCCGCCTTCACGGACGCATTCAGCGCGGCCATGAGATCGACGACCTGCCCGCCCGACGCGGCCGCCCCGCCCTCCACCGGCTGAGGCTGGCGGTTCTCGGCTTTCGCGGCCAGGAGCTCCTCGACCGCCTCTCGGTAGCGGTCGGTGTATTCGCTGACGTCGTCCTGGGCCATCGACTCCAGGAGCTGGATCGCGGCGTCGACCTCCTCAGTGGTGAGGTCGACCGGCTTGGGGGCCAGGGTCTCGGGGCTGCGGATCTCGTCATCCCAGTGCATCGCGTGCAGGACGATCACGTCGTCGCGGACACGCAGCAGGCCGAGGCGCTCCCTGTTGTGCCACGAAAATTTTGCGACGGCCACCTTCGCGCTGCGCTCTAGGGCCATCCGCAGCAATTTGTACGGCTTGGCTGCCACGGGGCTGGCGGCCTCAAGGTAGTACCCGGCTCCGACACGGACTGGGTCGATGGTGTCGGCCGGGATGAAGGCGACGATGTCGATCGCCTTCGCCGTGGGCAGTGGCAGCGAGTCCAGCTCTGCATCGGTGACCTGCACAAGGGTGTCTTTGGAGACCTCGTAGCCCTTGCCGATGTCCTCCTGGAAGAGCTCCTGCCCGTCGATCTCGCAGACCTTCTTCGTGCGCACCCGGCCCATGTCGGCGAGATGGATCTGATGGAAGGCGATGTTGCGGTTCTCGGTGGCAGCCACCACGCGAATAGGTATCGTGACCAGGCCAAACGAGATCGCACCGGTCCATATGGGGCGGGGCATGCAGGCCTCCCAGGACCCCCCTGGTCGGACATCCAGCCTACGGGCGCCACCCCGCCCCGGCATGCGGTGCTGCGCCTGGCGACGAACGCCTCACACCTGGTGTTCGGTCACTATGTCGATGCCTCCGGCGTGAGTGGGCCCAACGCGCAGAAGGCGGAAGGCGGCGTGGGGACGGCAGTCGACGATGCGGGTTTCGCCGCTGGGACCGTAGGTGTAGTGCTCGGGCTCCGGCCAGGGCCGCAGAGTCAGGTAGCGGTCCGCGAGGCCTGTGAGTGTCAGGGTCTCGCCGTCGGCCGCCCCTCCTTCGAAGACCACGTGGGTGATGCGGTCGGCGGCTTCGATGCGGTCGACCAGCTCGAGCACGGCGTGGGTGGCCCGGTGCTCCTGGCCCGCCTTGCCCTTGCGGCAGTCCCCGCATCCCGCCTGCGGGGCGGGGATGAGCTTGGGGTGGGCCTGGGTGAAGTGCGTGACGGCGGCCTGGTGGGCGTCCGGCATCAGCGTCAGGGCGCTGGCGCGCGGTCCCGCGATCAGGTGCGGTGCCCGCTCGTCGTCGCCTTCGAGCTTGAGCTGGAGGGCGAGCTGCCAGCAGTCCGTGCAGTCGGCGACGCTGGCCATCCAGCCGGAGAGGGGCCAGGGGCGGCCGACGGCGGGCTTGAGGCGCTTGCGGTGGTAGCCCTTCACCTTGCGCATGAAGTTCTCCTCGGTGGAGAGCTCCAGGGACTGGCGCCACGTGTCCACCTCGTGCGAGGGGCCTGAGCGGATCTTCTCCTTCAGGAAGGCCTCGTTCTCCGAAAGTACAAGGGCGCACAGCTCCTCGTAGCGGCCGGCCACGATGAACGGATAGCAGCGTGAGCAGGAGTGCCAGATGGTCCGGGCGGTGTCGGCGGGGAAGAGCCACGCCTTGAGGCTGCGGGACCTTCCGCAGAACTCGCAGCCCTCGTCGCCCCACATGCTCCAGTCGTCCCTGGTCACGATCTCAGCCCTTCTCGTCCGTCGTCCGGCCGGTGGCGTCGAGTGCCTGTTCCGCGGCGTTGCGCAGCCATGCCGCCCGTGTGAGACCTTCCGCCTTGGCCGCGGCTTCGATCCGGTCCAACAGGTCTTTGGGGTAGGCCACGTTGATGGGTGTACCGATGGCCGGGCGGCCGCCTGCCGGGCTCGGCCCGGACTCGTCCGGGGTGTCGGGGAACCACTTGGCGAGGTTGTCCTCGGCATCGTCGGCGCCGCAGGCGAGGATCCAGTCGCGGGCTTCGTCGTCGGTGAGGAATCGCCACCGGTCGCGGCCGTTGAACTCGCGGCGGGAGTCGACGTTCTCGACCCAGCGGCCGCCCTTGGTGCGATACAGGGCGGCAGTCTCGGTCTGGAGGCCGGAGAGGACCCCGCGCATGTTGTTGCCGTCCCACCGGGTGCCTTCGACCTGGACAACCTCTGCGGCGTCGAGGTCGAACCAGCCGAGGCGGGCCTGCTCGCCCCAGGTGTCGGTGCCGTAGATGGTGATGCGGTTCATGATCAGTAGTCGCCTTTGAGAGAGGTGATGTACGCGGACGCTTCAGCCTTGGAGAGTTCCTCGATGCCTGCACGGTCGGTGGGGCCGACGAAGAACCCGCCGCCGTCTCCGATGTGGTCCCGGAGGGCGAGGAGTTGCAGGATGTAGTCGACCTGGCGCGGGGTGGCCAGAGTGCCCTTGCTCTGCCGGATGGCGGCGAGCTGCTGCTCGCGGGCTTCCCGGACGGCGGCCTCGGCGGCATTGACCGCGTCCCGCTTGGCCTTCTCCCGGATGCGCTCTGCTGCTCCTTCGGCATGCCGCTTGGCTACAGCGATCAGGTGCTCGGCGGGGCTCTTGGAGCGGTTCTGCGCGGGCAGTTTCTGCCCCTCGTCCCAGGTGGCGCGGTGGTCGGACGGGTCGTTGGGGCCGGAACCGGCGACGAGCCAGTAGTGGCCTCGCTGGATGCTGCGGGCCGGGTAGTGCTCCAGGGTGAGGTGGTATCCGGCGGGGAGGCCTTCGATGACCTGCACGAAGAACTCGGCACGCTCGCGCGTGGAGAAGGTGCGGTCGGCCCAGAAGTCGGGGGTGCCGTCGACGCGGCCGGTCTTGTAGGCGGTGCTGCCGTACTTCGTGGTGATCTCTGTGTAGTGGTAGGTGGCCATGCGGGTCCTCCTGGCGCCGATGGCGATGCGGTGGGCGAGGGAGGCGGTGTCGATGACCCAGCGGCCGGCGGCCTTCACGGCGGCGACGGCGCCGATCCGGCACCAGGTGCGGATGGTGGGAACGGTGACGTTGGCCTGGAGCACCGCTGCGGTGGTGTTCATCGAAGCCCCCTCGAAGGTTTTCAATACTGACAACGTACTCCGGCTGCGCGGAGTTTTCAATACTGAAAACCAAAGTCCGCCCCGTCCGAAGGGACGGGGCGGATGGCCATCGAAGGATGGGGGCGCCGGCAGGCGCCAAAACCGGGACCGCTGGATCCCCGCGTAGGCGGGGAGCAGTTACAAGCGCATTGGTCCTCGGGGTCATCCCCGCGTGCGCGGGGAGCAAGAGCATCACTGCTCGTAACGCGGGCCACCCCCGCATCGGCGGGGAAAGTGGAGGTTCGAGATGAACCCCGGTTCCGACTCGCGGAACACCCCCGCAGCGGCGGGGAGAAGAGCCTCCACGGTAGCGGAGCCGGTGCGCCGGTGTCCCGCACTTCCAGCATCCGCCCGGAGGCAGCCTCGAAATGCCGGAGCCACGGACGAGACGCACCCTGGATGCATGGCCAAGCAGCACGCGATCGTCGTCTACCCGCCCGACGAGCAGGGCGCCCGCCGCGTGCGCATCGACGGCACCACCCTCGGCCGAGCCACCGACCTCCACGACCTCGTCATCTGGCTACGCAGGGCCGGACTGGAGGTCGACGACCTCGACGTGGTGCGGTCACCGCTCATTGAATGGCGCGGAGGCGGACCCGAGGATTGGCAACCGACCTGAGTTCAGAGGGCGGCGACCTCGTTCGTCTCGCTGTAGGCCTGTAGCGCCTGAGAGATCGCGCCCAGACTTGCCTCCCGGATCTCACCCGACTTGGTCTTGTAGGTCATGTGGGGCCGGATCTGCCGCAGGGTGTAGCCCTTGGCCTGGAGGGCGGCGGCCTGGATGGTCATTGCCTCGCTCATCACCGGGATGCGGCCGAGGGACTTGCCCTTGTGGCGGGCGGCGTCGAGGCCGCCCTTGGTGGCGCGGGAGATCTCCCGGCGGCGGTCTTCTGCCAGGGCAAGAGCGAGGTCCAGGACGAACGACCGCTCGCGGTGGTCGCCGGCGGCGATGCCTTCGAGGACACGCACGGCGGTTCCGGCTTCGAAGAGATCCGAGAGGACGAGGAGTCCTTCGAGGAGGTTGCGGCCGAGGCGGGATACGTCCAGGACGCAGAGCATGTGATCGCCGTCGGGGTCGAGCTTCCGGGCCAGGGTGAGGGCGTCGAGTGCGGCGGTGAGGCCGGGGCGGTCTGCGGCCTTGAGCTTGCCGGAGATCTTCTCTTCGAAGACCTCGGCGCAAAGGGGATCGAGCCGGTTGTGCTGTCGTGCGGTCTCTTGCTTGTCGGTGCTGACGCGGACCAGTCCGACGAGAGCCATGAGGCCTCCATCCTTCATCAAAGGGTGTGGCTAACTCAGGTGAACATACCGCATAGATGAACACGCAGATGAACAAGTCCGAGCATTGGCGCGCGCTCAAATCGGACACAGCGTCGGCGTGCGCTCATCAGCGTCAGTCGACCGTTAGGTGAACGGCACCGATCCCCCAACTCCCCGCGATCAACAAGACGTTAAGCGCTACCCGCTCACGATGGTCTTGGCGCGAACCCTTGACTGCAAGTCTTGACTTGCTACCTTGAGTTCATGCGATACATCCTGACGATGCGCATCGAGGCCGATGACGACATCAGCGAAGAGCAGATCAAAGAAGAGATCTACGACGCATGCGCGGACGTACCGTTCGGCTTCGACATCACCCGCGTCGAGGGAGAGCAGTGAGCGACCGCCTCATCCCGAACGGCTTCTGCTGGTGTGGCTGCGGGCGTGAGGTCGGCCTCGGGAAGTTCTTCGCCCAAGGCCACGACAAGACCGCCGAGGCCGCGCTCATCGCCCTCCAGTACGAGGGGAGCGTGCCGCACTTCCTCCACGCCCACGGCTACGGCCCCCAGCACTCCGTCACCGGCGACGCCGTCGACAAGACGGATTGGGAGGAGTGCAACCAGTGCTCCACGAAGCCCGGATACCGGGGGGCTCCGCTCAGCGTCCGTAACCACAAGCGCAAGTACCACGCGGACAAGGAGGGCTGACCATGCCTGACGATCGCACCGTCGCCGACATGACGGATGAGGAACTGCGAGCCAGCGGGATTTCGCAGGAGTGGCGCAGCGGCCTCGCACAACAAGACTGGCCGTACCGCGATGGCGCAGGCAACGAGCTTGCACCCCAGAGCCCTGTTCCCGACGCCGTCAGCGAGAAGTGAGGACGTCACAGCAGTACGCTCCTCGACCTGGTCATCAGCGCCGTGTGCGCCTGGCTCGCGATGAGCATCTGGCGGCGATCCCGGGCATGACGAAGGCCCCCTCCCGAAGGAGGGGGATCGGATCAGTCAGTCAGTCGGGGGCGCGTGGTGTTCGGTGACGACTTCGGCGGGCGGCGCCATGTCGTGCCGCCACACGCGCAGCGGCTCCCACAAGGGGCCTGGCAGAGCGTGCACGCCGAGATGCGTCCGGTGGTGGACCGGGCACAGGACTTCAAGATTCCCGGGCGACTGCATCCATGCGGCGAAGTCGTCGTCGTTCTCGAAGTGGTGCCCGAACGCCTTCTCGGCCAGGGCGAGGTCGACGCCCCCGGCCAGGCTGAACTCGACGTGCGTGTGGTGGAGTTCCATCGGCCCCGGGAAGGTGCAGCCCGGGATCGCGCACGTCAGCAGGCCGAGCCGCCTCAGTCGTTCCTTGGCCGCGTGGAACAGGTGATAGTGCGGATCGTGCTCGCGGGGTTCATGCGGCGGCACGTGAGCGATCCAGTGCGCGGTCCCCGCCTGGTCGTGTGCCTCGACGAGGTCCGGGGTTCTGTCGTGCTCGGTCATCAGGACTCTCCTGTCGTGCTGTCGCGGATGACGGCCCTGGTCTCGGCGTGCTGCCGGTCCGCGTGACGGCGCAGCGCCACGTGCTGCAGGACAAGCGCCGGGGTGCCCCAGATCACCGACGCCGCCAAGTTGCCGGCAACGTCCGGCCAGTGGAACAGCAGCAGATAGACGTCGAGGACACCGACCGCGAGCGCGGCGAGGATCCACCAGGTGCGGGTCACGGGAGCCTCCGGTACATCGACGACATGGCCAACGCCCCCACTCCGAGAAGACCGCGCCGGGCGGCCGGCGAAGGCGACGGACTGGAGGCGGGGCTGCACTTGTAGCGGGGCGCGTTCGGGTCGAAGCCGTTGACAGGCGCGCAGTTGTAGGTGATGCCCTGCGGGTCGGTGTACGTCCAGCCGGCCGGAGGCTGGCCGTCTCTGCCGCCCTTGCCCGGAGCCCCGTTGGTGCCGTCCTTGCCGGGGGCTCCGGACGGGCCGGGGATGCCCGGCTGGCCGGAAGCTCCAGCTGCTCCGGTCGGGCCGATGGCGCCGTTGATGCCCGGTACGCCCGTGGCGCTACTCCCGGTCTGGCCGGTCGGCCCTATCGGTCCCGTGGGCCCGACGGGACCAGGTTCACCCTGCGGGCCACGGGGCCCGGTGACGGACTGGCCCGGATCCCCCCGCGAACCCGGGGGGCCGGCTATCGGCTGATGACCGAGCCCCTGCACCTGCCTAGCCAGGGCGTCCCTGGCGTCATTGGCTGTCCGCAGGTCATGGCCGAGGGCCTGCATGGTGATGACGATCCAGCACAGGACACCAACGCTGACGAGGACGCCGATGGCGAACCAGGCGTCGGTCCGGCGGCGCGTGGGCCCTGGCGTCGCATGCACGCTCACAGCCCCGCTCCCCTCGTCGAGAGGTACACCTGCAGCAGGACCAGCAGGACCGGCACGACCAGACCGGTGAAGATCAGGCGCCGGTCAGCGGCGCGCTGTTTCTCCTGCTCTCTGCGTGCTTCCTCGATGCCCTTGACCCGCTCCAGGAGCTGCTTGTGGGCCTCGTCGCGCTGGGCCTGCTCGATCTGGTACCGCTCCATCGAGACCCGGGAGTCGATGCGATCTCCGAGGATCCGGATGTCGTCGCGCTGGTCGCCGAGCCGGTCTTCGAGGCGACGGGCCAGCTCGCCGACGGACGGGTCCTCGGGCATGCCCGTCTCCGATCAAACAGCGGTCGGCCGGCTGATCGCTGCGGCCGGGACCCTGGCGGTGACCTGGGTGCGGGTGAAAGCGGCGACGAGCGCGGTGGCGAAGCTGAACACGATTGCCTGGGTGTCGGCCGACCAGTGGAGGCCGAAGCCGACGGCGGCAGCCATCCCAGCCTGGATCAGCCCAAGGAGGGCTGCGCCGATCCCGTCATGGACCTCGAAGGCGATGATGACCGCGACCGCTGCGGCGGCGACCGTGTTGACCGTGGCCTGCTGCTCCACGGTCGTGTGAATCCAGAACGCACTGATCAGCTTGACTGCGGCAGCGACGAGCCCGAGAACCAGAGCCGGTTCTCTTCCGAAGATCTTCATGGTCACCACACCTCAATCGAGTAGGAGACGCCAGCGGCGTCGGTCTGCAGGGAGAGCTTCACGTCGGGGGCCGTGATGTCGACGTCGACGACCCCGGCGCCCGCGTCGAGGGCGACGTCCTTGATGCCGTGCCAGACAGTGCCGTTGTGGAGGGCGACGCGGACCGAGCCCTTGACGGGCTTGTCGCTGATCTGGTCCATGCCGAGGTGCAGGCGCCGGTTGTACGACGACCAAGCGGAGCCGTGCGGGAGCAGGACGACGGTGGGCTGGGTGCCGGTGTCGACCCGGCCTGTGATCCATTGGGGCATGTCGGTCTCCTGAGAGGGCGTGGGAGCTGGGGCCGGGCCGGGCTGGAACGACAGGGCCCAGTCGCGGAGTTCGGCGGTGCTGGAGAGGTGGCAGTAGTCGCGGTCGACGCCGTTGTCGCTGTACTGGTGGAACAGCCACGGGGCCTGGATGCCGGGGCTCCCGGCGGTCTGTCCGGCGGTGGCGATCCACAGGAAGTCGCCGTAGTAGCCGCTCGTGTCGACGTTGCGCCAGTAGTCGGTGTTGGCGTACATCCCCACCGGGTTGTGCGGGAGGCGGCCCTTCACGTACCGCAGCCAGGCGTCCTTGTATGCGGCCTGGGCGCTCTTTGGCACGTTGGCGTTGGCGTCGTCGTAGCCCTCCCAGTCGAGAACGACCAGGTCGCCTGGTTGCCAGTTGACCTGGGAGAGGAAGAAGTCCGCCTCGGCCTGCGGGGAGTTGCCCATGTGCGGATACGCGTAGCCGCCCCAGACGAGCCCGTTGGCCTTGGCGTGGTCCCTCTGCGTGTGCCAAACCGGGTTGATGTACGACAGGCCCTCGGTGACCTTGACGAAGGCGAACGACAGGCCGCTCGTGTCGGGTTGGGCGGGCTGGTAGGAGGCCCAGTCCTGGCCGTAGATCCCCATGTCAGGCCGCCGTCGCGGTGGTCCAGGCGGGCACGGTAACGTCGCCTTGCTGGGACAGCAGCCAGCGCAGGTCGGGGGTGGTGAGGTAGGCGCGTCCGTTGATGCCCCAGTCGCTGCCCCACGAGTTGGTGATCCAGTAGTCGCCGGTCGCGGCGTCGTACTGGGCGATCTCCACCTCGTGGCCGCCCGCCACGCCGGAGGACTGGTCGACGACGAGTCGCCCGTCGCCGTCCGGGCTTTCCATCGACTCCAGCCAGACGATGCCGATCATCACCGGGCCGTGCTGGAGCGCCGAGGTGAGCGCGGCGAGCGAGAACGCATGGCTGTAGCCGGTGGCGAGCCCGAGCGCCTTGAGTGCCTTGGCGACGCCGAGGCCGGAGCTGCCGGTGTCGGTCGGCGGGTAGTGCCCGGGAATCGAGTCAAGGAGCGTCGCCAGGGAGTACAGGCGGACCGCGAAGTCCTCGTCCGGTGCGTACACGCCCGGGCCGAAGATCCCGTGGGACGCGCGGGCGGCTGTCGTCGAGATCGTCACCGACGTAAGGCCCGGCCGCACCGAGCTGTCCGTGACCAGCAGGCCCGTGCCTGCGTTGGCGGTGCATGACCCGAGCTGGCCCTGATCCAAAATAGGGGCGCGCCGGACCCAGGACACGGACTTGATGGCGGTCTCCGGCAGCACGCCGTGTGCGTGATCCAGCGACCGCGGGTCGTGCTCGACGTGCCGACCGAACCGGCCTGCGGCGGGGATGAGTTCGATGTGCGTCATGGACCCTCCAGGGCATGGCGAAGGCCCGCACGGTGGCGGGTGAGGGCGATAGGGAAGGTCAGCGAGACAGCCAGAAGACCCTGAGTGCGCTGTTGAAGTCCGTGCCGGTGTAGGTGCTCAGCGTGCCGCCGGAGTCCTGGCGGGCCTGGAGCTCGACGTAGTCGGTGGTGCCGTTCATGACGAAGAAGTCGATCGTCGTGGCGCACCACCAGGACGCGCCCGAGCCGCCGGCGACGGCCGCGCCGATGGACGTGGCGCCGTTCATGGTCAGTCGGGCGGCGCGCTGGGTTGTCGCCGAACCGGCGAAAGCGGCGGTGCCGATCACGCAGTAGGTTCCAGCGACGGTCGGCGTGTAGCGGCTGTTGTTGGTGACGTTGCTGTGGCCGCCGTCGGAGTCGAGGGTCTCCGTGTCGATTGCGACGGACACCCAGGTCGCGTTGGCGACGGACTGCGAGGATGCCTGGTACCCGCGGAAGACCGGCACCGCCAGCGTGAAGTTGTTCAAGTCCCTGACCTGCGCGTTGAACAGGGCACTGGTCCAGTAGTTGCCGGGGGCCTCGGTGGGAGGCGACGGTACGGTGCGGGCCATCGGCCCTCCCCTCAGTAGGCGAACGCGGCAGAGTCGAATTTGCTGGAGGCGTCCCAGGTGGTGGGGTCCGCGACTCCGGCAGGCAGCACCTCGTTGATCAGGTCGCCTGCCGTGTGGGCTTTGGTGGTCGGAGCCGTGAGCGTGATGACTGCGCTCGTCCAGCCCGTCGATGTGGCCCCCACCGCCGAGATCGTCACCGTCTCCTGGTTGGCGGTGTTCTGCCCGAGGACGACCTGCGTTCCGGCGGCAAGCTGGGTGGCCAGCGGGTTGGTGTTGTCCGCCGAGTTGTTGACCGTGATGCTCGTGACGCCGCTGGCGATCGTGGTCTTCAGCGTCGTGTGCCAAGCCGCGAGCAGGCCGTAGGGGGTGAGGTCGACGGGGCTGCACTGGAGTGTGCAGAACGCCTCGGCCTTGTCATCCATGTCCCACTGGATCGCCTCGACGAAGCACTCGATCTGAATGGGCGCGGCCGGTGCAGGCGGCCGGCGCATCACCCGTATCCGGGTGCCGAGTTCGAGGCCGAGCAGCACCGGCCACAGGCTCGGGTTCGCCGACGGATGGAACTTGAGTGCGCTCACGCGGACAGCAGGCTGCTTGTACCGGGACAGCAGATAGTCCGCGGCATCCTGGCACTCGGCCGCCGAGCTGGAGTTGACGGTGCGGGTCAGGGTGCGGGGGAAGTACTGCGTGATCGACGTCGCGTCCTGGGCCGCGAACTGCTGGTTGGGGGTCTGCTGGGTGACGGTGACCTGGTTGGCCAGGCGCGTCGGGTCGTAGTCGAGCTGGCAGTCCTCGTAAGGGAACTCGCCGCCCGCCGTGTTCTCACCGAACACATACATGGGGGTCAGCGAGTTGTAGCGGGCGGACCTGGCCTTGAAGTTGATCGCGCCGGAGCGGTCGACGAAGTGGGCGCCGTTCTCGGTGTCGACGACTGCCTGGAGCGCCGATACGGCGTCCTGGCCGCCGAACTCCGCCGGGCCCATCGAGGTTGTGACGCCCGTTTGGATCGACGTGGCCGCCGTCCAGCCCGCGTAGCCGAGGATGCGCTTGTAACGGGTGTCCGACGAGTCCCCCGCGAACGCGCTCTTCCACGCGTTGTACATGTTGGCGATTCCGGCCCCGCTGGATCCGGCGATGCCGTTCCAGTCGGGGAATTCGGCGGCGAACGAGATGTCGCCCTGGAAATTCAGAATGGTGCCGCCGCCGTTGGTGGCGTCGACGAAGCCACCCAGGCTGTCGCTGATCAGGCCGGTGGGGGTGTAGGTGGTGGGGATGGAGCCGTAGAACGCAGCAACCGCTCCGTCCTGCGACGCGAGCACCTGCTGCGTGGTCTGGTTGTATCCGAAGATCAGCAAATGCCAGTTGCCGTCAACGCAGTTGGTGGCTCCGCCGAACGTGTATGCCCCTCCCGCACCGCCCGGGCCCTGGATCCAGATGATCGGCAGACCGGTGGTGTCGAGGTAGAGGAAGATTTTGGAGCCCGACGGAGTGCCACCGGAGCGCTGGCCATCCATGCATGACCACAGGTAGACGCCGCTGGTGATGGCGGGGCCGGTGTAGCGGAAGGCGAGCATGCGGATCCACTGAGCGGGATTCGCGGGCCCGACGATGCCTGCGGAGGTCAGTTTCAGATAGGTGGCCCCGGAGATGAGGTTGGTGCCGGGGTTGGGGTTGTTGATCGTGACGACGCTGCCCGAGCTGCCCGTGTAGATGCCGGTCGTCGGGTTGGCGGCGGTGATCTGTGTGCCGAACGCCAGCGATCCGGACCCGTACTTGGAGACGGCGATCTTGGCCTGTGGGTTGTTGCCGGTGGCGTCACTCGCGCCGATGCTGCCCTGGGGGTCGTCCAGCTTGAACAGGAATGCGGGCGAGTGGCTGTTGATCTCCTGGGTGAGCGGGTCCGACAGCTGCCTCTGCGACAGCAGGGCGAACGCGTCGACAGCGGTCGGCGCGACCGTGCCGTAGGTCCCGTTGAACGACCACAGCGAGGGCAGGCGCTCCGTGTAGCCCTGGAACATCGGGTACCAAACGCCCGGGGACACCCACGTCGAGGCGCTGGAGCCTTTTTCCAGCTGCCAGCCGTCGACCTGCACCGCGCAGGTTGCCGCAGCCGATGCCGCGGTCTGCACGCCGAGGTAGACCCCGGCGGCGTTCGCGGGGCATGTGCCGGTCACGGTGATCTGCGTCCACGCGGCCGTCGGGGACCCGGTGAGCGTCACTGTCGTGCCGATGGAGGGGCTGAAGGTGCCGCCGCCAAGAGCCCACCACGTGATGAAGGGCTGGACCTGGAGCGACGTGGATGCGGTGACGTTCCTGACCTGCATCTGCACCGTGTAGGTCTGGCCCGGCAGGGCCGCAGGCTGAAGGGTGTAGCAGATCATCACCGGGGAGCCCGTGCCCGAGGGCACGGACGCCTGGAGGACGGTGGCACCCTGCCATGCCGTGGCCGAGGCGGTGATGGTCGGCGCGTTCCCCGGGTCGGTCTGGCTGAACACATCGGCGCCGTACAGGTTGGCCCCGATGGCGTACCCGCCGAGGTCACCGCCCGTGGCCATCACCTGGGAGAGCAGGTTTACCGACGGCGGCCACATGGCCCGCTTGCGCCACGGCTGGTAGGGGGCGATGTGGCCGTAGTACGGGCCGCTGCTGTTGAGCGGGTCCAGGCTGCCGTCGCCGTTCCTGACCGTGGTCGACAGCTCGCCCGCGCGGACCTGGTCGAGCTCGTACTGACGGCCCCGCTGAATGCCGACACGTCCTCGCGTGCCCGGGGTGAGCTCGACGTACCGGTCCCAGGGCGCAGTCGCGGTCGCGGTCCAGTACGGGCCCCAGGCGTCCTCGATGATCGGCCAGTTCGGATTGATCGCCACTCAGGGCACCTCCTCGGCTATCGGTGGAAGGCCTGCCAGGTCTGCGAGTTGCGGCCCGCCATCTGCAGGAACGCCCTCTGGACGGTGTCGCGCAGGTCGTTCTCCGCCAGGACGGAGCCCTGCACCGTCAGGTTGATCACGACCGTGGGTGCTGCCCCTGTGCTGCCCGCGCCGGCGAGGGCGAGGCCGGCGGTGGACAGGGAGCCGCCGAGGCCGCCGGAGACGCCGACGGCCAGGCTTGCGCGGGCTTTGCCGGTGATCCGTCCCATGGCGGCCTCGACGTCGCCGGTGCCGCCGTCGATGCCCTTGGCGAGGAGTTTCGTGATGTTCCGGCCGCCGATTTCCGGTGCGCCGGAACCCGACAAGGGGCCCTTCTTGGCCGGGGACCAGGGGAGGTAGGCCTTGATGTCGCTGACGATGCCGCCGATGGCGCCCCCTACGGAGCCGACCATCGACCGGATGCCGTTGATCAGGCCCTGGATGATGTTCTGTCCGGCGTTATAGAGGAGGTCCCCGAAGCCGCTGGCCACCGACGTGATCGTGCCGGTGATGTCGTGGAGGGCCTGGGACGCCAGGTGGAGCAGGTCGTGCCAGGCTTTCGACCAGTGGCCGGTGATCAGGTCGAGGATGATCCCGAAGATATTCATCAGCAGGTGCAGGCCGGTGGTGACGATGCCTGAGATCAGCCGCCACGCCACGATCACGGTGTCCCGCAGGAGGTCCCAGACCAGCTTCCAGAAGCCGGCCAGAAACCCGAGGACGATCTTGACGTCGGCCCACCATGCCCGCACGGCGATCCGCATCCCGACGAACAGGACGTTCCAGACCTGCTTGATCTCATCGGAGTGGGAGTGCCACCAGGTGACGAGGTCGGCGATCCGCGCCCGGATCCACGTGATCACATTGTCCTGGAACCACTGGACGACCTTGTGGACGCCGTGAACCATGGAGTTCCACGCGTTGATGAAGTCCTGCTTGTGGGCGACAAACCAGTCGATCACCAGTTGCACCGCCCGCCGCAGCGGGGGCAGTACGGTCGTTGCAAACCAGTGGATCACCGCACCCGCAGCCTTGAGCGCCACCTCGAATATGTCCTTCAGGACGCGGCCGATGGCGTGGACGATCTCCCGGAAGATCTTGAAATGCGTGTAGGCGTAGATCACTACAGCCGCGATCGCTGTGATCGCCAAGAACACGGGATCGATCGCCGAAGTGGCGGCAACCAGTGCCACCACCACGCCCCACACCGCAGCCACCAGTGCGCCGCCGATGATGGCCGCCAGCGCCTCCATTGCCAACTTGTGCTGGGTGATCCACGAGACCCCGTCCCGGATCCAGCCCAGGACCTTCGTCAGCGGCGGCAGCAGCTTTTCACCGATCCGGATCCCGAGGGACTCCATCCCCGACTTCAGCCCGTCCCAGGCCGTCCCGATGTTGTGGGAGGTGGTCTGCCAGGCATCACCAAAAGTGTTCGCGGACTTGGTGAGTTCGGGGTATTTCGAGTTGTAGCGGTCCAGCTGACCCATCAGCACGGCGAGACCGGAACCGGCCTTCTTGCCGAACATCTGGGTGATGACACCGCCCTGCTCGGTGGCGGTGATCCCGGCCTTCTTGAACATGTCCTGCAAGTGGTTCAGCGCCAGGCCGAGGCCGCCCTTTTGCATGTCGTCGGCCAGCGTGTGCTGCGTGTATCCCCACTGTTCGAGGAGCTTGATACCGCCCTTGGCGGGGACGGCCAGGGATTGCACGGCCACGCGGAGGTCGGTCGCGGCAATCGCGCCGCGGATGTTGTTGTCGCCGAACGTGGCCAGTGCGGCGCCGACGTCCTTGAGGGAAAGGCCGTAGCCCTTGACGACGGCAAGGACACCCGTGCCGAGCGCTTTGGCCAAGTCCTCCATCTTCATGTCGCCGGAGCCGACGATCGCGTTGAGCTGGCCCATCGCCTGGCTGAAATTTTCGACGCCGGGGATGCCGGAGGCGACGGCAGCATCAAGGGCGTTCTGCACGTCGACGAGATTCGCCCCACCGATCTTCGCGCCCTCGGCGGCCGTCTTCAGGATCTCCATCGCCTTCTGGCCGGTGATCCCGGTCGAGGCGAACGACGACTCAACGTGGAAGAGAGCCTCGGCCAGCGAGTCCGGCGAGAACCCGACCTGGCCCGCCAGCCCAAGGACGCCGTTGGCCAGGGACTTCATCTCCCCCTGGGAGACGTTGGCCTGCGTATTGAGCTTGGTCATCTCCGTGTTGAATTTCGAGGCACCCTTGATTGCCTCGAACACACCGAAGCCCGCCGCTGCGAGACCCAGGGCGTACTTGTGCAGTCCGGCGGCAGTGCCCTCAAGGGCCGTACTCGACTTGGCCGCCGATGTCGCCGCCGCATCCCCTGCGGTCTTCGAGGCGAGGGCGCTCTCCTCCGCCGCCGCCGTCGTATCTTTGGCCGCGATGGCTGCGCCGGCGGCGGCCGTCCTGAACTCGGCGCCGAGCCCGGCGACCGCGACCTTGGCCTCGTCGGCCGCGGCGGTGACGCCGGTGGCCATTTTTTCCGCCGAGGCGGTGACGCCGTCCAGGGCTTTGGTGCCGGACTCGTCCAGGCCCGTGGCGGCTTTGGTCAGGGCGCGCAGCGCGGTGGCGACGGAGCGTATCGCGGTCTTGGCCACGTCCATCGGCTCGGCGATGCCGTCGCCCATCCGGATCGCCGCATCCAGCACGATCTTGAAGGCGTCGGCGGCGGCCTGGGCAGGCTCGGGAAGCCGGGCCAGGGCGGTGCCCAGCGATGTGACCGTCTTGAGGGCCCCGGTGTCTTTCGCGCCGAGTTCGACGATGACCGGGGGCAGGAACGACTCGGCCACCGCACCTCCCAGGGGGTAGGGGGCGCGGTGGCCGTGGGGATCAGATCACTACGAAGGGCCGCCCAAGAGGCGTGCCTTGGCCTGCTCGTACTCTGCCGGGCTCATCAGGCCACGCTGTACGAGATCAGCGAGTCGTGTCAGCTCGCCTGCCAGCGACGGCGGCTGGTGCAGGTTCTGAGGCATCGGCGTGTGCCGGGCCTGGATCGCGAACAGCAAAGTGTCACGCAGGTACGCGAACCGCTGCGACTGGCCGGGCAGGACCCACAGCGACAGGGGGTTCTTGTTGACGCGGACGCGGCGCTGCGGGGCGAGCGTCCCGGCCGTGAGCAGTGTGAACATGCCGGAGCCCATGCCGGATGCGGGCCTGAGCTCCACGCCGGACAGCTGGTCGAGCGGGACGGACACCGTGCGGCGGTTGCCGAGCCCCGTGTGCCGGACGGTGACGGTCCAGCCGTCGAACGTCACATGCCCGCGAGATCCTTTGACGGTGAGCGGCAGTTGGCCCGGCGGCGGTGGCGCGTTCATGGGCCGGGAGACTACCGCCCCGGATCCGGCGTGGGGAGGTGCTGGACCATCACCGGATGGCGCGGCCCCATATCTGTGCGACCGCCTGCCGGAACGCGGTGTCGTGCACCAGCGCCATGGCCGCGGGTTTCAGGTACGGGCGCGCAGGCAGGCGGCTGGCATGATTCCGCCCGGCCAGGCCGCCGAGCTCCTGGATCCGCGCGTACACCGTCGTGGGTCCGATGCGCGAGACCCACATGTCGCCCGCCCGGACGGGCACCGTCGAGGTCACGCTGGACCGCAAACGGCCGCTGATCAACGCGGGGGGCTCGCCAGGACGGGACGGGGTAGGCGTGCCGCGCTGGTGCGAGGTGCGCGACAGGTTCGCCTTCGTCTTGCCTTCGAGGAGCCTCGCGCCGGTCTCCACGACGCGGGGGGTGGCCGCCTGGATCCGCAGTTCCATCTCCCGCAGGGCCGTCCGCAGCTGTGCGACACCGGTCACCTGGAACACTGCGGCCCCCGTTTCACCGGTCTCGTGATGCCTGTTCGGCCTGGCGTCGCGCGAGGATCAGGTCCCACACGTAGCGGCGTACATAGATCGGGGTGGCTTCCAAGTCCCGCCAAGACCAGCCCATTTCCCGCATGATTTCGAAATCGACGACCTCTTCCGGAGCCGGGCCGGACGACCATGTGCCCTCGTAGATGGATTCGGCAGGCCAGATCACATCGTTGAGGTACGGGTCGTCCAGCCCTAGTTCCCCGGGTTGCGGACCGCCTGGATCTCCTCGCCGATCCGCTGCTGGATCTCCAGCGGGAGCTTGGCTACGAGTTCGGCGGTCGCGGGCAGCGGCAGCGGCGCCTGGTCGTCGGAGTCGTCGGACGCGTCGTAGACGTGCCAGGCCTTGACGAGGCGGGCTATGACGGCACATCCGGCCTTGAAGGTCTCCATTTCGTCCTGGCTGCCGTCCTCGCGGGGCGGGGTGTCCGGGGGCTGGAGTTCCTGGACGGGCACCATGCGGGGGTTCTTGATGACGACGTGGATCGGTTCGTCGCCTTCCTCGGTGAGATCCGGGAAGGGCAGCATGATCGTGCGGTTGGCGTAGCCGGGCACGGTGGTTCTCCTCGCAGAGGGCGTTGAGGGCGTGATCCCCGGCCGGGCGCGACGCCCTCACGCGCAGCCCGGCCGGGGAGTAGGTCAATACGCCGAACTTTGGAAGTTGCGAAGGGTCGCCTGCATGGCCCCGCCGTCGGTGGTGTTGTAGATCCCCGAGAGGCTGAAGTCGGCCTGCACGTAGGGCTGGCTGAGGTCGCGCTTGCCCTTGAACCAGCCACTCTTGGACATGGTCAGCGACAGGGACTGGCCGCCGCGGGCGACGGGCTGTGCGAGCGCGGCGGTGCACGCGGTCTGCGTGTAGTTGATGTACAGCGCCATGTCGAGCTGGTTCTCGAAGATGGCCTTGTAGGTGCCGTCGACCTCGATCGGCCCGGCGAACACCTCGCGCGGCGTCTGCGTCCCATCGCTGGAAGCGATGGCTTCGGTGGCGCGCTTGACGGTCGCGTCAAAGGTCAGGCCGCGCGTCGAGCTGGCACCGCCGTTGGTCATGGTCCAGGACCAGCCGAGCAGCGGGTCATACGTCGAGAACGTCTCGGACTGGGTGGTCTGCGTGACGGACGGGAACGACATGTACTTGACGCTCGCGGTGACCGCACCCTTCGGGTCGATCTTCAACTGGAGATCGGAGAGGCGGCAGTACGAGCACGACAGCGTCTGTGTCGTGTCGTACAGGGTCAGGCTGTACGTCGGCAGCGCGCTGGCGGACTGCTTGAACGCGTGCGTCGTCTGCCCGACCACCGTGACCGATGAGGAGTGCGCCTTCGTGAGGCCGCCCGCCGGGGACGCGATCGGAATCGTGTACGGGCCCGACCCTGACGGCGTGCCGGTGGTCGCGTACTCAAGGTTTCCGGCGGTGTCGATCGCGATGGTCGTGCCCAGCGGGATGCTGGCCACTGTCGAGATCGACGTCGCACCGACGGTCGTGGATGCCGACAGCGTGGTGGACACCCCGGGCGTCACCGTGTCCGGGCCGATGATCCCCGCCAGGAAATGCCCGAGAAGGTCCGGGTAGGCCATCACGTCGAGGTTCCACTCGGCGTGGACGACGCCCTGATACATGCCCTGCAGGATCGTGTCGTTGCCCCGGACGGACTCGTCCTTGATCTCGGTGAACATATCCTCCATGTCGCCCTTGGTGAAGGGGATGCCGACCGTCGGCGCCAACCACGTGCCGGGGGTGACCTCCTTCGCGAGGCCAATCGTCGCGAGCCTTGAGATTGCGGTCACTTCTGCGGCTCCTCACCGGTGGACGCCGCCTCGGCGGACGTGGCCTTCTTGCGGGCGGTCTTCGGCGCCTCGTCCTCGACGGGTTCGAATCCGGCGATCGGGTGGGGCCAGTCGACGGTGTCGCCGGGCTGGACGGTCGCCGGGATGTCCGGGACGTCCACCGCGGCCTCGTGGGTACTGCGCTGGAGCACGGGGGCCTCCGGGCATGCAGAAGGCCCCCGCAGCAGCAGGGGCCGGAAGGGAAGGATCAGCCGGTGATCTCGGTGTCGTCGGCGAAGTACGTGACCTCGCCGTGGAATTCGGCGATGCCGAGCGTCTGCTCCGGGTCGGTGAATCGGACCGTGACGTACTCGGGATTCTCGGCGACGGACAGGAACCGGCCGCCATGCGATTTGTCGCCGGTGAACCCGCCGATGCGGGTCAGCAGGAGGTCGACGGCCGCGTCGAACGCCCGCTGGTCATCCTCTGCGCTGCCCTGGCCCGACGACAGGGGCCAGATCAGCTTGAGGGCGAACTCGTAGGTGGGCATCCTGCGGACGTGCGCGAAGCGCTTCTCGTGGATCTGCCGCCTGAGGACGAAGACGTTCGAGGAGCGCTTGCCGGGAGTGCGAGGCTGGTAGGCCTGAACGTTGGCCCACGGGCCGCCCGCTGTCGCGAGCAGGGCCGGCAGGCCGTCGCCGGCCGTGGTGAGCCAGGCGACCTCACGGTCAACAGCATCGGAAGTCGCCACGCTCACCTCCTGCGGCGCCGGATGCGGATGCGCTTCGACTTCTTCACGTGGTGGCGGCCGAAGTGCGTTCCGCAGTGGTGCTTGAGGCCGAACCGGGTGGTACGGACATGCTTGCGGCGCAGCCCGAAGTGGGTCGCCATGCGATTGACGCGATGCTGCTTGCCGTGACGGCTGCGGGACTTGCCGCCCGTGCTGCGATGCGTCGCAGCCGTCTTGTGCGCGACGACCCGGGGGTGCGCCTTGGCCTGGTGGCCGGCGAGGGTGCTGCGGTGGTGCCCCTTCAGCCGGGCGGAGATCTTCGCCCGAGTCGCGGCGGACAGGCGATGGCCCTTGTGGTGGCGGCCCCTGAGCTTGGTGGAGATCTTCGCTCGGGTGGCCGCCGACAGGCGGTGTCCCTTATGGCGGGGGTGCTTGCCCCTGAGAGCGCGGGCGATCTTGGCGCGTGCCGCTGTCGAGATCTTGTGGCCCTTGTGCGGGTGCTTCTTGCCCTTCATGCGGGCCGAGAGTTTCGCCCGGGTCGCGGCCGACACCACCCGCTTACGGCGGGCCACGGTCAGCGCCGGGTGTACGGGGCGAGCATCTCCAGCGCGTCCGACCTGAGCGCGTCCGGATCATGCCCGGAGTGGCCGTCGACAGGGTCGAGCTGCTTCACCGCCATCGACGCGGCCATGTACTGACACGCCTGCACGAGGTCGGCGGGAACCGTGCTGTATCCGCCGGAGTACGTGACGACGATCGTTGTGCCCGGTGGTACGAACGTCCCCAACTGGAAGCGGACGTGCCCGGTGTCGGTCTCGTACTGCACCGTGGACACGCTCAGCGCCTGCGTGCCGGAGTAGGACCGCAGCAGGCTGATCGTGCTGATGCTGCCCGTCCACAGCTCCGGATAGCGCGGCGGGTGCTCGCGGACCCAGAAGTGCCGGGTCAGCAGCGTCGAGCCGAGGGACTGGGCGCGGGAGAAGCCGAGTTGCGACGTCGGGTCGAGGGGGACGTAGGCGTCCATCGCGTCCTCAATGTCCATCGCGTCCGCACGCTGCGACTCCTTGACGCCGGCGAACGGCGCCAGCCGTCGGTCGCAGGCCGACTCGCAGGCACGGGTCGCCTGCAGCATCAGGTTCGTCACGGCCTGGGTGCTGTAGCCGGACACCAGGTTCGCGAACGGCCCCTCGTTGAAGCCGGCGACCGTAGCCAGCGGGGTGACCAGATCCTGCGGCATCGCTCACCTCCAGGTCGGATGCGGGGAGGTGAGCGGGCCGGTCACTCGCTGGTCTCGGTCTGGGTCTTGCGGGGGCGGCCTCGCTTGGCCGGGGCCGCAGGGGTCTCCTCGGCGTCCGGCTTCTGACTGCCGGTCGGTTCCTTGTCGTCCTCGGCCGCCTGCTGCTCAGGTTCGGGCTCGGGGGCGACCTCGGAGAATCCGGGGATCGCGAGCAGTTCGGCCACCAGGTCGACGTCGTCGACCTCGACGACGTCGCCGTCGTGCTCCCAGCTGTGGCCAGGGCATGATCCGGCCTTGTCCTTACGGATGAACGGCATGCGCCCTCCTTCAGGCACAGCCCGGAGAGCCCAGCAGCGAGCCGGGCTCTCCGGAAGCGGACTAGATGTTGGCCACGAGGCGACTCAAACGCCCGACGTACTTGCTGCCGCGCAACGCCAGGCAGGTATCAGTCAGAACCGCGAACGGGAGAGTGTCCGGGGCGGTGACGGTGGGTGCGAGCGGCAGGATCTGCATGTTGCGGGTGTAGGGGCGGACCATGAAGTTGGGGTCGCGCGGCACGAGGTAGATGTCCTCGGCGGCGTTGGTGACGGTGCGCGGCTTGGCGCCGGTGTTGCCGCCCTGGTAGGCGGCCGGGCCGGTGTTGCCGGAGCTGTTGGTGAGGAGGTTCGTGCCGGTGTCGATGATCGACGTGACTGCGGCGCCGGTGGTGTCGAACGCGTCGACGACGCCGACCAGGGTCTCCGTACCGGCACCCGTGGACCGGTACACCTTGTAGAGGACCGGGCCAGCACCGTCGGGGAGGTTCGACGGTGTCGAGAACGAGAGCGTGACCGTCGATGTGGAGCCGGTGGTGGTCTGGGAGACCTCGGTCGCGGCGGAGATCTCGCCGAAGCGGGCCACGACCGCGGACACCTGGTAGTAGTACGTGGCCGCAGCCAGGGTGCCGCCGGTGGTGGCGGTTCCGGTGGTCACGGTGCCCATCTGGTTCGACCGCGGCGACAGGAACGAGCTCTTGACGATCGGCACGTCGCGGTAGGTCGGCACGTTCAGGCCGGCGCCGATCGTCGTGGTGGGGGCCATGAATCGCTGCTGGTTCACGAACGCCTGCGACACGGCGGAGGCCATGCGCGGGCTCATGACGAACATGTACTCGCTGCCGACGGGCATCGCGGCGTTCGTCTCGACGAGGTCGATCAGCTCGTCGAGGTTCTTCAGCGCGAAGTTGCCGCCAGCCAGGTCCAGAGCGTTGACGAATGCGTTGGAGCCGGTGCCCGCAGTCCAGTTGGACACCAGGTAGTCCAGACCCGTCGAGATCGGGTAGAGGCCGTTGACGGTGGCGCCGTCGTGGCCCCAGATGCAAGCGTTCTCCAGGGTCCACAGCATGCTGGTGACGGTGCCGTCGAGTTCGAGCTGGCGCAGGTCGCCGACGATGTCGCGGGTGACGGTCTGCGCGAACCCGGTCACGGAGCCGACCGCCTGGTACAGGCGGATGTTGTAGACGGCCTGCTCGTAGGTGGAGTTGCCGATCGGGCGGGCACCGCCGTCGACGACACCACCGGAGTCGGGCCGCTGGACTCGGCGGTTGAAGAAGTACTGCGTGCTGTTCCACTGCTTGCTCGGGATCGCGGCGAGCAGCGGGGCGTACCGGCGCTGGTACTCAAGGAGTACCGGGTCGATCGCCTTGGGGATAAGCGGGCTTACTGCGCCGGCGGTCGTGATCGCTTCCTCAAGCTCAGTGGGCATGGAAGCGCCTCCATTCATGCAGAAGCCCCGCGCCGGAGTCCGGGGCGGGGCTAGGGGTTCGGGGTATGGCGAAGGCCCCGCATCGGGCGGGGCCTTGGGGAGGTGCTGCCTGCCTACTGGGCGGGCTGGGGGGTGCGACCGAAGGTGCCGAGGAGGATCTCGGCACGGTCGGCGAACAGGTCTTCGGCGTCTTCCTTGGCGGCAGTGGGCTGCTCGCTTTCGTGGACGCGGTAGCCCTTGCGTGCCGGGAGGCCGTTCTCGCGGAGCATCTGCTCGCGGAGTTCGTCGCGGGCGGCAGTGACGCCTTCGGCGACGAGACGGGCGATGCGCTGCTCGTCGGTCTCGTCGACGGGCTCCGGCACGGCGACAGTCTCGGTGGCCGGCTCGGCGGGCGCGGTTTCGCGGGTGGGGGTGATGCGGTCGAGGAGCTGGGTGAACTGCTCCTGGGTGAGCGCGATCATCGGGGTGCTGGCCGTTTCGGCGGCCGGGGTCGTGGGCTCGCTCACGGCGGGCACCTCCTGGGTCGTATCGGTGGTCTCCTCGGCCGGGATGGCCGGGGTGGTCTGGGTGCGCGCAGCGTCAAGGGCGTCGTTGACCATTGCGGCGGTGATGTGCTCGCCGGGCTGGAGCTTTTCGAGGGCACCGGTCGCCTTCAGGGCGGCGAGGTGCTCAGGGAGAAGCGGCATGCCTGCGGCTGCGTGCGGCATGGACTCGGCGGGGCCGTCGACCGCAGGACGGTCGGCCGGGGAGGGCTGATATGTCGCCGAGGACTTCATTTGCTGACGCAGGACGGAGCGCAGGGCAGCCTCGTCGAGTTTGGAGTCGCCGTCGACATGCATTTGGATCTGCGACTCGGGAGCTGCCGATTCCATGTCGCCGTCGGTGTCGGCGTGTGGGGCGCCGTCCACGTCGATGTCGGCGTCCATGTCGGGGTCCATGGCCTGGAGGGCGTCGACGGCGGCGGTCATGGCGGCTGCCGTGATGACGCGGAGTTCGGCGGGGTCGATGCCGCAGGCTCGCATCGTGAGGGAGATGGGCCCGTTGTAGGCGTCGATGCAGAACCCTGCGCCGCCGCCGGGACCGTCGGGGTAGTACTCGCGGATCTCCCCGAGCCGGGTCGCGGTCTCTTTCATGGAGCCGTCCTTGTTCCAGTTGTCGGGGATCATCGACGTGAGGCCGAGGGCTGCGGCGCGGGCGATGATGTGCGCCCTGATCTTGTCGTGGTCGGCGCCACCGCGTCCGACGGCCTTGATGGCTTTGCGCAGGTCGGACTTGGACCTGATCGGGTATGACGGGTCGCCGGAGGCGTTCTTCATCGCCTGGCCCTTGCCGACCATGTCGGCCTTCTGCTTGGCCGTGTATGCCTCGTCCGCGACGATCGCGCGGGCCGCCGCTGCAATCTCCCGGCCCCATGCTGGGTCGACCCTCTCGGCATTCCAGGTGAGGGCCAGCTCGCCGATCTGGCTGTCCGGAGAGAGCCAATGCACCTCGTGTGGCCCCTTGCGCAGTACCACCTCGTCGACCGGCTGGAGGGTCGCCTCGACCGTCTCGCTGATCGGCGTGCGGCCGAGAGCGGACTCGGCGGCAGCAGGAGCGTCCGGCAGGTACGACGCTGCGGTCACGGTCGCGCCCAGCACGCCGGGGGTGGCGGTGAAGTCGACGGCGTCGACCTCAAGGTCGTCGGCGGTGGTCACGCTCTCGCCCTGGTGCTGGATCCGCTTCACAGGGCCGAGCCAGTATCCGTGGATGCTCACAGACTTGAGGGCGGGGGTCTTGCCAGTGATGAGCGCGGCGATGTCCCGGCCGGGTGCCGTGTCGTAAAGGTCGGCCGTGTAGGCCGCGGATCCGTCTTCACCGACGGTGACCCCTGTCAACCTGCCGACAATCTTGCGGGAATCGTCTTTGGCCTCATGGTGAGTCCGCATAACGATCGGCAGGCCCTGCGGGTCGGCGATGCGTTCCGTCATTCGGGCGGCGGCCTTGGCGATCAGTTCGCGGGAGTAGAGGCGTCCGTTGCGGCTTACGCCAGGGGTGAGCATTGTGCCGCTGATTGTGGCGATCCGCTTGTCCATCAGCGTCCCCTTCCCCGTAGCTGTGTGGTGGTGGGGCGTGGCTGTCGGCGGGTTCCGGCGACCAAGCGGAGGATCGCGGCCCGCACACGCTGGTCGCTGTCGATGGCGTCGAGGAGGCGCTCGATGAACTCGGCCTCGTTGTCTGCGGCTTCGACGTCGGCGAGCGTCACGGCCTTGCGGGTAGCACGGCGCGGCTTGGGCGGGATCTCGTACACCGGGCTCACCGGCCGATCACCGACGCGGAGAACGTGACGGCGGTCGGCGTGCCGGTCGTGGACCAGCCGAAGCGGGCGGTACCCGTCAGGACGGCGGTGACGATGCCAGTGGCTGCGGGGAACGGCCCGATCTGGACAGACGTGACGCCGGCGCCCGTGAGCCCGGCGCTGGTCCATACCCGGTACCAGACGCCGTCGGAGCCGAACCGGTCGACGAAGAAGGTGATCGCGGGACTGGTGCCGCCGGTGAATGACACCAGTGTGACGTCGACTGCGAGCCCGGACACGGCTGCCGTCGAGAACGACACCCCCGTATTGCTCACCGCTTGGGCGCCGGACAGGTAGGTGATGAACGTCGTGGTCGTCGTGGACGTCGTCACCGGCACGCTCGTGCCGCCCACCACGCCCTGGATCGACGTGACGCTGGCCGCCGGACTGCCCGCCGTTCCGGCGGCAGTCCCGATCACGTTGCCGGCGTTGTCGACCGGCGTGAACACGGGGTTCGTGGGCATCAGGGTGACCTCCGGTCAGGCAGGAGAAAGGCAGCAGCGGCAGCGGGCGTGAGCGGGCAGCGAAGGGGCGCTGAGCAGGCTGTAAGGGCTGTCGTCCTCGTTGTCCTGGCAGAGGTTGCAGACCCGTGCATCTCCGGCGGTCATCCAGACCACCGCCTGGGCTCCGGCGCCAAGGTAGGCGGCGAGCATTCCGGCCCCGTAAGAGGCGGAGACGGCAACATCGGCGGCGAGCTCCAGGTCGAGGCCGGCGTCGAGAACGTCTTCGGCGTCGCCTTCGGGATCGTCGTCGCTGTCGGCCAAGGCACGTCCGGCTCGGGTGGCGCCGGCCCTCAGTGCGGAGGAGAGGACAGCGGTCGCGGTGGCGTCGGCCCTGTCGTCGCTCAGGTCGGGCGAGCCGATCGTGTAGGGGTTCTCAGGTTCGTCGAGGTCGCTGTCGTCGCCCTCATCACGGGTGACGAGGGCGTGTCCGGCGGTCCAACCGGCGCGGTGGGCGCGCTGTGCGGCAAGAGCGAGCGCCGCGCGGGTGCGGCGCCAATTACGGGCAGCAAGGGCCAAGGCGACCGCCTGGGCTGCTGCCTGCCGCCGGTGCTGTTCGGCGGGCGTCAGAGCTTCGCCGACCGCGAGACGCCAGGCGTCGACGGACGGGGCGAGGTTGATGCCGTGGATGTCGGCCCGCCAGGCGGCGAGGATGATGGCGTCGGCGGTGGCGTGCAGGGCGAGGCGGCGGGCGTAGACCGGCCGCCACACGCCTTTCAGGCTGCCGAACTGGAGGGTGGCGTCAGGCACGGCCACCCCCTCGGCTCATCCGATCTGCTTGGCGATTAGCGGCAGTACGTCCTGAGCACGCGTGGGGTGTCCGGGGTTCACGGCGTCCGCCTCCCTACAGCTTGGCCAGCGCCTCATCGAGGCAGCGCCGGTACAGGTCGTCCCAGAGTTCCTCTGGCGGTTCGCCTTGGGAGGCGTCCTTGGCAAGGCCGGGACTGTCCTCCGGGTCCTGGGGCCCGTCGCCGGTGGACGGGGGTGCCAGGTCGTTCGGGTCGGGCGGGGCCGCGTCGGACGCCGATGCCTGGGAGCCGAGGTTCTTGACGATGAAACTCCTCGCCAAGTCCTGCATGTTGCCCCAGTCGGCGATGAAGGTGCGCTCCATGAAGATCGGGTCGTCGCCGCCGTCGACGGGGGGCTCACCGATTTCGGCGCGCCACCGGTTGAGGGTGTAGGCGCCGTTGCGCAGCCGCGTCTCGCGGATTTCCTCGACCACTTTGGAGTCTCGGAAGTCGATCTCTTCGAATTCGAGGTGCCAGTCGGTGATCCCGAATCCGAGCTGAAGGAGGTGGAAGTTCAGTTTCTCCAGGATCAGGTTGGCGATCGGGATGATCGTGTTGACCCGGAACGTCTTGTCCTGCGCCTCGCCCGTACCACCGCCGAGATTGCCGGTCTCGATGATGCCCAGCTTGGCAGGGGGCACCCCGAAGCTGGCGATGATCTGGTCGCGCAGCTGGCGATCGGCGTCCAAATAGTCGGTGACCTTCCGCTGGTCCAAGACACCGACCACGCCGCTCCCGGTCGTGATGACCGGCTCGCCGACAGCCTTCGGCCCGAGGTTGAACACCCGGTACTTCTCGCGCCACTGCTGCACGTCGGCGTCGCCGTAGTGCCCCAGGTCAACGTGGAGCCGCGGCGGGTCTCCCCGCCTGAAGCATTCCTTCAAGGTCGCCATGGTGAAAAGCCACGCCGTCACCGGCAGCAAAGCCTTCTGCGCCGGGCTGACGCCGTACAGGCCGCCACGCGGCGCATCGAGGCTGATGTGGATGACCTGGTCCGCGTCGAAGCGTGCGGTGCGCACCCCGTCGACGTCCTGGATGTAACCGGACACCTCGCCGTGCTCGTCGGACACCACCGTCATGGTGGTGGCGTCCAGCGTGTACAGGGCCACCGGCTCCCCCAGCAGCGCCACGACTTCGAGGTAGGCGTCGCCGAACAGCAGCAGGTCGGTGGCCACGTTCCGCAGCAGCTGCACCATGTCCTCGCGGGCATTGCAGAACCGCATCAGCCTGCGCAGCCGCGCCACCTGAGGCGTCTCCACCGCCGTTCCGTCACCGGTCGGGCTGTCCTCCGGAACAGCCTGGAGGCCGCCCGCCGTGACTGTCCGGGCGATCAGGTCGACGCACGCACTGACCCAGTTACACGACATGTACGCCTGGTGGAGCTGGGCGAGAACCTGCTGCCGCTCCGACGTCGCCGACGTCAGGCTGCTCGTGTGCTGGATGTTGAGCGGCAGGCCGTACTCATAGCCGACCCGCCGCACCTGCGCCGGCGTCGGCGCATCCAGCGACTCGACGACCGCCTGCTCCATGACCGGGGTGCGCCCGAAGCGCTCGCGCATCCAACTCACAGCCCCCACGGGTCACCCCCTGTCAGGATCGGGAACCCGCCGATCGATGGCACCGCGGGTACGGGCCGGCTGCTACTCGTGGCATTCGGGTCGAGGGCCGGGGCCACCGGATCCGCGGTCGGGAAGTGGAAGCGGGCGCCAGTTCCGAGGTTGGCCAGGAGATAGCGAAGGCTGTCGCAGTTATGCACCAAGACGCCGTCCGCAAAGAACTCGGGGACGGCGTCGATGGTGAGGTTGTAGACGTCAGCTCGCTGTTCGTCGGCGACGAAGCTGCGCACCACAAATACGGGAGCAGGTTCGGGCTTTTGCGTACTTGTTGATCCGGAAGACTGTTCCGCAGAATCCGCAGGCCCGGTCTTCGTCGTCGACTCCTGAAGCCTTACGCCACTTCGACTTGCAGTTGTTGGAGCAGAAACGGTCATTGTCGCGGCGAGTGATGGAGTCGAACTCGTTTTGACATTGATCGCATGACCGCCGCAGAGGTTGCCGCTTCGCCCAGGCTTCCACGCCGTTCTGGCTATGCCACGCCCGCCCCGCTTCTGATCGGTGCCAGGCTGAAGCCAGGGGGCGTATGGCTTCGAGCTGCGCGAGTCGCTCAGGGGTCCGTTGGTCTCGGTGCGCCATGTGGTGTTCAGCGTGCTCGCTACCTGGCAGGCATTCGAGGTTGTCGAGGCTGTTGTTGAGTGGGTCTTCGTCGCGATGATGGATGTGACAGCCCTCGGGTATGGAGCCGTGGGCCGCCTTCCATATCTCCTGATGTAGTCGCTGAACTCCACGCTGCCGGTCTGCGATACCGGGCGTGAAGTACGATCTGTCAGCCCAGTTGGGGGAATCTGGGTATCGGCGGAATATGACGCCTCGGAAGACGAAACGGTCAACTGCTCCCATGCCGCTATTTTATCGCGATAGCGCAAAGCGTCGAGGCGCTTCCAACCAATTCCCTCGACCCAGACCGGGTGATTCCTGGTGCCCCGAAGTGTGGTCCCATCCGAAAACAGAACGGACCCAACTTCCTGGGCTCGCGCGGTCAGTCCCGCTCCAAGCACCGACCGAAGTCCCTGGCGTGTCCACACTCGGTCGCCAATTGCTACGCGTTCGATCGGCACCGAACCGCGATCCGTCGTGACCACGGTTCCGGCGACGAGACAGGCGTGGTCGTCGGCGGTTGTGTCGGCGTCTTCCGGATCGCCCTTGGTGGCGTGCGGAAGGTCGGACAGTTCCCGGTACAGCTCTCGGCAGGTCGAGAACACGTGCAGTCGAGGGCAGACATCCAGGCCCTGGGCGCGGTGGTGCGGGCAGGCCGGGCCGTCGCCGAGGTAGGAGTGGACGCGCTGCCAGCCGTTGACACGCGAGCCGGCGCCTTTGCCTGCCGGGTTCAGGTGGACGCCTTCGTCGGCGTACACGGAGGCGATCGGTTTGGCGTCGCCCCGGGTCGCCCACATCGCATCGTCGGCGTACCGGGCGGCGACGTTCTCGCCCGCGGCTTCGGCGGCGAGGATCCGGCGGGCCTGCTCTGCCTCGCCGACGCCGCGCTGGTACAGCTCCCGGTAGATCCAGACCCGGCCGTCCTCGTCGACCGCTCCCCACAGGACTGCCCAGGGTGCGGTGTAGCCCCAGTCGATGCCGTTGTAGCGGCTCCAGGTGGCGGGCAGATCGATCGGCTCGATGACGTGCCGGTCGCGGGACAACTCGGGGAACATCATTCCGGCGAACACATCCCAGTCCCCATCGAGGAAGGCCGCACGTAGCTTCTCCGGCAGCGCTTTGAGGTCGGCGGCGTACTCGGGGTTGACGTGCGGGTTGTCGGACAGCTTCGACGGGATGAAGCGGACCGTCCGGCCGCGGTCATCGGTGACCACGGCCTCGCCGTAGTTGGTGGGCTGGATGTAGCGGGCCTTCACCGCGCCGTGCCCGGGGCCGCCGGGGTTAGTGCCGGAGCGGATCCCGAGCACAGGGATGTCGGCGCGTCCGGAGCGGAGTCGGCTTTCGAGGAAGGAGCAGACGTCGGGCGGGGCCAGGGTGCGCTCGTCGAAGATGAGCAGCTGGTACTGGCCGCCCTGCCGTCGGCTGGCATCCTTCACAGACTCGGCGTAGCGGAACATCATCAGCGAGCCGTTGCTGAACTTCAGCTCGTACTCGGTTCCGTTCCACGATGCGCCGAGGGCCGAGGCGTAGCCGAAGTTGGCGAGCTCTGCGAGCAGCGACTCCTTCAGCTCGCCGTAGGTGCGGCGGAACGCGCCGACGCGGATCCCGGGGTAGCGGACGCAGGCGCGGATCCCCTCGGTGATCAAGCTGACGGTTTTGCCGCCGCCAGCGCTGCCCCCGTAGAGGACGTCGAACTCGGTGGCATTGTGGAACTCCTGCTGCTTCGGCGTGGGTACGTAGCCGAGGAGCCCGAACACGTCGATGCGGCGCAGCCGGTCGGCCTCGCGCCGTTGGACCTCAGCCTGGAGTGCCTTCAGCTCCCTCAGCTTCTGCAGTTTCAGCAGGCTGAGGGATGGCGAGGGTGACGACATTGATCGCCATCACCCCCGTACATGCCAGCTCAGGCGACTTTCGCGCTCCGCTTCCTGTGGTAAGCCTGCCTCGCCCATTCCCGTGCACACTCGCGACAGACACGCCTACCCGAAGAGGTGATGCGGAGATTATCTCCAGCGAACGGATGCCCTTTGTCGCAGTGCGTCTTGAGAGCGTTCAAGATGCGCCCTTCGGCGTGGCGCTGCTCCTTCTCGGCACGTCGCCGTGTGCGCATTCTTTGCTGCTTGCACGCGCGACATACGCGCTTTCCGTCGGGCTGGGTATACAGGTTGTCCCCTTCGAGGGGATGGCCCTGAATGCAAATGTTGCGCCGCGCATTCTGTGCTGGCTTCCCCACGCCACGCAGGATGTTGGTACGGTTCTGGACTGGCTCCAGATGGGCGGGGTTTACACATGCCCGGTTGCGGCATAGGTGGTCCAGTACGAGGCCGTCTGGGATGGGCCCGACGAGATCCTCGTAGGCGAACCGATGTGCTCGGGCACTGAGACCCGTCCGGATACCGAAGCTCCCGTATCCATCTTGATCCCGGAACGCCTGCCATTCCCAACAGTATGCAGTCTTCTGGACTTTGCCCCAGAAGCGCTCGGAAGGGGTTCCCCTAACCAGATCCGCGTGTTCCGGGTCGCCAAACCTGCGCCACCGATGATAGTGACGATTGCACCAACCGCGCGCCTTGGCTGTTGATATACAGTCCGCGATGCTGCATTGAGGCATGCGCCTATTCTATCGAAGGTGACTGAACTATGGGCTCGCCAAGCTCATTTGCTAGCCTCTCAATTTCGGCTTCAATCGCGTCGATCGTCAGTACCTGAACCTTGATCTGGTCCAGCCCGCGCAGCTTGGCGATGCGATCGAGGATTTTAACGAGGCGGTCGATGGCCGCGAGGACGGGACCGTCGTCCTCCAGGGGCTGGCCGGTCTCGGGATCCTCGACGATCCGGCCGCTGGCGGTGACGACGTAGTGCCGGGCTCGCAGGATCTTGTGAGCTTCCTCGGCGAGATAGTCCAGCTCGACCAGCTGCTCCTCGCGGTACACCTCGACGCTGGCGTGTTGGCCGGCGAGGTTCTCCTCCAGGGTCCGGTGGAAGTCCTTGGAGGCGGCTTCGGGGCTGCTGTAGCCGAGCTCCTCGTAGATCTGCGAGTACGGGACCTTTCGGCGTCGGTACTCGACAAGCTTGGCCCGGCGCGCTGCGGTCGCGGCGCGTTCGGCGCGGGGACGCGGCATCGGATCCCCTCTTTGCTCAGTGCCAGCCGGGCGGTAGTTCCTGCGGCGCGGGGTAGGGCTCGGGGGCGGGGAGCGGCTCTGGTGTGCAGTCGCAGGCTGGCAGGTTCGCCGCGTTGGGCGCCGTACACATTTTGGTGTGGACGCGGGCGGCGGCGTCCTGCCCGATGGCGTGGTGGATGCACGCGCCGACGGCCCGCGTGACGTCGGCCTGCGTGGGCAGCGGTCCGAAGTCGGTCGGGGGCTGCTGCTGGTCGGCGAGAAGGGTGAGTTCGTCGCGGCGCGTCTGGACGGCGTGCAGGTAGTCCTCGAACTCAGCGTCGGTGAGGCGGCGTTGCCAGTGCACGAGAGCCTCGGCGCCACACAGCCCGCAGGTGACGGGCGCCGCGGGGGCCGGGACGAGAGCTGGTGCCGCGCCGGATTCGAGCTGCAAGTCGCTCATGGTCAGGCCTGCGGGGCCGGCGGCTCAGCGGGCGCCGGGGCCGGCGGCTCGGCCGGGGTCTGGCCGAGGAGCTTGGCGACTTCGGCGGCGAGCTTGGCCTCGTCGGCCTTCACGTCGGCGATCAGCTTCTGGATGTCGGCGAGTAGCTCGGTGCGGGCCTGGTCGAACAGGGGCGCGAGGTGCTCCTCGATGGCGGTGACGACCTGCTCGACGTCGGCCTTGCCGATCGAGGTGAAGCGCGACAGAAGGGCATGCAGGCGGTCGGTGAGTGCGGACATAGCGGGTCTCCTGCGGGTTGAGGGCGGGTTCAGGGGACGTCGACGGTGGCCGTGGTGATGAACACCGCGCGGGCGCCGTATGCGGCTTTGAGGGCGGCGATCGGGTCGTAGTCGAGCAGCTTGTTCGCGGCGATCAGGTCGTCGGCCTGGTCGACGACCAGCGCGAAGGGGGCGATCTCGTCGAGGGTGTCGGGGAGTTGCAGGATCTGGATCCGTGCCATCACTCCCCCGCTCCGGCGATGGTCAGCGCTTCCAGGCGTAGACCTTCTCGCCGCCGATCAGCGGTGCGCCTTCAGGGCCCTTGATGTGCGGCGCTATCCAGACCGGACGGTGCACTTCTCGGGCCGGATACCACTGCTGCCGCCAGTGGCCGCGCACGATCCACTGATGGTGGAACTCACGGTCACCGGCACCAGGGGCACCGCTGGTCTTGGGGCGGCGGAGCTCGATGACGCGCACAGTCTTGGGTTCGTGGCCGACTCGACTGAGGCGCTTGCGGGCGGCCCGGTTGGGTTCGACTTCGGACGTGCAGGCTAGTGGCTGCTGCATCAGCAGCCATGCAGCCCGAAGAACCTTGGCTGCCTCTATGAACCCCTCGGCGGTGGCATTTTCTGGCGTTCCGTCGGAGCTGGCTCCGAAAGGGCCGAGGCAGTCGCTCCCCAGCATGGGACTGAGCCGAGGGAGGAACCTCCGGTTGAAGGAGAGTTCACGACTGGACATGCCAACGATCTTGGCGGTTGCGGGAAGCCACGCCTCCCGGTCGCTGAAGAACTTGATCCACAGGCAGCTGACGCCCCACAACTCATACACGTCCCAGCAGGCTGCGCGGACAGGTGACGGAACCGACGGCTCCCCGAAGTTGACCGTCACGAGTGGTTCGGCGAAGGCGATGAAACCGCTCCGGACAGGCAGGTCTTCCTGCTGGATCCGGAACTCAGGGAGGCTCCGAGACGCGGCCTTGGCGAGCTCGGTCATCTCGGCGGTGACGCAGAAGAGGTCTGCCTTGTGTACGAGCCATTCGTCAACCAGGGCATGCTCACGCGCCGACGGCATGCGGCGCGCCGACCGGAAGGGCGAGCGACCGGAGGCGATGAGTTGCTGCCAATGTGAGTAGTCCGGGCAGTTCCGGATGGAGTCGACGATCTCAGCGCGCAATTCGGGCAGGTCTTGGGGTCGGATGTCCATGTTCGTCTCCAGGGAATGCGGAAGCCCCGAGCCTGGAGACTCGGGGCTCCCTTCCCGCAGGGATCAACTGCGGGCGCTTATCGGGGCTGGTTCCGCCGCCCGGCGCTGCTGGCGCACCATGACCCGGCCAGCCTGCGGGCCCTGCCCCGGCCCGGCCGGGCGACGGAAGTTCGGGGTGTCCCGCCGCCCTCGGGGGAACGAGGTCCGGGGCGGCGGGACGTCGGGGCCCGCCTGGAGGGCTATAGAGGCCCCGAGCCGATGGCGTCCGCCCGGCCCGTGGACGACCGGGCGGACTGGGGCCGAGCAGCGGGGGTGCGGCTCAAAGCCCCGCCTGCGCGCCACCGCACGCAGACGAACAGGGGGTCAAGCGACCTCAGGCCAGTGCCAGGTGCCGCCGCCTGCCTGCTCCTCGTCGTGGCCGCAGCCGCCTTCGGCCAAGGAGTGGAGGAACATCCCTGACGGATTCAGCACGGCGAGACCGACGAGGTCGCTTCCCTCGGTGGCTTCGGTGATGATGGCGGCCCGGCACTGTGGCGTGTACTCCCCGCCGGGTGTTCCGTAGGAGCGGTAGTGCACGATGGCGCCGATCGACAGCTGCATGGGCTCTCCCTGGGGCCAACGGTATTAGGCGTCGGGTCTTCGCGGCTCAGGCGGCCTGGGCGCTGTAGGTGCGGCGAGCCCGCTCGCGGGTGGCCTTTTCGGCCCGGATGACGTCGATCGCCAGGAAGAGCGGGCGGCCGTTGCGGTCGCGGGCGGCCACCGAAAGCCTCCCGCGGTACCGCCAGTTGTGGACGACGTTCGGGGCGACGCCAGCAGCCTCGGCGGCCTGGGTGACGTTCCAGAGCGCGGTCTGCAAGTCGGCGGTCAGATCGACCATGAGGCGTCCTCCCCGGATACGACGAAAGGCCCCGACGAGTGGGACTCGTGAGGGCCTTGGGCACGTATGGGCATGCGGTTCCGTCAAGAAGTTTCACGCGTGAAAGCGAAAAAATCAAGCCGCCTGAGCGACAACTGCCGCAAGGGCCTTGACATACGCGTCGTACTCGCCGGACGTGAGGATTCGCTGGCAGTCCGGGTCCCGGCACTCGATGTACGGGCGGTCGTCGACCAGCCGAAGATCTCGGGACTCGGCTAGATACGGCCCCTTGCAGCGGGGGCACGGTGCCAGCTTGCGGACGTCGTGCTGCGGGTGCGCCTTGACGAACCGGGTGGCCGCCCCGTACCAACCGCGAATCTGCCCGGCCGGGTTGGCGTTCCCCCGGTCATGGAGCTCGGCTGCGGCGGGGTGGTACTGCATCATCCAGTCGAGGTGGGCGTCCAGGACCGTGGCACAGTCCCCTATACGCCGGCCTTCGGTGACCCCGTCGCGGCCGGGTACGTGGCCGTCCCTCCAGATGCCCCGCAGGACGAGTACGTCGGTCTGCAACTCCTCCATCTCGTCGAGGATCATCTCGGTGAGAAGGCGGGCCGCTTGGCCGGGCCAGGCGGGGGCGTCACTGGAGCGGGCGTGGATGGTGGCCGTGTTCGGCGAGCGGGTCGCGTTGAGCGCTTCGAGGTGGACGGCAGCGAGGAGTCCGGGGAGCTCGCCGAGCTGCTGACGGGCGCGGGCCGTGCAGCCGTCGCACTGGACAGGCTGTCCCCAGGTGGGGGTGAGGTGGTGCTCGGCGCCGGTCTCGTCGAGGAGGGTCTCGGCGCGGCGCCACGCGGCGTTGCAGGGGCCGGGGCAGGCAGTGGCGTGCATGGTGTGGCTCCTCGACAGCGGTGGTGCAGAGGCGCAGGGGTTGGGCCAATTGTGCACGGTGCCGCCGACTAACCGGTGTTGTCCCGGTGTTCCACGTCGGCCGCACTCGGGTCCTGGCAGAGGATCTCGATGCTGCCGTCGGCCTTCCGGAACGGGAACAGGTCTGCGGCAGCGCGCTGCCAGGCAGCCAGGAACAGATCCCTTTCCCGATGGGGCATGCCAGGAGGGAACTCAATAACTCCGGCCGTGGCGGCTCCGGACAGGCGACCGAGATCGACAGCAAACGCTGCGGCTGTGCCGGGCTTCGGTTCGATGCCGAACAACTCGTACTCCAGGACCGCGATGCGCAGCGGGTCAGCGCGAGGTGTGGGGGGCTTCCGGTTTTCTCTTCGCCAGCGCCACCTTTCGCCCCAGCTCGTGGCGACGGCCCATCCGGGGATTTCTGGATCGACTCGGGCGGGCTCGCCGCACCAGCACGTGATGACGGAGCCTGGCGCAGCGGTGAGGGCATCGGCGGTGGCATACGTGCAGGCATGGGGCCCACACTTGCGCTGATGCCGGTTCATCCCGCCTCCTCCATCCCGCGCACGACCTGGTCAGTGCGTGCGCCGCCCCATTCGAGGACGGTGACGGGCCCGTAGTTCCCGGCGATCTTCGTCCAGGATTCCGGGTCGTGGACTTCGGCGTCAGGCTCGACCCAGCAGACGGGGTAGTGGCCGTCGTTCTTCCACACGCTGCCGCAGTCGTCCCGCACCACGGTACCCGCAGGTGGCTCTGGGGTGCTGGCAGTCAGGAGATGGCCGACCATCGGATGCTGTGCGCTCACCACTCCTCCAAGGCGTCGTCGAGCGGGGCGAGTTCGCTCATGGCGCCCAGTATGCGGCCCCGGCGCGCTACTGGTCGTCGTCGTTCTCGTCGGCGTCGTCTTCCGCCTCGTCATACCGCTCGCCCCAGTGGCGATCGGCTGCCACGACTTCTTCGAGCGTCTCCTCCCACCAGGGCGTGTTCTACGCGACCTCCGAGAGCTCGACGGCGACCAGGTGGCGCGTGCCCTTGTAAGTGCGGAGGCCGGTAATCAGCGCCGGGTCGTTCGGGGAGTAGACGTAGACGTGGATCCAGCGGCCGGTGGTGCGGTGCTGGACCCAGGCCCGGGGGGCGCTGACGCCGTGGGCGGCACGGTAGGCCTTGGCGACATGGCGGCCGTACCAGGCCTTCTGGCCGTCGGGGAGGTCGCCGGCGCCGAGCTGCTCCAGGAGGTCGCCGGTGCGGATGAGGCGGCCGGCTTGGAGGTCGGCGCCAGTCTGGCCGTTGAGGGCGGCGTAACCGAGGGCGCGGCCGGCGCGGAGTGCGGCGGCGATGGTGCGGCAGATCGAGCGGAGCTTGCGGAGCATTGGATCCCCCTTGTTCCTGGTGTAGCTACACCTTAGGATCGGGTGTAGCTACACCGCAAGGGATTCACCACAGAATCTGTAGCTACACCCGAAGGAGTGGCAGATGACGCACGTAGCTACACCCGAGTACGGTCGACGCATGTCGCCGAACGTGCCGAAGACCCCCGCCCGCCAGATCCGCATCGGAGACGAGTGGTACGAGTTCGACCTCGCAGCCAAGGCGCAGGGCACCGAACGGGCAGCGATCATCCGCGAATTCATCAGCTGGTACCTCAACAAGCCCGGAGCCAAGCTCCCCGCACGCCCGGACCCGGATGCCTGGCAGACGGGGGCGGACCAGTGACCGAACGCACCGCTCTCTACCGCCTCTTCACCGACCAGGGACGCTTGCTGTACGTGGGCATAAGCTCCCGGCCTGCCGCCCGCTTCACTCAGCACAAGGGCGACAAGGACTGGTGGCCGGAGGTAAGCGCCCAGACAATCCACTGGTACCCAACGCGGGAGGCGGCTCTGACTGCCGAGCTCCAGGCAATTCGAAGCGAGAGGCCGCTCCACAACAAGGCCGGAGTCTTGGCTGCAGATCCGTCGAGTTGGAGGCCGCGCATCAAATGGGCGTCAGGCGTAGCGCAACGGGAACGAGAGGCGCTTGAGCGCGAAGTCGCGGCGGCGCGCCTCGACGGCCATACCTTCCGCGAGATCGGCACATGGACAGAGATGAACCACGAGAGCGCCCGCAAGATCTGTCTCAGGATCAACGGCCACACACAGACCCGAGCCGAACTCGAAAAATAGCCCTGAGGCCCGACATGCCAGCGGCCCCGACCGAAGCCGGGGCCGCGCGTGTGCGGGTCAGGCGGTGGCCTCCTGCTTGTGAACCGCCAGGCAGCGTGCGCACAGATCGCCCGTCTCGCGGCTCGGGCTCATGTACAGGTGCTGGCCGCAGTAGTAGCCGCCGCAGCCGTACTCGTCGCCGCCTGGGGTCTGGCCGCAGAGGTAGCCGAGACCTCGGTCGATCTGCTCGGTGCAGCCGTCTTCCTCGCAGACCGCTTCGACGTTGTATCCGGCATCGGTCTTCTCGCCGTTGCGGCAGATCGTGTAGTTGGCGTAGCCCATGGTCAGTTCCCTTCCGGCCGCATCATCGCGCGGCACTTCTCGGCGTGCGCCTGGGCGCTCGGCTGCAGGCCGGGCACAGCCGCCGCGATCTTCTTGTCCTGCGCCTCGTCGGTGTCGTCGTAGAAGACTTCAGTCACCGCGTGATCGGTCCACCGGCAGTGTTCGCCACCGCAGGATGCCCGCAGCAGGCCGTTGTCGTACCAGAGGTCGACGGTGGTCCTGCCGTCGACGGTGCCGGCGAGGGTGACGTACCGGGCGACGACGCCCTTGGGCCAGGCGGCCTGGGGCTGCGCGGTGATGGTCATGCCTGCGCCTCGTCGTCTTCGTCGTCGCCGACCATGCCGCGGTACTCGTCGGTCATGTCCCAGACAGGCTTGAGGAGCTCGTCAGCCTTGCGGAGGAAGACGGCACGCTCAACGTCATCATCCGCAAGGAGGGCCTCGCCGAGAAGGATCCCCGCGGTCTCCAGGTCTTCGTGCCCAAGGATGCCTGCGAGGTCGAAGTTTCGTACCGCTGTGTCGAGTTGGTGGAGGAACGTGTCGAGGTCGACGGCCGGTCCCTGTTCGGCGACGTAGGCGATCTCGTCGGCGTAGCGGCGGACGATGTCGTCGGCGGTGATCGTGACTGTGGCCATGCGGGTCTCCTATCGGTAGGCGGGGCCGTCGTATTCGACGGCATAGATCCGGGCGTCGGGGTGTTCCTGCTGGGTGCGGAGTACGTCGGTGACGATGCAGTCGATGCTGTTGGTCGAGTTGAAGCTGAGCAGTTGGCCGGTGCGGCGGTCGTACAGCCGGTAGTGGATCTCGGTGAACTCTCTGCCTCGCTCAGGCAGCGCCTTGCCGTTCCAGGTGTCGGTCATGGCGGTTACCGCTTCCTGATCTCGTCGGGGTAGACGCCGACCGACTGGCCGTTGGCGTCCGTGATCTGTACGACCGTGGTTCCGGCGACGGTGCCGACGCTGGTGACGGTGCCGGTTTCGCCACCCTGGTGGCCGGTGGGCTGGATCGGGTTGGTTACGACGATCTCGTCACCGGGCTTGAAGCTGGTCATGATCAGGCCTCCTACTACTACTGGTTGGTGGTCTTGGCCCACAGGCCGGTGGTGCGGATGGCGGTGGCGCTGGTCCTGGTGCGTCGTGATGGCGGTCAGGTCCACTCCCAGGTCTGGCCGGCGCGCTCGGCACGTGTGGCGGCGTCGCCGATTTCGGCGGCGAGGCTGGCCCACTCCGCGCCCATGAGGCGGTGTCGGGCGGCCTTGTGGAGCAACTCGCCGATGCGGCCGGCCTCGTGCGGAGGGATGCTGACTTCGACGGCCACGTGGCCGTCGAAGAGGTCGGCGATCTCCCGCCATTCGCGGGCACTGAGGACGTGGGCGAGCTGCTGTCCGAGGTTGCCGATGATGGTGGCGGAGCGCGGGCCCTTGGCGCCGTGGCTGATGCTGATTCCCATGTGAAGCCTTTCGGTTAGAGGCTGCGGCTGTGGGCGAGTTCGGCCGCCTGGTCGAAGGCGAGCAGGACGGGCGCGACGGTGGGCTGCTGGGCGTTCCACGAAGGGATCGTCTCGGCCTGCCAGTGGCGCTGGATGGCTTCGAGGAGCAGGACGCTGGCGTCCTCACCTTCCCGTCGGCCAGCTGCTTCGAGGCGGATGGCGCGCTCGGGGCAGATGGCTCCAGCCTCGTCGTACAGGTCGTCCTTGCACCAGCCGTCGGTCTCGATCCGGATGCGGGCCCGGTGCAGGAGCGCGGCGATCGGCGTGCGGTACGGGCTGGGGATCGCGGTCTGCGGCAGGTGCGGAATGGTGATCTCGACCGGGAGTGCGGCCGGGATGTGGTGGGTGTTGACCTCGAAGGCGACGGCCGCTTGGTCGAGACGTTCGTCCATGGCGTGCGCGACAAAGGCGAGCCGATCGTCGAGGGTGAGCGCGGCCGGCCGGGTTGCGGACCGGCTGATCGTCGTGGTCATGTGGGCGTGCCCTCTGCGCTGATGCGCGGTCGGTGGAAGGGGCGCCCCTGGTCGCTTCCAGGCATTCGAGGGGCGCCCCGGCGGGTCATTTCTCGCGGAGCGAGTAGCGGACGATCACCACGTCGGTGACGGGGACGCCGCACTCCTGGGCGTGTAGGGCGCGGATTCCGTCGAGCAGCCTGCCGACCGTCGCGCCAGGGGGCGGGGTGTAGATGCCGGTACGGTCCTTGGACGGATTGGCGCCGTACCTCAAGGGGCCGGTGGTGAGCGTGGCGCTCCATGCGTAGCTGCCGCCGGTGAGCGGGATGTTGGGGTTGCTGTAGTCGGCCATGGTGATCTCCTGTCTGGAGGGTGGGATGTCCCGACCGGCTACGGCCGGTGGTTGCGGTGCAGGCGGCGCTTCCGCGGGTCGCTGCCCTGCGCGACCTGCTTCTCCAGGCCCCGGAGCTCGTCCTCGTCGAGGAAGGCGTCGTAGTCGCTGCCGAGCGGGGCGGTGACCTGGGGGCCGGGGGTGGCGACGTTCCGGAGGCCCTTGGGCGGGCTGGTGCTGATCGGCCCGTCGCGCAAGACGATGCCTTCGACGGCCTGTCCGCCGACCATGGCTCCTCCGAGGAGCGGGTGGGTGCCGGTGACGGTGTACTCGCTGTAGAGCTGGCCGTCCTCATAGCGGGCGAGGTTCTGGGCGACGCCGAGGATGACGTAGAAGGTGTCGCCCTCCTTGAGTTCACGGCCGGCCTTCTTCGCGTCACGGCTGGTGCGCTGGTAAGTGGTCATCAAGGTCTCCTGTTTGCGTTGCTTGTGATGGTTTGTTCACCCGGACAGGGCATGGTTTGCCCCGGTCTGCACCCAATGCGGGGATGGTTGGGGGTGGACGCGGCCCGGGCGTCGTCCAGGCACCGTGAAGGTGTCCAGCCGGATAGTCCGGGGCATAACGGGCCATGTCCAGGTACCGATTACGGGCAAAGCTCACATATCAGTTGCCTTCGAGCAGGCTCAGCGCATCAGCGATGTCGGCTCGCTGATAGCCGTTCACGCGACCCACGCCGTCGATATCGACCTTGCCCGTGCCGCCCGCCCCTGCGTCGCGCAGGAGCTTGCCGAGACGCGGCTCCGTCATGCCGCCGCCGATGATCTCGGCCATCTCCTTGAGCTGCGCCACGTCGCGGCCGAGGTCGTTCATGGCGATCAGGCAGCCGCGGCAGGCGTCCATCTGCATGCGCTGCTCCGGTGTGTGGCGGAGTACGTTGCGGCCCGGGACGCCGTCCCGCTTCGGGCCGCCGGCGGCCGAGGACAGGCCGGTGGCGTTGAGGAGGTGCTGCTCGATCGGGTCGTCCCACTGCCCGGCCAGCCGCCCCGCAGACTCGCGGATCTTGGCGGCCTTCTCCAGCAGCATGGTGATCTCGCCGCGCTCGTCCTCGTCCAGGTCGAAGGATCGGGCCAGGTCGGTGACCCCGGCGAACGGGTTCACCAGCCAGCCGAAGCCGGGCCGCGGCGGGTCGAACTTGGAGGCGTCCCGGCCGGCGCCAGCCTGCCCTGCGCCGAGGATCGCGTTGGACTGGGTGGCGTTCTCGACGCGCATCGCCCACTTCGCCCCGAGGTTCGCGGACAGGGCCTGCGGGATGACGTCGACCTCCGGGTACTGGGTGATCAGCACGAGGATGATGCCCGCCCCGAGGGCGACCGCTGACAGCTCGATCAGCGCTTCGATGATCTCTTCGCGCAGCGGCTTGCCCGGTCGGGTGTAGGTGGCGACCTCGTCGATGATGACGACTTCGAGGCCGCCGATCTGTTCGATGATGGTCGCTACCAGCTTGCTCTTGCCGAGATCGTTGAGGGCGCGTTCGCGGCGGTCCTTGTCGGCAAGCAGGGCCTTCAGGAGTGCCAGCAGCCGGGCGGGGTCGGGCTTGAAGTAGGTGCAGGCGACGCCCGCCTTGGCGTAGGGGTTCCACTCGGCGTTCTGCTTCCCTGCGACGATCCGCAGGTTGATGCGCGGGTCGAAGCTGGCGCCGACGACGAGGTTGGAGGCGCCGACCCCCTTGCCGGAGCGGGCCGTGCCTGCGATGACGAACGACTGGTTGTTGATCGCCAACTTGATCGTGATGCCGCGCTTGTTCCACCCGACGGGCACGCCGTCCTTCCAGGCGTCCAACTGGACCGGCTTGCGAAGGAGCGGGGAGGGGCGTGTGGCGGCGAACGGGTCCTGGTCGGTCAGCCACAGGGAGGTGCGCGCCTCGGTGCCAGCCTTCTCGACGTCGACCATGGACACGTCGCGGCCGAGCGCACCGGCAAGCCTCGGCAGCTTCTTCTTCAGCTCGGCGACGGTGGTACGCGGCGGCAGGTCAAAAACAACGGTCGTGTTGCCGTCCCCGTCACGCTGCGGCACCGCGAGGATCTGGAGCTGCTCGTCGCCGCGTACCTCGCCGATCGCGCGCAGCGCCTCTTCCAGTTCCTTAACCGTGAGCGCCGGCGGCGGCGGGGCGTTGAACTCGCGGCGCACGATCGGCTGTTCGGGCTTCGTCATGTTCACCGGGGAGGCCAGCTGCACCGGGATGCTCGGGGCAGGTACAGGCTGGCCGACGGCGAAAGGGCGCGACACGAGGTACCAGCCGTAGCCGCCCGCCGTGCCCAGGACTGCGAGGAGCAGGGGCTGACCGCTGGCGGCCTGCTCGATGGCGGCGCCCGTCGCGGGCAGTGCGGCCAGTCCTCCGGCGGCGATGATCCCGGCGCGGGCGGCTTTCTTGCCATGGCGGACGCTGTTGGCTTCACGGTCGGTGGGCGGCAGGACGGGGGTGTTCTGCAGGGCGGCCAGCTTGGCCTCTTCTGCGGCGACGCGTCCGCCGAGGGCGGCCAGGTTCCCGCCGACGCGTGCGCCGGTCTCGGCCTGTGCTTTGGCGTGGGCGAGCCGGCCGTGCGCTTCGGCGACCATGCGGTTCTGCTGGGTGATCTTGTGGTCTTGCCTGCGCTGCTTGCGCTCCTCGGCGAGCTGCATGATCTCGGAGTCGTCGAGGTCGCGAGTGGCCAGCCAGTCCTTCATGCGGGCGGCGGCGTGGGCCCGCTGCTCCTTGAAGGCTGCCTTGGCCCGGTCGGTGCGGCTGGGCTCGGTGACGATGTCGGTGGGCTGCGGCTGCGTCTCGGGCTGTACTTCGGTGGCCACTGGCCGGGCTCCCCTCTGTGGGTAACGGCGGGCCCGCGAGGTGCGGGCCCGGGCGGTGGCTAGTGAAGACCGCTGAGGATGCCGCCGAGGGAGCTGACTCCGGAGTTCGTCACCTGGGTGGCCATGGCGCCGAAGACAGTGCCGGAGAGGGCGACGCCGAGGAGCGCGACGATGACGGCGTCGCCCACCTTGATCTTGTCGTGCTTGATCTTGAAGAAGACGATGACGGCAAGGACGATCATCGCGACGATCCCGCTCCCCAGCACCGCACCCCCGCCCGCCTGAGTGGTGACCTGCTGATTGAGCCCGGCGGGCATCTGGCCGTTCGGGTTCTGGATCACCGCGCCCTGACCGCCGTCAGGAGTGACGCCGGTACCGACGTTCACGGACCCGGTGCCCGGCGTCGCGTCGGTCTTCGCCGCGAGCTGGACAACCACGGAGCGCTGCTCGGGGCTCGCCTTGTAGGCGGCGGAGTCTAGGCCTCGGACATGGACGACGCGGCCGTCCGGCGTGGCCACCGGAGCCCCGGCAGCACGATTGATCACGGCCTGGATGTCGGCAGCGGACGCGGACGGAGCGGACATCGTGGTGACGGCGGCAGCACCTCCGAGGAGGGCTACGGCCGCGCCGCCCGAGACGGCGATCCGGCGGATGGTGGCATTCATTTCGATCTCTCCTGAGGGGTCGGTTAGTTGATGCTCGGACGGGAGTCCTTGGAGGCGGCGACGGCCGTCCGGGCGGCCGTTTCGCGGCCGATCTGGCGCCGTGCGCCTTCGCTGTACGGCTGCGTGTCGCCGGGCCTGCGCATGGGCGGCACCCCGCCGTTGTTGCGGCGCCCGTCGGGGGTTCCGGGGTCCTTCTTCTGGCGGGGCTTGATTTGGGAACTGATCAGCGACTGAGGGCCCAGAACGGGGGCCTGGGCGGCCGTCGTCGCACGGGCCTCGGCGGCACGGGATTGGGCGTCGATCTCCGGCGTCACGCCGACCTGCCGGAAGCCCGTGACGCGGTACCAGGCTTCGCCCCAGATCTGCTCGGTGACGTGCTGGCCGCCGCGTGCCGAACGGATCGCGTCGGCGACCTTCCACACCTCGGGGTGGTGCAACTGGCGGTCCTCGTCGCGGTGCTGCTGCTCGGCCCTGGCTCGCGCCTCCGCTGCCTCCGCGGCGATGTGGGCCCGCTCGTCGGCAATGGCTTTCGCGGCCTCGGCCTCCGCTGCCGCCGCAGCCTGCGCCGCGGCCTCCTTCGCGGCAGCCCGCTTCTCCCGCCGGGACGGGACACCGTCGGCTTTCTGCGCGATGCCGCGCTCGTAGATCATGAGGACAACTGGTCCGCCGATGGAGGCGAGGGCACCGATCAGGCCCGCGTTGAAGCCGATCGCCGCGTCGGTCAGGCCGCCGTACAGATTGACCCCGGCGGCGATCACTGCGCCTGCCATGATGCCGATGCGGTACGGCATCGCGTCCCGGCGGTGCGCGACCGCCCACGCGGCGCCGAAAGCCATCGCCAGCGCCAAGCCCTCCAGGAGCCCTGGAGCGGCGACGAGGAACGGCCGCTTCGGGTCCCAGAAGTGCATAAATTGGACCGGTGCCGCGATGATCAGACCGATGGCGTAGATGCCGCGGGCGCCCCACCGCCACCAGCGCTCGGCGCGTTCCTGCTCCTTGGTGCGCTGCGCCTCGGCCGCTGCGGCTTCGGCTTCCGCCTTCTCGGCCTTCGCGCGCTCCGCCTCGGACTTGGCGATCTCCGTGTTCTTCTTCGCGACGTAAGCGTTGTGGTCGACCAGCTTCCGCTCCTGCGCCAACCGGGCTCGCTCGTTGGTGAGGCGCAGCTTCTCGGCCTCCTCGGCGGCGAGGGCGCGCGCGGCGTCGGCCTTGCCTTCGGCCTCAATACGGATCGCTTCGGCTTCGGCGTCGGCGCGTTTCCGGATCGCCTCCGCCTCGGCCAGGGCCACCGGGTCGAACCGGGGCTCGGGCGAGACCACGGGCTTTCCGTTGACCTGCTTGACGGCGGTGGAGGTCACGGTGCTGGGTCCTTTCGGGTGGTCGGGTTTCAGGTCACCGGCACTTGCGGCAGGTGCAGTCCTCGCGGCACAGGCTGCGGATGGGGCCGAGCACGGCGCTGGCGACGGCGTCGCCCGCTCGCCCGCCCTTCTCTCCGCCGACTTTCTTGCCTGCGCGGTGCAGGGCTCCGGCGGCTGAGTCGAGCGTCTCGGCGGTCTTACGGCTGAACAGGCCCATGGCGGGCTCCCTTCACGATGGCCGGGGCCGTCCCGGCTCCTCTCACCACCGGCACAGGACCGGCGGATCGGGCAGTTGGTCAGGCGTGCGCGTGGAGGTACCGGGCCATCGCGTCACGGAGGGCGTCGGCGGTGTCGCGGGCCACGTCGCCGACAGCGTCCAGATCGGCCGGGTCGGCGTCGCCCAGCGCGAGCGAGGCACCGACGAGATCCCGTGCCAGGCGACGGAGTTCGGCATCCCGGACGGTGGCGATGACGGCGTCCATCGCGTCCTGCATGGCGGTGTGGGCGTCATACCTCCGCCGCCGGGCCTCGACCGTGTCCGGGATGCCCTCGGAGCGGGCCACGAACTTCTGGTACTGCTCGCCGCGGTGGGCCCGCGACTTGCCGAGTACGCCCACGACGGCATCGGCGGCCATCCGGAGGCGCCGCTCCCGGCGCCCCACCAGGTGCATGACGTACTGGGCGAGCCCTGTCGCCAGCGCCCCGGTGAGAACGCCTGCGATCCCGACGATCGCGGTGCCCATCAGCGGAACCAGCCGCGCCGCTGGGCTTCGTCCAGTCCATCGTTGATGTCGTCGTGGGCGGCAGCTTCCCGCCGCTTGTCGCCCTTCTCGCGAGCTTCCTCGGCGATCCCCCTGGCCATGTCCAGGCCCTGGGAGAGGTCGTCGTCGCTCGCGGTGCGCCACCACTTGGCCATGTCTGTGCTCCTTGTCGTTGTGGGTGCGGATCGGGTCGTGTCGGTCGGGCCGGGCGCCCGCACCCGCATGTGGCGGGTGCGGGGCATGGACGCTGGGGTCAGACCTCGTCGTTGGGGATGCGGGTGGTGGTGCCCTTGTCGTTGTCCTCGGGGCCGTTCGCGATGCGGATCATGAGTTCTCCTTAATGTGATGGCGGATGGCCTCGGACATCTCTGCTCCCATCTCGGGGTCGGGGTCTCAGGCGCCGCGCTGCTGGCGGGCGGCCTCTGTCATGGCGGCGAGGGTCTGAGTCGGGCTGGCGTCGTTCTCGCGCAGCGCCTCGTTGAAGGTGGCCTGCAGGGTGCGGTCGTCGCCGGATTCCACAGCGGCGATCATCTCGGCGACCTTGTCGTTGACGAAGTTCGGCATGGTGAGCTCCTGTCGGGTTGCGTGCCGGACTATCCGGCCGCGGCACCCCACACCCGGGCCTGCGGTGCGGAGCACAGCGGGCGGACAGGGGTCAGCGGGGGCTGGTGAAGAGCACGTACACGGTGAAGGCGACGCCGCCGACGATCGCGAGCATCGACAGGACGATCAGGGCGTAGACCACGGGTCACGCGCCCGGCTTCGGCAGCGGCGCCGGGGTGAACGCCACCTCGCCGAGTTCCAGCTCGGGGAAGTCCGGGCCGGCCACCGGGCGGGACCGCAGCCGGTAGGGGCGCCGCAAGCGCCACACCTGCGGCTCGTAGTCGAACGCCACCGTGTAACTCGGGGCTGTCGGCCACTCCAACTCGGCGGCCACGCGGACCGCATCAGCCGGATCGGCCGCACGTACCAGCTGGGTGTAGACGCCGGTCGGACGGGTCGGCCAGGTCACCGACCAGCGCGGCTTCAGGAAGGTCATGACTGCTCCTTGGTGTCGATGATGTGGAGGAGCCGCTCGATGGTGTTGAGGTGCTGCTTGATCTCGATCTCCAGACGGGCGATCACCCTGATCAGGACCCGGTCATCCGCCGCTTCCAGCACCTCGGAGGCCGCCACGGTGGCGCGAGCCCGCTCGATGTACGCGCGGTCCGCGTCCGACAGATCACGGCGCGGCATCACGCCTCCCCGCCGTCGGCCTCGGCCTGGTCGTGGGAGCCGGGCGGGCACTGGTCGACCCAGCAGCGGTGCTCCTGGCAGGAGTCGGGCGCGTTAATGAACAGGGAGTTCCACAGGTCGTCCGACCACGGAGGCGCCAGAGTCGTCGCGCTCATGACCCGTCCCCCGTCTCCTCGAAGGCGACCGTGCCGCCGTCGAGGATGTACAGCAGGCCCGCGACCACAACCTCCAGGCGGCCGAGCATCTTGGCCACCGCATGCATGTCGCTCATGTCCAGCGACATCGACGTGGCCAGCACACCCCGGGCCACCCCCACGTAGTACCGGTCGACCTCGGTAAGCTCCCGGCGGCTCACGACACCTCACCGCCCCCGCGGACAAGGGCCTGCCGGGTGATCCGCCGGTACGCGAACACCAGCCGAGCCGCCCAACGGCGCCGAACCCGAATCCGGTCCAGATCATCGAGCGTGAACCCGCAGTCGGCCGCGGCAGACTCGAACGCCTCCCGCATGTGAGCCCGGAAGCTCGGGATCGCGGCCTGCATCGGGTGCCCGGGCTCGGACAGGATCGCAACGACCTCCGCCGCCATCTGCTCCGCCTGAACCTCCGCAGACGCCAGGGCCGGCGCGACACACACCAACAGGCTGGCCATCACGCCACCTCGATCCCGGCTGCGGCAGCCCGCTCAAGGAACGCGGTGCGCTCCGACAGTTCGGCATGCGCCTCCGCCAGCGCGTCGAACTCGGCGCCCGTCAGGCTGGGCTCAGCCGACAGCCGGACGATGGTCTCCGCACAGATCTCCGCCCGCACCGTCGCGCGGACGACGTCAGCGTTGGCGGCCATCACGCCGCCTCGGAGTACTGCGTGCCGAACATCTCGATCGCGTGCAGCTCGTCGAACAACGGCTGCTCATCCGGGTGCGCCCGGTCGTAGCGGACCGCGTCGGCGTACAGGCGCAGCTCCTCCGCCCAGTCGCCCTCACGGCGGGCCGCGGCATAGGCGGTCACCAGCTCGGCACGGAACGCGTCATCGTCCAGGACGGGGACGAGTGTCGTGGCACGGGCCTCAGCGGCCGGTCGGTCGCGCCGGGCGAGGTCGCCGTCGGAAAGGGAGTTGGGGTTGCTGTCGATGGTGATCATCAGGCCACCTCGGTAGGAGTGATCTCGTCGGCCCCACTGGCTACGCGCGCCGAGCGCAGATAGCTGACGACAGCCGACTGAGGGACTTTGAGGCCGGTGCGGCGCTTGGTGCCGCTTCCGACGCGAATGGCATGGAGCCGCCCCGAAGCGATCAGCCGGTAGATCGTCGCTTGGTGGACGTCCATCAGTTCTGCAAGTTCTGCCGGAGTGAGCGCCCCATGCAACTGGGCGAGCTCTGCGGCGAGTTCGTCGTTGGGTGTAGGCACTTCTGCCTCCGGGTTGGTTAGTGCAGGTCAGCACCGATCCAGCGCACTTGGATATCCAAGTGCGACTGATGCAACCGTAGCCAGTGCAGCTTGGCTATGCAAGTGGGGCGACAAGGTCAACACACAGAAATGCCCCCAACTGCTTGGCAGTTGGGGGCATCGCGGCAGGCGGCTGGATCTATGGCACATCGATCACGTACCTGAAGGTGTGTCGGTCGCAGGGCACGATGGACTCTTGCACCTCGACAGCGTCTCCGGCCGAGTCATAGGCGGTGCGCGTCACCTTCGCGACGGGCACCCCGTCCGGGATTTCGAGGAGCTCCACCTCGTGCGGGTACGGCATGCGGACATCAAGGTCTTCGATGAACTGAACGATGCGCCGTCCGATCGGCCCATCCGGGTTCTCGATGAACGCGTTCGCGCCGCCCTTGATCAGCTTGGCCTGGGCGAGCGGCGTGCCATGCGCCAGGCTGGCCTCGTAGTAGGTGTCGACGAGCTGCATCGGGCTCTCGTCGACCGTGAACAGCAAGCGGCGCACAATGACGGGCGCGCCAGCGTCGATGCTGAAACGGTCCGCCACCGCCTCCGACGCCGAGGTCTCGACGACCTCCCGGATCACCTGCTTGGCACGCTGCCCTTGAGCCTTAGCTTCGGCGTTGTAGTTCGCCTCGCCGGTTGCGCGGCGGGCTCGGTAGATGCTGCCCGTCTGCCGCATGTTGACGTGCGGGCGTTCGCGGACGAACGCACCCTTACCTTGCTGTGAGGTCACTAGGCCCTCCATTCGGAGGAGGGCGATGCCCTTCCGCACGGTCGCTCGCGTGACCCCGAAGCGATCCTTCAACTGGTTCTCGGAAGGGATCTTGTCGCCTGGCGCGAGATCCCCCCGAAGGATCTCCGCGCGCAGGTCATTGGCGACCCGCTTGAAGGGGTGCTCGTGTGCCGGGTTGGGTGACATCGCGCTCCTGACTGATGGCTACACAAGTGAGCGTAACCGGGAGTCACGGTGTCGCGTCTACTCCGGTTTTGCCACCCAGCCTGACCAGCGGTTTACCTGAATCTCGATCACGGGGCCCTGTGGTCGTTGAGCACGATACTGCTCGTACTTGCCTACCAATGCGTCTACAAGTTCGTAGGCAAGTTGGTTCTCGATCACGCGAGCCTGACCATCGGCCCGCACCCACCACAGCGCTTCCCAGTCCTCGTCGAAGTGATCAACGATGAGAGAGACGGAGGGGTTCTCTTCGATGTTCCGGAGCCGCTTGAGGTTGCTGTGGCGCTTCGGCTTGTGATCGACAGCGATGACGATGCGTTCGCCGACAAGAGCGAAGGTTGCCGGGACTAGGTGCGGGTTCCCCTCGCCGTCCACTGTGGCGAGCCTCAAGACGCGGGCCTCGCCGAACCGTTCACGCATCCCACGGTCCGTCATCTCCATGAGCGGACAGTACCGAGAACGAGATCCGTCGCACCACTTGCACGCTCCGCGACAGTGGCGCTACTTTCAGGGAGCCAGCTTGCATATCCAAGTTGGAGCGGATCGCGAAGGAGCGCCATGCCCGAAACGGAAGTCGGCCTCTACCACGACCCTGACTATGTCGACTGGGTCTACGAACAAGACGATCTCTATCCAAGGCGCATGCCAGCTCGCCACTATCTGGGATGGGCGATCAACAGCTGCAAGTGGGACGGCCGAGGCTTCTTCTACGAGCCGTGGCCGAAATCCGAAGATGTCTCACGGATCATGGTGATCTGCGGAGGCAAAGTCCAGGCAGGCAACCGGCGTCCCCGTACCCCCACCGCCCTGTACCGGCTACGGGACGACTCCGGCAACCTGCTCTACATCGGAATCAGCGCACATCCGGAACAACGCTTCGCCCAGCATGCTGACGACAAACCGTGGTGGCCCCAGATGGCCACATTCACCATCGAGTGGTTCGGCAACCGGCGCCTAGCCCTGACCGCCGAGGCAGTCGCGATCAAGGCCGAACGCCCGGCGTACAACGTCACCCACAACCGTGCCGCCTGACGGCTCAAGCGTCGAACTCGTACCGGAGGAGGTACTCGTGGGGGCGAAGGATCATCTCGTTGACTTCTACCGCACGCCCCTGGTCGTCGTTGGCGGTACGGATGATGCGGACGACTGGGTCTCCCGTCGCAAGGTCGAGGAGGGCAGCTGTCTGCTCATCCGCCGACTCGACACGGACGTCCTCGCGGAACCGGGCAGGGGCGTGACCAGCCTCGGCGAGGCGCGCGTAGACCCCGCCGCGCCCGGTATCGACCTCAGTGATGGGTGTCCCGTCAGCAAGGTCAACGGGCAGATACGAAACGGCACGCTGGACCGGTCGGCCATCGATTTCATAGGTCCGGCCGCGCCGCCAGACCGGCCCTTCGGTGTCGAGGAGTTCGGCGATGTACTCGGGTGGTTGAACCCGCTCGACCCGGATGTCGACAGCGCGCAGCGCGCGCTCGGCAGCCTCGTTGGCCTGGATGGCTTGGCCGCTGCCCCAGACGGTGGTCGCGAGGCGCTGCGGGCAGGCCCGGACGATGCGCTCGGCGCTCATGGCGAACTCTCAAGTCTCAACGTAGGCGACCAGCACCACGGTGCCGAGGACGGTGGGCAGGTAGATCACGCGGACGCCGTTCTGCCGGTATTCGCGTTCGAGTCCCTCGGATACCCGTCGTCCTGCGGTGAGGGGGTTGCGGGAGACCTCGACCAGGGCCGGGTCGAGGCGGGCGCGTTCGTCGTCGGTCATCCGCTCAATTTGTTCTTCGGCGACGGAGTGGAAGACGACGAGGGCCCTGCGGGGTCCGTGCTTGGGCGACATGGTTCAGGCGACGTCGGTCTGGGTGTCGTCGTCGAGCGGGGGCATGCCGTGCCGTTCGCGGATGGTCTCCCAGGGGGTGCAGGCGTCTAGGTCGATGCCTTCGTCGGCGATCTGCTGAAGGACGTAGGCGAGTTGCGGTTCGTCCATGGCTGCCGCGCGGGCCGAGGCGCGGAGCTTGGCGGCTTCCTCGGCTTCGAAGGTGATGCGCACGGTGCCTCCCGGTGACGATCCAGGCTTCGACCGTAGCGCAATGAGAACGGCCGGACAGCTGTAACTGCCCGGCCGCAACACCAGCGGGTGACACCCCGCTGATCAGGATTTCCCGTCTCGTCAAAGAAGGAGCTCCGTCATGAGCTTAGAGCAAGCGTCGTCACGCGTCTTCTCCCCCGCCCTGCTAGTCGAGGTCCCGCTGCCGGACCTTCTCGTGAAGCTGGACGCGGAGATCTACGACTCGTCGATCACGGATGCCGGGTTCTTCGGCGCTGCGATCCAGCGGGAGGACGGGCACATCGCGTTGGCGATGCCGCGCGACCGGGACGAGTTCGAGCGGGACACGGTGGCACGGATCCTGCTCGGCAAGGTGCTGGGGATCTCGATGGCACCTCTGCCGCGGGCCTTGCGGGCGGAGACGATCCCGGCGTGACCTGGTACCCGGCCAGCGAGTAGCCCCCCCCCATGAGTGTCCCCCGGGTAGGCCGGGGGCTGTGCACGATCGAGCTGGGAGGTCTGAATGCTCAGTAACTGTGATCACGAGTGGGTGCCGTGGAGCGGTGCTCAGCGGTGTCGGAAGTGTGGCGCGACGCAGGGCTGATCGCTCAGGGTGAGGGGTGCGGGGTCGCTTGTGCGGCCCCGCATTCGCGTTGGAGGGTGTCGGGTATGCGATGCGACTGGGATGGTCTGCCTGCGGCGGTCCGGGGTGCGGTACTGGCCGAGACGGGTCCGGTGGTCGAGGTGCGGCCGGTGGTTGACGGGTTGACGTGTTCGTTCGCTGCGGGAGTGCGGACGAGCACGGGCCGGTGGTTCGTGAAGGGCGCGCCGGAGGCGGATCGTCGGGCGTGGAAGGCGCAGTATGCGGAGCGTCTCGTGTTCCCGCTCGTGGATGGCGTGAGTCCGGCGTTCCGTTGGAAGGTGGCGGCGGCCGGCTGGGAGTTGATGGGCTTCGACTGGGTGGAGGGCCGTCATGCTGATCTCGGCCTGGGCTCTGCCGATCTGCCGCTGGTTGCTGGGGTGTTGCGGGCGGCGCAGGGGATTACCGCGCCGGAGGTTCTTTGCAGGCCGCTTGGCCACCGTCTCGGTGCGTTCCTGGAGTCGTCGGAGGTGCCGCTGCTGGCCGGCGGGGCGCTGCTGCACACGGATACGAATCCGCACAATCTGCTGGTCGGTGACGGTCGTGCGTGGATGGTGGACTGGGCGATGTGGGCGACTGGTCCGGCCTGGGTGGACGTGGCGTGCACGGCGGTGCGGCTGATGGAGGCGGACCAGTCCGCGGAGGCGGCGTTGGAGTGGGCGGCGCAGTTCCGGTCGTGGCGGGAGGCGGATCCGCGGGCGGTGGCTGCGTTCGTGTCGGCGTCGTGCCGCCAGTGGGAGGCGATGGTCGGGCCGGTGGACTGCCGGCCGTCGAACCGGCGCTTCGAGGCGCTGCTGGCCGCGGTCCACGCGTAGGCACGCAGACAACCCGCCGCCCCGAACGGGAGTGGCGGGCTTTGTCGTGTTCAGTTCCGGCGGCGGTTCTGCGTCATGCGTCTGGCCCGAGCGTGCGCCTCTTCGGCGCTGATCAGGGCGATGTCGAGGCGCAGGAAGCCTTTGGCGACGATGAAGAAGCCATTGAGGTCGCCGTCGCCGAGGTCGCGATACTCGAAGAGGCCCGGGTTTGGGATGTGCCAGGCGGTCCCGCGGTCTCCGAGGTAGTCAGGATGCTGGGGTGGGACGCGGCCGAGGAATTCGCGCTTGAGTTCGTACTTCGGGTGGAGGCCTTGGATCTCGGCGACCCAGCCTCGCATAGCCTTGGTGCGGACCAGCCGCCCGGTGATGATGGTGTGCTGGCCGAGGTCGATGGTCTTCATGGTCCCCCTGGCGTTGAGGGGCCTATGGGATCGCATTGTGTTGGCGGAACGTGGGGCCGTTGCTGTTTCGTAACCTCCCTCGCCGCCCGGGAGTTGACCGGCCATGGATGATCTCTCCGCTCCGGTGACTGGTGACTGGTGACTATCCGGACGGCCCGCGTCTGCCGCTGATCACGCTCGATGAGGCGCGGGAGGCGGTGCGGCTGCTGATGCATTTCGCCGAGGCCGCCGACGGGGACTCGGACGAGGAGCTGGACGCGTTCGCGCTGGCCACCGACATCGCGGGACGGCTCCCGTCGGAGTAGGTGCTGGCCTGCGGCGGTCACAACTGATCGCGCTCTGCTCGGCCCTGCGGGTGGCTGACGCGGATCCGGAGCGGCCGGATCTCTGTCGCGGGCTCCAGGGTGACGGTGTAGCCGAGCTCTTGCAGGAGCGCCGTGTACTGGTCGAGGTGCTGCTGCTGGTCTGGGCCGCCGTGGTGGACGCGGACGGTGCGGGGGCTGTCCTGCCGGACGTGGAAGCCGTCGTGTCCGGCGGCGCTGAGGTGGTCGGTGATCTCTTCGATCCAGATGCGGGCGGTCATGATTCCTCCTGGGGCGGTCCGAAGATCAGGCGTGCGATCAGGTTGGCGGGGACGCCGGCGACCGCGATGACCATGGCGACGTAGCCGAACACGGCGGTCACGACGGCTGCTCCGGTCCGTCGAGGGCGGCGATCGTTGGGCAGGGCCACGGGATGACGTCGCCGGAGATCTGGTTGCAGTGCGCGCACGAGTACGTGGTGTCGTCGTACACGGACCGATACTGCTGGTGGAGGGCGCGGACGCGGGCGATGGTCGCGTTGGCCGCTGCGGCTTCCTCGGCCAAGTCGATCTCGTCGAGGTCGCCGAGGAGTTGCTTGGCGGCGTCGCTGGCTTCTTCGTAGCGGTTGGTCACAAGTCCTCCTGGTTGTAGAGGCTGGTCCAGTAGCGCCGGTCGGCCGCGCCTTCCTCGGCGGGCGTGGTGTCGTCGGGCTGGCCGTTTCCGCGGATCGTCTCGTCGAAGAGGTACAGGGCGGTGCTGATCCCGGCGACGACGCCCACGGCGGACTCGCGAACCCCGGGGATCGTGCATTGCGAGGCGCGCTGCTTGGCCTGGTCGCGCTCGACGACCAGGCGGGCACGGAGGGTCTGGAGGGCGGGCAGCGCCTCAGGAAAATCAGTCATTGCGGCTCCTCGGGCAGCTCAAGGTCGGTGATGGTGTCGGGCCAGTCGCGGTAGGCGGGGCGGCGGGTGGCGGGCCAGGGCAGGCCGGTCGCGCCCAGGCCCGCGTGGTAGCCGGGCTCGTCGGGCCAGCGGGGCTCGTCGAGGCAGCACAGGTCGAGGAACGCCCGCTCGTCGGGGTCGAGTTGAGGGGTCACGGCTGCCGTCTGTTCAGCCTGTCGCGCATCCACCGCGAGTCGCTCTCGGCCAGGCCGCGGCACTGCGGGCGACATGGATGATCCTGAGCTGGTCGCCACTGTCACACCCACCCCCGCCCCAGCCGGACCTGGTCGGCTACCCAGGCTGACCAGGCCTGTGGCCCGCCGTCGGCCAGGGCGTGGCCATTGGGGCAGTGCGGGCACAGGGCGTCGGGATCGGCGGCGGCGCTGGGACGGTCGAGCCAGATGATCCGGGTTGCGTGACCGGGGCCATGGATGGCTTCGGCGTCGTCCATGCGGTCCCAGTGGACGGTGGAAGGCCGGTCGCCGACCCAGCGGACGGAGGCGGTGCCGTCGGGCCACAGGACGCCGTCGGCGACGCGTCCAGTGCCGGAGGCGCCGGTGACGTCGAGGTCGCGCTGGAGGTAGAAGCGGCGAGGGGGCTGAAGGTCAGTCATTTCGGTTCCTTCTGGTTGATTTCGTTGGCGCCGCCCCGCTGCGCGTCTCTACGGCGCTCTCGGGATAGGCGGCCCCGGACTGCCTCCGGGGCGGGTTCGGGGCCCAGGCGGGCGTACAGGGCCGCCCGTGGGGCTGCCCGGCCGCGGGTCTGCGGCCGGGGTGGGCGGTCAGTGCGTGTCCTCGCCGAACGCGGGCCGGTCGAACGCCTCCTGGAGACGGCGGCATTCACGGTTATGGCGCGCCGCGACGGCGCGCGACACGGCGAACAGCAGCAACTGCGACAGAACGATGCAGGCCAGGAATGGCGGCCGGTGGCCGAGGATCAGCCGGGAGAGCTCGGTCACCGCTCCCCCGGCCAGAGCGCCGCCGATCGCGGACTGGACGAGGACGTAGGCGGGCGGGAACCTCATGCCGCAGCCTCCTCCGGCACTGAGGTTTCGCCGGGGGTGCGGCTGACCTTGCCGCCACGGGTGCGCCAACCGTTGGGCTTTTCGACGGGGAATGCGGCTATGACCAGCAGGCAGTCGTCGCACGGCGGTTGGATGGCGGTGAAGCCGCACTGGTGACCCCAGGCCGCTTGGGCCGCGCAGCCTTCGCAGAGGCCGAGTTCGAGGTAGATGTTCTTGACGGTCATCCAGGCCTTCGCCTGGGTGATGGTCTCGGGCGGGTTGGGGCGGGGTGCTTGGCTCTTCATCGGATTTCACTCCTTCAGTGCGGATGTCAGCCCCCGGGGGTCCACGAGGACTCTGTTTGCCTCAGGCCCGCCTCAGCGCGGCGCGGTGAGGGCGGGAAACGGCAAAGCCGTCGGGGACGCAGCGGGCGGCGTCACGGAGCGGACCGCCCGGCCGCCGTCGAGCGCGGCAAAGAATCTTGGTCGGCGTGTAAAGAAGACCGGCGCCCCGAGCCTCTGCTCCATCAGGAGGCGCCCTCGGGGACGGCCGACAACCCGTTCCGGGCATCGGTCTGCTCCCAGCCGGACAGCTGCAGCATCGCGGCGAGGAGTTCGGCGGCCTGGCTCCGGACGATCGGCGCCGGGTTCCCGTCCCACCGGCCGGCGAGCGCACTGGCCCGCTCCACCGCCCGGCCGAGCTGGTCCAGCCGCTCGTACAGCCGGTCCAGCTCGTCATCGTTGATCGTGTCGGCGCTGTGGCGCTTCATCGCTTCCTCCTGGCGGCTCGGGCTATCGCCCTGCGGGTGGCGCGGTTTGGTATCGGGTCGGGGGCGTCGGCGGCCACGACCCTCTCGACGGGCCGGAGTTCGGTCTCCCAGCGGGCGCCCGGGGTTCCGGGACGCTCACCACGGGGGCTGGACGACGGGGCGCTCACGTCCGCCTCCCAGCGCGAGGGCCGGTGATGATCCGTCCGGCCGGGTCGAGGTGCCCGTCAGCCGTGGCGAGGAGCAGCAGCGCCCGGTCGAGGACGTCGTCCGGCCGCTCACCCCGGTAGCAGCGGCGCAGGATCTCCGCCGTCCGCGGCGACAGTGCCAGGCGCAGCGGGCGCGGGGCCGGGGCGGTCGCGCGGCCTCCCATCCGTCCACCTCGCCGCTCGCCGCCCGGGCGTGAGCGCTGCTGCCGACGTGGTGCAGTGCCCGCTCGACGGCGGCCGGGTGGCTGTGGGCGTGGCCGACGGTCGGGAAGCATGGGCAGACCCGGCAGTGCCAGAACCACATGCGGGTTGCGGCACAGCGGCTGATGCCGATCGGTGCCGTGCGGGTCAGCGGACGGATCACGTCGGTCATCGCTGGCTCCCGTTGAGCGCGCGGGCGAAGGCGAAGGCATGCGGGGCGAGATGGTCGTGCCAGAGCGGATGAGCCGTCGCAGCCAGCCGGGCGGCCTCGGCCTCCAGCCAGTCGGCGAGTGCAGCCTTCGCGGCGGGGGTCAGAACCGTGCCCCTCGGCAGGCGCAGCTTGTCGGCGGCGGCCTGAAGCTCGGCGGATGGGTTGTCGGTCATCGGGTTCCTCCTGGCTGGTTCGCCAGCCGCAGCAAGATCTGCGCGTGGCAGTGGTCGGGCTCACCGAGCTCGGGAAGCGGGCAGGTGCAGGCGACATCGCGATCCCTCAAGCGCCACAGGTCAGCGAGGACGCGACGGCGGCTGAATTCTTTGCGGCCCACCCGATGGGTGTCCGGGCCGGTACCTGCGAGCCACGCCTCGTGGTGACCGCTGGCTGCCTCTTGCGCTTCCGTGAAGGATCCGAAGGGCTGAGTGATGCCGTCGGGGTGGAGCAGGATGTGGTCGTCGATGATGCGCCAGGGATTGCCGTAACGGCTGCTGCGGTCGACGATCACGGCAGCACCGGCACGCCAACCGGGGGCGCGTTTGCGCTGGATACGAGCGGTCATCGGGTTCCTCCTGGGGTGGTGGTCGTGTAGGACTGGGCGGGCACTGCCCCGGATACGCGCCGGGGCAGTGCAGGCGGGATCACGGGGTGGGGCGGTCGTTGGCTCGCTGCCGGAGATAGGCCTTGAACTCGTCGACGGCGCGCTGGTCTTCGGGGCTGATGCGGTAGTTCGGGTTGTTACCGCAGGGCGGTCCGCCAGCGGGCGGCCGGTCGTCACGCTGCTCCTGGCGGCGGATCATGAGCTGGCCAATGAAGCGCCGGTCGACCTCGTGGGCGCCCATGCGGACGGCTTGGGCGCGCTTGGGCGGCGTGATGTCGTAGTGCCATCGGTAGTCGCGGTCGGACTTCTTCTGGAACCAGGTGCGCCGGAGACCGAGCTGGGCGGCGAAGGCGTGCAGCTCCTCTTCGGTGTCGGCAGTCAGGTGGCACCAATGGGTGTGGCGCAAGCCTCGGGCCTTGGCGATCAGGGTCCAGTCACGGATCTCATCCACGTAAACGCTCACCGTCCGGCCTCCTCGGGCTGCTGCGCCTCGGCGGCCATGCGGCGGAGCAGGTTTGCTGCGGCGTCACGGTCGCGGGTGTCCCACCAGAAGCCGCCGTCCTCGTCGAGCTGCGGCCTGTACGGGATCGCACCGGGATGCGCCTGCACGGCTTCCGCCGCCTCCCGCAGCACGGCCGCCCGGTCGACGGGCTCGGGCAGGACGGCCAGCACCGCGTCGGCGTGCTCGCCGTACTCGTCGGGCTCCATCAACTCGTCGGGCAGCCAAGTGAAGCCGCTGGCCTCACAGATCGCGCGGCGGATCCGGTCACGCAGGGACGGCTGGTCGGTCATCGGGTTCTCCTTCGGTGGGCGGCGGGTCAGGCCGGCAGATAGTGGACACGCAGGGCCATGCGGGCGTCCTCGGTGGCGAAGTTCATGAGCCACGGGTAGTCGGCGCCCTCCGGCTCCCAGTCGAAGACCACCCAGCGGGCCGTCATCCGCTCGACGGGCATGAACGCCACCTCCAAGTCCATGGCGGTCGCGTAGGCGGCCAGGGCGGCGCGCGCCGCGTCGGCGTCCGGGGTGAGGAGCACGATGTCGCCGTCCTCGAACTCGGCCACCGGGACGCCCGCGTATACGCCCGCCATGTCGGCGGCCGTCGGGCGGAACCGGCCTATCGGCAGTTCCGGCACCGGCCCGGTCTCGTCCAGGAGGCGCAGCTCCTTGTAGGCAGGCAGCCGATCCGGGTCGATGTGCAGGTTGGAGCGGGTTCCGTCGAGGCGGACGAGGAGCGCTCCGGTGTCGGCGATGCCGGTGATGACGCCGGGGTACGGGGTGGTGGTGCCGCCGTAGCCGACGAACTCGATACGGCGGCCAGGCGCGGGCTCGTTGGTCATTGAGGGTCTCCGTTCGGTGCGGATTGGGTGGCCACGGCGGTTGTCGTGGCACGGCGGGCAGATCAGGCGGCGGGGCGGTAGGCGTGGAGGACGGCGAGGACGACGTCAGCCATGTGGCTGGCCCAGTCCCGCTCGCGATCCTCGGCGGTCATCGGGTACGTCTCGCGCCACTGGCCGCAGATGCAGACCTGAAGGTCGTCGTCGCTCGCGCCAGCCGGGAAGACCATGTAGTGCGGGCGTATGGCGTCGGCGAGTTGCTTGCGCAGAGGGCTGGGGGTCATGTCGTGCTCCTTCTCGGGGTGGGTGGTCATGCGGCGGTGAGGAAGGTGCCGCGTCCGACGGCTTCTTCCAGAACGCCCTTGGGCCGGGCACGGTGGCTGTGCAGCTCGTTCTCGTCCCAGGCGGCGAGCGGGACCCAGCCGCGCCGGATGGCATAGCTGCGGGCCCTGGCCGCGCCCCCGAACGAAGCGCCTCGTGCAACCGGATCGGCTGCCCACATGTCGCTGTAGGTCGCGGCGATGGCGGCGGCAGCACTGAGGTAGATGCGGGGCCGGCGTCCGCTGCGGACAGCGCTCACCGTTTCGCGGGACAGGCCGGTCTCGCGGGCCAGGACGTCCAGGGTGTGGCCCTGGCGGGTGAGCGCTTGCAACTGGCGGGCCGACGCTACGGACGGCACGAGTCCGTCGGCGTCTGGCAGCCGGCGTCGCGCGGCGGGCTTGACGCCGAGGACGGCCTGCGCGGTGTCCGCGTAGATGCGCTGGCGTCGGCCCGCGATCAGGTTGGTGACCGACGTGGTGGACAGTCCTGCGATGGCGGCGATCTCCTTGGCGGGCATGCCGCGGGTCACAAGCCACCGGGCGTGGTCGGCTGCGGGCTGCGCAGGCACTGAGGCGCGCACTCCCTGGCGTACACGGCGGTGACTGGCGTTGATGGCGTCCTGGTTGGCGCGGCGGCACTCGGGGCGGTCGCACCCGTACCGGGCGCAGGAAGCCATGCCGTGACGGACGGTGGAGCGGAGCGGTCGGGCCATGATCAATACCCCCAGGGTTCAGAAGAGACGGTCGGGTCCGGCCAGTTGGGCCGGAATGTCGGGTGGCGCGGTTGCCGTGCACTGGTGGTCGGCGATGACGAGGTGGGTGCAGCGGCCGGCGGCGATGTGCTCGGGGCTGCGGTGGATCAGGCGCGGCGGCAGCAGCGGGTGCAGCCGCAGGCAGTACGTGAACCGGCCCGCGAGGCGTGCGTCGAGCTCGGTACGGAGGTCAAGCGGAACGGGATCGGCGCGGACGTTGAGGCCGCACGGGTTGCCGACGAGGGCGGTGAGTACAGGGGCACGGCACCAGGGGCAGTTGGCGGTACGAGGGCGGTCGCTCGTCGGCCGGGACGTGTCGAGCCACACCGGCGGCGACTTCTTCGCGGTGCTCACCGCGCTTCACCCGGTTTGCACCGTTTCACGTCCGGCAGTGCATGCAGAAGTGCAGGCAAGTGCAAGCACGCAGTGCAGGTACAAAGCGGACACGCCGCAGGCCAGGCGGGGGCAGTGCATACAGTGCAAGCAACTTCCGACATAGGCGGCTGCTCACATGCGCCTGCGCGCGCATGTAGGCGGTTATGGGAATCTGTATGCACTGTATGCACTGCACCCATGCTGACCTGCGAAGACAGCACTTTTTTGCTTGCACTTCTGTATGCACTTTGCTTGCACTGCTGTATGCACTGCCTGTATCGGGCAGCCATCACTGATCCCCCCAGCGGCGGTCATCCTCGTCGGGAGCGATCAGCGCGAGACCGAGATAGAAGTGCTTTCCGTTCGACGGCTTCCGGACCACCCCACGCTGCTTGATCTCCCGGCCGAACGGCGAGGAGGAGAGCGGCTTCTCGCCCTCGGCGTGACACCAGTTCTCGTAAGCGGAACGCAGCCTTTTGGTCTCGACCTTGACGTGCTCGCCGCCGCCGAGCAGGCAGCACTCCTCCAAAAAGCGGCCCAGCTGGTCCTCCTCCTCCGCGTACAACTGGGTTGCGGCCATGACGGCGGCAGGCGGGCGCAGGCCGCCGCCGAACACGTCGACAGCACCGGCCACAATCCAGGCGAGGATCCCGGGACCCTCTTCGGCGACGAGGATCTTCGCCAGGTTCTCGATCTTCTTGTCGTCGGGGACCTTGTGCAGGAACGGCAGCAGTCTCAGCCGCCGCCAGAACGAATCCCCGCCCGCCTTGACCTGCGGCTGGTGATTGCCCATCAGCCACAGGTGATGGGTCGGCTCGAACGAGAAAAACGACTGGCGCATGTAGCGGGCGGTCAGCGTGTCCCCGCCGGTGAGCTCCTTCAGCTTCGCCTCGTCGAACTTGGCGTCCTGGTTGACCTCCGAGGCCACCACCAGGCGCAGCCCTTGCAGGCGGGCCATTTCCTCTGAGTGCTCCTGCTTGCCCGCCATCAGGAACCCGGCCGGGGCGGTGGCCGCGTAGTCGCCGAGCAGCTGACGCAGGGCGTCCATGAGGACGGACTTGCCGTTCTGGCCGCCGCCGTGGAGGAAGGGCAGGACGTGGATGCCGGTGTCGGCGGATGCGGAGTAGCCCGCCAGACGCTGTACGAAGCCGGTCATCTCCAGGTCGCCGCCGAAGGTGTCGGCGAGGAAGGCGTTCCAGCGGGGGGTGGGCATGTCAGGGTCGGGGGCGACGAGGGTGGAGCGGGTGTGCAGGGCGGCCGGGTCGGACGGGCTGAGGGTTCCGGCGGTCAGGTCGACGATGCCGCCGGGAGTGTTGAGGTGGCGGGCTGCGGCGTCGAGTTCGGTGGCGGATGCGACGACGCGCCGGTCGGTGCGCGCCAGGTGGATCGCGGCGTTGACCTTGTCGCGGGAAAGGCTGGAGGCCTTGTGCTTGCGGGCCGCCTTCTCCAGTTCCTCGTTGTCGGCGAAGCGGCCCGGGTCCAGGTCGCGGATCATGTCGCGGGCGAGTTCGACGACCAGGCCGCCCTCGTCCCACGCCCATCGATGGTCCTGCCAGATCAGCCAGTTGCCGCGCTGCGGCACGTACCGCAGGTGCTCGCCGTAGGTGTCGACGAAGAGGAGGGCGTTGCCATCGTCGGTGAACGACTCCGGCCACGTGCAGTTCGAGGTCGGCGCGCGCCGCTGGGGCTTGAGGGCCGCGGTGCCGTCGACCGGCGGTACGGCAGCTGGGCTGTCGCGCTGGGCCGGAACGGCCGTGAGGTGGCGGGTGGTGGGCTGGCTGCCGTATCCCTGCCGTTTGAGGGAGCGGGCTGCCTCACTGTGGTTGCCGCCGTGTTCCAGCAGGGCGTAGGCGCCGAACTTGGTGTACGGACGCTCGGGGTCGAACTCGGTGCTGGAGGAGAACACGAACAGGCGGTCGCGGTCGTCGGCGTGCCCGGTGGTGGCGGAGATCCCGCGGCTTTTGCCGGGGCGCTGCCAGTAGCGGGTCCGCCCGCGCGAGCCGAGCAGGCTCCAGCCGTGGGGCTCAAGGATGTGCGTCCAGTCGGTGCGCTGCTCGAAGTCCTCGCCCGGCTTCAGGCCCTCATCACTGCTCGGTCCGGCCCGGAAGAAGGCTTCCTGGGCAGGGTCGATGTAGTCCTGTTCCTCTTTTTCAAGATTGTTTGAGGGGGCGGCGACGGTGTCGAGCATGCGGGCCATCGTGTGCAGCGCCTCGTGCTCATCGGCATCGATGACCGGCACCACGCCTGCGGTCCCGGCGAGCAGGTCGTAGGAACGGCCGGTCTCGTGCACCGGCCCGTGTGAAGGGGCGACGACGACGAAGCCGCCCTCGCCGCGGGTCTCGACCAGGTCACGGATGAAGACCTTGCCCGGCTTGTCGGCGAGCACCTTGCGCTCGGCGTCGCTGAGTTCGTCCTCGCGGGCGGGGCGGCGGGCCAGTTTGGTGTTGCCGGGCACCGGCCGGCCCTCGACGCGGTACAGGAGGTGGATCCCACCGGATGGGGACCGCTCCAGGTATCCCGTGGTGAGGCGCTGCCACAGGTCGCCGAGCCCGGAGGCGTGGGCGATCTCGCTGAAGTCGCCGAGGATGTTCTCCTGGACCGCCCGGCCTTCGAACTCAAGCATTTCGAGGCCGCCGGACACGGCACCGCAGATCACGCCGATGCCCGGGTGGCCGCTGCCGAACCAGGCGTCGATCTGCTCATGCGGGGCGGCCTGCTTCTGGTACTGGCGCCAGCCCCCGAGGGGCCGCTTGGTGCCGTCGGTCGCGACGGGCACGACGGCGACGCCGGCCGCATGCCAGGCGCGGGCGGCGCTGGCGGTGTCCTGCGGTGGCTCGGTGCTCAAGGCGGTCTCCTTGCATCGTGCGGAAGCTGGCGCAGTGCCCGCCCCGGGCATCGCACCTGGGGCGCCGGCTGCCGGTCACGGCTCCGGACGGGCTGATGGAGCGGCTAGAACGGCGGTGTTCCGCCCTGTACGGGGGCCGGGGCCTGTCCGCCCTGCAGCTGGGCGAGGAGCGCCCTGACGGCGGGGTCGTTCGGGTCCAGTGCCGCGGGCGCGGCGGCCGGGGCGGGGCTGGTGATCTCGCCGGTCTGCGGGTTTACTCCGGCCGGGAGCTGCTGCGGTTCTGGGGCGTGCAGTTCGGCGACGGCGGCCGGGACGTACTGGGCGTTGAACAGCTTCGGCGGGTTGAACCCGGCCTTCTTCGGCTGGCCGTCGTGGGTGTAGGTGACGGTCAGGGTGCCGCCGACCTCCAGGCCGCGGGCGTTGGCCGCCCTGACGGCGTCCTGGACGGCGCTCTTGAGTTGGCCCTTGACGTACAGGCGCCGCTTGCCGCTGTCGTCCTCGACGGACGGGTCGCGCTCGGCGGTCTGGATGGTGACGACCAGCTGCATCATCGGGTTGCCGTCGTCCCAGAACTTGGGGTTGCCGGTGGTGAAGTCGCGCTGCTGCTCGACGGTGGGCTGCTCGGTGATCCGGCCGCTGTAGGTGGTGCCGACGGTGGCGAACTTGGCGGAGGGGGCTCCGCCGCCGCCCATGAGGAAGTCGTTGGCGTTCACGGGAGTGCTCATTGCTGTGTGCTCCTTGGCTGTTATGCGATGAGGGATTCGAAGCCGGTCCGGGTGGACGGCTTCACGACGCCCGGGCAACCGGCGGACAGGTCCGTCGAGCCGGGCTTGAACCACTCGCAGAAGCGGCACTTGGCCTCTTCGCTCGTGGGGATCTGGGACCACCAGGCGTGGTCGTAGGGGGCGTGGGCGTCACCGGAGGCGGTGATGTGCTCACGGATGCGGTCCAGCCGGTCCAGCGCGTCGAGCGCGACCTGACGGTCATACGGCTCGGTCCACACGTGAATCCGCAGCTCGTGGTAGCGGGCGACGAAGACGATCGCGACGCGTTGCGGGTGCTCGCCGGCGTTCTCCTGGCCGAGCCCGTACAGGTGGGCTTGGGTGCGGTACTGGGGGCCGGGGCCCTTGCGCCGGTAGGTGTCCAGGCTGGACGTGCCCACCAGTTTCCAGTCGAAGACGGTGCCGCTGGCCCGGTCGTACAGGTCCGAGGAGCCCTGGATGACGGCCGCGTCGATCGGGCTCGGCCTGACGGTGACCCGCTCTTCGACCTTGTAGCGGCCTTCCGTGTTGCGGGCGGTGAAGACTTCTTCCATCCAGCCGTGGAAGCCGGTGCCCAGTACGGAGGCGATCGGGTCGCCGCCTTTGGCGGTGGCCGGCCAGTCCAGCAGCTTGAAGGTGAGCTTGCGTTCGCAGGGGTCGCCGACCTCGGACGGGCCGATGCGCTTCTGCAGGGAGCGGGGTGCGTTGTGGGCGGCGTCGATGATGAGTTCGCCGACGCGTGCGGCGAGGGCCTGGCCGACTTCGTCGGAACCGGTCGCGATCACGCGATCGCCTCCAGGACGCGTTCGCCGACCCACTGGGCGACGTTGCAGGACACCGCGTTCCCCGCCTGCATGGTCTGTTCGCCCTTGTTGCCGAGCACGACATAGTCGTTGGGGAAGCGCTGAGCGAGGAGTTGTTCGCGTGGTTGGACCATGCGGAAGAAGCAGTCCTCGACCTCAGGCACCTCGGTTGGCGTGGGCTCGGCGGCTGTCTTCGCTGCCGCGTTGCGGAACGGGATGACGAGGCCGTGGTGGTTACCGCCAGCGGTGACCGTGGCAAGGGGGCGTTCGACGGACTCTGCGGTCGCGTTGCGCCGGAACTCGATCACGAACGGCGAAGCGACCAGTGCCTCGAACCCTTTAGGGTTCGCCATGCGGGTCCGCATCGGCTCTCCGGTGCTGGTGGCCGTGGTGTTCCACGTTCCGCCGGACGGCACCAGCAGCCCCTCGCCGATCTTTACGGTGCGCGATGGCAGCGGCGCCCGGTCGGCGGGGAAGGGGCGGCCGTCGTGACCGGAGTGGTTGACGGTCAGAACGGTCCGGGTCTCGGGAAACAGCGCGAGACCGGCACGGATTCGTTTCATGGTGTTCTCGGCGAGCGGCCTCGACCGATCACCAATGCGGCTGCCGGTGTTCGACCAGTCGATGATGGAGGCGGCGGGCCTGATGTACGGCTCGACGAGAGCGTGACGGCAGGCGGTGTTGGGGCAGCGGTAGTCGTACTGCTGCTTGTACTTGCCGATCTTGCGGCCGTTGCGCCACGTCTGCACGGCCGGGACGTCATGGCCGCATGCGGCGCAGTGTGCGAGCGGGCGGGGAGCCAGGTCGGGCAGCGGGATGCCGTGGCGGGTGAACACGATGTAAATCCGGTCACGCCACTGCGGGGCGTGGGGGTTTGTGCCGCTGCCGATATGCGCGGAGGAGGCTGATACGACTTGGGAGTTGTAGCCGAGCATCTCCATGCCCTTGCGCCACCAGCTGAACAGTTCCCAGTCCAGGGCGAACTCGACGACGTTCTCGCACAGAACGGCCTTGTAGCGGTGGACTTCGGTGGCCCGGATGACGTCGTAGGCGGTTGCTCGGGTCCGTTCCCAGGCGGCGTCGGGAACCGATCCGTGGTCGAGGAGGGACAGTTGCCCCTTGGTGCGCTTGCGGCCTCCGGCCGGGCTGATCTCAGTGCAGATCGGTGAGGCCCACAGGATGTCGGTGCGGGGCAGGCGCCGCATGTCGTAGTTGTTGACGTCGGCGCACAGGTGATCAGCGGTGGGGTGGTTTGCGGCGTGTGTCTCGATGGCGCGGGCCCAGTGGTTTGCTGCCAGCTTGAGTTCGTATCCGGCTGCGACCAGGCCGCTGGATGATCCGCCGGCGCCGCAGAAGATGTCGGTGAAGGTGATCGTCATGAGGCCACTTCCTGGATGTGCAGGACGAGTTGGGTGCCGCGGACGACGGGGCCGAGCCGCATGTCGGGTCCGATGAGGCGGGTGGCGTCGTCGTCTTCGAGGACGCCGGCGTCGACGATCCCGTCGACGGCTGCTTTGACTGCGGGGTACCAGTTGGCGGGGTCGCGGCGGCGCTTGTCGTGCGGGTGCAGGACGGCGGTGATGTGGGCTCGCTGGAGTTCGGGGAGGCCGAACGCGGCTTCCATGGCCGCGCCGCGGATGGCTTTGGTGACCTTCGCGCGGGTGCGCCAGTGGAGGCGCTGGTTCGACGTGAACAGACGGAGCCCGATGGGGAGCGTGACGGTGAAGGTCCGCCCGGGATCGGCGCTCACCGTTCCTCCTCACGGTTAAGCAGGGCGGCGAGCTCGGCTTCGAAGGCTTCGTCGGTGGGCTCGGCCACGTGCAGTGGGCGGGCGGAGCGGGCCTGCTCGCGGAAAGCGCGGCGCCAGGCTGCGACGCGGATGCGGTGCCGGACGGTGGCGACGATCAGCCAGGCGGCGCCGACAAGGGCAGCGAACGGGACGGCGAGGACGATGACGTTCGCGGTGATGAGGGCGACGGTGTGGAGGAAGTGGAGCATCAGGCACCGATCCAGGTTCGGCAGGCGGAGTTGCGGACCGTGGCCCGCTTGGACGGGGCGTAGCCGTGCGGGGTGATGACGCCCTCGCGGTGAGCGATGGCGAACTGCGGACCCCAGTGGTTGGGGTGGCGGGGCTTGCCGACGAGTCCGGCGGCGACGAGGTCGGCTGCCTGGAAGGGGAGTTGGAGGCTGGCGGCCAGGGCAATGGCCTTCTGGCACTGCGCGGCCCACTCGGGATCGGTGCCGGTGACGGCCTGGTCCATGCCCTCGGCCTGTGCCGCGTTGGCCACGATCGGATCGGTGATGTTCTCGGTACTCATGTGTCGCTCCAAAAGGGATGAGGGTGCCGGGGGCCGCCGCTCCCGCAGGGGGGTGTCGGGGCGACGGTCCCTCGGCTGGCAGCCGGAGCAAGGGGGGGAGCTCGACGGCTGCCGGTTTATGGGCGGACTAGATGCAGGCCATCAGTCGTGGTCGTAGAACTCGACGTGGATGCCGTCCCGCCGGACCGTGATGTTGGCGTGATCGCCGAAGGCGTCGAGGAGGACGGTCTCGAAGTGGCCGCCCTCGACTGCTCCTTCAAGCTCCTTGCACCGGAGGTAGCGCGCCTCGTCAGGACCCTCATACGGATCCTTGACCCACTCGCCGATGGCGTCGTCGCGGTGGCCGGAGACCTTGCCCAGGCTGCGGTGACCCCACATCTCCAGGTCATCCTCATCGGCGTCTGCGTCGTCCGTGGTGCGAACCCAGAGTCCGTAGGCACTGAATGTGCAAGGGTCGCCGTCGTTGAAGTAGGGCGTGTACTGCCGCCACCCAAACTCGACCACGGTCGGGTCGTCGAGGACGGCTTGAAGGATGGGCCGGAACTCTTCGATCGGCTTCTGATCGGTACGGGTGGCACCCTGCGTGTAGTCGCCGTCGACGGGAATGCCGAGGAAGTTACGGTTCGTCACTTGACGCCTCCGGGCGCGTTGAGGAGCAGGTGGGAGAGCGGGACGGTCTTGCGCTGGCTGCCGGACATCCAGGGCTTGATGGGCATGCCGTCGATGAAGTCCGCCGGTGAGGGGAGCCAGCCGAGGTCTTCGAGAACGTGCTGCTCAGCGACGAGGCGGACGGGAACCTGGATGGTGTGCCGCGCCTTCGGGACGTCGAGGGTGACGCCGAAGATCCGCTGGCAGAGCCAGACGCCTTCGGTGTGGTGGTACAGCGACCGGTGCCGGACGTCGCCGATGATCCGCTTCGAGCTGTCGATGAACTCGTGGATCGGAAGGTAGAGGTCGGGTTCGCCGCCCCACTTGCGGGCGGAGGACTGGGCGTGATGCCAGGAATTCACGAGGGTCCTTCGAGGTGGTGGCCCGCCGGGCCGTGGGCGCGTACACCGCGGCACGGCGGGAGCAGATGGGGGTCAGGCGAAGCTCGGCGGCAGGTCGATGAGCGCGATGTTCTGCGTGTCTTCGTTCCTGGGGTCGCGGTGCGGCACCGGGGAGACGTAGGGCAGGACGACCTCGGGCGAGTACGGGCGGACCATCTCGCACGGCACCTGGGTGATTCGGGGTCGAGCCTGGATGACGGCCTCGCGCAGGCGGGTCTGCTCGGCGGCGGCGCGGATCACCTTGCCCTGCAGCCGCCGAACTTCAGTGACAGCGGCATCCCGTTCGGCCTCGGCCTGGGCGATGCGCATCCCGTCTCGCAGCGAGTTCTGCAGCGCCTTGTAGAGGGCGCATTCCAGGTCGGCGTTCGCGGCGGTGACGGTCCGGTTGTCGGCAAGGAGCTGCGCGATCGTGTCCTTCAGCTGGGCGGGTGTCCGGCCGGCGTGCCGGGCTCGGCGGATGCTGGCGGCGATGGTCATTTGGCCGCCTCCGTCCGGAGCCGTGTCGCAGTCCGCTGCAGGAGGGCGAGCGCGTCGCGCTTGCTGCGACCTTTGACGGTCATCCAGGCGGCGAGGGAGACCATGCCGCAGTCAGCGGTCACTTCGCGTTCCGTCTGGGCGACGAGGTTGCTGCCGCCGACGTAGCGCGGCGTTCCGTGGACGGCGATGTTGATCGCGCCGAACAGGTCGACTCGGCAGTCCCGCAGCGGGGTGCCGCCTGCGGCCTGCTTTTCGTCGTACAGCCAGAACCGGTGGAAGCCGTTGGCCTCGATCACCTCGTAGGCCTTGTCGACGACGTCGGCGAGCAGGGTTTCGGGTGCTTTCGTCATGGTCACCACTGCTCCTCCTCGTAGGTGTTGTCGCGGATGGTTCGCCAGGCGGCGCGGCGTGCCGGGTTGCGTTCGGCGGCGATCCGCTGGTTGATACGAGCTCGGCGGGCGGCCTCCTCGCGGGCCCGGCGGCGGTCGCTGACGTGCTGGCCGACGACCATCAGGTAGCCGAAGGCGGCGATCAGGGCTGCGGTCCAGGCGATCGTCGGCCACGGGTTGGCGGTCATGCGACCACCTCGCGCCCGCCGTAGTGGCGGCATTCGCCGTGCAGGCAGGGCCGGGCCCGGCGCTGCCACTCGGGACGCTCGACACGCTCATGCCGGTAGCCCTCAGATGCTTCACGGCGCCGATCGGCGACCTTCGGCGTGAACTCCTTGTGTGCGTCCTCGGCAAGGTCGCCCACGACGGAGGCGTACACGGAGCCCACGACACAGCCGCGAGGGTCGATACGGATCCAGAACCCGCTCACGCGATCACCTCGTGCCGGGCGAGGGCGGCCGTTAGGTCCGGTGCCACGTCGAGCACGTCGGTGGGCTGGCGGCGGGGACCATCGGCGATGCCGCGGCCGATGCTGAGGTCGTCGTTCTCCTGGCGGAGCCGGGTGTTCTCGGCGTCGAGCCGTGTGAGCTGCCGTTCGCGGATGCTCAACTCGGCGTGGACTGCCTGGAGCTCGCCCTGGAGGCGGCGGATCTCTGCGGTGAGGTCAGTCGTCATCGCGCTCACCGACCTTCGGGCCGCAGGTGCAGCGGGAACGTGCCACGTTCTGGTTGATGCAGCAGGCACATCCGAGGCCGATGGAGACGGCCTGTACGGTCCCGTCACAGTCGTCGCAGCGGGCTGCTTCGGCGAGCGGGCCGAACTGGTCAACGACAGTCGTGATGTTCCACGCGGTCTGTTCGCCCTCGCGGCGCCATAGCGGGTCGCCGTCGCACATGCCGACGTACACCCAGCGGGCACCCGCCGCGTCCAGGTATTCCCTGTCGCTGCGGTAGCTACCGTCGCGGTACAGCGTCGTGGACGGAGAGTTGGTGATTGCGAACGGCTCGAAGGCCGTCATCTCGAAGTCGTTCATCGGGTCCCCCCAGAGAGTCGTCGGCCTGCCCAGATCAGGGCGGTACCGGTGGTGAAGCAGACGGCCATCAGGGCCAGCGCCTGCGTGACGAAGCGGTTGGCCGCATGGGCCGGTTCGGGCGTCAGCGGCGTCAGCGTCCGCACCCCCTCGAAGTCGTCGGCACGCGGCGCCAACGACAGCTGCCCGGGCGGGTCAGGGACGGGCTGGGGCTCGAACGGCCCCTCGTTCTCGTCCCGGAACTCGATGCAGTGGTAGTCCGCGTAGACGGCCTGCTCTTCGGTCTCGGCGAGCCACTGGATCGGGGTGCGGTTCATCAGGGCGACGAGGATCAGCGGGCAACCGTTCCCGTCGTTACCGTTGCGGGCGGGCTTGTCGTGGATGCACCGGTCGCACCAGTTCGCCATCCATCCGCAGCCCTGGCTGCTGTTGGAGAACGGGGAACCCTCTCGGGCCTCGGCGAACAACTGCGGATAGTCCGAAGGTTTCATGCGGCTTCCCGCCTCTCCGGCGTCAGGCCGAGCACGTCGAGGAGGTCGAGGAGCTCCGCTTTGACGGCCGGGTCCTGGGCGAGCTGCCGCCCCGCAAGGCGCGGCATCAGCTCGTCCAGTTCGTGCGGATGGCGGGCGGCCACCCGGTCCGCGACATGAACCGCCGCCGCCCGCAACTGCTTCGGCTCGAACCGAGTCAGCGGCACACCCCGGACGATCCAGCCGAGGAACCGGCCACGCTCAACACCCGCCATGACCCCGCTCCTTCCGGGTAGCCCTGTACGGCACGTAGTCGCGGGGCTGTGCGGTCTGGGCCCGCCACGAGGCGAGGCCCTCAATGAACCCGGCGACTGCCTCGGGGTCGGTCAGCGACCGGATGAACCCGGCGTCGTCGCCGCCCTTCTCCCCACACGACCGGCCGGAGGAATAGGCCAGCATGAACAGCTCCCGCTTCTGCGATCCCTTGGACCGGGCCACGGCGATGTCGAGGGCACTCATGCCGTCACCTGCTTCGGGTCGCTTCCGAACGGCAGGCTGGAGCAGAAGTGCGGTTCGCCGTGGGCCTCATAGGCCTCGATGTACGTGTTCTCGTTGGCCCGCTGGAGGTGCTCCAGCCGGTCGGTCAGCGCGGCGAGCAGTGCCTTGCAGTCGCGCAGCTCACGCTCCAGGTCGGTGCTCATGCGGCCACCGCCTTGGCCGGGATGACCGGCATCGAGTGGGGCGGCTCCCACGGCGACAGCTCGTTGGCGTCGGCCCGCCACGTCTGGGCCTGCGTCCAGTCGGCGGTCGGGAACGCACCCTGTAGCCACGCCACGAGCTGGCGGCGCGCATCGACCGAGACCGGCAGCCGCTCGCCCCAAGCGTTCCGGGCGACCGTCACGACCAGCCGGTCGCTACCGTCCGCGCCCAGCACCGGCGTCACGAACACGAGCCGCACTCCCGGGACCAGGCGGCCGATCCGCCAGGACAGTTGCTTCACGTGACGACGACGGCGGCCGGCCGAGGACTTCTGCGGCCGGGACGGGTGGATCTCGCTGGCCACCCGCCGCCGGGACGCCTCGACTTCGAGGAACTCGCCGCGCACGCCCTTCGACCAAACCCGCATGTCGGGGCCATAGACGGCCAGGTAGTCGAGGTCGATGGCAATGAGGGCCTGCTCGACTTCCTCAGCCGCACGAACCATCGGCTTAAGCTGCATCGAGCTCACCTGCCTTCGCGGTCTGCTGCTCCAGCCAGTCCGCGATCTCGGCACTCTTCTGGGAGATGTCCCGCAGCGTGGCCGGGTCAGCGGTCCCGGGGCGGGCATAGACGCTGGCGGCGCTGCCGATGTGCAGGGCGGCGTAGGGATTCGGCGCCAGGCAGTAGGCGGCGGTGACGAGGCCGTCACCGAGGTCGACCCCGATCGGGCCGATGATGCGGGTCTTGGTCATGACGCCACCGCCAGGGCGGCCGACTCGAACGTGGCGATCACTTCTGCCGGGGTGCGGTCGGGCTGGTCGTTCCAGTCCGCGATCCGCTCCAACGGATTGCTGTCTTCGGTCGCGGACACGACACGCTGCGACAGGTCCGCGATCACCTCGCCGAAGACGCCGTCGAGGGACTCCGGCGGAACAGGGCTCCCCGTCACGACGAGCGAGAGGGCGCCCACGGTGCACACCCGGGACTTGCACGGCGAGAGTTCGGCGTAGAAGTCGTGGTACCAGTTCTTGCAGTGCCCGTTCGTGCGGATCACCTGCGCGGCCTCGCGGTACACGGCGGCCAGTTGCGGATCGTTCATGACGCCCCTCCGGGCTGCCAGTTGGGATAGTCGGCGGCGCTGGAGCACGCCTCCGGGTGGTCGACCGCGAGCCGCTCAAAGGCGTGGTCGCTGAAGTCGATGAGGTGGTGCGCCTCGGCGGCGACACCCTCGGCCAGACGCTGCGCCCGCTGCCGGGCGACGAGGGCCCGCAGGTCCTCCTCCAGGCGGGAGGCCGTCACGTCCAGGCGCTCGATCGGATTCGTGGGAGTCGCCATCACTCGGCCCTCCCGACATCTCCGAGGGCGGCCCGCTGGACGGGCGCGACCCAATCGGGGACCGGGATCGGGTTCTCCCAGCGCATCGCGTTGCGCTCTTCGCGGTCACAGATGTCCAGCACCGCATCCAGGCGGGCACGCTGCCGGTCCACTTCGGCGCTCAACGCCAGCGCGATCCCGTGCAGCGCCTTCTCGGTGCCGTCGTCGTAGGTCGCGGTGGACCAGGTCTTCGTGCGCTCGCCGTACTGCGCCAATCGGATCTGCGCGGCGCGGGCGGTCAGGGGCTCGGTCATCGCTGGTCACCGCCGTCCGCAGTGAAGGGGTGGCGCCACGAGCGGTCGTCGTCGCCGGGACAAGCCATGCAGACGGGAGTTCCGGGCGGGTCGATGTGTCGAGCCTGCGAGTGGCCGCACCGGCAGAGCTGCTCGGCCTCCACGGCGCAGGGAGCTCCAGCGCCGTCACGGGCCAGCCGGACATCCACGGCCCGCACCATCCGGGCGACCAGCTCCGGGGACTCGCCCGGCGCGAACGCCGGCAGGTCGGCGCGGTGAAGGTCGGCGGCGACCTCGGCGCGAACCGCATCATAGAAAGCGGCCAGCAGGTCGGATGCCGCATCGGCAGGGATGTCACGATCGATCGCCGTGACCAGCTGCTTGAACTCGCGAGTGGTCGAGATACTCATGACAGGCCGCCCGTCGTCGAGCGGGTCATCGACGGCACCGAGTGCAGGACCTTGTCCGCGGCGGCATGCCGGGCCAAGACCGTCTCGCGGTCGCCCTGGTCCTCGACCGACAGCAACGGGCCACGGAAGCGGCGCAGCTCACGCTCCGCGTCGTCCAGCTCCAGCAGAGCCGACAGGATCCGCGGCGGGAGGAAACCGGCCTTGAAAGCACCGACAGCGACAGGTCCTGTTGAAGATGGGGTAGGAGATGATTGGTTCACGAGCGTCTCGCTCTCTCATGCAGGTGATTGCGTGAGCAGGGATGTGGTGCTCGGGCTCGTCGCCGGAGGTCGCAGCCCGGCGGCGGGCCGTTTTGCCGCTCTAGGCGGCGGGCCGGTCTACGTCGGCGGGGGATTCTGAAGCGATGGCCGGGCTGCGTCGCCGAGTGCTCCAGGTGCGCTTGCGTCCGGTGCGCTTGGACCGCCGGTTTCGGCCGTTCTCCGCGATCCAGAAGAGATCGCTGTCGCTGAACATCAGCTGTCCCGCCATGCGGGTGCAGGGGAACGGCGTGCCGTCCTCGGGCTTTCGGTTGACTCCGTCGCGGAGCCACTTCTCCCCCTTCTTTGACGGATCGTCCTTGTCGCGAAGACCGAGGCGGACCGCCGCCTGGGAGACTGTGTAGAAGTTCTCCAGGACGGGCTTGGCGGGGGGTGCCTTGAGGGCTGCCATGTCACTCCTTCCGGTGCGGGTCCTCATGTAGGGCGAGGAGCCGGTGGTCGGTGGGGTCGAGCTGTAGGGCGGTGCGGAGCGCCGTGTACGTGGGGGGTCTCAGGCGTCGGCGGTGGCCGAGCTCCAGCTGGTTGAGGTACGGCCTGCTGATGCCGGCTTGCGCGGCGCACTCGGCGAGATCCATGCCGAGCTCCATGCGGCGTGTTCGGAGTGCCGCCCCGTTCACCAGGTAGGTGGTGGCTGGGGGTCTTTCCATGGAGAGAATCTAGCGGGCGCATATAGCGGTTTCTAGAGGTACCGGCAGGTAACTTCTATTTACCTCTTGATTCTTCTAGTTTAGTCGCTCGAAACCTCTGGCCAAAGGTCTGATTCCGGCCAGGGTTCTAGGTGTTCCTAGCGGTAGCTAGACGTAGCTGCGATGATGGTGAGCATGGCCGCCCCCCAGGACAGCAACACCCCCCACCTGCAGCTCCTCGCTGCACTCGTGAGGCAGCGGCGCGTCGCGCTCGGCTACTCCAGCAAGGAGAAAGCCGCCGAGGCCTGCGGGCTGTCGCACATGCCGTACAGGAACGTCGAGGCAGCGCGACCGGTGAGCGACCTCACCTACACGAAGATCGAGAACGGGTTCGAATTCCTCCCCGGCTCCTGTCATGCCGTCTTGAGCGGCGCAGACTCGATCAAGCTCCTCGACGGCACCGAGCTGATCCATGGAGCGAAGATCAACCGGCCGTCGCTTGCGGAGATGTCCGAAGAGGTCAGGCAGATCATCAACGACGCCGCAAGCGTGACCGCCCCGGAGCTGACCCTCGGCCAGACCCAGGAGCTGACTCAGCAGGTTGTGAAGGAACTGCAACGGCGCGGAATTCTGCCCTCCGCGCCATGATCTGCTGAGATTCCTGTGCAACTTTTCCCCCGTAACCGGACTGTGACCTCGCCCGGCCGAGAAACTTTCAACTACCCCACTGCATAAATGCAGTTGTCGTGACACGCTGTGGGCTCACCTGGAGGGGTTCCGCTAGTGGATTAGGGGGACCTATGAGCACAGTCATTGATCTCGATCTAGGTCCAGGGCACTACGCCCACGCACTGAAGATCGACGGCAAGACCGTGTGCATACTGACCCCTCGCGCGGCCACCGACAAGGACGTTCAGGAACGCGTCCGGCGGCTGATGAAGGGTCAGGGTACGGACTGCAGAAAGTGCCGCGGCTGCGCCGTTGGCACGGCACCATAGAACCTGCAGTTCGCTGCGGAAGGGCCGGTGGCAGGGGTGCCTGCCGGCGCCTCCGACCTCCAACTTCCGTGTCCGCAGGGGGACTGGAGTCATGCCCTACATCGAGCGCCGTGGCCACAGCATCCGCGTCAAGTGGTGGGCCGGCGAGTACCTCCCCAACGGGAGCAAGAAGTACGAGAGCGCCTCAGGCCCCCAGCCCGGCGTCCGGTTCATAGACGAAGACGAGGCCTACAACTTCGGCCTCGACCGCGAATACGACGTGCGCAATGGCGTCCACGTGCGTCAGCGCGACGGCAACACCCTGATGAAGGTCTTCCTCTGGGACTGGTACGCGGACCAGGAGCTGCGTTTCAGCTCGATGCGGCGGTACAAGTCGATGCTCACGGCCAGGATCGAGCCCTACTGGGGCGACCATGCCGTCGGTGCCATCACCGCCTTCGAGTACCAGGCTTGGTCCCGGCATCTCAACGCCCTGGTCGCCGATGACGAGCTGTCGGCCAGCTACGCGAGGGACCTTAAGAAGGTCTTCGCCACGATCATGTCCGATGCTGTCGAGCCGTACCGGCTCCGCAAGTTCTCCCCCGTCGTCGTCAAGGCGCGGCGCGGTAAGTACGTGAAAAAGGCGAAGGCCAAGAAGCGCCCCCTGGAGATGGAGACGCTGTACCGGCTGGCCTGCAACGCCTACACGGTCTGGGGCTACACCGGCTGGGTCTACATCTGGCACTGCGCATTCACCGGCTGCCGGCCCGGCGAGAACTGGGGTCTGCAGCGCCAGTTCGCCTCACCGACCTGGCCGGCCTCCGACCCAGACCCCGAGCGCCGGGCGGAGTCGCTGGAGCGGTACTGCGGCAAGCGGCCCATGCATGCCATCCGTGTGCAGTACCAGCACCAGGTCGTCGAGGGTAAGCAGGAACTGACCGAACCGAAATATGAGTCTCACCGCACGCTCGTCGTGCCGGACTTCCTCCATGAGATGTACAGCGTCCTGCTGGCCTCCCACAGTTATCAATGGGCCTTTCCGTCGATGCTGGGCCGGAGCCTGCTGTCCACGAAGTTCGAGCTGGACTACTGGTATCCGATCCGGGACGGCGCGGATGAGCGGCGCACCCACCGGGGTCACCCGGTCCGTCCGGAGATTCCTGGCGTGCCGGAGATGGCGGGCAAGCGGCTGTATGCCCTGCGGCACGGCCACAAGGAGTGGCTCGACGAGGACGGGCACTGCGAGATCGCCGTGGAGTCGCGCATGGGCCACGAGGTTGCCGGGGTAAAGGGGTTGTACGGCAACCTGACGCCGGCGATGGAACTGCGCATCGCCGGTACGCTGCAGCGACGGTGGGAGAGGTTCTGGAGGCCCAGGGGGAGCCTGTGGCAGCCCCCTTTTCCCACCCCTCTCCCAGTGGATCAACAGCAGGTGGCGAACGCCCAGCTCACACGGCCCCCGCGCCGAACGCACCGTTGACCCAGACGATCACGGTTCCCCCTCTTCGGTAGCCCCCAGTGGACTGCCCGCAACACCCTGCCACGGAAACGCGCGCCCGGCTCGGGCCCTCCTTGATCGCGTACACAACTGTGGCCGGGCCGTTGCCTGCCGGGTGCGACCTTCGGGCCCCGCGGCGCGTCTTGGTGTACGAGCACCGGCCACGGGGGGCCGTAACGCCGACGACGCGGGCGTCGTTGTGCGAGTGCCGGCCGAGACACAAGGGGGTGCGGCGAAATGCGCCGTACAGTACTGGAACGCTTTCCCGCGGGCGGGCCGCGTGGCCACTGGCCCGCCGAGGAGTTCGCCCGGGACCGCAGGAACGAGGGCCTCGCGGCGGAGGTGGTCATGGACCTGGAGAGCGACGCCTTCCTGGTCGTCGTCACCCGCCCCGTGCCGGAACCGGTCTGACACCCGGCCGCGGGCGCGACCCCAGGACGACGTCCGGATTCCGCCGGTCGGCGCCTCCCGCGGGCGTGACCCTCGATGTGTCGCACCATCCGGGACCGGGCCCCGCGCTCGGCTCCCCGCACATCGGAGGGCCCCATGTCCAGCAACCGCACGGCCGAACGCGTGGGCGCGGGTGACTGGCCGCGGATCGTCGAGGAGCTCGACGCCCACGGCTGCGCCCCGACCCACCGGCTCCTGACCCCGGCCCAGTGCCGAGCTCTCGCCGACGCGTACGACCGGACCGACCGGTTCCGCGCTACGGTCGACATGTCGCGCTACCGCTTCGGGTCCGGCCAGTACCGCTACTTCGCCGAACCGCTGCCGGACCTGGTGCGTGAACTGCGCGCCGCCTTCTACCCGTTGCTGCTGCCCGTGGCCCGGGAGTGGGCGGCCCGGCTCGGGCGTCCGGCGCCCTGGCCCGACACCCTCGACGAGTGGCTGGCCCGCTGCCGGGAGGCCGGTCAGGCCCAGTGCGCGCAGATCCTGCTGCGGTACGGGAGGGGCGACTGGAACGCCCTGCACCGGGACCTGTTCGGCGACGCGGTCTTCCCGCTGCAAGTCGTCATCGGTCTCGACGCACCCGGCACCGACTACACCGGAGGCGAGTTCCTGCTGGTGGAGCAGCGTCCGCGAGCGCAGTCCAGGGGCACCGCGACCCTGGTTCCGCGGGGACACGGGCTGATCTTCACCACCCGGGACCGGCCGGTGGCCTCCCGGCGCGGCTGGTCGGCGGCGCCGGTGCGGCACGGCGTGAGCACCGTACGCTCCGGGCACCGCCGCACCCTCGGCCTCGTCTTCCACGACGCGGCCTGATCAACTCCCTCAGAAGTCACCGTAGTTGACCTGCCAGGTGGGCAGGCCCATGCGGCGCCACACCGCGACGACCCGGTCGCGGTCGTCCAGGCTGACGCGCACGTTGAACCGGTGGCGCACGTGCGCGTCGAAGAGCTCGGCCTTCACCAGGTCGTCCCGCCGCCCGTCGCCGGCCGGCCGCATCCACAGCTCGTCGTACGGCACGTCGTGCGCGGCGAGCCACGCCTGTGTCTGCGGCCGGAACTCCTCGCCCCGGCCCGAGAGCAGCACGATCGTGTCGCCGTGTGCCTGCCGGAAGCCGGTCAGCGCGTCGCGCACACAGCCGTTGAGGCCGTCCTGTTCGCAGCGCGTGAAGTCGTACGGGTTGCGGTTCAGGTTCATCGCGAGCGTGCCGTCGATGTCGCACATCACCGCGCTGGGCAGCGACGCGTCCGGGGTGTAGGGCTCGACCTCCGCCAGGACGACGGTGTCGTTCATCCAGGCGTCGGTGAGCCGCCAGCCGCCCCGCACCGCCTTGGCGTGCTTGTCGGCGAGCAGCCGGATGATGTCCTCGCCGACCGGGACGGCACGGGCCGCGTCGCGGCGCAGGCACTCCTCCACGGGGACCCCGGTGAAGTCGTGCACGACGAAGCGCGCCCGGCCCGCCACCGCGGCCTTGAGGCGCTTGGGGATGTGCGGGGTCAGATGGGTGTTGTCGACGACGACGTCGAACCCGGCGGCCAGTGTCTCGCGCACCGCCGCGTCCTGGATGGCGAGGACGGACTGCTCGGCGGTGTGCGAGCGGTCAGGCCCGCCGCCCGCGGGGTTGAGCATGGCGCGCAGGTCGTCGAGGTTGACGCGGCGGCACTGGCCGCCGGAGTCCGCGACGAGTTCGCGGGCGGCTGTGGTCTTGCCGGAAGCGGGCAGTCCGGTCATGACGTGCACGGTGGGCATGGAGCGGTTCAGCTTTCGTCGTCGTTCGTGAACGGGTCGGCGGCCGCCGGCTTGACGGTCCGCCAGATCATGAGGTCGATGTCCCGGCCGTCGAGCAGCTGGAACACGGCCGCGCGTACGGTACGGTCCTCGATCCGCTGGGCGGCCCGGGCGAACGCCGCGCGGTCCTGGGCGAGCCGGGAGATCTCGGCGAACCGCTCGGTGGCGAGACGGGACAGCTCGGCGGCCTGCCCGTCCAGCCGCGCCGCCACGGTCTGCACCCAGGCGTCGAACTCGTCGGGGACCTGCTGGAGCATGGCCTCCAGCGGGTCGGTGCCGTCGGCGGTCAGGTCCGCGATCTCGCCGGGCGCGCAACCCAGCGCCTGGGCGACCCGCTTGGGGTCCTCGGCGCCGAACCGGCGGATGCCGAGGAAGCGCCAGATGTCGCGCTCGGTGATGCCGGTCAGCACCTTGTGCAGCCGTACGTACTCGCTGATCTTCGCCTTGACGCGCAGGCCCGAGGCGTACCGGATGACGTAGCCCTCCGCGTCGGTGCCGGTGGCCTCGCGGCCGTCGGCACGGACGTTCGCCTCAGCGCGCGCGAGGAGTTCGGCGAGCGGCAGCGCGGGCCAGGACCGGGCCACCGAGCCGACCGGCGCCCAGTCCTCGGCGGCGCGCGGGAGTTCGATCTCCTCGCCCGTCGCGTCGTATGCGGCGAGCAGCACGAGATCGCGCCGGCCGCCGTAGTCCACGACGATCCGGTTCTCGGGGTAGAGGATCTCCACGAGGTAGGTGACTCCGGGCCGCAGCGTCGCCGTGTCCCGTCCGTCGAGCCAGGCACCGGCCCAGGCGGCCTGTTCGGAGGTGAACGAGCCCCGGGAGGCGACCCGCCAGCGGTCCTCGTAGTGGAAGACGATGCCGAGCGAGCCGTCGACCTTGTCGTACACCTCGAACGGCTCGTCGGGCAGCGGCGGAGCGTAGGGGCGGCCGTGGGTGTGCTCGCCGACGTTGAAGAACTTGGGCAGGCAGTGCGCCACGATCGTCCCGCTCGCGTCGTCGACGACGAGTCCGCGGCAGCGGGTGGTCACCTCGTCCCACGCCTGCTCGTACTGGCAGGACCTCGTGTACGACAGGATGGAGAGCGGCAGTGCGGGGTGCGCCTTGCGGACGACGTGGCCGGCGTCGATGGCGGCGGCCAGGCCTGCGGGCGGGATGAGGCGGTCGAGGTCGATCACTGCGTGCTCCTGGAAAGGCTGTTGTCACCCGCAGCTTGACCGATCCCGACCGCGAGGGCGAGGCATTTTCGATCAGCGCTCAGGCGGCGAGCGGCACGCTGGGCGCGATGAAGTAGCCGTCCCGGTCGTACCAGCGGATCTCGGTGACGCGGACCTCGCGGAAGCCGGTGCGCTGGAAGATGGGGTCCATGAGCGCGGCTCCTTCCGGTGCGTCGGCCGGCTCCCACCGCAGGATGGTGACGGTGGGGTTCACCGGGCTGGGCCGCCGGGCGACCTCACGGCCGGGCAGCGGGTTCCCCGCCGCGTCGAGGTCGTGCAGGAGAGCGGTGGCGACGTGCAGTTCGACGGTCATGGCGGTCTCCGGGGCCGGGCTGCTCCCGCCCGGGTGAGGGCCGGGCGGTCCGCAGGCGTGTATCTGCTGAGGGTCGCAGACCCTGAGGCGAACGCCTCAAGGCGCCCTTGAGGCGTGCTGGAGCCGGCGTCGACGCCCAGTCGCATTGGCGCTCAACTCCGGTACCGGCGAGGCCGACTGACGTATCGTCAAACAGACGTCACCCCTTGCTGGAGCCGAGCGTGAGGCCCGCGATGAAGTGCCGTTGCAGCAGCAGGAAGACGACCAGGGTGGGGAGGGCGACGATCACCGAGCCCGCCGCCAGCAGGTTGTAGTCGGTGAAGAACTGGCCGCGCAGGTTGTTCAGGGCCGACGTGATCGGCAGCTTGTCGCCGTCGGACATGAAGACGAGGGCCCACAGGAAGTCGTTGTACATCCAGGTGAACTGGAGGGTCGCCAGCGCCGCCAGGGCCGGGCGGCACAGGGGCAGGGTGATCCGCCAGAACTGGGTCCACACACCGGCGCCGTCGACGATCGCAGCCTCCAGGATCTCCTGCGGCAGGGTGCGCATGAAATTGGCGAGCACGAAGACGCAGAACCCGATCTGGAAGCCCACCTGCACGGCGATGACGGCCCAGTACGAGTCGAACATCGTCATCGAGTCGGACATCCAGTAGGGCAGCGGGATGCGGTTGAACACCACGTACAGCGGCGTCACGATCACCTGCTGGGGCAGCAGGTTGCCCGCCGTGAACAGCATCAGCAGGACGAGGGAGCCCCGCAGTCTGAGCCGTGAGACGGCGAAGGCGACGAACGAGGCGAAGAACAGGACCAGGAGCACGCCCGGCACCGCGATGATCAGGGTGTTGACGAAGTACTTCGTCATGCCCGAGTCGGTGAAGGCCTGCCGGTAGTACGCGAAGGAGAGGTGCTTGGGGAGCGAGAAGTAGCCGTAGCGCGAGGTCTCGTCGTAGGGGCGCAGCGAGGCGTAGACGGCGAGCAGCAGCGGGGCGAGGAAGGCGAGCGAGACCGTCAGGAGGAAGGCGTGCACGCCGAGGCGGCCCGGGCGGCCCCGGCGCCGTCGGGCGGTGGGGGCGGCCGCCGGGGCGGTGGTCGTGGGCACGGGGGCGGTGTGGGTGGTCATCGGTTCTTCTCCCCTCGGATCTCCTGGACCAGGTACGTGATGACGAACCCGAGGGAGACGGTCAGCAGCACCACCGCGATCGCCGAGCCGAAGCCGATGCGGCTGGCCTCGCCGATGATGTTGTCGGTGACGAGCACCGAGAGCACTTCGAGGCCGTTGCGCCCGTGGTTGACGGCGTACACGATGTCGAAGGCGCGCAGCGACTCGATGACCGTGATGACGCCGACGATGACGTTGACCGGGCGCAGCGTCGGAAAGACGACCCGGAAGAAGGTCTGGCGCTCGGTCGCGCCGTCGATGGCCGCGGCCTCCTTGAGGGAGGGGTCGACGGCCTTGAGCCCGGCGAGGTAGAGGATCATCACGTAGCCGGTGTGCCGCCAGGTGGCGGCCAGCAGGATCATCCAGATGTTCAGGTGTGGGTCGCCGAGCCAGTCGGTCGGGTGGCCCCGGTCGCCGAGCAGGGCGTTGAGCGCGCCCTGGTCGCGGGAGAAGACCAGTTGGGCGATGAACCCGACGACGGCGAGCGACAGGACGACCGGCATGTACAGGGTCGACTGGTAGAAGCGGCTGAAGCGCACGCCCCGGTCGATGAGGACGGCGAGCAGCAGCCCGAACGGCGTCGCCACGAAGCCGAGTACGCCCAGCCACATCAGGTTGTGCCGGACCGCCGGCCAGAAGGGCGGGTAGTTGGTGAAGAGGTTGGTGTAGTTCTGCGTGCCGACCCACTTGATGTCGCCGATCCCGTCCCAGCTGGTGAAGGACAGCACGACGGAGGCCACGGTGGGGCCCCACACGATGGCGATGTCGAGCAGGACGGGCAGGCCCAGCAGCACGCCGAGGACGACGAGGTCGCGGGCGGTGAACCGCCTGGAACCCCGTCGTCCGGCGCGCCGCGCGGTGATGAACGCCACGGCTGAGTACTCCAAGTCGAAGCAGACGTCGGTCAGTTGGAGGGGCGCGGGACTCTCAGCCCTCGGTGGCGAAGATGGTCTTCTTCTGCCGCTCGATGTCGTTGACGAGCCCGTCCACGTCCTTCGGGTTGCCGATGAACTGCTGAATGGCCGGGATCATCACGGTGGAGGCGAAGTCGGGGCGGGTGTCGCGGTCCAGGAACTGCGAGATCTGCTTCGCCCCGGAGACCAGTTCGACCGCCTTCTTCTGCAGCGGGGTGTACTTGGCGGTGTCCGCCCCGGTGTTGACGGCGATGTTGTTCGGGTCGCCCGCGAGGTAGACGTCCTCCGCCTTCGGGGTGGCGAGCCACGTGAGCAGGTCCTTGGCGCTCTGCATGGACTGCTTGTTCTTCAGCTCCTTGGCGTTCTTGGCGAGCAGGAAGCCGTCGATGGGCGCCTCCACCGCGTCCTGGCCGTACTGCGGGTCCATCACGGGGAACGGGAAGAACGCGATGTCGTCCTGCTCCGAGGTGGGGAACTGCTGGCCCACGTGCGGCAGCCCGAACACCGCCATGCCGGACTGCTTCTTCTGGAGGCTCTGCGCCGCCTCCTGCCAGGTGCGCCCGTTGGCGCCCTGCTGGCAGTAGGGCAGGATCCGGCGCCAGCTGTCGAAGACGTTCTTGACCCGCTGGTCGGTCCACGCCTCCTTGCCCGCCATCAGGCTCTTGTGGAAGTCGTAACCGTTGGAGCGCATGTTGAGGTAGTCGAAGGTGCCCATGGCGGGCCAGCCGTCCTTGTCGCAGAACGCGATGGGGTCGAGCTTGTCCTTCTGCATCTGCCGGGCCAGCTCGACGTACTGGTCGAAGGTCTTGGGCGCCGTGTACCCGTGCTGCGTGAACAGGCTCGCGCGGTGGAAGACCGCCCACGGGTAGTAGTAGTACGGCACGAAGTACTGCTTGCCGTCCGCGCCGGTCGACTGCGCCTTGAGCGCGTCCGAGAAGCCCTGGAAGCCCTGCCAGAGGTCGCTGATGTCGTACAGCAGACCCTTCTGGGCGAAGAACTGCATGCGGTAGCCCGCGAACCACATGAAGACGTCGTCCGGCTTGCCCTGGAGATAGCGGTTGATGTTCTCCTGGAACGTGTTGTGGTCAACGGTGTTGACCTTGATCTTGCGGCCGTCCTTGGACTGCTTCTCGTACGCCGCGAACGCGTCGGCGAACGCCTTCTTGGGGACGGCGTCCGAGGAATTCGAACCCAACCGGATCGTCTTGGTGTCGCCGCCGGGCCCGCTGCCGCACGCCGCGAGCAGCGAGGGCAGTGCGACCGCCCCGGCTCCGATCGCCGCACCACGCAGAAGATTCCGCCGAGACATCCGATGTCCCGCCACGCCGCCGGGCGCTACGGGACCGTTGAACGATGACTGCGCCATGTCCCCCTCCTCCGGGGTGCAACCCAACACAACCAAACGCGAGGCTTGGATCACACCCCCAAGTCAGGGCGTCGTCAAGGGTTTTGACGCAAAGGCGAGCAACCGTTACCGCTTCTCATCCAACAGACTTCAACAAGCCCTACCGGAAACGCTCGCCCCGCGAGGACGGTCGGCGAGAGCACGAAATCGTCCCACCTCGTGCGAGTGCGGAGGAGGGTGACGATGTGTCACCTTCCGGCCGTGCGGGTCCCGTGGTGACACCTCGGAGCGGTGGGGAGGGGCGGAGGCGGCCGACAACTACCGGGCGGCCTTCGTCACTTGAGCAACGCCGCCGCGTCCGGCCGCCGCGCCGAGGCGGCCGCCGCCGCCCCCACGAGACCGGCGTCCGTACCCATCAGCGCCGGCGCCACGGTGAGGCGCTGGACGAAGGAGAGCGTGGCGTAGTCGCGCAGCGCCCGGCGCAGGGGGGCGAACAGGACGTCGCCCGCGCCCGCCACTCCCCCGCCTATGACGGCGATCTCGATCTCGACCAGCGTCGCGGTCGCGGCGATCCCCGCCGCCAGGGCCTGGGCCGCGCGCTCGAAGGAGGCCACCGCGACCGGGTCGCCGCGCCGCGCGGCCGCGGCGACGGCGGCGGCCGAGGTGTCGCCGTCGGGGCCCGGACGCCAGCCGCCCTCCAGGGCCCGGCGGGCGATGTTGGGGCCACTGGCGATCCGCTCCACACAGCCGCGCGCCCCGCACGGGCACGCATCGCCGTCGAGGTCGACGCTGATGTGGCCGATGTGACCCGCGTTGCCGGTGGGGCCGGGGTGAAGTTTGCCGCCGAGAACGAGGCCGCCGCCGACGCCGGTGGACACGACCATGCACAGCGCGTTGTCATGACCGCGCGCGGCGCCCAGCCAGTGTTCCGCGGCGGTCATCGCGACACCGTCGCCGACGAGCTCGACATCGAGCCCGCCGGTCGCCGCGCGCACCCGCTCGACCAGCGGAAACCCGCGCCAGCCAGGGATGTTGACAGGACTGACCGTGCCCGCCGACGCGTCCACGGGCCCGGCACTGCCGATGCCTACCGCGCTCGCGCGGTGCCACAGCGGGGATCCGGTCAGCTCGGCGATGACCGCCTCGGCCGCGCGCATCACCGTGTCGCCGTCCTCATGGGCGGGAGTCGGCCGCTGCGCCCGGGCGAGAAGTCGCCCTTCGGCGTCCACCAGCGCTCCGGCGATCTTGGTGCCGCCGATGTCGAGCGCGGCCACGAGGTCGGTGTGCATCGAGGTCGGATCTCCTGGTGAGGGACGGGTAACAGCAGGTCAAGATGAGAGTCTCCCTGCATGTGACAACGTTGTCCAGGGCCTATGCTCGACGCCACACACACCGTTATGGCACCGGACCGCGCCGGACGGCTCCCGACGACGACAGGACAGCGCACTGTGGCCGAGAACGCCCGCCACCACGAGCCCCGCTACGGCAACCGTCCGACGATGAAGGATGTCGCCGCGCGCGCCGGGGTCGGCCTCAAGACGGTGTCCCGGGTGGTCAACGGGGAAGCCGGGGTGACCCCGGACACCGAGCGACGGGTACAGGAGGCCATCGAGGCGCTGGGCTTTCGCCGCAACGACAGCGCGCGGGTGCTGCGCAAGGGCCGCACCGCCTCGATCGGCCTGGTGCTCGAAGACCTCGCCGACCCGTTCTACGGGCCGCTCAGCCGGGCCGTGGAGGAGGTCGCGCGGGAGCACGGGGCGCTACTCATCAACGGTTCGAGCGCCGAGGACGCCGACCGGGAGCAGGAGTTGGTGCTCGCCTTCTGCGCCCGCCGGGTCGACGGCCTGATCGTGATCCCCGCCGGGTCCGACCACCGCTATCTCGAACCGGAGATAAAGGCGGGCGTGGCAACGGTGTTCGTGGACCGTCCCGCGGGGCGGATCGACGCCGACGTGGTCCTGTCCGACAGCTTCGGCGGCGCCCGCGCGGGAGTGGCCCATCTCCTCGCGCACGGCCACCGCAGGATCGGCTTCATCGGCGACCAGCCGCGCATCCACACCGCCACCGAGCGGCTGCGCGGCTATCACGCGGCGATGGCCGACGCGGGTCTGGCCGTCGACGACTCCTGGGTGTCGCTCGGTTCGACGTCCCCCGAGCGCGTGCGCGCGGCCGCCGAGTCGATGCTGGCGGGGCCGGACGCGGTCACCGCGCTCTTCGCGGGCAACAACCGCGTGACGGTCACGGCGGTGCGGGTGCTGGCGGGGCGCGAGCGCCCGGTGGCCCTGGTCGGTTTCGACGACATCGAACTCGCCGACCTGCTCGGCATCACGGTCATCTCGCAGGACGCCGCCGCCCTCGGCCGGACGGCCGCCGAGCTGCTCTTCCGGCGGCTCGACGGCGCCGACGAGACGCCCGCCCGGGTCGAGCTGCCCACCGCGCTGATCCAGCGCGGCTCGGGCGAGATCCCCCCGCCCGCGGACGCGTAGCCCTCCATCGGCCCCGGCTCCGGCTCCGGCCCCCCGGGCACGGCGGGCACGGCGGGCGCGGTCAGCAGGCCTTCAGGCCCGGCACCGGCTGGTCGTTGTCGCCGCCCTTCAGATAGACGACGCTGACGTAGACCTGGGTGTTGCCGCTGTCGTCGTCGGTCCTGGCCCACCAGGTGTTGGTCCACTTCCCGTACGTCTCGCGGCGGCCCAGGTTCGTCTGGCAGTAGAAGTAGTTGGTGCCCGCGTTGAGCACGCCCGCCGCGGCGCCGTCGGACCGGATGGACTTCGCGGCGCGCCACACCTCGCAGTTGAACCTGCCGCCCGCCCCCGGCCGGCAGCTGCCGGCCGGGGGCGCGGCACCGCCCGCGCTGGGGGTGCCCGGCGGGTTCTTCTTCGGATCGGGCGCCTTGCCGGCGTCGCCCTTGGCGTCACCGCTCTTGGCGGGGTCGGCCTTGGCGGACGGCCTGCCGCTCGAACGGGGCGCTGCCGAGGGCGAGTTGGGGGTGGCACCCAAGGACGGGGCGGAGGTGCCCTGGCGCGCGGCCTCGCCCGGGTCGTCGGCGGGGCGCGGGGTGGTGCCGTTCGCCGCTCCCACGGCCTGCTGTCCCCCGCTGTCCCCCGAGCCGTGGCCGAGGAGCGCGTAGGCTGTCCCGCCGCCGACCAGCACCACCGCGGCGGTCCCCGCCGCGACGAGAAGCCTGCCCCGCCCCTTGCGTCCGGCCGGTCGCGCCGGGGGCTCCTGGGCGACCACGGGCCCAAACGCCTCGGCCGGGTGGGGCCGCGGGACCGGCGGGACCACCGGGCCGAAGCCCTCGGGCCGGTGCGGCAGCGCGTCGCGCACGGTCGCGCTGCGCCGGGGCGCGACGGGCGCCGGGGCCGGATGGATCGCCGTCGGCGCGGTCTGCCCCGCGCCCGCCGCGACCTCGGCCAGCAGCCCGGCCGCGGTCCGCGCGTCGGGCCGCAGGGAGGGGTCCTTGTCCATGAGGCGCAGCAGGACCGGCCCGAGCGCCCCGGCCCGGCGGGCCTGCGGCAGCGGTTCGACCACGATGGCGTTCAGGGTCGACCAGGTGGAGGTGCGGCGGAACGGCGCCGCGCCCTCGACGGCGGCGTACAGGGTGGCGCCCAGGGCCCAGACGTCGGAGGCGGGGCCCGGCTCCTGGCCCTGGGCCCGCTCGGGTGCCAGGTAGTCCAGGGAGCCGACCAGTTCGCCACTGCGGGTCAGGTGCGTGGCCGAGCCGTCGCCCGGGTCGTCCATGGCGGCGATGCCGAAGTCGGTGAGGACCACCCGGCCGGACCGGTCCAGGAGGATGTTGCCCGGCTTCACGTCGCGGTGCAGCACGCCCGCCTGATGGGCGGCGGCCAGCGCTTCGAGGACCTTCGCCCCGATCGCCGCGGCCTCGCCCGGCTCCAGCACGCCCCGCTCGGCCAGCACGTCGTCGAGCGAGGGCCCGTCGACGAGTTCCATGACGATGACGGGGCGGCCCTCGTGCTCGGTGACGTCGTGGACGGCGACGACCGAGGGATGGCGCACCCGCGCCGCGGCCCGTGCCTCGCGCTGCATCCGCAGGCGCAGGTCGCCCAGTTCGGGCGCGGAGGCGTCGGTGTAGGTGCGCAGTTCCTTGACGGCGACCTCGCGGCCCAGCACCTCGTCGTGGGCACGCCACACGACGCCCATGCCGCCGCGGCCGAGCTGCTCGACGACCCGGTACCGGCCGGCCAGTACGTGGCTCTCCCCCGTAGACACCGCTGCCCCGTTCCGCTGTGGTGATTGTGGTCGCGTACAGAGTACGGGGCAGGGGTGACAGCGCTCGGGGCCGTCCGGTCCCGGTTCCGCTACGGGGCGGTGACGGTCAGGGTGCCGCGGCGGGGCGAGGCGAAGGCGTCGAGGTCGGCGCGGGTCAGGCCGGTCAGGCGGGCCACCTCGTCGTTGTCCAGGGCGCCGCAGTCCAGGCCGCGCAGCAGGTAGCCGGAGAGCGCCTTGGCGGTGGCGGGCTCGTCCATGACGTCGCCCTCGGTCTTGGCGACGTACGCGGCGAGGCGTCCGGCGGCCTGCTCAAGGCCCTCGCGGTAGAAGGCGTAGACGGCCGCGTAACGCGTCGGCATGTGTCCGGGGTGCATGTCCCAGCCCTGGTAGTAGGCGCGGGCCAGGGCGCGGCGGGTGAGGCCGTAGTGCAGCCGCCAGGCCTCGTGGACGTGCTCGGTGGAGCCGACCGGCAGCACGTTGGTCGAGCCGTCCGACACACGTACGCCGGTGCCGGCCGCGGCGACCTGCATGACGGCCTTGGCGTGGTCGGCGGCCGGGTGATCGCTGGCCTGGTAGGCGGCGGAGACGCCGACGCAGGCGCTGTAGTCGAAGGTGCCGTAGTGCAGACCGGTGGCGCGGCCCTGGGCGGCGTCGATCATCCTGGCCACGGCGGCGGTGCCGTCGGCGGCCAGGATGGACTGGCTGGTCTCGATCTGGATCTCGAAGCCGAGCCGGCCCTCGGGCAGGCCGTGCGTCTTCTCGAAGGCGCCGAGCAGCCGCACGAAAGCGGTGACCTGCTCGGGGTAGGTCACCTTCGGCAGCGTGAGCACGAGGCCGTCGGGCAGGCCGCCGTTGTGCATGAGGGTGGTCAGGAAGATGTCCGTGGTGCGGATGCCGCGGTCGCGGACGGCGGCCTCCATGCACTTCATGCGGATGCCCATGTAGGGGGCGGCCGTGCCGTTCCTGAAGGCCTCGGCGACGAGGCGGGCGGCGCGCGCGGCGTCGGCGTCCTCCTCGGCGTCGGGGCGCGGGCCGTAGCCGTCCTCGAAGTCGACGCGCAGGTCCTCGATGGGCTCGTCGCGGAGCTTGGCGCGCACCCGGTCGTACACGGGCTCGGCCAGCGCGTCGGAGATGCCGAGCACCTTGGCGAAGGAGGCGGCGTCCGGGGCGTGCTCGTCGAGCGCGGCCAGCGCCTGGTCGCCCCAGGAGCGGATGGTGCCCGCGCCGAAGACGTCACCGGGTACGTAGACGGTGTGCACGGGCTGGCGGGTGCCGGGGTCGCCCGGGTAACGGCGGGCGAGCTCCTCGTCCACCGTGACGAGCGAGGCACTGATCTCCTCGCTGACGACACCGGCGAGGCTCGTTGCCACCTGCTCCTGCTGACCCATCCTGCACCCTCCACACCGTCGAAACTTTTCCGCTTCACGGAATCAACAATCCGTATAGCGAAGTTAGTAGGCAGCTCCTTCTGCGTCAATGGTTGTCCGAAACGACCCGGGGCCGCGCGGTGAAGATCACCACGCGGCCCCGGGACCGAACAGAACTCGCAGGTCAGCCCTTGCGGGCGTTGACCTCTTCGGTCAGCTGCGGGACGACCTGGAACAGGTCGCCGACCACGCCGTAGTCGACCAGGTCGAAGATCGGGGCCTCGGCGTCCTTGTTGACGGCCACGATGGTCTTCGAGGTCTGCATGCCGGCCCGGTGCTGGATGGCGCCGGAGATGCCGTTGGCGATGTAGAGCTGCGGCGAGACGGACTTGCCGGTCTGGCCGACCTGGTTGGAGTGCGGGTACCAGCCCGCGTCCACCGCGGCGCGCGAGGCGCCGACGGCCGCGCCGAGCGAGTCGGCGAGGGCCTCGATGACCGCGAAGTTCTCGGCGCCGTTGACGCCGCGGCCGCCGGAGACCACGATCGCGGCCTCGGTCAGCTCGGGGCGTCCGGTCGACTCGCGCGGGGTGCGCGAGGTGACCTTGGTGCCGGTGGCCAGGGCCGAGAAGGTGACGGCGAGGGCCTCGACGGCGCCCGCGGCCGGGGCGGCCTCCACGGCGGCCGAGTTCGGCTTGACCGTGATGACCGGGGTGCCCTTGGAGACACGGGACTTGGTGGTGAAGGAGGCGGCGAACGCGGACTGCGTGGCCACCGGACCCTCGGCACCGGCCTCGAGGTCGACGGCGTCGGTGATGATGCCGGAGCCGATGCGGACCGCGAGGCGGGCCGCGATCTCCTTGCCCTCGGCGGACGACGGGACGAGCACGGCCGCGGGCGACACGGCCTCGTACGCGGCCTGGAGCGCGTCCACCTTCGGTACGACGAGGTACTCGGCGAACTCGGGGGCGTCGGCGGTGAGGACCTTGACCGCGCCGTGCTCGGCGAGCGCGGCCGCGGTGTTCTCGGCGCCGGCGCCGAGCGCGACGGCGACCGGGTCGCCGATGCGGCGGGCCAGCGTCAGCAGTTCGAGGGTGGGCTTGCGGACGGCACCGTCCACGTGGTCGACGTAGACCAGAACTTCAGCCATGGGACTTCAATCTCCTGCACGTGCGAAGAAAAGACGGGCGGTTGAGGGGCTCGGCGAGCCCTAGGCGCGCGGCCCGGTGGGTTCCCGGGCCAGGGGTGCCTAGATGAACTTCTGGCTCGCGAGGAACTCGGCGAGCTGCTTGCCGCCCTCGCCCTCGTCCTTGACGATCGTGCCGGCCGTGCGGGCCGGACGCTCGGCCGCGGAGTCGACCGCGGTCCAGGAGCCCCCGGGGCCGACCTCGTCGGCGTCGATGTCCAGGTCGCCCAGGTCCAGGGACTCCACCGGCTTCTTCTTGGCGGCCATGATGCCCTTGAACGACGGGTAACGGGCCTCGCCCGACTGGTCCGTCACCGAGACGACGGCCGGAAGGGAAGCCTCCAGCTGCTCGGAGGCGGTGTCGCCGTCGCGGCGGCCCTTGACCGTGCCGTCCTCGACGGAGACCTCGGAGAGCAGCGTGACCTGCGGGACGCCGAGGCGCTCCGCGAGCAGCGCCGGCAGCACGCCCATGGTGCCGTCGGTGGAGGCCATGCCGCAGATGACCAGGTCGTAGCCGGTCTTCTCGACGGCCTTGGCCAGGACCAGCGAGGTGCCGATCACGTCGGTGCCGTGCAGGTCGTCGTCCTCGACGTGGACGGCCTTGTCGGCGCCCATCGACAGCGCCTTGCGCAGCGCGTCCTTGGCGTCCTCGGGGCCGACGGTCAGCACGGTGATCTCCGCGTCATCGGCCTCGTCGGCGATCTGCAGTGCCTGCTCGACCGCGTACTCGTCGAGCTCCGAAAGGAGGCCGTCGACGTCGTCGCGGTCGACGGTCAGGTCATCGGCGAAGTGCCGGTCGCCGGTGGCGTCGGGCACGTACTTCACACAGACAACGATCCTCAAGCTCACGCCGGCTCTCCTACTGCATCGTCATTTCTGGGCTGCCTTGTTGCACGCAGCATAGGCGCCTGATGGGGCGGTTTCCGGTCGGGGCGACCGGCGCTCCGAACGAAATATTACTCGCCAGTACACCCAGCTTGTTCCCAGTAAGCAAGCGCTTTGAACTGTGACCTTGCCAACGCTGAGTAATCGGTCCTGCCAGGGAACTCTCAGTCGCGCAGCGCGTTGAAGCGGCCCTGGTGGTAGAGGAGCGGACGGCCGCCGCCCGCGGGGTCGCCGACGACCGCCTGACCCAGCACGATGCGATGGTCCCCGGCCGGGACACGGGCCACCACCTTGCAGACCAGCCAGGCAAGGACGCCGTCGAGGACGGGCACGCCCTCGGGGCCGGTGCGCCAGTCGGTGCCGGGGCCGAACCGGTCGGCGCCGCTGCGGGCGAAGGTGGCGGCCAGGTCCTGCTGGTGCTCGCCGAGTATGTGCACGCCGACATGGTCGGCCTCGGCGACGACGGGCCAGCTGGAGGAGCCGGTGCCGATCCCGAAGGAGATCAACGGGGGCTCCGCGGCGACGGAGTTGAGGGAGGTGGCGGTGAAGCCCACGGGCCGGCCGCCACGCTGGGCGGTGATCACCGCGACGCCCGCGGCGTGCTGGCGGAAGACCGACTTGAGGAGTTCGGGAGAGGCGGTCCGGGCGGTACCGAGCTCGGGCGAGGCCGTCATGGAATTGTCCTTCTGCAGAGAGTGCGACGAGGGCTGCGGATGATCAGCAGCCCGGACAGCGCGCGCTCGCGTTGCGGGCGAGGTCCACATGGGCGCGTCCATAGAGAAGGAGGTCTGTCGGCACATCGTCAGACTGACGATTCGGCGCCGTCGCAGTCAAGTGCCTTTGCGGATGTGGGAGATCCCTCACTGCGCGCCCCGGACCGCACACCCCCGCGCGCCTCACACGGCCTGCCCCAGCGCCGCGATGACGTCCGCCCGGCGGGGCTGTCCCGCCGCGCGGCGCACGATCCGGCCCGTCGCGTCGAGCACGAGCACCGTCGGGGTGCGCGCGATGCCCAGCTCCCGCACCAGGGCGAGCCGCTCCTCGGCGTCGATCTCCACGTGGGCGACGCCCTCCACCATCGCGGCCACCTCGGCCAGGGTGCGCCGGGTCGCCCGGCAGGGCTGGCAGAACGCGCTGGAGAACTGCACCAGCGTGGCCCGCCTCCCGAGCCCGGCGCCCAGTTCCGCCTCGCCGAGCCTGCGTCCGCCGTCCTCCACCACGCCGCCTCCCAGCACCGCCGCCCCGGTCTTCACACCGTCACTACCTGCTCTGTCGTACGGTTGCAGCGCGCACCGGCCCGCAATGATTCCCCGGGCCCCGACCTGCGAAGACGTGACGAGAATCTCCCCTGCGCGCGGCGCGAGGACTGGCCAGCTCGGCGCGCATCGGGCACCATCTGCCCAAAGCCTAAAACCTACGGCTGCGTAACTTATTCTCCGGGAGCACCCTCCCCGGGCACACGAAGGGTCTCCCCTGAGATGGCAGAACTCGTCTATCGGCCGGTCATCGGCGCCGCTCTCGCGATGTTCAAGGCGCTCGACCTGAAGATCGACACCCAGGGTTCGGAGAACATCCCGCGCACGGGCGGGGCGGTGCTCGTCAGCAATCACATCAGTTACCTGGACTTCATCTTCACGGGGCTCGCGGCGCTGCCGCAGAAGCGGCTCGTGCGTTTCATGGCCAAGGAGTCGGTGTTCCGGCACAAGATCTCCGGCCCGCTGATGCGCGGCATGAAGCACATCCCGGTGGACCGCAAGCAGGGCGAGGACGCCTACCAGCACGCGCTCGCCTCGCTGCGCTCGGGCGAGGTGATCGGTGTGTTCCCGGAGGCGACGATCTCGCAGTCGTTCACGCTGAAGAGCTTCAAGTCGGGGGCGGCCAGGCTCGCGCAGGAGGCCGGGGTGCCGCTGATCCCGATGGCCCTGTGGGGCACCCAGCGGGTATGGACGAAGGGGCGCCCCCGCAACTTCAAGCGCAGCCACATCCCCGTCACCATCCGCGTGGGCGAGCCGGTGGAGGCCCCCGCCGACCAGTACGCGGGCGCCATCACGCGGCGGCTGCGCGAGCGCTGCCAGGAGCTGCTCGAAGCCGCCCAGCGCGCCTATCCCGTACGCCCGAAGGACGCGAGCGACACCTGGTGGGTGCCGGCGCACCTGGGCGGTTCGGCGCCGACGCCGGAACAGGTGAAGGCCGCCGAGGCGGCGGGCTGAATCGTCACTCCTGTACGGCGGCGCCGACCGGGGGGTGGACGGTGATCCGCGCGCCGGGGCTGAACTTCTCCAGGAGTTCGGCCAGTTCGGCGCCCGCGGTGACCAGGTCGCAGTGCGGCGCCATGCCCTCCAGGAGGAAGAGGGCGTTGACCGACTCCTCGGTGAGGCGGGTCCGCACTCCCTGGCGCCAGTTCCAGCGGCGGCAGGTGACGCCCTCGTCGTCGCACCACACCACCTCGCCGGCGTCCGGGTGCTCGACCACCGCCTCGCCGCCCGCCACCGTGTGGAAGGCCTCCTCCCCCGTCGCCCGCACGAGCCGCATCGCCCCCTTGATGTGATCGGTGTCCTCGCCGCCGACGGGCACGAGGTGCGCGACGCTGATCGCGTTGTAGACGTCGACGAGCCGGTTGACGCGCGGAAGCCCGCCGTCGGCCGCCGCCCGCTTGGCCAGCGCCTCGGCCGAGTTGCGGGTGCGGTTCGGCTTGGACCCGAAGGCGGTGTAGACGGCACGCCAGGCGGCCATGTGCGGGTCCTCGTGCGGGGCGCGGCCCGCGAGCCGCTCGGCGAGGCGGCGCGCCGCGTCGTCGAGCAGGGCCGAACTCGCCGCGTCACTGGGCGCGTTGACGAGGCCGGACGCCTCGACGGCGACATGGGTGAAGCCGGGCGCGACGGCCAGGACGTCCTCGGACACGGTGAGCGTGAGCGTCATGATCGGTGGTGCCTCACAGTTCGGTCGGATAGATCGGCCACAGCGACGGCCGGTCGGGCGCGGCCTTGAGGGCACGCAGAACAGCCGGATGCGGTACATCGTAAAGCACTGGATAGTCCACTTCATTAAACTCCGGTCGCACCGTCCACGCGAGGCGCTCCTCGTCGAGCGAGAACCGGGCGTCGACCCCCGGCTTGTTCCCGCGTGCGTCGATCCGCGACCAGCCAGCCCGGCCCGGCAGCCGGACGGCGACGAGGCCGTGCACGAGCGGGTGGGAGCCATCGTCGTCGGCGAGCCGCTGATAGCAGAGAGCGGCCGGGATCGCCTCGGCGCGCAGCAGGGCCGCCAGGGCGTGGGACTTGGCGCAGCAGATGCCGGTGCGCTCGGCCAGGACGTCGGAGGCCCGCCAGGTCACGCGCAGGGCGCCGGCGTCCTCGGAGTGCGGGATCTCGTCCCGGACGAAGGTGTAGGCCGCTTCGGCGTATGAGTATGCGTCGGCGGTGTGAGCGGCCAGCCGGGCGGCCGTCTCGCGCACCAACGGGTGCTGGTGGTCAATGACCTCATCCGCAGCGAGGTAGGCGGAGAGTTGAGGGTTGCGCTGGATGAGCTCCATGGCACGGAGCGTACGAATGCGGCCGACCGCAAGTCAATGACTTTACGGTCAGCCGCATAAGTATCGATCCTCAGGCTCCGGTGATCAGCGAGCCATCTCTTCCTTCAGCGCCGCGAGGAAGCCGTCCACGTCGTCCTCGGTCGTGTCGAAGGAGCACATCCAGCGGACGTCACCGGCCTTCTCGTCCCAGAAGTAGAAGCGGTAGCGCTTCTGGAGCCGCTCACTGACGTCGTGCGGCAGGCGCGCGAACACGGCGTTGGCCTGCACCTCGTGGAGGATCTCCACGCCGTGCACCTGACGCACGCCCTCCGCGAGGCGCCGGGCCATCGCGTTGGCATGGCGGGCGTTGCGCAGCCACAGGTCCTTGGCGAGCAGCGCCTCCAACTGCACGGAGACGAAGCGCATCTTGGAGGCCAGCTGCATGGACATCTTGCGGATGTGCTTCAGCTGCCGGCCCGCGTCCGGGTCGAGCACGACGATCGCCTCGCCGAACAGCATGCCGTTCTTGGTGCCGCCGAACGACAGGACGTCCACGCCGACCGCGTTAGTGAACGTACGCATCGGCACGTTCAGCGACGCGGCCGCGTTGGATATGCGCGCCCCGTCCAGGTGGACCTTCATGCCGCGCTCGTGGGCGTGGTCGCAGATGGCCTTGATCTCGTCGGGCGTGTAGACCGTGCCCAGCTCGGTGTTCTGGGTGATCGAGACGACCTGCGGCATCGCGCGGTGCTCGTCCTCCCAGCCCCAGGCCTGGCGGTCGATCAGTTCGGGCGTCAGTTTGCCGTCCGGCGTCTGCACGGTGAGCAGCTTCAGCCCCGCCATGCGCTCGGGGGCGCCGCCCTCGTCCACGTTGATGTGCGCGGTCTCGGCGCACACCACCGCGCCCCAGCGGTCGGTCAGCGCCTGGAGGGCGGTGACGTTGGCGCCGGTCCCGTTGAAGACGGGGAAGGTCTCGGCGCCCGCGCCGAAGTGGCTGTGCATGACGCGCTGGAGGTGGTCGGTGTAGTCGTCCTCGCCGTACGCGATCTGGTGACCGCCGTTGGCGAGCGCGAGGGCCGCGAGGACCTCCGGGTGCGCTCCGGCGTAGTTGTCGCTGGCGAAACCGCGCACCGCCGGGTCGTGGTGCTGTCGCGCGTCCGTCCTCACGGCTTGGGGGTCAGCCACAGGCGCTGTCCGTTCACTTCCTGGGCGGGCTTGTCCCACACGCCGGCGATGGCGTCGGCCAGCTCCTTGACGTCGGTGAAACCCGCGAACTTCGCATTGGGTCGCTCGGCGCGCATGGCGTCGTGCACCAGTGCCTTGATCACCAGGATGGCAGCAGCGGCCGTCGGCCCGTCGGCCCCCTCGGCGATCCCCGCCTTGCGGAACGAGTCGCCGAGGGCCAGCGTCCATGCCTCGGCGGCGGCCTTGCCCGCGTTGTAGGCGGCGTTGTTCGCGGTGGGCTTGTGCGCGCCGGACTGGCTGACCAGCACGAAGCGGCCCCGGTCGCTGCGCAGCAGCTGGTCGTGGAAGGCGAGCGAGGTGTGCTGCACCGTCTTGATCAGCAGCTTCTCCAGAAGCTCCCAGTCGGCCAGGTCGGTCTCGGGGAAGGAGGCGCTGCCGCGCCAGCCGCCGACGAGGTGGACCATGCCGTCGACCCGTCCGAACTCCTTCTGGATGCGGTCCGCCCAGTCGCGGGTGGCCTGCAGGTCGAGGAGGTCGACGGTGTCTCCGGTGACGGTGGCCCCGCCGTGCGCGTACCGCGCGGCGTCCACGGCCTCGGCGAGGCGCTGCGCGTCCGAGTCGGCGCCCACCACGACCGCGCCCGCCTCGGCGAGCCGCAGCAGGGCGGCCCGGCCGGCCGGGCCTGCGGCTCCGGCCACGGCGACGACGGCACCGTTGAGAGGTCCGTTGTTCATCTTCTTCGCCCCTTCCGTACGAGCGCTCACGCGGCGGCTCCGACCGGAGCGGAAGCGGCGGTGATCCCCTTGGTGGAGGCGATCACGTTCTTCAGCTTCTTGGAGAGCGCCTCATAGAACATGCTGAGCGGAAACTCGTCCGGAAGCACGTCGTCGACGAGCTTGCGGGGCGGCTGCGCCAGATCCAGGGCGTCGGGACCCTTGGCCCAGCGCGATCCCGGGTGCGGGGCGAGGTAGGTGGAGACCAGCTCGTACGCGGCGAACCAGTGGACCAGCTTCGGGCGGTCGATGCCGTCGCGGTAGAGCTTCTCGATCTCGGCGCACAGCTGGTTGGTGACCTGCGGGGCGCGGTCCCAGTCGATGTGCAGCTTGTTGTCGGTCCAGCGCACCACGTCGTGCTTGTGGAGGTAGGCGAAGAGGAGCTGGCCGCCGAGCCCGTCGTAGTTGCGGACGCGGTCGCCGGAGACCGGGAAGCGGAACATCCGGTCGAACAGCACCGCGTACTGGACGTCACGGCCGTGCCGGTTGCCCTCGGCCTCCAGCTTCACGGCCTCCTTGAAGGCGGTGAGGTCGCAGCGCAGCTCTTCGAGGCCGTACATCCAGAACGGCTGGCGCTGCTTGATCATGAAGGGGTCGAAGGGCAGGTCGCCGTGGCTGTGGGTGCGGTCGTGGACCATGTCCCAGAGCACGAAGGCCTGCTCGCAGCGCTCCTGGTCGGCCACCATCTCCCGGATGTCCTCGGGCAGTTCGAGGCCGAGGATGCGCACGGACGCCTCGGTCACGGCACGGAAGCGGGCCGCCTCGCGGTCGCAGAAGATGCCGCCCCAGGTGAAGCGCTCGGGCGCCTCGCGCACGGCGATCGTCTCCGGGAAGAGCACGGCGGAGTGGGTGTCGTACCCGGCGGTGAAGTCCTCGAAGGTGATGCCGCAGAACAGCGGGTTGTCGTAGCGGGTCGCCTCCAGCTCGGCGAGCCACTCGGGCCAGACCATGCGCAGCACGACCGCTTCGAGGTTGCGGTCGGGATTGCCGTTCTGCGTGTACATGGGGAAGAGGACCAGGCGCTGCAGTCCGTCGGCGCGGTCCGCGGCGGGGTGGAACTTCAGGAGCGAGTCCAGGAAGTCCGGCACGTCGAAGGCGCTGTCGGCCCACTTGCGCAGGTCGGCGATCAGGGCGTCGTGGTAGGCCGCGTCGTGCGGCAGCAGGGGCGAGAGCTGCTCGACGGCGGCGATCACCTGGTCGAGGGTGGCCTCGACGACCGCGCGGGGCGGGGCGCCCTCCGCGTCGAAGTCGATCGAGCCGTCCTTGGACTGCCAGGGCCGGATCTCCTCGACGGCATTCTTGAGCGCGGTCCACGCGGGGTGGTCGACCACCCGCCGGTCGGACACTGCGCCCCCCACGTCCGGGTCCTGCACAAGAATTTCCGTCATGTCACTTCCTCCACAGGAGAACCTCGCGTCAAGACACCGTATCCGTGTTCGGTTGTTCCGCTCAAGAGGTACCTCAGTAAATTATCCTGTCGCGCGCGTGTCACACCGCTCTTCTTCCTGCGTTCATGCAATGGCACGGCTATGGCTGCGGCCGGACGGGACGAGGAGCAACCCACGGGCGAGCGGGCCACGCCCGCGGCCGAGCATGCGTACAAGACCGGGGCCGCACCCCGCGCCAGGCCGGCGTCAGGGCCGGCCGCCACCGCGGCCGGTGTCCACGAGCGCTCATGGGCGGGAGGCTGTGCCATGGATCTGCGCGGGGCGGGCCGTCGAGCACGATCTCGCCGAGGTGGACGTGGCCCCGCTGAACCTGCGCCTGCTCGCCCTGCTCGGCGGCGCGGCCCCGGGGCTCGCGGCCGCGGCGCAGCGCCGGCTCGGCGGCCCGGCGATCGGCGAACAGCTCGACCGGGGCCAGCGCCACAAACGCTGACGGGCGGCCCGGCGACGGTGGGATCCGCCAACCGCCCGCCCCGGATCACGGAGCATCTCACGTCCCGTGCGGGGCTTGTTTCCGGGCGCCCCGCTCACTTCAATGCGCGGTATGAGCAGCCGTCAGCCCACCAACGGACCCGGCCCGCCGGCGCAGTTGCCGCCGACGGCGTGGGCGGTGCTCGGGCTGCTCTCGTTCCCCGGCGAGCGGACCGGCTACGAGCTCAAGAAATGGGCCGACGCCTCGCTGCGGTTCTTCTACTGGGCTCCGGCGGTCAGCCAGATCTACGCCGAGCTGCGCCGCCTGGAGGACCTCGGATACGTCACGTCCCGCCGCTCGGGGCCCGAGGAGCCGCGCACCACCCGGCGGTACGCGATCAGCGAGGCCGGGCGCGGCGCGCTCGCCGGGTGGGCGGACTCCCCCGGGGCCGCGGGCCCGGCCGTTCTCAAGCACCCGCTGGTGCTGCGGGTCTGGCTCGGGCATCTCGCGGCGCCGCAGCGCCTGCGCGCTCTGGTGGGGGACCATCTCGCGCGCACCGAGGCCGAGTTGACGCAGGTGCGGGCCGCGCTCGCCCGTACCGAGGACACCGAGGGGTGGGCGTATCCGCGGATCGCGCTGCGCTGGAGCGAGCGCCGGGAGCTGGCCGAGCTGGAGCTGGCGCGGGCCATGCTCGCCGACCTGGACCTGCTGGCGGCGCCGCGGGGTGGAGATCAAGACAATCACGACGGCTGGCCCGGCCCGGGGTGACGGCCGCGGGGCCCCGCGTCAAGGGCGGCAGGAATCGCCCACGGGCGGGTGACACGGGCTGGCCCGCGCGGGGTGCGCACAGGTAGGACGGAGTCCTTCCGCCCGTCGCCCGAACCCCGGAGCCGCCCCCGTGAGTACCCGCGCAGTGCTTGTCGCAGCCCTCATCACCGGCTTCATCCTCGGGATCGCGTCAACCCGGGCGGACGACTTCGATGCCCCGCGCGAGCCGGGGTCCGTCGCGGTGGCGGGCCGTTAGGCTGCGGCTGCCGCGTGCGCACGGGACTGCGTCGCGCGCATACCGCCGTCGACGGAAGCGAGGCCTGTCTTGACGTTCCTCACCATCGGTCACCGCGGGGTCATGGGTGTCGAGCCGGAGAACACCCTGCGGTCCTTCGTCCACGCGGAACGCGCGGGCATGGACGCCATCGAACTCGATCTGCACCTCAGCAAGGACGGCGCCCTCGTCGTCATGCACGACGCCGAGGTCGACCGCACCACGGACGGGGAGGGGCCCATCGGCGAGATGACCCTCGCCGAGCTGCGGGAGCTGGACGCGGGTCAGGGCGAGCGCATCCCCGTCCTCGAGGAGGTCCTCGACGCGGTGAAGACCCCGATCCAGGCAGAGATCAAGGACGTCGCCGCGGCCCGTGCGCTCGCCGAGGTGATCCTGCGGCGCGATCTGGTGAGCCGGGTCGAGGTGCTGTCCTTCCACGACGAGGCGCTCGCCGAGATCGCCTCCCTCGTGCCCGGCGTGCGCACCGGGCTTGTCGACGACAGCTGGGGGCCCGATCTCCTCGACCGGGCCCGCGCCGTCGGCGCCAAGACCCTGGTGCTGAGCATCCACCGGCTCACTCTGGAGACGGTCGAAAGGGCCCACGCGGCGGGGTTCAAGGTGATCGGCTGGACCGTGAACACCCAGGACCACCTGCGTCTGGTGCGCGCCCTCCAGCTGGACGGCGCGACGACCGACTATCCCGAGATCCGCCGCACCGGCCGCTTCACCGCCTAGCGCTGCCTCAGCCCAGCTCCTTGACCAGCAGCTCGAACGCGAGGTCGTCGCGCTGCGGCAGGCCGAAGCGCTCGTCGCCGTACGGGAAGGGCGTCATCCTTCCCGTACGGCGGTAGCCGCGCCGCTCGTAGAAGGCGATCAGCTCGTCCCGCACCGAGATGACGGTCATGTGCATCTCGCGCACGCCCCACTCGGCCCGGGCGGTGCGCTCGGCCTCCGCGATGATCTGCTTGCCGAGGCCCGCGCCCTGGAGCGCCGGAGAGACCGCGAACATCCCGAAGTAGGCCGCGTCCCCGCGGTGTTCGAGCTGGCAGCAGGCGACCAACTCCCCGTCCCGCTCCACGGTGAGCAGCCTGCTGCCCGGCGTGGTGATGACCGCGCGCACCCCTTCGGGGTCGGTGCGCTGTCCCTGGAGGATGTCGGCCTCGGTGGTCCAGCCGGCGCGGCTGGAGTCCCCGCGGTAGGCCGACTCGATGAGCGGCACCAGTGCCTCGACGTCGGCTTCGGTGGCGTCCCGGTAGCTCAGCTCTCCGGCGGCCCGGCTGGCGGTGTCCATCGCGGTCTCCCTGCTGACTCGATTGCGCTGTGGCGGCCTCCCGAGCGTAACCCGGCCACTAAGGTCCCCGTCATGGTGCACGTACTGAGCAGCCGGACCCTGTTGCGCCCCACCGACCCCGAGCGTTCGCGCGCCTTCTACGGCGGACAACTCGGGCTTCCCGTCTACCGCGAGTTCGGTACGGGGCCCGAGCGCGGCACGGTCTACTTCCTGGGCGGAGGCTTCCTGGAGGTGTCCGGCCGCGCCGAGCACCCCCCGGCACCGGGACTCCAGCTGTGGCTCCAGGTGGCGGACGTGGCCGGGGCGCACGAGGAGCTCGTGGGGCGCGGGGTGGCGATCGCGCGGCCTCCGGTGCGCGAGCCGTGGGGGCTCGTCGAGATGTGGATCGAGGATCCGGACGGGGTGCGCATCGCGGTGGTGGAGGTCCCGGCCGACCACCCGCTGCGCTTCCGCCCCTGAGGCCGTCCCCCGCGAGACCCCCGGTCGGGCCTCTCCCGCGACGCCTGTGACCGGCGAAGATCCCTCGCGCGCTCCCCTCGTGTGTCCCTGCGCCCGCGTATGCGGCCCCGTGGGCGGGCATCGATCCCTCGGCAGGGCGATCCATCGAGCGTCATCGAGCGGGGGAGGTACGCCGTGCACGGTCCGGTGCTGCCCGGCTGGTTGCTGGTCGCGCTGTGCGCGGCGACCGGCGCGTCCTGTCTGCTGCGGATGCGCGGCGGTTCCGCGCGGGCGCGCGGCGCGGCGGCCGGCGAGGCGGTGATGGGGTTCGGGATGGCCGCGATGGCCGTACCGGCCGCGTTCCTCGCACCCTCGCCGTGGACGGCGACCACCTACGCGGTGGTCTTCGGGGGAGCAGCGCTGCGGGCGCTGTGGCTGGCGCGGGGCGGGGCGCACCATCTGCACCACGCGGTGGGCTCGCTGGCCATGGTCTACATGGCGCTCGCGATGGCGCCGGGCGCCGCGGGTGCGCACACCGGACACGAGGGGCATGCGGCGGGCGGGGTGCCGCCGCTGACCGGGGCCCTGCTCCTGTACTTCGCGGTCTACGTCCTGTCGGCGGGGGCGCGCCTGCTGCCCTCGGCGAGCGCGGGCGGACCCGCGGTCGCCGTCTCCTGGGGCGCACGGCCCGAGCTGGCCCTGGCGTGCCGGCTCTCGATGGGGATCGCCATGCTGGCGATGCTGGTGACCGTCTGAGCCGCCCGCTGGCGGGCTTCCGTCGTGGCGTGCGTCACTTGGCGGTCGCCGCCATACCTATCGGACCGGCCTCGCTCATAGGCTGAGACCATGACGGTCTCCCTCGCGTTGCTGGTGCTCGGCCTGGTGTCCGCCGTCGCCGCCCCGCGACTGCTGGCCCGCGCCGACTGGGTCGAGCGCGAGCCGGTGGTGGCGCTGTGGGTCTGGCAGTGCGTGGTGGCGGCGGTGCTGCTCTGCTTCGGGCTCGCGATGGTCTTCAGCGCCGCGTCCGCGTGGCAGACCGTACGCGGCCAGGTGTTCGCGCCCGCGCCCCGCGCCGTCGTCGAGGCGTACGCGCTCGGACCGTACGGCCCCTGGTCGGCGGCGCTCGCGGTGGTGCTCTTCCTCGGCGGCGCCTGGACCGGGGCGATGCTCACCCGGGAGATCAGGGACAGCTGGGCACGCCGTCGCCGGCGCCGCGCGGAGCTGCGGCTGCGCTCGCCGCTGCTGCCCGGCGAGGAGCCGTCGGGCGAGCGCCTGGTGGTCCTGGAGGCAGCCCGGCCCGACGCCTGGTGGCTGCCCGGCCAGACCCCCCAACTGGTCATCACCACGGCGGCACTTCGGCGCCTGAAGGGCCGTCAGCTCGATGCGGTGCTGGCCCACGAGCTCGGGCACGCGCGGGCCCGGCACGACTGGCTGCTGCACTGCTCGGGGGCGCTCGCCCGGGGGTTCCCGCAGGTGCCGGTGTTCGCCGCGTTCCGCGACGAGATGCACCGCCTGGTGGAGCTGGCCGCCGACGACGTGGCGTCCCGCCGCTTCGGGCGCCTCACCATCGCGCTCGCGCTGGTCGAACTCAACGAGCACCGCGGGGTGTTCGGGCCCTGTCCCTCGCCCGAGGGCCAGCTCCCCCAGCGGGTGCACCGGCTCCTGTCGGCGGCTCCGAGGCTGCCCGCGAGCCACCGGCTGCGGCTGACCGCGTACGCCGCCCTGGTGCCCGCCGTGCCGCTCGTCGTGGCCCTCGTGCCGGGGCTGCACGCGCTGGGCTAGCCGTATCCGGCCCGGTCGGCTTGGATCTTCCGCATGCCGCTCGCCCCCTTTGAGACCCGCCCGGCCGCGCCGCTGCGCGTCGGCCTCGTCTGCGCCCTGCTCGCCGGACTCCTGCTGATCGTGGTGGTCGCCGGGTGGGGTCCGCTGATGTCGTGGGACCGCCTGATGGCCGACGGCCTGCACCGACGGGCGGTCGCGGATCCCGGTCTCACCCACGTCAACCGGGTTCTGACCGACTGGGTGTGGGACCCGTGGACGATGCGCGCCCTGCTCGCGGTGGTCGTCGCGGTCCTGCTGCGCAGGGGCGAGCGGCTCCTCGCGCTGTGGGTCGCGGCGACGAGCGGCCTCGGTACGGCCGTGCAGCAGGGGCTCAAGGCGGCCGTCGGCCGCGACCGGCCGCGCTGGCCGGATCCGGTGGACTCGGCCGGGTACGCGGCGTTCCCGTCGGGCCACGCGCTGAGCGTGACGGTCGCCTTCGGGCTGCTCGTCTGGCTGCTCGCGCTGCACGGGGCCGGGCGCCGGCTGCGCGGCGCCGTCCTCGCGGCGGGGGTGCTGTCCGCGCTCGGCGTGGGGTTCACCCGGCTGTTCCTGGGTGTGCACTGGTTCTCGGACGTGCTGGGCGGCTGGCTGATCGGGGTGGCGGTCGTCGCGCTGAGCGCGGCCGCCCATGCCCGCTGGGCCTTGAAGCCGCGGGGATGAGCACGCGAGGATCGCGGGCATGACGATCAAGGGCGTTCTCTTCGACTTCTCCGGCACCCTCTTTCGCGTCGAGCCGGTCCAGGACTGGCTCTCCGCCGTACTCGACGCCTCCGGCACCACCCTGCCGCCGACCGAACTGGAGCGGTGCGCACGGGAGTTGGAGGTGGCGGGCGCGCTGCCCGGCGGCGCCGATCCGCTGCGGATACCCCCGCATCTGGCGGAGCTGTGGCCCGTGCGGGACCGGAGCGCCGAGCTCCACCGCACGACGTACACGGGTCTCGCGCGGGAGGTGGAGCTGCCCGATCCGGCCCTGTACGACCTGCTCTACGACCGCCACATGACCCCGCCCGCCTGGCGGCCCTACCCCGACACCGAGCGGGTCCTCGCCGGGCTGCGGGAGCGGGGCGTGAAGGTGGGCGTGGTCAGCAACATCGGCTGGGACCTGCGGCCGGTGTTCCGCTGGTACGGCCTGGACGACCACGTGGACGCGTATCTGCTGTCCTTCGAGCACGGGGTGCAGAAGCCCGACGCGCGGCTGTTCGAGGCGGCCTGCGAGGCGCTCGCGCTCGATCCGGGCCAGGTCCTGATGGTGGGGGACGACCGGCGGGCGGACGGCGGCGCCGCGGCGCTCGGCTGTGCGGTGCACTTCGTCGACCACCTGCCGGTGGACGAGCGGCCGGATGCTCTGCTGCCGGTGCTCGCGCGGGTCGCGGAAGGCCGCTGAGCGGCCGCCGGGCGCGCCGGACAAGGGGCTTGAAAGGGGCTACCCGTCCGGGGTGATCCCCCGCGTCACCCCGAACGAGCAGCCCAGGCGCAGGTCAGGCCCCGGCTAGGGGTACCGCCCTGCGACAGCCTGAGTATATTGGCTCTCAGCCAGTCAACGCAGGAGTTACAGCATGTCCCCGCGCAGCGCATCGGTCAATGAAGAACTGCGCAGACGTTCTCGCGAGCGGCTGCTGCAAGCCACTGTGGAGCTGGTGGCCGAACGAGGCTATGAATCGACGACGCTCGGCGACATCGCGGACCGGGCCGGTTCCGCCCGCGGCCTGGTGTCGTACTACTTCCCGGGCAAGCGCCAGCTGCTCCAGTCCGCGGTGCACCGTCTGATGCATCTGACCCTGGAGGCGGGCCTGGAGCGCGAGCCGCGCACCGCCGACGGGAGGGAGCGGCTGGCCCGGGCGATCGACGCGATCCTCGGGCTCACGCATGACCAGCCGGTCCTCATGCGGGCCCACATGGCCGGGATCCTCCAGGCCCAGGGTTTCGTGCAGTGCCCCGAGCAGCAGCGCCTGGCCGCGCTGTTGCGGGACACCGTCGAGCGGTACGGCTCGCAGGACGTGGACACCGAGTACCCGCTGCTGCGGGCCAATCTCATGGGCGCCGTCTTCGCCGCGCTCCTCCCGGGCGCCCCGATGGACGCGGCCACCTTGCGGGCCGAGCTCTTCCAGCGGTACGGACTGGACTGGGAGCTGGGCTCGCCGCCGCACCGGGCCCCCTGATCGGCGGCGGACGTCTACCCGCCGCGCGCCGGGCGGTGCCATCCTGAAGGCCCCAGCGGTCTTCTGCGGTTCTCTCGTCCAAGGAGCACCCGCCATGCTGCGCATCGCCGTCGTCGGATCCGGGCCGAGCGGGGTCTACACCGCCCAGAGCCTGGTGGAGCAGAGCGCGCCCCAGGACATCCACGTGGACGTCCTGGACCGGCTGCCGTGCCCGTACGGTCTGGTCCGCTACGGGGTCGCGCCGGACCACGAGAAGATCAAGTCGCTCCAGAACAACCTCCGCACGGTCCTGGAGGACGGCCGCGTCCGCTTCCTGGGGCATGTCGAGGTGGGCCCGGGCGGCGTACCGCCGGAGCTGCTGCGGCGGCTCTACCACGCGGTGGTGTACTGCGTGGGCGCCAAGTCCGACCGGCACCTGGGCATCCCCGGCGAGGACCTGCCGGGCAGCTTCTCGGCGACCGAGTTCGTGTCCTGGTACAGCGCGCACCCGGACAGCGACCCCGACTCCTTCGTCCTGGGCGCCCGTTCGGCCGTGGTGATCGGCGCGGGCAACGTGGCGGTGGACGTGGCGCGCATGCTGGCCCGCGGCGCGGACGAGCTGCGGCCGACCGACGTGCCGCAGTCCGCGCTCGGCGCGCTCGCCGTCAGCCGGGTGCGCGAGGTGCACATGGCGGCCCGCCGGGGCCCCTCGCAGGCCCGGTTCACCACCAAGGAGCTGCGGGAGCTGGGCGCGCTGCCGGGCGCCGACGTGGCGGTGGACATCGACGAGCTGGCCCTGGACCCGGACTTCGTCGACCCCGCCGCACTGCCCGGCCCGGTGCGGCGCAACGTGGAGGTGCTGCGGGGCTGGATCGGTCGGCCGCCGCGGCCGGGCACCCGGCGGCTGAGCCTGCGCTTCTACCTGCGGCCCGTGGAGCTCCTGGAGCGCGACGGCAGGGTGGGCGCGGTGCGCTTCGAGCGGACGGTGCCGGACGGCTCGGGCGGCGTGCTCCCCACCGGGAGGTACGAGGAGATCGAGGCGCAGCTGGTGCTGCGGGCGGTCGGCTACCGCGGGGTGGCGCCGCAGGGACTGCCGTACGACCCGGCGACCGGGACGGTGCCGCACGCGGCGGGCCGGGTGCTGCGGGAGGGGGCGCCGTCGCCGGGCGAGTACGTGGCGGGCTGGATCAAGCGCGGCCCGACGGGCGTGATCGGCACCAACCGCCCCTGCGCCAAGGAGACGGTCACCTCGCTGCTCCAGGACGCTCCGCTCCTGTCCGGGCGCCCCGCGGCGGCCGAACCCCTGGACGCGCTGCGGGAGTTGGGGCTGCGGCCGGTGACCTGGCAGGGCTGGCTGGAGATCGAGCGCGCCGAGGCGGAGCTGGGCCGCTCGCTGGGGCGCCGCTCGGTGAAGATCCCCGACTGGGACGGTCTGCTGTCGGCGGCGCTGGGCACGGGCTGAGGCCGCGCGCTCAGCCGTCGGCGCCCAGGCGCTCGACCTGCCGGGCCGCCGCGTCCAGGACGCTGTCGAGCAGGCCCGGGAAGAGCGCGTCGAGGTCGGCGCGGCGCAGGCCGTTCATCTTGGCGGTGCCCCGGTAGACCTGCTGGATCACGCCGCTCTCGCGCAGCACCCGGAAGTGGTGGGTGGTCGTCGACTTGGTGACGGGCAGCACGAAGTAGGAGCACGAGAGCTCCCCCTCCTGCGCGGCGAGCGCCCGGACCACGCGCATCCGCATCGGGTCGGACAGCGCGTGCAGGACGCCCTCCAGGCGGATCTCGTCGCGCGCCGGGTGGGCGAGTTCACGGGTGTTCGTCGCGGTGGTCACGAGATCGATTGTACGAGACTCATCGTAGTTTGACATCTGCCGTACTACGATGAGTATCGTACGAAGCGATCCCGGCGCCGCACCGGCGCCCCCGGCCGTCCGACTGGAGTTGCCGTGTCTGCTGCGAGTGCCCTCTTCGAGCCCTACACCCTGCGGTCCGTGACCATCCCGAACCGGGTCTGGATGGCGCCGATGTGCCAGTACTCCGCCGAGGTCTTCGGGCCGGGCGCGGGCGTCGCCCACGACTGGCACTTCGCCCACTACGCGGCGCGCGCCGTCGGCGGCACCGGCCTGATCCTGGTGGAGGCCACCGCCGTCAGCCCCGAGGGGCGGATCTCGCCGGGAGACCTGGGCATCTGGAACGACACCCAGGTCGAGGCGCTGCGCCGGATCGCCACGTTCCTGGAGGGCCAGGGCACGGTGCCCGGCATCCAGATCGCGCACGCCGGACGCAAGGCCTCCACGGACCGCCCCTGGCGGGGCGGGGCGCCGCTGAAGCCCGGGAGCGAGGAGGGCTGGCAGCCGGTCGGGCCGAGCCCGGTCGCCTGGGACGAGCACCACACCGTACCGACCGTGCTGACGATTGATCAGATACAGGAGATCGTCGGCCAGTTCGCCGACGCGGCCCGCCGGGCGCTGGACGCCGGGTTCAAGGTCGTCGAGATCCACGGCGCGCACGGCTATCTCATCGGCCAGTTCCTCTCCCCGCACTCCAACAAGCGCACCGACCGGTACGGCGGCTCGTTCGAGAACCGCACCCGCTTCGCCCTCGAAGTCACCGACGCCGTACGGGCGGTGTGGCCCGAGGAACTGCCGCTCTTCTTCCGCATCTCGGCCACCGACTGGCTGGAGGAGGGCGGCTGGAACGCCGACGAGACGGTGCGCCTGGCCGCGCTGCTCAAGGAGCACGGCGTGGACCTCCTGGACGTGTCGACGGGCGGCAACGCCTCGGGCGTACGCATCCCGACCGGCCCGGGCTACCAGGTGCCGTTCGCCGAGCGGGTGCACAACGAGAGTCCGCTCGCGGTCGCGGCCGTCGGCCTGATCACGGAGCCGGAGCAGGCCGAGAAGATCCTCGCGAACGGCGAGGCGGACGCGGTCCTGCTGGGCCGCGAGCTGCTGCGCAACCCGTCGTGGGCCCGCCAGGCAGCCCGCGAACTGGGCGGCGAGGTGCACGTGCCGGACCAGTACCACCGCTCGGTCTGAGCCGGGCCGCCCCGCGGCTCAGCCGACCTCGAAGGGCCCGCTCACCCCGGTGAACGGGCCCGTGGCGCTGTCCCCGTGGTACGCCAGCCGGTAGGTCCCGGGCGGGGTGTCCGCCGGGATGTTCCACGTGACGGTGGCGATCGAGGTCGTGGCGCCGGTGCGGGTCCAGCGGAAGACCGTGGCCCAGTCGCCGTCGTCCGCGACGCGCGTCCACGGTCCGTCGGGGCCGAGGCGCTCCACGGACAGGTAACTTCCGCCCCTGCGCAGGTCGTTGGAGGGGTGTGCGGCCACGAAGGAGGCCGTGGCGCGGCGGCCGATCAGCGAGAAGTCCAGCAGGTCGCCGAAGTGTCGGCCCGGGTGCGGCGCGTCCCTCGCGGACCGGCGTCGCACCGGGCGCACCGGCACCGCGGGCTCCGGCGTGCCGGGGTCGACCGGGGTGCCGTCGCGCAGCGCGGTCGCGAGGCCCGCCACGCTCTGGCACAGCGCGGGAAGCTCCCAGCGTCCGAAGAGCGTGCTGCCTCCCTCGTACTCCTGGGCGTCGTACTCCTCGGGCGTCGTCACGTAGTGGACGTAGCCGTTGCTGTATCCGGCGACGAGGACGTCGCGGAGGTCGGCGCCGACGATCGCCGCGACCGTGCGCCGCAGCCGCAGTCCGGCCACGATCGTGACCTCTGCGGGTATGCCGATGAGGAACAGCGGCCCGATGCGCAGGAGTTGGAGAGGTGCGTGCTCCTGGACCATCGGCACGATCCGGTTGACCGGGCCGGCCGGAAGGGCGAGCGCCTTGGGGTGCTGGGCGTCGCGCAGGGCGGGCGCGAGGGGGTAGACGAGCCGCCGCGAGACCGCGTCCCACAGGGGGTTGGCCCCGGGCCTGAAACCCCTGAAGCCCGGGCCGTCGACCCCGGCGCCCGCGAAGGCGGCCGCACCGGCCACCGGCGGCGAGGTGCGGTGGACGCGGCCGTCGCCGGTGAACTCCGGGCGCACCTCGACGGCGGACAGGTGCACATGGGTGGCGCGGAAGTCGAGCCCGCCGGAGATCTCCCCGCCCCCGGTGAGCGCGGCCGCGGCCTCGTACTGGCGGGTGCCGATGATCCGGGTGTTGTCGAACTGGTCGCCGGTCGGACCGCGGCCGGGTGCCAGCTGGAGGTTGGGCGACATGTCGCCCGCGTTCGTCTGCGCGAAGGCGGTCACCAACTGCGGTGCCGAACGGGCGAGATAATCCACTCCCCCGACCGCGCGCTCCCAGTGCAGAGCGGCATAGCCCTTGTTGTCCGCGCTGATCAGCCGGTTGCGGTTGGTCATGCTGGTGTTGTGGGTGGCGAACCAGTTGACGGCGCCGACGAGCCGCCCGTCGCGTTCGACGGCGAGCAGGGTGGTCTGGGGGTCGACGCCGTCCGGGAAGTGCGCGCGTTCGGCCGCCGGGTTGCGCTCGAAGGCCCGGCGCGACCGGTTGACGCTGGCACCGCCCAACTCGCCGTGCGCGAGCCGCAGCCGTGCGGGCGCCAGATCGGCGACGGCCGCACGGGCGGCCTCGGTGATGCCGTCGGTGATCGCGCCGAACGTACGCTCCCGGAAGCCGCCGGTGTTGCTGTTGTAGAGCCGGTGGTGGAAGTAGCCGCCGGGTCCGCAGTGGGTGTGGGTGGCGGTCAGCATCACGTTGGACGCGCCGTAGCCCGCGGGCAGCCGCCGCAGCACCTCCCGCACGACGGCGTCCGACATCAGCGGCAGCTCGCACACCACCAGGAGCAGCCGGGCGCCGCCCTCCTCGAAGGCGAAGGCGCGGGCCCGTTGGCGGGTGTGGATCCCCGCGCTCTGCTGGTCCGCCTTGCCGTAGCCGAGCAGGCCGCACTCGGCCGCCTCCCCGGTGATGTCGGCGATGCCGCGCCCGGCCCGAAATCCCATGCGGGGCAGGCTAGTTGACGTGGTCCGGGTCGGAGTCGGCGATCTGCTCGTACAGCGGCTGGGCCTGGAACCAGCCGGCGAAGTGGCCGCCGAGCTGGCCCCGGGTGTGCAGGGCGGTCTCGCGGTCGATGCGGCGCGGGGTGCCGGCGGCCATGGCAAGGAGCTGCGCCTGGCAGGAGCGCTCCATCGTGATGAACCACCACACCGCCTCGGCGACCGAGTGCCCCACGGTGAGCAGCCCGTGGTTCTGGAGGATCACTGCCTTGTAGGCGCCGAGCGCCGCGGCGATCCGCTTGCCCTCCTCGGCGTCGCTGACCACGCCCCGGTAGTCGCTGTAGAGACCGTGGTCCTCGAAGAAGGCGCAGGCGTCCTGGGTGATGGGGTCGAGCGGGATGCCGAGCGAGGAGAACGCCTTGCCGTGCAGCGAGTGCGCGTGGGCGGCGGCCACCGCGTCCGGGCGCGCCTGGTGGACCGCGGCGTGGATGACGAACGCCGCGCGGTTCACCGGGCGGGCGCCGTGCAGGAGGTTGCCCTCGTGGTCGACGAGGATCAGGTCGGACGCCTTGATCCGGCCGAAGCTCATGCCGAAGGGGTTCACCCAGAAGCGGTCGGGGTGCTCGGGGTCGCGGACGGTGATGTGCCCGGCCACCCCCTCGGAGAAGCCGAAGCGGCCGAACAGCCGGAATCCGGCCGCCAGTTGCTCCTTGCGGTAGCGGCGCTCCTCGGCCACGTCCTCGAAGACGGGCGGCAGGGGCACGGTGACCCCTTCGGGCATGGGGCCCGCCGCGCCCGCTATCACCTCGGCGGGGGCCGGAGCCGCGCCTTCGTCACTCATCTGGGTTCCTCCTGGAGGGAGTTGGCCGGGCGATGGAGAGGGGTGCCGCAGAGCTCGGATCGGATACATTCGCGTATCCGATACGCGTTCGGATGCTTTCCAAGCGCGCAGGCGCTGTCAAGGGTCCGGGAGGGACACGTGCCCAGGGGAACGACGAAGCGGCGGCCGCAGACGCTGGCCCGGCTGCTGGACGCCGCGCTCGACGTGTTCGCGGAGTCGGGGTTCGGGGCGGCCAGGATCGAGGACGTCTGCCGGCGCGCGGGCTACACCCGGGGCGCCTTCTACTCCAACTTCTCCTCCAAGGAGGAGCTGTTCTTCGCGCTCTTCGACGCGCACGCGGCACGCGAACTGGAGCGGATCACCAGGCTGGCCGACGAGACCGAGGACAGCGACCTCTCGGCGGCCCGCATCGCCGCCCTGCTCGCCCATATCGAGCCCGACGAGCGCACCTGGTATCTGGTGACCACCGAGTTCACCCTGTACGCGATCCGCAACCGCGCGGCGGCCGCCCGGCTCGCCGAGCACGACGCACGGCTGCGCGAGGAGGCCGCGGCCCTGCTCGGGGCCCTGTTGGCGCGGGCCGGGCTCCGGCCGCGCGGGGACCTGGCGGAACTCGTACGCGTCGTGGTCGCTCTGCGTGAGGGAGCGCTCGGGCAGAGTTATGTGGAGCCGGACGTCCTGGCGCCGGGCGCGCTGGCCGCACGGTTCCTTCCGTACCTGGTGGAAGCGCTGACCGAACCCGTCTGAGCTGCTGCTTCTCTCGCCTTGGAGGCCGTTGTCAGTGGCCGGGTGCACACTGTCCCCTATCCGGAACAACGGCGTTTTGGAGGGACCGGCATGTCCGAGGTACTGCTCACCGTGGGTACGCGCAAGGGGCTCTTTCTGGGCCGCAGGCGCGGCGGAATCTGGGACTTCGACGGTCCCCACTTCAACGCCCAGGCGGTGTACTCCGTCGCCATCGACACCCGCCGGGAGCCCGCGCCGCGGCTCCTGGTCGGCGGGGACAGCACCCACTGGGGGCCGTCCGTGTTCCACTCCGACGACCTGGGCCGCGGCTGGACGGAGCCGAAGCAACCGGCCGTGAAGTTCCCCGAGTTCACCGGCGCCTCCCTGGAGCGGGTCTGGCAGCTGCGCCCGGCCGGGCCCGAGGCGCCGGGGGTGGTGTACGCGGGCACGGAGCCGGCCGCGCTGTTCCGCTCCGAGGACGGCGGCGAGAGCTTCGCGCTCGTACGACCGCTGTGGGAGCACCCGACCCGCTCGCGCTGGGTCCCCGGCGGCGGGGGCGAAGGCCTGCACACCATCGTGACGGACCCGCGGGACGCCCGGGCGCTGACGGTCGCCGTGTCCACGGCGGGCGTCTTCCGCACCTCGGACGGCGGGGAGAGCTGGGCGCCCGCGAACAAGGGCGTCTCGGCGGTCTTCCTGCCGGATCCGAACCCGGAGTTCGGCCAGTGCGTCCACAAGATCGCCCAGGACTCCGGCGACCCGGACCGGCTGTACCTCCAGAACCATTGGGGCGTCTACCGCAGCGACGACGCCGGCGGGCAGTGGACGGACATCGGGGCGGGCCTTCCCTCCACCTTCGGTTTCGCCGCCGCCACCCATCCCCGGCGCTCCGGCACCGCCTACGTCTTCCCGATCACGGCCGACTCCGACCGGGTCCCGGCGGACAACAAGTGCCGGGTCTTCCGCACCGAGGACGCGGGCAAGAACTGGGAGCCCCTCTCGGCGGGCCTGCCGCAGGACGCCCACTACGGCACGGTGCTGCGCGACGCCCTGTGCACGGACGACGCCGACCCGGCGGGGGTCTACTTCGGCAACCGCAACGGCGAGGTGTACGCGAGCGCCGACGACGGCGACAGCTGGACGCTGCTCGCCTCGCACCTGCCGGACGTGCTGTGCGTACGGGCGGCGGTGATCGGTTGACGGGCGCGGGAACGCGGCGGGTGCTGCGCCAGTAGAGTGACGGCCGTGGCAGCACGACCGTTGAAAGAGATCGTCGAGCCCGGCTGGGCGGACGCACTGGAACCCGTGGCCGGGAAGGTCGCCGCGATGGGCGACTTCCTCCGGGAGGAGATCGCGGCAGGACGCACCTACCTGCCGTCAGGACCGAACGTACTGCGGGCGTTTCAGCAGCCGTTCCACGACGTCCGGGTGCTGATCGTCGGCCAGGACCCGTACCCGACGCCGGGGCACGCCGTCGGCCTGTCGTTCTCGGTGGCGCCCGAAGTGCGTCCGCTGCCCGGCAGTCTGGAGAACATCTTCCGCGAGCTGCACTCCGACCTGGGCGTGGGAAGGCCCTCCAACGGCGACCTCACACCGTGGACGCGGCAGGGGGTGCTGCTGCTCAACAGGGCGCTGACGACCGCGCCCCGCAAGCCCGCCGCCCACCGGGGCAAGGGGTGGGAGGACGTCACCGAGCAGGCCATCCGGGCCCTGGTCGCGCGCGGCACCCCGCTGGTCTCGGTGCTGTGGGGCAGGGACGCCCGCAACCTGCGCCCGCTGCTCGGCGACCTCCCGGCGATCGAGTCCGCGCACCCCTCCCCGATGTCGGCGGACCGCGGTTTCTTCGGCTCGCGGCCCTTCAGCCGTACGAACGAACTTCTCCAGCGGCAGGGCGCCCAGCCCGTCGACTGGCGCCTGCCGTGACGGACGCGGGCGCGCCCTGGGTGCTCGGGGTCGACTCGGGCGGATCCGGTGTGCGCTTCGCCCTGCGCCGCACCGAGCCGGGCTCCCCCGTCGAGACGGTCACCTCGAAGGAGCCGGTGCGGACCGGCCCCGGCGGAATCGACGCCGGGCACCTGCTGGAGCAACTGCTTCCGGCGGTCAGGGAGTTGAGGGCGCGCACCGGGGCGGAGCACATCGCGGCGGCGGCGGTCGGCGCGGCCGGGATGGCCACGCTCGGCGACGCGCTGCGGGCCGAACTGCCCGGCGCGCTCGCCCGTTCGCTCGGCGTGCGCACCCTCGCCCTGGCCGCCGACGCGGTCACCGCCTACGCGGGCGCGCTCGGCCAGCGGGCCGGGGCGGTGGTCGCCGCCGGGACCGGGATGATCGCGCTCGGCACGGACCTCGACGACTGGCGGCGCGCCGACGGTTGGGGGCATCTGCTCGGCGACTGCGGTGGCGGCGCCTGGATCGGCCGGGCCGGGCTCGATGCCGCCCTGCGCGCCCACGACGGGCGGCGGGGCGGCTCGGCGGCGCTGCTCGCCCGGCTGAAGGCGGTGTTCGGCGCCCCGGGCGAGCTGCCGGGGCTGCTGTATCCGCGCGGCGACCGGCCCGCGGTGCTGGCCTCGTTCGCGCCCGAGGTCGCGCGGTGCGCCGCCGACGACCCGGTGGCGGCGGGCATCCTGCGGAACGCGGCCCAGCACATCGTCGAAACCACCGCCGCGGTCTGCCCGCCGGAGGGCCGCGAAGCACCCCAAGTGGCGCTCACCGGGGGCCTGTTCAAGCTGGGCGACCCCCTTCTCGTACCCCTGCGGGAGGAGCTGGACCGCCAACTGCCGTACGCCCGCACGGTCGAAGCGGCCGGGGATCCGCTCGACGGCTCCCTGCTCATCGCGGCGAGCCTCGCGGGCGCGGAGCTGCGACTGCCGCGTGACCCGCGCATGTTGTGGCTCGCGACCGGGTGAGTGCCACGACAGACCAGGACAGTTGATCTTTATGCCACTCTCCGGGAAAAACGGGACAGATACCGCTCAGCTGTCCCCTCCCCGAACAGCCGCCCGCGCAAAACCAGTAGCATGCGACGCCATGAGCACCCCCACTGGGCCAGCATCCGGCCTGCCCGTACGAATGCCGCGACCCCGCCAGTCCGGCCGGCACCGCCGCCCGGAACCGGTGGTTGCTCCGGAGGGCGCGCCCGCGCTCGTTCTCGCCGTTCCCGGCGCTCCCGGCCCCGCTGTGCGCGGCCTGGCCGACGAGGTCATCAGCATCGCCCGCTCCGAGCTGCCCGGCCTGCACGCCCGCATCGGCTACCTGGACAGCACCGAAGCCGACTCCGCCGAGTACCCCACGCTCGACGCCGTTCTCGCCCAGACCGCGGCCGAGCGCGGCGCGCGCGTCGAGCAGGCGCGCGCGGCGGGCCGCGAGGTCGCCGACCCGCAGGGCCCGGCCGCCGTCGTCGTGCCGCTGCTCGCGGGCCCCGACAGCGCCCTGATCCGCCGGATACGGCAGGCGGTCATGGACAGCCGCGCGGCCGCCGAGCTGACCGATGTGCTCGGCCCGCACCCGCTGCTCGCCGAGGGCCTGCACGTGCGGCTCTCCGAGGCCGGTCTGGCCCGCGCCGACCGCGCCCGCCTCTTCACGGTCGCGACGGCCGCCGACGGGATCATCCTGGCGACGGTCGGCGGCGAGGAGGCCGTGCAGGCCGCCGGGATCACCGGCATGCTGCTCGCCGCCCGGCTCGCCGTGCCGGTGATGGCCGCCGCGCTCGACCAGGAGGGCGCGATCGCGGCGATGGCCGCGCAGCTGCGCGGCTCGGGCTCCGTGCAGCTCGCCGTGGCCCCGTACCTGATCGGCCCGGAGGTGGCCGACGGGCTGCTCGACGCCGCCGCCAAGGAGGCCGAGTGCGCGGTCGCCGAGGCGCTCGGCGCCTACCCGGCGATCGGCAAGCTGGTCCTGTCGCAGTACGCGGCCGCGCTGGGCATCACCCCGCAGCCGCAGGGATCGCCGGTTCACTGACCTGCGCACGATGCGAGAGCGGGGCCGCACCGGACGTCCGGTGCGGCCCCGCTCTGTCGCGGGACGCCGTCAGCGGAAGACGACGCACGAGGCGGCGGGCGCCTCGATCGAGCCCGCCCGGGCCGGGATGCCGGTGGCGGCGTCGATGTCGAACCAGGTGACGTCGCCGGAGCGCTCGTTGGAGGCGTACAGGCGGCGCCCCGACGGGTCGAGGGTGAGGTCGCGGGGCCAGTGGCCGCCGCAGTCCACCGTGGTGACGAGGCGGGCCCGTTCGCCCGTCTCGTCCAGCGAGAGGACCGCGATCGAGTCGTGCCCGCGGTTGGCCGCCCACACGAAACGTCCGTCGTGGGCGACGACGACCTCCGAGGGATGGGTCTCCTCGCTCACGCCGTCCTCCACGACGCGCGTCTCGCCGAGCGGTTCGAGGACGCCGCCGTCGGCGTCCCAGCGGCACACGGTGAGCGTGGGCGCCAGTTCGTTGAGGACGTACGCGTGCCGGCCCGCCGGATGGAAGGCGAGATGGCGGGGGCCGCTGCCGGGCCGCAGCGCGGCCTCGCCGTGCACGCGCAGGGCGCCGGTCTCCGGGTCGAGTTCGCAGACGCGTACGGAGTCGGTGCCGAGGTCGACGCTGACGACCCAGCGGCCGCTCGGGTCGACGAGCACCTGGTGGGCGTGCGGCTCCCCCTGACGGTCGGGGTGCGGGCCCGATCCGTGGTGCGTGAGGACGGACACCGCCGGGCCAAGGCCCCCGCTGGGCCGGATCGGCAGAGCGGTGACGCTGCCGGAGCCGTAGTTGGCGGTGACGAGGTGCCCGGCGGCCAGCGCGAGATGGGTGGGCCCGGCACCGTCCACCGCGACGGGCTCGCCGATCGGCCGGGGTACCGGAGCGGTGATGTCGAAGGCGGCGGCCGTCCCCTCGGCGCTCTCCCCCACGGCGTACAGGACGGCTCCGTCCGCGGAGACCGTCAGATACGACGGGTTGGCGACGGCCGCCGTGGAGCCGAGCGGGGTCAGCGCCCCGGTCTCCTCGTCGACGGCGACCGCGGTCAACCCCCGCCCGCCCGCCGTGGTGAACGACCCGATGAACGCCCGAGCGGCCCTGTCCCTGCCCACATGCAACCCCTCTCCGCCGAGGCCGCCCCGGCGACCCGGAGCCGGCCCGCACACCGCTGTGCTCCGGCGACCGTAGCAGGGGGTCTAGACCAACTGGGCGGTGTGGCTGGGGTGTCCAGCCGCCGAGGGCCGGTCACGCCGGTCAGGCCGCCAACGGAGCCCGGGGTGACGAGGTCAGCGGGGCGGCCAGTTCCGCCAGGGCCCGCTCCAGGCCGTGCAGGTGCTTCAGCGCGGCCTCCGCGCCCGGGTGGTGGTGGGGAGTGGGGATCGATGCCAGGGCGGGGGCGGCCAGGGCATCGGGGCCCGGGGTGACCAGGGCCGCCACCGCCGCCTCCACGCGCTGGCAGGCGGCGGTGAGGCGGGCGTCGTGGGAGGCGGCCGGGTCGGCGGCCACCGCGGCCAGGCCCCGCACCTCGCGGGCGCAGTCGTCGAGCAGGACCAGGACCTGGCGGGCCCGGGCCCGGCGGGCGCGCAGCGGGCTGAGCGGGTGGACGAGCGGGGCGAGCGAGAGGCGGACCCGGCCGAGCAGGAGTTCCAGTTCGGCGGCGCGCGGCGCCGGGTCGGCGCTCTCGTCACCGGCCAGCCGGTGCGCGGCCGCACTCGTGCACCGGTGTACGCAGTGCAGGGCCCGCTGGATCCACGCGTCGGTGGCGTCGTGCGTCCTGACGGGAAGGACCAGGGCGACGGCGACGACCGCGCCGAGCGCGCCCACCGCGGTCTCCTGGACGCGGAGCACGAGCAGCCCCGGATGCAGGACGCCGAGCAGTCCGTAGAGCAGGCCCGCCATGACGGTGACGAAGAACATCATCCAGCTGTAGCTGGGCGCGGCCGTGTAGAAGATGCCGAAGACGCACACCGCGACCAGCGCCGCGGTCGGGGCCGGGGCTCCGTGCAGCGGGATGGCGATGAGCAGCCCGGCGGCGATGCCGGTCACCGTGCCGAGCACCCGGCGGAAGCCGCGGACCAGGGTCTCGCCGCGCGAGGCGGTGTTGACGAAGATCCACCAGGCGGCGCCGACGGCCCAGTACCAGCGGGCCTCGGAGAGCGCCTGGCCCACGCCCAGCGCGATCGCGCAGGCCACGGTCGCCTGGAAGGCCTGCCGGGTGGTGGGGCGGGCGAACCCGCGCCCGGTGAGCGGCGCGGGAACCGCGGGCGGCGCGATGCGGCGCTCGACGCACCACAGCCCGAACCGGACCCCGGCCGAGGCGGCGAGCGCCAGCGCGACGGCTCCGTAGAGCTCGGGCAGCTGGGCGGGGACCGCGTGCAGGAACTGGGTGGTGAAGAACATCATGAAGGCGAAGATCCCCAGCGCGTGGCCGCGCGGGCCCCAGCGCCGGGCGTACACCCCGGCGAAGATCACCACGAGCCAGCAGGCGTCGCGCAGCAGCGGCATGTCGTGCAGCGCGGCCGCGAGGGCGAGCACCGGGAAGCCGACCGCGGGCAGCAGCGCGGTGGTGACGGCCTGGGCGGGGACCCGCGCGTCGCCGACCGTGAAGAGCGCGAGCAGCGAGGCGAGGCCCGCGGTGATCGAGGCGGGCAGCGAGAGGCCGCAGAGTTCCGCGGCGGTCACCGACAGGCCGACACCGAGCACGGCTCGCAGCGAGACGCGCAGTCGCACAAGCCCCGGATCCGGAGCCACAAACATCCTCTTCACGGCGGTGGCCGCGCCCCCTCACGTGCACAGTGCTTCAGGCATGACAAAGGCGCCGCGGGCCCGGACCGGCGTCGTCGCCGTCCCGCGCGCTGAGCGGCGCCGTCCTCAGAGGAAAACATCCAAAGTCCCACTGGCTCAACCGAGCTCTGCATCACTGGGCCATTGGTACAGTCGATGCCGTATCAACAGGACCAGAGGGGAGCCAACGGGCCATGACGGTGGACACACTCGACACCCGGATCCTGCGGCTGCTCATCGAGCAGCCGCGCACGAGCGTCCGGGAGTACGCGCGCATCCTCGGCGTCGCCCGGGGCACCCTCCAGGCGCGGCTCGACCGGATGGAGCGGGACGGCGTGATCACCGGCACCGGCCCGGCGCTCTCCCCCGCGGCGCTCGGCCACCCGGTGCTCGCGTTCGTGCACATCGAGGTGACCCAGGGGCATCTGGACGAGGTCGGCGACGCCCTGGCGGCGGTGCCCGAGATCATCGAGGCGTTCTCGATCACCGGTGGCGGCGATCTGCTGACCCGGGTCGCGGCCCGCGACAACGCCCATCTCGAAGACGTCATCCAGCGGCTCATCCAGCTCCCCGGCGTGGTCCGCACCCGTACCGAGGTCGCGCTGCGCGAGCGGGTGGCCCACCGGCTGCTGCCGCTGGTGGAGTCGGTGGGGCGCGCTGCCGCGAAGTGAGCGGCGCCGACTGCCCGCGGTCCTTGGCATGCTGGGACACATGCGCATATCACGGACTACTTCGGTCATCTTCGATCTCGACGGCACGCTCGTGGACAGCGAGCCGAACTATTACGAAGCCGCGCGCCAGGTGCTCGCGCGCTATGGCCTCCCGGGCTTCACCTGGGAGCAGCACGCGCGCTTCATCGGCATCGGCACCCGCGAGACCCTGGAGATCCTGGACCGGCAGCACGCGCTGACCGGGTCCGTCGAAGAGATGCTGGCCGCGAAGAACGCGGCCTATCTGGAGCTGGCCCGCGCCTCCACCGAGGTCTTCCCCGGGATGCGCAAGTTCGTGGAGCGGCTGCACGCGGCGGGCGTGCCGATGGCGGTGGCCTCGGGCTCCTCGCAGTCGGCGATCGAGGCGGTGCTCGGCGGCACCGGACTCGCCCCGTTCATGGAGCTGGTGGTGTCGGCCGAGGAGGTCGAGCACGGCAAGCCCGAGCCCGACGTCTTCCTGGAGGCCGCCCGCCGGCTCGGCGCCGCGCCCGCCGACTGCGTGGTCGTCGAGGACGCGGCGCCCGGTGCGGCGGCCGCGCACGCCGCCGGGATGCGCTGCGTCGCCGTGCCCTATCTGCCGAGGACCGCCGACGACCCGGCGTTCGCCACGGCGGGCCTGCTCTTCCCCGGCGGCCAGCGGGAGTTCGACGCCGAGCGGGCGTACGACTGGGTGACGGGCGCCTGATCCACGCCCGGCCCGGCGCGGAGCGGGCCGTCGCCCCGCCCGACGCCAACCCTCAACAGGCCTTGCCCGCAAGGGATTTGGCGGGCGCCCGGCTCCCGTACCAGCTTCCTCCCGGACGATTGACGGAAGGTCTGGACCAATCTACGGTGTGGGACGCCACCCCCCTCGCACCCTCCTCAGGTCCCCCCACGGTCCAGGAGCCGCCGCGCCCCCACCGAGGCGCTCCCGGAGGCAAGGAGCACAGCATGATCGGGCGTACGTTACGTCTGCTGGGAGCCGGTCTGGCGCTGGTTCTCGCGGCCCAGGCCCCGGTGGCCGCGGCGCCGGGCTCGGCCCGGACCGACACCTGCGCGGTCAAGTCGCGGCCCGCGGGCAAGGTGCTGCAGGGCTACTGGGAGAACTGGGACGGCGCCGCCAACGGCGTCCACCCGCCGCTGGGCTGGATCCCGGTGACCGACTCCCGCATCGCCGCGCACGGCTACAACGTCGTCAACGCCGCCTTCCCGGTGATCCTGTCGGACGGCACCGTCCTGTGGCAGGACGGCATGGACTCGACGGTGAAGGTGCCCACCCCCGCCGAGATGTGCCAGGCGAAGGCCGCGGGCCAGACGATCCTGATGTCCATCGGCGGGGCCGCGGCCGGCATCGACCTCGGTTCGAGCGCGGTCGCCGACCGGTTCGTGGCCACGCTCGTGCCGATCCTCAAGCAGTACAACTTCGACGGGATCGACATCGACATCGAGACCGGTCTGGTGGGCAGCGGAAGCATCACCACCCTGTCCGACTCGCAGGCCAACCTGGTCCGCGTCATCGACGGCGTACTCGCCCAGATGCCCCCGAACTTCGGCCTGACGATGGCCCCGGAGACGGCGTACGTCACCGGCGGCAGCGTGGCCTACGGCTCGATCTGGGGCGCGTACCTGCCCATCGTGAAGAAGTACGCGGACAACGGCCGCCTGTGGTGGCTCAACATGCAGTACTACAACGGCAGCATGTACGGATGCTCCGGGGACTCCTACGAGGCCGGTACGGTCGACGGCTTCACGGCCCAGACCGCCTGTCTCGACCGGGGCCTCGTCGTCCAGGGCACGACGATCAGGGTGCCCTACGACCGGCAGGTCCCGGGCCTTCCGGCACAGCCGGGCGCGGGCGGCGGATACATGACGACCGATCAGGTGGCGCAGGCCTGGAGCGCCTTCGGCGGCGGGCTCAAGGGTCTGATGACCTGGTCCCTGAACTGGGACGGCTCGAAGAACTGGACGTTCGGCGACAACGTCAGGGCGCTGCAAGGGCGTTGACGCGGCAGGGGCGCCGGGCCGCACGCCACCCCCGCCCCCCGGTGTCGGGGATTCCCCTCAGACCGCCCTGGGCCCGTGGGCGAGGAGCCTGCCGACCGCCCGCCGCGCGGCGGGCATCATGCCCCGCACCGGGAGCTCCAGGACGGTCCGCTCCGGACCGCTCTGGAGCGGGACGGCCGGGCGGTACCAGGTGCACGGGGAGAGGAGGGGGCCGGGCGGGCCGCCCGTATGGGCCTTGAGGGCGACGCTGACCAGGGTGAGCAGCAGGTCCACGTCCGAGTCGCAGTCCAGCAGTATGGTCACCCACGCGGATCCGGGTTTGAGGCGGATCGCGGTGCTGTGTCTCAGCTCGGTCCGCAGGCGCTCGATGGCGGTGCGGGTGAGATGCAGGTCGGCCGCGAATCCGGAATGGAAATGCACCACTTCGTATTCCGCCGTGAAAAGCGCCTCCCCAACTGCGCAGCGGGGCCGGCCACTTACCAGGTTCGGCCATGATTGCAACTGTTCCATGGCGCGATGAGCCGCGGTCATAACGCCATCCTCGCGCACACTTCACCCGAAGGACCACCCCCAGCCACCCACGGATGAGTTTCGTGGCCGGTCCGCGCCCGGTGACCTGCGGCCCAGGGCAGCACTTCACGGTATTCACCTCCGCGTCATCTTCCGTACAGGTGACCGGATCTCGCGGCCGGCCCCGGTTCCGGCGGCCCGCTCGGCGGACTTCCGGCGGGTCGCGGCACGCCGAGACCCGCGTCGCGGCACGCCGAGACCCGCTCGGCCAACCGCCCGGCGTTCTACCCCGACTCGCGTGCTGTGCCTGCGAATGTCCCGAACCCCGCCCTTATGGATCCTGAAGTACGGGCGTGGCGCACCCCCCTCCTCCCGGCACGCGGCGGCACTTCCGTGCCTCGGAGGCAAGCGGAGGGGCATCTTCCGAAAACCTGCACACCGAATGCGCAGGGCCGTCACCGTGGCCACGGACGGGTCTCGGGTCCGGACCGGAGCCCGGGGCTTTGGGGCGGGAGTGTCCCAGTTGAGAAAGGTGAGCACCTCGCCCGAGGAATTCATCTCGTGAAGCTCGTGAAGAATCTGACCCCGAATCATGAACACACCTGCACGCGACGGCAATTCAGAGCTCCACAGAACCCCCGAACCGCCCCGGAGCGATTGGCTGTGAAAGCCGTCGGCGTGTTTTGATCCTGGCCACTGCGGGAGCCCCGGCAAGGAGTTCCCGCCAGGAAATGTCCCCATGAAAGGCAGTACTCCCATGAACAACGCTCCCCAGGTCGAGACCCTCGAGATCTCCGACGCCGACCTCGACAACGTGTCCGGCGGCCTCGTCGGTACCGTGGTCGGCAACGTGACCGGCACCGCCGACTCCGTTCTCCCGGTCTCCGGCATCGTCGGCTCCGTCACGGGTCTCGTCGGCTCGGTCACGGGCGTGAACACCGGCGCCGTCACCGGCCTGGCCTCTGGCCTCGTCGCCGGTCTCTGAGATCGCGCACGAGCCCCGGAACCCTCGGTTCCGGGGCTCATTGCCGATGAATGCGCGCATGGTTCACGGTTAGGGAAAGAGTTCCGTGCAGTTTCGCCAGCAGGCCCTTTCCAAACTGCAGTCACCGGAGGAACTCGACCTGCCGGTGCGTTTCGCACGCCCGCAGGGCCGACTCGTTCTCTTCGTCACGGTGCTGGTCATGGCCGCCGCGTGTTTCTGGGCGGTGACGGGTTCCGTTTCCTCCACGATCGACGCACCCGGCATCCTCACCCACGCACAGGGCAGCTATGTCCTGCAGAGCCCCCTCGCGGGCCAGGTGACCGGTGTGTTCGCCAAGGAGGGCGAGACCCTCGCGGCCGACGCGCCGCTCCTCAAGGTCCGTACCGCACAGGGCGACCGGATCGTCCGCGCGATCGCGGCGGGCCGCCTCACCAGTCTCTCCGCCACCATCGGCTCCGTCGTCGCCACGGGCGCGAACCTGGCGAGCGTGGAGCGCACCGGCGGCCCCGACGACCCCCTGATGGTGATGCTGTACGTGCCCGGCGACAGCACGGCGAGCGTCCCGCCCGGCGCGGCGGTCGACCTCACCGTGCAGTCCGTCCCGGCCGAGCGGTACGGGGTGCTGCGCGGCCGGGTGGCGGCGGTCGGCAGGGCTCCGCAGACCCAGCAGCAGATCGCCGCCTTCCTCGGCGACGGGCAGTTGGCCGAGCAGTTCTCGCAGCACGGCAGGCCGGTGGGGGTGCTGGTGCGACTCGACCGTACGCCCGCCACGAAGTCCGGCTACCGCTGGTCCTCGGCCCAGGGCCCGCCGTTCGCCGTCGACTCCATGACCCTGGCCACCGGCACCGTCCACCTGGCCGACCGGCGTCCCATCGATTGGCTGCTCCCGTGACCGCACCCTCCCCCACCACCCCACCGCTCCCGCCCACCGGCCACGGTCGGCGCCGCCCGCCCAACTCGACTGGTGCGGGCCGCCGTTCACGCCCGCGTGGCGCACCGAAGGCCCCCCGCACGAAGACCGTGCGCAGCCCCACCGTCCTCCAGATGGAGGCGCTGGAGTGCGGCGCGGCGTCGCTCGCCATGGTGCTCGCCCACCACGGACGCCATGTGCCGCTGGAGGAGCTGCGGATCGCGTGCGGCGTCTCGCGCGACGGCTCACGCGCCAGCAACGTCCTGAAGGCTGCCCGCGGCTACGGCCTCACCGCCAAGGGCATGCAGATGGAACCGGCCGCGCTCGCCGAGGTGCAGGCGCCCGCCATCCTGTTCTGGGAGTTCAACCACTACGTCGTCTACGACGGCATGGGCCGGCGCCTCGGGCGGCGGGGCGTGCACATCAACGACCCCGACAAGGGCCGCCGCTTCGTGCCGACGGAGGACTTCGACACCAGCTTCACCGGCGTCGTCCTGGTCCTGGAGCCCGGCCCCTCCTTCCGGCGCGGCGGCAGGAAGCCCGGTGTCCTCGGCGCGCTGCCCGCACGGCTGCGCGGGACCACGGGCACGATGCTGGCCTCGCTGCTCGCCAGTCTGCTGCTCGTGGCCGTCGGCGCCACGCTGCCCGCGCTGAGCCGCACGTACATCGACCTGTTCCTGGTGGGCCGTCAAACCTCGCTGCTGGGCGTGCTGTTCGCGGCGATGGGCACCATGGTGGCGCTCACCGTCGTGCTGACCTGGCTCCAGCAGGCGAACCTGCTGCGGGGGCGCATCATCTCCTCCACGCTCAGCAGCGCCCGCTTCTTCCGGCACCTGCTGCGGCTTCCCGTCACGTTCTTCGCGCAGCGCAGCCCCGCCGACCTGGTCCAGCGGCTCCAGTCCAACGACGCGGTCGCCGAGACGCTGGCGCGCGACCTGACCGCGGCGGCCGTGGACGGCATCGTGGTGCTGCTCTACGCCTTCCTGCTGTGGACCTACGATCCCCAGCTCACCCTCATCGGGGTGGGCATCGCCCTGCTCAACGTCGTCGCGATGCGCATCGTCGTGCGGCTGCGGGCCACCCGTACCCAGAAGCTGCGCGCCGACAGCGCGCGCCTCACCAACACCTCGTACACCGGGCTCCAGTTGATCGAGACGATGAAGGCCACCGGCGGCGAGAACGGGTACTTCCGGCGCTGGGCCGGTCAGCACGCCACGACGCTGGAGGAGCAGCAGCGCCTGGGGGTGCCGAGCGCCTGGCTCGGGGTGGTCGCCCCGGCGCTCGCCACGCTCAACAGCGCGCTGATCCTGTGGATCGGCGGGCTGCGGGCGGTGGAGGGCCACATCTCCATCGGTCTGCTCGTCGCGTTCCAGGCGCTGGTGACCCGCTTCACCGCGCCGGTCACCCGGCTCAACGGCGTCGCGGGCCGCATCCAGGACTTCGCGGCCGACGTGGCTCGTCTCAAGGACGTCGAGAACTTCCCCGCCGACGCGCTGCACACCCGCCCGGAACCGGCCGCGAGCACGCGCCGCCTCAAGGGCCATGTCACGCTCGAAGACATCACGTTCGGCTACAGCCCCCTCGACAAGCCCCTGCTGACGGGCTTCTCGCTGACCGTCGGGCCGGGGCAGCAGGTGGCCCTGGTCGGCGGCTCCGGGAGCGGCAAGTCGACGGTCTCCCGGCTGATCTCGGGGCTCTACGCCCCCTGGGAGGGCACCATCCGCATCGACGGCCGGCGTCTCGAGGACATCCCGCGCGGCGCGCTCGCCGCCTCGGTCTCCTTCGTCGACCAGGACGTCTTCCTCTTCGAGGGCACGGTCCGCGACAACGTCGCCCTGTGGGACCCCTCCGTCCCGGACGACGCCGTGGTCGCCGCCCTCAAGGACGCCGCGCTGTACGAGGTCGTCGCGCGCCGGCCCGGCGGCATCCACAGCCGGGTCGAGCAGGACGGGCGCAACTTCTCCGGCGGCCAGCGCCAGCGCCTGGAGATCGCGCGGGCGCTGGTGCGGCGGCCGAGCATCCTCGTCCTCGACGAGGTCACCAGCGCCCTGGACGCCGAGACCGAGCACGTCATCATCGACAACCTGCGCCGCCGAGGCTGCGCCTGCGTCGTCATCGCCCACCGCCTGAGCACGGTCCGCGACAGCGACGAGATCGTGGTGCTCGACCACGGCACCGTGGTCGAACGCGGCAGGCACGAGGACCTCCTCGCCGCCGCGGGGCCGTACGCCGATCTGGTCAGGGAGCACTGAGGTGACCTCCATGCATCCGGTCGCCGACCCCGGCGCCGCCGGGCACGACGCCGTCGTCGGCGCGCTCGGCGGGCTCGGACAGCACGTCGACTGCGCCGGTCTCGGCGGCTTCTCCCTGGAGGGGCCGCAGGTGCTGTGGCTGGTGGTGAGCGGCGCCCTCGACCTGTTCGCGGTCGACGCGGCGGCCCAGGGCCACTGGCACTTCCTCGGCCGCCTGGAGCCCGGGACCCTGCTGCTCGGCCCCGTCGAGGGCCCGCAGCACACCCTGGTCGGGCGCCCCTTGAGGGAGTGCGTGCTGCGCCGCATCCCGTTGCGCGAGCTGTACGGGTCGCCGGACCCGTACGCGGGGCAGTACCTCAGCCAGTACGACACCGGGGACGCGGCCCTCAGCCTGCTGGAGCACGCCTTCTCGCTCGGGGTCGGGCGCGGTCAACGCGTGCTGTTCGAGGCCCCGTTGGACGGCCGCACCGCGCTCGACGAGGCGGTGGCCGACGACGACATCCTCTGGCTCCCGGTGTCGCCCGGCAGTGTGCAGTACGGGGCGGCCTTCAGCGCGGAGGCGGCCGGAGACCTGCTGGTCGACGGCGCCCTGTGGCAGGGCATGGTCAACCGGCAGTACCGGCTGCTCGCCGCCCTCGACCGCTGGATCGAGCACCTGGAGCGGGCGCACGAGGACCGGGCCGCGGCCGGCATCAAGGCGGGCGAGGCCGTCCGCGAGGAGGCCGACCGGGCGCTGCTCACCTCCATCGGCCAACGCCGCAAGGCGCCTTCGCGTACCCCGGGCTCCGGTGACGACGCCACCTACGCGGCCTGCCGCCTGGTGGCCGGGGCGGCCGGGATCACCCTCGCCGACCCGGCGCTCGGCGGCGCCGTGAGCGACCGCATCGACCCGGTCGAGCAGGTCGCGGTCGCCTCGCGCATCCGTACCCGGCCGGTGCGCCTGGACGGGCGCTGGTGGCGCGAGGACTCCGGCCCGCTGGTGGGCCACCGGACGAGCGGCACGCCGGTCGCCCTGCTGTGGCGGCGCGGTGGATACGAGGCCGTGCACCCGGCGTCCGGCCGGCGTACCCGGGTGGACGCGGGCAACGCGGACGAGTTCGAGCGGCGCGCCGTCATGTTCTACCGGCCGTTGCCGGAGAAGGCGCTGGGCAAGTGGGGGCTGCTGCGGTTCAGCCTGCGCGGCACCCGCGGCGATATGCGCAATCTGCTGCTCGCCGGTCTGGTGACCGTGGCGCTCGGCGCGCTGGTGCCGCTCGCGACCGGCCAGGTGCTCGGCGTCTACGTGCCGCGCGCCGAGAGCGGTCTCATCGTGCAGGTCTCGCTCGCCGTCATCGTCAGCGCCGTCGTGTCCGCCGCGTTCACACTGCTCCAGAACCTCACCATCCTGCGCATGGAAGGGCGGATCGAGAGCACGCTCCAACCCGCCGTGTGGGACCGGCTGTTGAGGCTGCCGACGAAGTTCTTCACCGAGCGCTCGACCGGTGAACTGGCCGGCGCGGCGATGGGGGTCAGCGCGATCCGCCGGGTGCTCTCGGGCATCGGCCCGGTGGCCGTGCAGGCGGGCACGGTCGGCGTGGTGAACCTGGTCCTGCTGCTGTGCTTCAGCGTGCCGCTGGCGCTGGTGGCGCTCGCCCTGCTGGTCGTGATCGCCCTGGTGTTCCTGACCCTCGGGATGTGGGAGCTGCGCTGGCAGCGCCGACTGGTCGAGCTGGGCAACAAGCTCAACAACCAGGCGTTCCAGACCCTGCGCGGGCTGCCCAAGCTGCGGGTGGCGGCGGCGGAGAGCTTCGCGTACGGCGCGTGGGCGGGCGAGTTCGCGCGCAGCCGGGAGCTCCAGAAGCGGGCCGGCCGGATCAAGAACCTGACGACCGTCCTCAACGCGGTGTATCTGCCGCTGTGTTCGCTCCTCCTGTTCGTCCTGCTGGCGGGCCCGGCCCGCGGCGCCCTGTCGGCGAGCGCCTTCCTCACCTTCAACACGGCCGTGACGATGCTGCTGACCGCGGTCACCCAGCTCACCGGCGCGTTCATCTCCGCGGCCGCCGTGCTGCCCATGTTCGAGCAGATCAAGCCGGTGCTCGACGAGGCGCCCGAGGTGCGCGGGGCCAGCACCCAGCCCGGCGTCCTGTCCGGCGGGATCGAGGCACGGGGCCTGTCCTTCCGCTACACCGACGACGGGCCGCTGGTCCTGGACGACGTGTCCCTGAAGGTGGCCCCGGGCGAGTTCGTGGCGGTGGTCGGGCCGAGCGGCTGCGGCAAGTCGACCCTGCTGCGGCTGCTCATCGGCTTCGACGACCCGGTCTCGGGCAGCGTCCTGTACGACGGCCAGGACCTGGCGGCCCTGGACCGGGCGGCCGTGCGCCGCCAGTGCGGGGTCGTGCTGCAGAACGCCCAGCCGCTCACCGGATCGATCCTGGACTGCGTCTGCGGGGCCGAGGTGTTCACGCAGGAGGAGGTGTGGGAGGCCGCCGCGATGGCGGGCCTCGCCGAGGACATCAAGCGGATGCCGATGGGGCTGCACACCATGATCTCCGGTGGCGGGGCCGTGTCGGGCGGCCAGCGCCAGCGGCTCATGATCGCCCAGGCGCTGGTGCGGCGCCCCCGCGTGCTGTTCTTCGACGAGGCCACCAGCGCCCTCGACAACGAGACCCAGCGCGTCGTGATCGAGAGCACCCGGAGCCTCAGGGCCACCCGCGTGGTGATCGCCCACCGGCTCTCCACGGTCCTGGACGCCGACCGCGTGATCGTGATGTCCGAGGGCCGGATCGTCCAGCAGGGCCCGCCCGCCGAACTCCTCGCCGACCCCCGCGGGCGCCTGCACGAACTGGTCCGCCGGCAGCTGCGCTGAACGGTGGGCGCGGTGGCATGGTGGAGAGTGAGCAGCACTTCACCGGTCCTGGAGAACGCCATGATCAAGAGGAATGCGCCGTCCCTCCTTTGGCCCCCGGCCCCGGCCGCGCGGCCCCGTGCGCGGGCGGGCGACGCCGATCCGGGCCGGGTGTGACGGCCGTGCACAGCCGCTTCGAGCCCGACCGGCAGCTCACCGCCCGGATGCTGACCACGGTGTTCCTGCTCGGACTGCTGTACGTGGCGTTCGTCGCCGCACTCCTGGTCCTGCTCAAGTCGACGCTGGTGGTCGTCGTGGTGGCCGCCGCCGTCCTGTGGTCGCAGTACTGGTTCTCCGACAAGGTCGCCCTGTACGCGATGCACGGCCGCGTCGTCACCCGCGAGCAGCAGCCCCAACTGCACGGCATCGTCGACCGGTTGTGCGCTACCGCGGACATGCCGAGGCCCCAGGTCGCGGTCTCCGACATCGATCTGCCGAACGCGTTCGCGACCGGCCGCAACGCCGACCACGCGGTCCTGTGCGTCACCACCGGGCTGCTGCGGCGCCTCGAACCGGACGAGCTGGAAGGGGTCCTGGCGCACGAGCTGTCGCACGTCGCCCACCGCGACGTCGCGGTGATCACGGTCGCCTCGTTCCTCGGCGTCATCGCCGGACTCGTCGTCCGCTTCGCCTTCTACTCCCAGCTGTACGGGGGTCGCGGGCGGCGCGACCAGAACACCATGGCCGTCCTGATGGGCGTCATGGCGGTCTCGGCGCTGGTGTACTCGCTGAGCTTCCTCCTCATCCGGGCGCTGTCCCGCTACCGGGAACTGGCCGCCGACCGGGCCGGGGCGCTCCTCACCGGGCGCCCCTCGGCCCTCGCCTCGGCGCTGACCAAGCTCGACGGGGACATCGCCCGCATCCCGAGCAAGGACCTCAGGACGGCGAGCGCGTTCAACGCCTTCTACTTCGTCCCGGCCTTCGGCGCGGGCAGCAGCCTCGCCCGGCTCTTCGCCACCCACCCGAGCCTGGAGCAGCGCCTGGAGCGGCTGGCGAAGATCTCCGCGGATCTTGGCCGACCCGCCTGAGGCGCGGCCACCGACCCTGCCCCCTTTGAACGAGGACGGAGCGCATGGGCTTCCTGGACATCCTGCTCGGGCGCACCCGGCCCGCCCCGCCCGACCTGGACCGGCTGTTCGCCCTGCCGTCGGCGGCGGTCACCCTGGAGGCGGCCGCCGGGTTCACCCCGACCGGCCGGGGCTCGGTGTGCTTCACCACGGTGGAGGGGGCCGCCTTCGCGCGGATCCGCCAGGACGTGACGGACCTGCTGAACGCGGACGCCGAACGCGACGCGTCCTGCGTCGAGTTCAGCCGCGACTCCTACGGGTACTCCTGGCTGCTGTCCCGCCGCTCCCCCGACGACCTGGCGGCGCTCGTCGGCGATCTGCACGCCGTGAACACCGCGCTGGAGGGAGCGGGCTTCGGCCCCCAACTCCTGTGCTCCCTGATCGGGTTCGAGGACGCCGAGGGCCAGGCGTTCGCCCTGGTGTACCTCTACAAGCGGGGCACCTTCTACCCCTTCGCTCCGCTGTCCGGGGAGCGCCGTGACAACGCGCTGGAGCTGCGGATCAGGGCGGTCGTGGCGGACGACCTGCGCGTCGAGGGCGATCTGTCGCGCTGGTTCCCGGTGTGGGGCGCACCGGGCCTGTGAGGCTCCTGAGCCCCAACGGGCCGGCCGGCCCCCTCCGTTGAACGAAGGGCCGCCCGCTGCCGTACTGGAGGACGTCCCTGTCGCGTACCGACCTCCCGCCCGAAGGGCCCGCTGTGAGGCATGCACCCAAGCGCGTCGCGCCCCGCTGGGCGGTGGCGCTGGCGGCCGTGAGCGCCCTCGCGGGCACCGCGGCCGCACGGCCCGCACGGGGGCCCGCGCCGTCCGTGACGGCGGTCGACGACTGCGCCCGGGGCGGGGTGGACGTCACGGCGAGCAACGGGGGTGACGCGCCGTTCACCTTCCAACTGGCGGGAGTCTCGGCCACCGTGGAGCCGGGCCGGTCGCGGACCATCCTGGTCCCGGTCGCCGAGCGGCAGAGCTACCGTTTCACCGTCCTCGGGCCAGGCGGCTTCCGCCAGGACGTGAGCGGCGTACGGGACTGCGCCTCGGCCTCCCCGTCTCCCCCGCCCATCCCGTCGCCCGCCGCCTCCGCGCCGCCGATGACCGGTGCGGACCGGGCCGCCGGGGCCCGGCCCGCTCCCGTCGCGCCCCGCGACCCGGCGGCGGACGGGCGCGGGCTGCGGGGCGCCGCGTTCAGCGACCTCGACTCCCTGATCACCGGGACGGTGCTGGTGCTGCTCGGCGCGATGCTCTTCGTCGTACGGCGGCTCACGCGCTGAGCGCCGCGCGCCGGGCGGCCGGGCTCAGAAGTCGGCCTGGGCCTTCACATCGGCCCGGCCGACGGATTCGAGCCCGTACATCGAGCAGTACAGGTGGCGGATGTACTCGATGTCGGGGTCGTGGGTGCGGGCCTCGCGCTGGGGATAGAGCACGGTGAGTTCGTAGGAGAGCTCGCGGTTGATGCTGCCGGTCTTGTCCCGCCACTGGCCGCGGCCCTGCTGGATGGTCAGTCCGGACGGGAAGCGGGGTGTCACCACGTCGGCGACGAACTTCATGAACTGCTCGTCGGTTATGGGTGGTTCCCCGTTGTGGCGGCCCGTGCCGAAGTAGAGATGGGTGGCCAGGTACGGACTGCCGTGCGTGGCGGTCTCCGGCTGGGTCGCGGCGGCCCTGCCGTAGGCGACTTCGGACACGGGCCCGCCGGTGGCGAAGAGGAGGACGACCGCCACGATGGCGGCGGCCGCGGGCGTGGACACCCTGATGTGAAGCATGTGGTCCCTGTCTGTCGGGTGGTGGTGGGGTGGAACCTGGCTGGTCCTCGCGGGCCGGGCGGCTCCCGGCCGGCCCTAGCGGGAAGGACGTTCCTGGCCGTCGACGTGCCGGGGGACGGATTCCAGAAGGAAGGCCGCCGCGTTCCGCAGGTTCGGGGGCACCGCCGCGCAGCCGCGTAAGCGGTCGGCGGTGCGGGCGAGGGTCTCGGTCGTCCGGACCGAGCCGATGGCCGCGGCGCGCGGGGCGAGGTCCCTGATGAGGTCCTCGGCCTCGCGCCAGGCTCCGGCGCCGGCCAGGGCGTCGAGGAGCTCCGCGGTGAACAGGTGGCGGTACGAGGGGCCGGGCGCGGTGGCGGCTTCGTACAGCAGGGGGACGGCGCGGTCCCAGTCGCCCAGCCTGGCCAGGACCCACCCGTGGTGGCCCGTGAGTTCGGGCTGGTCGATCCACCAGGCCCAGGGCGGGTCGTGGCGCGAGGCGCCGTCCAGGAACCGGCTGCGGGCCCGGGAGATGAGCCGGTCCGCTTCCCGGTCACCGCCCAGCATCGCGGTCGCGTGCGCCCGGCGGACCAGGACGAGGGTGGCGACCAGGGTGGGCAGCGGGCGGGGCCCGGCCACCCGGGCGGCGCTCTCCAGGGCGGCCCCCGGGCGTCCGGCGCGGGCGTGGAGCATGCTGTCGTTGAGCAGCACCAGGCGGGCGATCGCGAGGTCGCCGCAGCGGTGCGCGAGGTCCAGGGCGCGGGCGTTCATCCGGCGGGCCGCGCCGTTCAGGCCCGCGTCGAACAGGATCCAGCCGATCACTTCGCAGAGTTCGGCGAGCGCGGCGAGCAGGTCGCCGTCCGCCCCGGCCGACCGCGCCGGGTCGGCCGACAGCTCCGGGAGGCTCCGCAGCAGCTCGCGGACCTCGGGCACCGCGGCCGTCGCCCCGTGCGCGGCGTCGAGGGCCACGAGGCGCTCGACTTCCGCCCGCGCGAAGGCGGTCAGCCGGTCGCGGCCGGCGCCGTGGCACGGCGGGGGGCACGCCTGGGTCATGAGGCGATTCTGTCGGGCACGCGCACCGCCCGGCCCTGGGTGAGTGCGGTGAACGAGGACGCCACCTGGGTCAGCCACTCCACCTCGTCACGGAAGTCGTCGTACGGCGGCCGTGCCGGGATGTCGGAGGCGTCGGCCTGCTCGTCGCGCTCCTCGGCCGGGCGGTTCAGGACGGCCCGCACCTGGAGCGCCTCGCCGAGCGGCGACGTGGGGTCCTCGGGCAGGCCCAGCGAGCGGGCCACGCGGGAGAAGTCGGCGAGCGAGAGCGAGGTGCGCAGCATCAGCTGGCCGTCGCGTATCTCGATGACGCGCCGGTAGAGGCTGTAGTGCGGGTCGCGCGGCGGGACCAGGTCGCGGGCCCAGGACCGGGGCGGGTCGAGCGCGATGTCCGGCGAGGCCTGGTACAGCGCCCACCACAGGGGTCGCAGCCGCAGGTAGGAGCGGTAGCTGCGCAGCCAGCCCAGGGCGCGGGTGATGTGGATGCCCCAGGACGGGATGGTCCAGCCGGTGATCTGGAGCAGGGCGCCGATGGTGCCGCACGACCACTGGATGGGGTCGAGGGCAGAGGCGTCGTAGTGCAGCCGGGTGCCGGCGATCTGGATGCTGCGGGTGACGCAGTAGACGAGGATCAGGCTGGCGCCGACCGTCACGGTCCGCATGCCGACCTTCAGCCACTGCCGGTTGGCCATCTTGGTGAAGCGCAGCGAGAGCCGGACCGTCTCGAACTGCCCGATACCGCAGATGACGAGGTAGAACGACATGTACAGCGCGTACCGGCCGTCCTGGATGCTGAGCAGGATCGTCGACGTGGCGGTCTTGGCGCTGGCCACCGGACTGACCGCGAGGGAGGCCACCACCAGGACGCACAGGGCGGCCCCGAAGAACAGCACCCGGTGCCTGGCCCGGCGCTGTGCCTCCTCGGGCGGCGACGACCAGTGGACGAGGACGACCTGCTGGGCGGCGGTGAGGACGACGACGGCGACCTGGACGATCAGCGAGGTGATGTTGGGCAGGCCGAACAGGTCGGAGATGTGCACCCGCAGCGCGTCCAGGTCGACCAGGAAGCTGATCCCGGAGCACAGGAAGTAGACGCACAGCGCCCACAGGGCGACGTCGTGCCTTCTGCGCAGCAGGTCCGGCAGCCGGTAGGCGAAGGCGGCGAGGCCGCCGAGGGAGCAGACCCAGGTGAGTATGCCGTTGACCGCGTTCATGACGGGTCCGGGTGGCCGACGCCGTTCTCGATGCGGGCGACGATCTCCGCGGCCTCCTCCGGGACGCCCCAGGCGGGTTCCAGCCACCGCTTGGTGGCGCGGGCCAGGATCAACGAGGCCATCGTCTCGGCTTCCTGCTCCTCGTCGTCGCTGTAGCGCGAGCGCATCAACATGCTCTGCACGACGGCCGGTTCGACATCCGTGAACAACTGACTCGTATCACTGCGGTCGAATTCCACGGACCCGCGATGCGCGAAGGCGATATGCGACAGTTCATGGGCAATGATGTGTTCTTTGTGCGACGGGGAGGCGGCCTTCTCGTAAGCGATGATGTCGAACTCGTCGAGTTTCAGCCACAGCCCGAAGAGATGGCGTTCCGGGAAGGGCATCGGAATCAGATGGATGGGCCGCTGGTTCTGTGTGCTGAGATAGCGGTGGAGTTCATCAATACCGCACCCGTGCTCCATGCCCCAGTCCGCGAGCAGCGCCTCACAGGTTTGACGAACCTTTTTGAGACGGCGCCTGAGCCGACGGTCCTCCGGCGACGGTAACGCAGAGCCAGACACCTTCATCCTTAGCCTTCCACGCCTTCCACGCTGGAGAAGCAGGCCGTTGCAATGCCGATTCGGTGGTGCCGGGGATTCGGGCTGCCGACCCCCGGCGGACAACGCGGCCATGATGCCACACCCTCAACTCACCGAGCGGGTAAGCACCTTTACCAACTCAGCCGAGAAAACTCAGCCGCACCTGCCGGTTGGCATTGTCCTTGTTCGTGTCCACCAGGCACACCGACTGCCAGGTGCCCAGGGCGAGCCGCCCGCCGATGACCGGCAGGGTGGCGTGCGGCGGCACCAGGGCGGGCAGCACGTGGTCGCGGCCGTGGCCGGGACTGCCGTGCCGGTGCTGCCAGCGGTCGTCAGCGGGCAGCAGCGTGTGCAGGGCCGCGAGCAGGTCGTCGTCGCTGCCGGCGCCGGTCTCCAGGACGGCGACGCCGGCCGTGGCGTGCGGCACGAAGACGTTGAGCAGGCCGTCGCGGCCCGCCGCCCGTTGGCGCAGGAACTCCTCGCAGTCCCCGGTCAGATCGGCAACCGTCTCGCGGGAGCCGGTCGCGATGTGCAGGACGTGGGTGCTGAAGACGTCGGACATGCCCCCATCTTCCCGCCCGCGCCCGGGGTTCGCGCGCGGGCGCACCGGGGTGGCGCCCGATGGGCAAGATCGCGCGTCCGAGGGGCGAGACACCGTTGACCTCGTCCGGAACGGGTCGCTACGTTCGCGCCATGTCGCGTACAGCCCTGCTCACCACGCGCGGTCACATCGACCTGCTGCGGGTGGCCTCCGCCGCCTGTTGTCGCGGCCGCTGACGTCGTTTCAGCCGGAGCCGACGCCTCCGTCCGCCTGCCGCGGCCGGATGTCGCACCCCGCGCCTTCGTACGCCTCTCCTTCCTCCTGAGCCTCACCGCCGCCCGCTGACGCGTCCGGCCGGACGGCCACGCCCGCACCACCGCCCCGTGCCCGCGCACACCGGCGTCGTGGTCGCGGCCGCCGTCGTCCCCCGGGCGCGCCGCGGCCGTCCTCCCCTTCGACCATGGAGTCCCCATGACCGTCGACCACGCGCCGCCGGATATATCCGTCGATTCCGGTAGTTCCTCCTCGGCCCCGCCCACCGGTCCCCAGCTCGAACCGGTCGTTCCGCTCGCCTCCCGCCGCGGCCTGGCGGCCTCCGTGCCGCGCTGGGTGCGCCGTACCGCCGGGCCGCTGACGCTGCTCGTGGTGTGGCAAGTCCTCAGCGCCACCGGGGTGTTGAGCCCCGACACGCTGGCCTCGCCCGGCACCGTGGCTCGCGCCGGGGCCGATCTGATCGCGGACGGCACGCTGCCGTCGGCGATGGGCATCTCGCTCCAGCGGGTGGCCGTCGGGCTGCTCATCGGCGGCGCGGCCGGGATCGGCCTCGCCCTCCTGTCCGGTCTCTCACGCCTCGGCGAGGATCTGATCGACGCCACCGTGCAGATGCTGCGCACCGTGCCCTGGGTGGGCCTGATTCCGCTGTTCATCATCTGGCTGGGCATCGGCGAGGCCCCGAAGGTCGCCCTGATCGCGCTCGGCGTGGCCTTCCACCTGTATCTGAACGTGTACGCCGGGATCCGCGGCGTCGATGCCCAACTCGTCGAGGCCGGACAGGCGTTGGGGCTCGGCCGCTGGGGGCTGGTGCGCCACGTGGTGCTGCCGGGCGCGCTGCCCGGCGCCATGACCGGGCTGCGCTACTCGCTCGCCACCGCCTGGCTCGCCCTGGTCTTCGGGGAGTCGATCAACGCGGACGCCGGCATCGGCTTCCTGATGAACCAGGCCCGCGAGTTCTTCCGCACCGACGTGATCGTCGTCTGCCTGGTCGTGTACGCCTTCCTCGGCCTGCTCGCCGACGCCGTCGTCCGCACTCTCGAAAGGCTGCTGCTCCAATGGCGACCGACCTTCACGGGCCAGTGACCACCGCGAACACCGACGCCGTACGGGTCGAGGGGCTGACTCGGTCCTTCGACGGGCGGCCCGTCATCGACGGGCTCGATCTCACGCTGCGGGCGGGCGAGTTCACCGCGCTGCTCGGCCGCAGCGGGTGCGGGAAGTCGACGCTGCTGCGGGTGCTCGCCGGACTCGACCGGGAGATCGAGGGCACGGTGCTCGTGCCCAGGCGGCGGGCCGTCGCCTTTCAGGCACCGCGGCTGATGCCGTGGAAGCGGGTGTGGCGCAACGTCCTGCTCGGGCTGCCGGGCAAGCCCCGACGGGATGTCGCCGAGGCCGCGTTGGAGGAGGTGGGGCTCGGTCACCGGTCGGGAGCGTGGCCCAAAACGCTGTCCGGCGGCGAGGCCCAGCGCGCCTCACTGGCCCGGGCCCTGGTGCGCGAGCCGGATCTCCTGCTGCTCGACGAACCGTTCGGCGCGCTGGACGCGCTGACCCGGATCAAGGCACAGCAGCTGGTCGCCGAGCTGTGGCAGCGGCGCGGGTGCGCGGTCCTGCTCGTCACGCACGACGTGGACGAGGCGCTGCTGCTCGCCGACCGCGTACTGGTGATGCGGGACGGCGCCATCGCCCATGACGCGCCCCTCGGCCTCGACCGCCCCCGCACGGTCGGTGCGCCCGGCTTCGCGGCCCTGCGGTCCCGGCTCCTGGAGGAACTGGGCGTACAGACGCCCGCCGCCGCCTCCGCCTGACCCTTCACGAAGGAAGTACGTACTCGTGCGACGCCACACCCTGCCCTCCCTCCTCCTGCCGATCTCCCTGCTGCTCGCCGCGTGCGGCGGCAACTCCGCCGCCGACGCCAAGAGCGGGCCGGGCGCGGGGTCCGGCGCGATCACGCTCAACGTCGGTGACCAGAAGGGCGGTTCCGAGGCGGTCCTGAAGGCCGCCGGGGAACTCGACCACCTCGACTACACGATCAAGTGGTCCACGTTCACCTCGGGCCCGCCCCTGCTCGAAGCGGTCAACGCCAAGGCCGTCGACATCGGCGCGGTGGGAAACACACCGCCCGTGTTCGCCGCGGGCGCCGACTCGAAGATCAAGGTGGTGGCGGCCAGCCACGGCTCCTCCGCCGGCGAGAGCATCCTGGTCCCCGAGGACTCCCCGCTGAAGCGCCCCTCGGACCTGCGGGGCAAGTCGATCGCCGTGGCCCAGGGAAGCTCCGCCCACTACCAGCTGCTGGCCGCGCTGAAGAAGGCCGGCCTCACCATCGGCGACGTCCGGCTCAGCTATCTCCAGCCCGCCGACGCGCTGGCCGCCTTCAGCCGCGGCAAGGTCGACGCCTGGGCGGTGTGGGACCCGTACACCGCCCAGGTCCTCGGCGCGCACAAGGGGCGGGTCCTGACGACCGGCGAGGGCGTGGTCAACGGCCTGGGGTTCCAGGTCGCGGCGCCCTCCTCGCTCGGCGACCCGGCGAAGGCAAAGGCCATCGGGGACTACCTCCAGCGCCTCAACCGCGCCCAGGACTGGGTCTTCCGGCATCCCGAGGCCTGGGCGAAGGTCTGGTCGAAGGAGACCGGGCTGCCCTACGACGTGGCACTCGACTCGGTGCGGCGCAGCAACGGCACGCGGGTCGCGGTGGCCGTGGACGCCGCGGCCGTCGCCTCCGAGCAGCAGATCGCCGACACCTTCGCCGACCTCAAGCTGATCCCGCGCCGCTTCTCCTTCAAGGACTACGTCGACACCCGCTTCAACGGCTCCCTTCCCGCCTCCACCACCGCCCCCCGCTCGTACGGAAAGGCCTCCTCCTGATGACCGTCCATCTGCACTGGTTCCTGCCCACCGGCGGTGACGGCCGGACCCTGGTCGACCGGCACGCCTACACCGACGGAGGCATCACACGCTCGCGGATCACTCCGACCGGCGGGGTGCGCGCGCCCGACATCGAGTACCTGGCCCAGATCGCCAAGGCGGCCGAGCAGTTGGGCTTCGAAGCGGTCCTGACACCCACGGGCACCTGGTGCGAGGACGCCTGGCTGACGACGGCCGCGCTGGCCCAGCACACCGAGCGGCTCAAGTTCCTCGTCGCCTTCCGGCCGGGCGTCATCTCCCCCGTCCTCGCCGCCCAGATGGCGGCCACCTACCAGCGCATCACCCGGGGCCGACTGCTGCTCAACGTGGTGACGGGCGGCGACTCGACCGAGCAGCGGCGCTTCGGCGACCACCTCGACCACGACCGCCGCTACGCGCGGACCTCGGAGTTCCTGTCCGTGGTGCGCGGGGTGTGGCGCGGGCGGCCCTACGACTTCAATGGCGTGCACTACCAGGTGGAGGGCGGCCTGACCGCGCTGCCGCCGGACCCGCTGCCGGAGATCTTCTTCGGGGGCTCATCGGCGGCGGCCGGGCCGGTGGCCGCCGACCACGCCGATGTGTATCTGACCTGGGGCGAGCCGCCCGCGCAGGTGAAGCAGAAGATCGACTGGATCCGGGGGCTCGCCGAGGAGCGGGGGCGCACGGTCCGGTTCGGCATCCGGCTGCACACCATCTCGCGGGACTCGGCGCACGAGGCGTGGGCGACGGCCGACCGGCTGCTCGGCGACCTCGACGCCGAGACGATCGCGGCGGCCCAGCAGGCGCTCGGCAGGAGCGAGTCGGTGGGCCAGCAGCGGATGCTCGCCCTGCACGGCGGCTCGCGGGACGAGCTGGAGATCTCGCCGAACCTGTGGGCGGGCGTCGGTCTGGTGCGGGGCGGGGCGGGCACGGCCCTGGTCGGCAGCCACGCGGACGTGGCCGACCGGATCGAGGAGTACCACGAGCTCGGGATCGAGCACTTCGTGCTGTCCGGCTATCCGCACCTGGAGGAGGCGTACTGGTTCGGGGAGGGCGTGACCCCCGAGCTCGCCACGCGGGGGCTGCTGCCGCGGATTCCGGCCTCGCCGCTGCTGGGCGTGCCCGCCGCGAACGGCCGCCCGGCCTCCGCGCCGGGCGGGGCCCCGCTCCTGGTGGGGGGCGGGCGCTGACCCCGGGAAGATCCACGCACCCCGCATGGTTGGTAGAACCGTGAACGACTTCGGGGTGCGAGACGTGGACGTGGTGGTCATCGGCGCCGGGCAGGCGGGCCTGTCCGGCGCCTACCACCTGCGGCGGGCGGGCCTGGAGCCCGGTCGTGACTTCGTGGTGCTCGACCACGCGCCGCGGCCGGGCGGCGCCTGGCAGTTCCGCTGGCCCTCGCTCACGTACGGCAAGGTGCACGGCATGCACGCGCTGCCGGGCATGGAGCTGACCGGGGCGCCGGCCGACCGTCCCTCCTCGGAGGTCGTCGGGGCGTACTTCAGTGCCTACGAGGACGCCTTCGACCTGCGGGTGCACCGGCCGGTCGAGGTGCGGGCGGTGCGGGAGGGCGAGGGGGGACGGCTGCTGGTCGAGACCTCGGAGGGCGACTACGCGGCGCGGGCGCTGATCAACGCGACCGGCACCTGGGACCGGCCGTTCTGGCCGCGCTACCCGGGCCAGGAGACGTTCCGGGGGCGGCAGTTGCACACCGCGACCTATCCGGGGCCCGAGGCGTTCGCGGGGCAGCGGGTGGTCGTGGTCGGCGGCGGGGCCTCGGGCACCCAGCATCTGATGGAGATCGCCGAAGTCGCGGCGGAGACGACCTGGGTCACCCGGCGCCCGCCGGTCTTCCGCGAAGGCCCCTTCGACGCGGAGGCCGGCCGCGAGGCCGTGGCGATGGTCGAGGAGCGCGTACGGCTCGGCCTGCCGCCCAGGAGCGTGGTCTCGGTGACGGGGCTGCCCCTGAACGACGCCGTGCGGGCGGCCCGGGCCAAGGGCGTTCTTGACCGGCTGCCGATGTTCGACCGGATCACCGAGCACGGGGTGGCGTGGAAGGACGGGCGCAGTATCGAGGCCGACGTCATCGTCTGGGCCACCGGCTTCCGCCCGGTCGTCGACCATCTCGCCCCGCTGCGGCTGCGCGAGCCGGGCGGCGGCATCCGGCTGGAGGGGACCCGGGCGGCGAGGGACGAGCGGGTGCATCTGGTCGGCTACGGTCCGTCGGCGTCGACGATCGGCGCCAACCGGGCCGGGCGGGCGGCGGTGCGGGAGATCAAGCGGCTGCTCGACCGCGAGCCCGCCCTCGTCTGACCGGCGGGATACGGCGGGCCCGACCGACCGGGCCCGCGGGGCGCGGCGAGTCCGACCGGCCGGTCCCGCAGTTCAGCCCGCTTCGCCCGTCTTCCTCTGGTTCTCGTTGAACTCCCTTACGTTCAGCTGCTGTTGTGCGTAGCTGTCGGTGAAGCGCGTGTCGCCGGGCGCCACCGTCACGAAGTACAGCCAGTTGCCCGGCGTCGGATCGATGGCGGCGTTCAGCGCCTGCTGGCCCGGGTTCGCGATGGGGGTCGGCGGCAGGCCCTTGTGCTCGTAGGTGTTGTACGGGCTGTCGGTCCTGGTGTCGCCCGCGGTGGTGGTCAGCGTGGAGCGGTTGAGCGCGTAGTTCAGCGTCGAGTCCATCTGGAGCGGCATCCCGCGGGCCAGCCGGTTGCGGATGACGCGCGCGACCTTGCCCATGTCGGCCGTGGAGTCGGCCTCGGCCTGCACGATCCCGGCGACGATCACCGTCTGATACACCGTCAGGCCTCCGCGCCGGGCACCCGCGGCGATGCCGTCCTGACCGAAGTGCTTGTTGGCGGTCTCGACCATGTAGGCGAGCAGACCGCCGGGGGTGGTGTCGTCCGTGATCGGATAGGTCGCCGGGAACAGATAGCCCTCGGGGTTGCCCCTGGCCTCGGCCGGGAGCTTGAGCTCCGCCGAGGCGGCGGCCGCCCTGGTGGTGCCGGGCGGCAGGTCGAGGCGCTTGTCGACGGCCGCGTAGACCTGGGTGGCCCGCCAGCCCTCCGGCACGACGAGGGACCTGGTCGGGGCGCCGGTCTCGCGCAGCACCAGAACGAGCACCACACCGGCCACGACGAGCAGCGCGACCAGCAGCAGGATGAGCCGGCCACGGCGGGTGAGCCGGGCCCGTCGACGGTACGAGGTCTCACTCATGGCGGCACGCTACCCCCAGATATGAGGCAAATCAGACATTCAGCAGGGGCCGACACGCACCACGCCCGGCCTTGGGGAACACACGAACAGGGGATCGGTTGTTCGCTGGTACGCGTGATCGTCTCGGCATTCGTTGCTCAACTCCCTTGTGGCGAAGGATGCTTGAGGGGCGCAAGCGACGGGCTGCAGACCGGCGGTGCGCAGTCCCACACGGCATCTGTCCGATGCCCATCGCACAAGGAGAAAGCACCACCATGAACCTCATCACCGACCTGCTCGCCGGCGTCCTCCACTTCATCGGCTGGCTCGTCTGACGATCGTCACGCCCGGCGCCGTCGTTCCCCGTCCCACGGGAGCGGCGGCGTCGCCGTGTGCGCCCCGAGCCGTCACCCGCGGACGGGGGCCGGCTCGGCGTCCCTGCGGACCAGCGCCGCGTACCGGCCGTCCTGGTCGAGCAGTTCCTCGTGGGTGCCCCGCTCGGCTATCAGGCCGCCGTCCAGGACGACGATCTGGTCCGCGTCGCGCACGGTGGAGAGACGGTGGGCGATGGTGATGGTGGTGCGGCCTCGGGAGAGCGCGTCGATGGCCTGCTGGACCGCGTGTTCGGTACGGGTGTCGAGCGCGCTGGTCGCCTCGTCGAGGATGAGGACGGGCGGGTCGCGCAGGATCGTACGGGCGATGGCCAGGCGCTGCTTCTCGCCGCCGGAGAACCGGTAGCCACGCTCGCCGACGAGGGTGTCGTAGCCGTCGGGCAGCGAGGCGATGTGGTCGTGGATCTGGGCGGCGCGGGCGGCCTCTTCGAGCTCCGCGTCGGTGGCTCCCGGCTTGGCGAAGCGGAGGTTCTCGGCGACCGAGGCGTGGAAGAGGTAGGTCTCCTGGGAGACCACGCCGACCGCGCGGGCCAGGCTGTCGAAGTCCAGCTCGCGCACGTCGATCCCGTCCAGGGTGACGCGGCCGCCGGTCACGTCGTACAGCCGCGGCACCAGATAGCTGAGCGTGGACTTGCCGGAACCGGTGGGGCCGACGACGGCGAGGCTGGCGCCCGCGGGCACGGCCAGGTCGATGCCGGCGAGGGTGGGGCGCTCCTGCTGGTCGTCGTACCGGAAGTCGACGTTCTCGAAGCGGATCTCGCCGCGCGCCCTGTCCAGGCGCACCGGCTCGTCGGGCTCGGTGATGTCCACCGGCAGGTCCAGGTATTCGAAGATCCGCTGGAAGAGGGCGAGCGAGGTCTGCATCTCGACGCCCGTGGACAGCAGGCTCACGGCGGGCCGGAACAGGCCCTGCTGGAGCGAGACGAAGGCGACGAGGGTGCCGATGGAGATCGAGGGGCCTCCGGTCTCCAGGGCCAGGCCGGCCGCCCAGTAGATGACGGCGGGCATGGCGGCCATGACGATGCCGATGGTGGACATGCGCCAGCGCCCGGCCATGTTGGAGCGCACTTGCAGGTCGACGAGGCGCTCGGACTCGGCGGCGAAGTTCTTGGTCAGTGAGTCGGCCCGGCCCATGGTGCGGCCAAGCAGGATGCCGCTGACCGAGAGCGACTCGGTGACCTCGGCGGCCATGGCGGCCATCTGCTTCTGGCGCTGGGTGGTGATCTTCTTGCGTTCGCGGCCGACCCTGCGGCTGATCCACACGAAGACCGGCAGCAGGAGCAGGGAGACCGCGGTCAGCCGCCAGTCCAGCGCGAGCATCGCGACCACGGAGGCGACGACGGCGGTGAGATTGGAGACCAGCGAGGTGGCGGTGGACGTGACGGTCGCCTGCATGCCGCCGATGTCGTTGGCGATGCGGGACTGCACCTCGCCGGTGCGGGTGCGGGTGAAGAAGGCGAGCGGCATCCGCTGGAGCTGGGCGTAGATCGCGGTGCGCAGGTCGTGCATGACGCGCTGGCCGACCGTGGTGCTGATGAGCGTCTGCAGTACGCCGAACACGCTGGTCACGACCGCCGTCGCGATCATGCCGAGGGCGAGCAGGCTCAGCAGGCCCGTGCGGTTCTGCGGGATGGCGACGTCGAGGATCTCGCGGAGCAGGAACGGCGAGGCGACCGAGACGAGCGAGGACGCGGCGACCAGCAGGCCGACGACGGCGAGCCTGCCGCGGTAGGGGCGGAACAGGCCGAGGATGCGGCGGATCTGGGCCGGCTCCTGCGGCTCGGTGCCGCGGGGCGGGGGTGTCCAGGTGGAGTGTTCGGGGCGCATGGGCTCCTTCGACAGGGTGTGAGGGCCTCCGCCCGCGGGCGGAACGGCGACGATTTCGCGAGCATAGCTCATTGTTACCTATACTCACAATGAACGGGGTCCTGTTATTGTTCCCGTATGCAGCCACACATTTCCCGGGCCCCGGACGCCGACGGCCTGCTGGCCGAGCAGCTGCTCCGGCTGACCCGCCGCCTGCACCGCATCCAGAAGCAGCACCTGGAGCCGGTCGGCATCACGCCCGCGCAGTCCCGGCTGCTGCGCACCGTCGCCCACTGGAACGAGCCACCGCGCATGGCCGATCTCGCCGCCCGCCTCGAAGTGGTCCCGCGCGCCGTGACCACACTGGTCGACGCGCTGGAGGAGAGCGGCGACGTGCGCAGGGTGCCGGATCCGACCAACCGCCGGGTGATCCGGATCGAGCTGACCGACACGGGCCGCGCCACGCTGCGCGCGCTGCGCGGCGCGCGCCGGGGCGCCGCGGAGGAGATCCTGGCACCGTTGACCGCCGACCAGCGCGAGGTGCTCGGCGGGCTGCTGACTGCTCTGGTGGACGGATCGCCGGAGCGCCGCTGCTGACGGACCCGAGGAGGCCGTGGTCATGCCGCTGCTGGAGCCCGATCCGCGAGCCCTGCGCCCGAAGGGACACCGCGCGCCGTCGCCCGACCGGGTCCCCGGCCCCCTGGCGAAGGGCACCCCGGAGCCGCTGCGTTCGGAGCTGATCGCGCTGCTCGGCGCGGACAAGGTGCTCTGGAAGGTCTCCGACCTCGTGCGGTACGCCTCGGACGCCAGCCCGTACCGCTTCGTCCCGCGGGCCGTGGTCGTCGCCGAGGACATCGACGACGTCTCCGCGATCCTCTCGTACGCCCGCGGCAAGGGCCGCGAAGTCGTCTTCCGGGCGGCGGGCACCAGCCTGAACGGGCAGGCGCAGGGCGAGGACATCCTGGTCGACGTGCGCCGGCACTGGGCGGGGGTCGAGGTGCTCGACGACGGGCTGCGGGCGCGGATCCTTCCGGGGACCACCGTCGTGCGCGCCAACGCCGCGCTCGCCCGGCACGGCCGGGTGCTCGGGCCCGACCCGGCGAGCGCGATCGCCTGCACGGTGGGCGGGGTCGTCGCCAACAACGCCTCGGGCATGACGGCGGGCACCACCCGCAACTCCTACCGGACGCTGTCCTCGCTCACCTTCGTCCTGCCGAGCGGCACGGTCGTGGACACCGCCGACCCGGCGGCCGACGAGGACCTCGTCCACGCCGAACCCCGGCTCTGCGCGGGTCTGTTGGCGCTGAAGGCGGAGATCGAGGCGGACCCGGAGCTGGTCGCCCGGATCCGCGCCAAGTACGAGATCAAGAACACCAACGGCTACCGACTGGACGCGTTCCTCGACGGCTCCACGCCGGTGGAGATCCTGCGGGGCCTCATGGTCGGCTCCGAGGGCACCTTCGGCTTCATCTCCGAGGTCGTCTTCGACACCCTGCCTCTGGACCGGCTGGTCTCCACCGCGCTGCTCTTCTTCCCCTCGCTGCCCGCGGCCGCTGCCGCCGTCCCGCTGTTCAACGAGGCGGGCGCCATCGCCGTGGAGCTGATGGACGGCAACACGCTGCGCGCCTCCGTCAGCGTCAAGGGCGTGCCCGCCGACTGGGCCGGGCTGCCCAAGGACACCACCGCGCTCCTGGTGGAGTTCCGGGCGCCCGACGAGGCCGCGCGGGAGGCGTACGAACGGGCCGCCGACGAGGTGCTCGCCGGGCTCGAACTCGTCGCGCCCGTGGCCTCGGTGACCAACGCCTTCACCCGGGACGCGGCGACGATCGGCGGGTACTGGAAGGCCCGCAAGGCGTTCGTGACCGCGGTCGGCGGCTCCCGCCCTTCCGGTACGACGCTGATCACCGAGGACTTCGCGGTCCCGCCGGCCGGCCTCTCCGAGGCGTGCGCGGCACTGCTGGAACTCCAGGCCCGGCACGGTTTCGACGCGGCGGTCGCCGGCCACGCCGCCCACGGCAACCTGCACTTCCTGCTCGCCTTCGACGCCTCCGAGCCCGCCGACGTGGAGCGGTACGCCGCGTTCATGGCGGAGTTCTGCCGCCTCACCGTGGAGCGCTTCGACGGATCACTCAAGGCCGAGCACGCCACCGGCCGCAACATCGCGCCCTTCCTGGAGCTGGAGTGGGGGCCCAGGGCGACCGAGCTGATGTGGCGCACCAAGCAAGTCATCGACCCGGACGGGGTGTTGGCGCCGCGCATCGTGCTCGACCGCGACCCGAAGGCGCACCTGCGGGGGCTCAAGACCATCCCGAAGGTGGAACCGATCGCCGACCCCTGCATCGAGTGCGGCTTCTGCGAGCCGACGTGCCCCAGTGGCGACCTGACCACCACTCCGCGCCAGCGGATCGTGCTGCGCCGGGAGATGACGCGCCAGCAGGCCGGCTCCCCCGTCGAGTCCGCTCTGCTCGACGCGTACGGGTACGACGCGGTCGACACCTGCGCCGGGGACTCCACCTGCGCCCTCGACTGCCCGGTCGGCATCGACACGGGCGCGCTGATGAAGGAGTTCCGCCATCGGCGGCACAGCCCGCGCGAGGAGCGGGTGGCGGCGCTCGCCGCCCGGAACTTCAAGGCGGTCGAGGCCTCCGCGCGGCTCGCCGTCGCGGCGGCCGACCGGATCAGCGACCGGCTCCTGACGCGGGCCACCGGGCTCGCGCGGCGGGCCGTGCGCCCCGACCTCGTACCGGACTGGCTGCCCCAGATCCCCGGTGCCGCCTCCGCCGCGCTGCCCCGCACACGGCGCGTCGGTGCCTCGGCCGTCTACTACCCGGCCTGCGTCAACCGCATCTTCGGCGAACCTCACGGCTTCCGGGGTCCCTCGCTCCCCCAGGCCATGGCGGCCGTCGCGGAGCGGGCGGGCCGGCCGGTGTGGATCCCGGACGACGTGGCGGGCACGTGCTGCGCCACGATCTGGCACTCCAAGGGGTACGACCGGGGCAACGCCGTGATGGCCAACCGCATCGTGGAGGCCGCCTGGGGCTGGACCGCCGGGGGCCGCCTCCCGCTGGTCGTCGACGCCTCGTCGTGCACGCTCGGCATCGCGCGCGAGGTGGTGCCCCACCTCACCGCCGACAACCGGGAGTTGCACCGCGAGCTGACCGTCGTGGACTCGGTGGTGTGGGCCGCGTCCCTCCTCCCCGACCTCACGGTCCTGCGCACGGCGCGCTCGGCCGTCCTCCATCCGACCTGCTCCATGCGGCACTTGGGCGACGAGGCGGAGCTGCTGGCCGTCGCCTCGGCCTGCGCGGACGAGGTCGTCGTGCCCGACGACGTCCGGTGCTGCGCGTTCGCGGGCGACCGGGGGATGCTGCACCCCGAGCTGACGTCCTCGGCCACGTCCCGGGAGGCGGCGGAGGTCCGTTCGCGCCCGTACGAGGCGCACCTGTCGGCCAACCGGATGTGCGAGGTGGGGCTGGAGCGCGGTACGGGGCGGCGGTACTACTCCGTGATCCTGGAACTTGAGCGGGCGACTCGGCCCGGTCCGGAGTACCTGCGGCGGAGCTAGGCGCGCGGCGGGGCGGGGATCGGTTTCGGCTGCCGACCGGGCGGGGTTCGTCGCGCCGCCGCGTCGGAGCCGCACGCCGTCACTTCCCTTTGACACACCCCGCGGCCAACGGTGGGAGGCGCCGCTCCGGAGCTGCGACACGCGCCTTCGCGCCGCCGCAAAGCGCGGCCGAAAGTTCGCGGGCCGGTATCAAGAGTTTCGGCGGGGCTCTTGCGCGCCACGGGTCTCACCCTTCAAGGTCCTCACCGAGGTTCGGTAAAGGTCGCGCAAACGTCAGCCCATGGAATTCCAGCCGATCACCTGGAGGTTCGATGAACGACGCGGTACCGGAGCAGCACGACGTCAGTCGGCGGTCCGTCCTGTGGACCGCCGGGGCCGCGGGCGCGGGGCTGGGCCTCGGGGCGTTCGGGGCCCAGCCCGCCGCGGCGGAGGAGGCGTCTGCCCAGGAGCCCCGGCGGCAGGGCAGGACCATGATCGGGGTGCCCTTCCAGCGGCGCTCGACGGTACGGGTCGCGTTGATCGGTCTCGGCAATCGGGGCGGCGCGATGATCGACCTGTACCTGGCGCTGCCCGGGGTCGAGGTGGTCGCCCTGTGCGATCCGGTGAAGGCGAAGGCCGAGCGGGCCGCCGCCAAGGTCACGGCGGCCGGGCGGCCCGCACCGGCCGTCTATGTACACGGTGACCACGACTACGAGCAGCTCCTCCAGCGCGGTGACGTCGACTTCGCCCATGTCGCGACCCCCTGGGACTCGCACTTCGAGATCGCCAGATCGGCGCTTCTGAACGGAGTCCACGTCGGCGTGGAGTGCCCGATCGCGCTCCGGCTCGACGAGTTGTGGGAATTGGTGGACCTCTCCGAGCGGACGCGCAGGCACTGCATGCAGCTGGAGAACTGCTGCTACGGCCGCAACGAGATGCGGGTGCTGCGCATGGCGCACGCGGGCAAGTTCGGGGACCTGCTGCACGGCGCGGGCGCCTACCAGCACGATCTGCGCGGCCTGATGTTCGACCCCGCGTACTACGAGGGCCCGTGGCGCAGGCGCTGGCACACGCGGCTGCGCGGCGACCTGTACCCCAACCACGGCTTCGGCCCGGTCGCCAACTACATGGACCTCAACCGCGGCGACCGAGCGGTGAGCATCGTCAGCGTGGGCTCGCCGTCACTCGGCCTGGCCCAGTACCGAGCCGCCAACATGCCTGCCGGGGACCCGAGTTGGAAGGAGACGTACATCGAGAGCGATCGCACGATCAGCCTCGTGCAGACCGCGAAGGGGCGGGTGATCCGGCTGGAGCACGACGTGTCGACGCCCCATCCGTACAGCCGGATCAACAGCCTCGGCGGCACCAAGGGGCTCTTCGAGGACTACCCCGAGCGGATCTACCTGGAGCCGGACCACAAGAACGACGAGTGGGGCGACTTCTCGAAGTACGCGGAGTGGGACCACTGGCTGTGGAAGGAGCACGCCAACCCGCCGGGCGGTCACGGCGGGATGGACTACCTCCTGGTGTTCCGGCTGACGCAGTGCATGCGCCTCGGCCTGGTGCCCGACTTCGACGTGTACGACGCCGCCACGTGGACCTCGCCCGTCCCGCTGAGCGACCTCTCGATCAAGCAGCGGGGCATGCCGCAGCAGATCCCCGACTTCACCCGGGGCGAGTGGAAGAAGCCACGCGCCGGGATGGACTCCGAGAAGCCCGCCGAGGCGTGAGGGCCGGTGCCGGGCCGCGGCGGGCGGCCCGGCACCGGGGGTCTCAGCAGTGCCGGACGTCCTCGGTGAGCGTGCCCTGGACCGTCTTCAGGCTGCGGTCGTAGCAGCCGTCCGATCCGTACAGGCGGTAGCGCTCGGCGGAGGTACCGACCGCGTGGCGCTGGTCGCGGGGCACGTTCATGGTCCAGGAGGCGTCACCCTGATAGGTGTCGTCGAGGTGCGAGAAGGCGGTGGGACGCGCACCGCGCAGGGTGAGGGCGTCGGCGCGGTCGCCGAGGGTGATGACGGTGCGCAGCCGGTTGTCCGTGCCGATGGTGGTGGTGCCGTCCATCGTGTAGGTGCGATTGTCCCGGGCGGTGACCGCCGGGCCCCGGCCGTCCGTCGTCACGCTCTCGTCGTCGTGCCAACTCCCCTTCAGCGCGTCGGTGTTCTCGCCCTCGGTCCAGCGGTGCACCGAGGCGGCGGAGAGCGAGCGGGTCACCGTCGTGGTGACGCGGCCGTGCGAGGTGTTGAGGTATCCGGCCGTGGTGAGCCGGTGGCTGCTGTTGGCGTCGAGCCGCAGCTCGGCCGGACCCGGCTGGTACGTGGTCGAGTCGACCGGAGCCGTCTCGTCGTGGCGGGTCAGTCCGCCGGTGACGACCTTGCTCCCCTTGTCCTGCCAGATGAGCAGGTTGGTGGGGGTGGACCAGCCCGCCTGCCCGGCCGGGACCCCGGCGACCGCGACCTCGACCTGGTGCGGGCGGCCGTCGTTGAGCAGGGCCGCGTACGGCGTGAGGTCGTACTCGACGGGCTTCACGTCGAAGGCGCGGGGAGCGGGGACGACGTACCAGAGGAAGGGGTTGGACCAGCCGCCCGTCCACACGGTCGGGAACGGGGCCGCGATTCCGGCGAGTTGACCGTCGACCTTGATCTGCACCTCGCGGTTCGGCCCGGCCGGCGCCTTGCAGGAGTACGCGGCGGGGTCGGGGACCGCGAGGTACCAGAACTCCTCGCAGCCGCCGCCCGAACCGGTCGCGTACACCTCGGCGACGACGCGCTCGGCGTTGCGCGGCGTGGTCACCCGCGCGGTGTCCAGCGGGAGCACCCGGTCGGGGGTCGCGGCGGGCGCGGTGCGGCCCTCGGCGGCGTAGAAGGTGAGCGTCACCTTGACGTCGATGACTCCCGTGTAGGTGTCGTCGACGGTGTTGCCGATGAGCATCTCGACGGGCTGCGCGGAGCGGAAGGTGTCGCTGTAGCGCGTGACGTCCTTCTCGACGTTCCAGGCGATGCCCTCCACCGAGGGCTCGGGCGTCGACGTGCGCAGCACCTCGACGCCGCCCACGTGGAGATAGCCGAGGCGGTCGTACTGGCGCCCCTTGACCTTGCCGTCGAGGCGGAGCACCACCTTGCTCCAGCGGTCCCCGCAGCCCTTGGGCGGCGTGTAACTCCCCTTGAGCGGCGTGTAGTCGCGGAACTGGGTCTCGGCGAGGGTGACTTGGCAGGACCTGGTGTGCGGGGTGGCCACCGGCGGCGCCGCGGTCAGCGGGTCGTGCCAGTCGGTGCCGAACTCGGGGGGCGGGGTGTCGGCCGCCGCGGCCGGGCCCGCGCCGAGCACCAGGCCCGCGGCCAGGGTGAGGCCGCCGAGCATGGACATGATCCTTCGTCGTCTCATGGGTCAGGAGTGAAGCGCGAGCGCGGCCGCGGCGCCAGACCCGGGACGCGGACCATGGCGGGTTCTGGGCCCCTACGCGGAAAAATCGATTGAAAACCGCACACGGAAAGGGTGAACCTTGCACGGCTTCAGCCATTCGATGCAAGGACCCCGGACGCCATGCAGATTCGCGATCTTCCCTTTACGGATCCAGGCGAACCGGACGTCCGCTCGGGTCCCCGCTTCCTGTACTGGCTGGGCCGCAACCAGCTCGGCGGCCAGCTCAAGTCCCTGGCCTGGGGGCTGCTGCACCAGTGCGGAATCGCCGGGCTGCCGTGGACCGTCGGTCTCGCCGTGCAGGCGGCCGTCGACCGCTCGGGCCACCGGCTCGCGCTGGCCGCCGCCCTCAACGTGCTGCTCGGCGTCGCCATCGCGGTGGGCGACACGATGCTCCACCGCACCGCGGTCACCAATTGGATCACCGCGGCCGCCCGGGTGCAGCAACTGCTCGCGCGCAAGACGGCCGAGCTGGGCTCGGTGCTCACGCGCCGGGTCGCGGCGGGCGAGGTGGTGGCGGTGTCGACGGGCGACGTCGAGAAGATCGGTTGGTTCGTCGAGGCGCTCTCGCGCTTCGCGGCGGCGGCCGCGGCCCTGGTGATCATCTGCGTCGGGCTGCTGGTCTACCAGCCCACGCTCGGCATCGTCGTGGCGATCGGCGTGCCCGTACTGGCCCTGGCCGTCCTGCCGTTGCTGCCGCGGGCCACCCGGCGCGCGGACATCCAGCGCGAGAAGGCGGGCAGGGCGACGGAGTTGGCGTCCGACACGGTCGCGGGCCTGCGGGTGCTGCGCGGCATCGGCGGCGAGGAACTCTTCCTCGGACGCTACCGCGAGGCCTCCCAGGAGGTCCGCCGGGCCGCGGTGCGCAGCGCGCGCATGTGGTCGCTGATCTCGGCGGTCCAGGTACTCCTGCCCGGCCTGCTGCTCATCACGGTCGTCCTGTACGGCGCGCACCTCGCGCTGGCGGGCCGGATCGCGGTGGGTGAACTGGTCACCGTGTACAGCGCGGTGACGCTGATGCTGTACCCGCTTCAGCACTTCGAGGAGATCGCGATGGCGTACTCGTTCTCGCGTCCCTCCGCGAAGCGGGCGGCGCGCGTGCTCGCGCTCCAGCGGGTCACCGATCCGGCCGGGACGGACACGGGGGTGCCGTCCGGGCCGGAGCGGGCCCTGCCGTCCGGTGATCTGTACGACCCGGCGACCGGGCTCCTCGCACCCGAGGGCCGCTTCACGGCCGTGGTGTGCGGGGACCCGGACGCGGCCGGGCGGCTCGCGGACCGGCTCGGCGGACACGCCGCCGACGGAGACGGGCTGCCCTCGGTCCTGCTCGGCGGCGTCGCGCTCGACGGCCTCGCGCTGGACGACGCCCGCACCGTCGTCCTGGTCCAGGACAAGGACCCGGTGCTGCTCTCGGGCACGCTGCGCGAGCTGCTCGACGTGCCGTCGTCGGGGCAGGTCGAGGCGGCGGACGCACTGGCGGCGGCGCAGTGCGGTGACGTACTGGAGGCGCTCGCGCAGGCATCGGTGGACGGCGGGCAGGACCCGATGGCCACTCGCATTACCGAGCGCGGCCGCTCGCTCTCGGGTGGGCAGCGCCAACGCCTCGCCCTGGCGCGGTCGTTGGTGACCGACCCCGAGGTGCTCGTGCTCGACGAGCCGACCTCGGCCGTCGACTCGCACACCGAGGCGCGGGTCGCGGACGGCATCAAGCGGGTGCGGGCGGGCCGGACGACGGTCGTGTTCACGTCGTCGCCGCTGCTGCTCGACCTGGCCGAGCGGGTCGTGTTCGTGCACGACGGCGAGGTCGCGTCCGTGGGGGTGCACCGCGAGCTGGTGCACACCGACGCCCGCTACCGCGCGGTGGTCACGCGCGAGACGGACGAGGAAGATCCGAAGGCGATGCAGAGAGTGGAGGAGTCGGCATGATCGGCGTGGCAGCACCGGAGTACGACCCGGCGGCGCCGCGGTCGGCCACCACCCTGCCGGTGGGAACCCCGGCGACGGTACGGGCGTACGTGAGGGAGCTCTTCGGGCGCCATCGCAGGGCGTTCTCGGTCCTGGTCGGCGTCAACGCCGTCGCCGTGATCGCCTCGATGGTCGGCCCCTACCTCCTCGGCGGCCTCGTCGAGGACCTCTCGACGGGGGTGCGGGACCTCCATCTCGGGCGGACCGCGGCCCTGTTCGCGCTCGCGCTCCTCGTCCAGACGGTCTTCGTCCGGACGGTCCGGCTGCGCGGCGGCATGCTCGGCGAGGAAATGTTGGCCGATCTGCGCGAGGACTTCCTGGTGCGCGCGGTCGGGCTGCCGCCGGGCGTGCTCGAACGGGCGGGGACGGGCGACCTGTTGTCCCGGATCACCACGGACATCGACCGCCTGGCGAACGCGATGCGCGAGGCCGTGCCGCAGCTGGCGATCGGCGTGGTCTGGGCGGCGCTGCTCCTCGGCGCGCTCGGGGTCACCGCCCCGCCGCTGGCGCTCGCCGTGCTGATCGCGCTGCCGGTCCTCGTCGTGGGCTGCCGCTGGTACTTCCGGCGGGCGCCCTCGGCGTACCGCTCGGAGGCTGCCGGGTACGCGGCGGTCGCCTCCGCGCTGACCGAGACGGTCGACGCGGGACGCACCGTCGAGGCGCACCGCCTCGGCGCGCGCCGGATCGCGCTCTCCGACCAGCGGGTCAAGGAGTGGACGGCCTGGGAGCGGTACACGCTGTCCCTGCGGTCCGTGCTCTTCCCCGTGGTCAGCGTCACCCACATGACGATCATGGTGTCGGTGCTCACGATCGGCGGGGTGTTCGTCCTCCAGGACTGGATCACGGTCGGGCAGCTCACCACGGGTGCGCTGCTCGCGCAGATGCTGGTCGAGCCGGTCGGACTCATCCTGCGCTGGTACGACGAGCTCCAGGTGGCCCAGGTCTCGCTCGGGCGGCTGGTCGGCGTGCGCGACATCGAGCCGGAGCCGGGCGACGCGGGCGTGCGTCCCGACGGGCGGCACGTCGACGCGGACGAGGTGCGCTTCGGCTACCGCGAGGGCGTGGACGTCCTGCACGAGGTCTCGCTGTCGGTGGCCCCGGGCACCCGGGTCGCCCTGGTCGGGCCGTCCGGCGCGGGCAAGTCGACGCTGGGGCGGCTGCTCGCCGGGATCTACGCGCCGCGCGAGGGCCGCGTCACGCTGGGCTCGGTCGAGCTGTCGCGGATGCCTGCGGAGCGGGTGCGCGAGCACGTCGCGCTGGTCAACCAGGAACACCACGTGTTCGTGGGCTCGCTGCGGGACAACCTGCTGCTCGCCCGAACCGGCGCGGACGACGCCGAGCTGTGGGCGGCGCTCGGCGCGGTCGACGCGGACGGCTGGGCCCGGGCGCTCGACGACGGCCTCGGTACGGAGGTCGGCTCGGGCGGGCTCTCCCTCACCCCGGCGCAGGCCCAGCAGATCGCGCTGGCCCGTCTGGTCCTGGCGGACCCGCACACGCTGGTCCTGGACGAGGCCACCTCGCTCCTCGACCCGCGCGCGGCCCGCCACCTGGAGCGTTCGCTGGCCCGCGTCCTGGACGGCCGCACGGTCGTGGCGATCGCGCACCGCCTGCACACCGCGCACGACGCGGACGTCATCGCGGTGGTGGAGCAGGGGCGGATCTCGGAGCTGGGCAGCCACGAGGAGCTGGTCGCGGCGGACGGCGCGTACGCGGCGCTGTGGCGCTCCTGGCACGGTTAGCCTGCGGCGCGGTGCGGGGGGGGTGGGGGCGGGGTGAGGTTCGGGCTCCCGGGCCCGAGGCCCGCATCCCCGATGCCTGTCGTCCTGCGGACCGTGCGGATGCCTGTCGGCCTGCGGACCGTGCGGGGGTGCTCGCGCAGTTCCCGGGCCCGGTTCGTCGCTCGGTGCGGGCCGTCTGTGGCCGGTCGCGCAGTTCCCCGCGCCCCTCCCAGCATCCGGGGCCCCGGACCTCAGGCTCGGCGCCCCTCGCCGGAGGCGGAGGAGGGGCGTCAGATGAAGTTCAGTGCGCCCGCCGCGCCCACGCCGCCAAGGACCATGAACGCCGGCATCAGGACCTTCAGCTCGACCCAGCTGCCGGCCCGGAAGCGCATGCCCTTCGGCGGGCCGAGCGGGTGCCAGCGCTTGCGGCCGAGCGGGATCGGCCACAGGATCGGGCAGCCCGAGACGGTCAGGGCGTCGCCGATGTCGTGGACGAGGGCGCCCAGAATGATCGGCAGGCCGAGCCAAAGGTACTCCTGGCCGGGGCCGCTGAAGAGCCAGTCCGAGCCGTTGCCCGGCTTGTCGAGGACGCCCGCCAGGATCCACGCGCTGGTCGCGCCGAGCGCCCACACCAGGACGTCGCTGGAGACCCGGGCGGCCCGCCACAGCAGGCCTTCCACCGCGAGGACCAGGTGCACGAAGAGGATCGCGAGCACCGCCCAGCGCCCGCCGAACAGAGCCGCAGCGGAGGCGCCCGCGCCTATGAGGACGGCCCACAGCCAGGTGTGGGTCAGGGTGCGGTGGCCGCCGTTGCGGCGCGGGTCGCCGGGACCCCGGGTCGCCTTGTACACGGCGTGCGACAGTTCGTCGACGAGGCCGCACAGGCCCCGGGACACCGGCCCGAAGGCGCGCGAGATGGTCGCCGACTTGTGGTCGAGGTCGGGCGCGAGGGCCGCGCCCGCCGTGATCAGGGCGCCCACGACGAGCACCGGCCACGGCATCGGGTGATCGGCCGCGGCCGCCGCCGCACCCACCCCGAGCCAGGCCGCGGCCCCCGACAGTGAGTGCGCAGGTCCCATCATGACGGTGCCCCGCCCCATTTCTCTTGTTCCGTCGCTCAGTTGACGGCCCGTCCGCAGCCGGGCCGAGCTGGCAGCCTACCCGCGATGATCTTCGTGCCGACGGCCGGTTCCCGCTTCCGGCTCCGCGCCAGGCAAGATGGGGGCGTGACCCTTATCGATCAGCTGCCGCCGAGTGCCGACCCCGATGCCCTTTTCGAGGCCTTCTCCACCTGGGCCGAGGACCAGGGCATCACTCTGTACCCGGCCCAGGAGGAGGCGCTGATCGAGGTCGTGTCGGGGGCGAACGTCATCCTGTCCACCCCGACCGGCTCGGGCAAGAGCCTGGTGGCGGCGGGTGCGCACTTCGCGGCGCTCGCCCGGGACGAGGTCACCTTCTACACCGCGCCGATCAAGGCGCTGGTCTCGGAGAAGTTCTTCGACCTGTGCAAGCTGTTCGGCACCGAGAACGTCGGCATGCTGACCGGCGACGCCTCCGTCAACGCCGACGCGCCCGTCATCTGCTGCACCGCCGAGGTGCTCGCCTCCATCGCGCTGCGCGACGGCAAGCACGCCGACATCGGCCAGGTCGTGATGGACGAGTTCCACTTCTACGCCGAGGCCGACCGCGGCTGGGCGTGGCAGATCCCGATCCTGGAGCTCCCCCAGGCCCAGTTCATCCTCATGTCGGCCACGCTCGGCGACGTCTCGATGTTCGAGAAGGACCTGACGCGCCGCACCGGCCGCGAGACCGCCGTGGTCCGCTCGGCCACCCGGCCCGTGCCGCTCTCGTACGAGTACGTCACCACGCCCATCACCGAGACACTGACCGAGCTGCTCGAAACCCGGCAGTCGCCGGTCTACATCGTGCACTTCACGCAGGCGCAGGCGGTCGAGCGCGCGCAGTCGCTCATGTCGATCAACATGTGTACGCGCGAGGAGAAGGACAAGATCGCCGACCTGATCGGCAACTTCCGCTTCACCACCAAGTTCGGCCAGAACCTCTCCCGCTACGTCCGCCACGGCATCGGCGTGCACCACGCGGGGATGCTGCCCAAGTACCGCCGCCTGGTCGAGAAGCTGGCGCAGGCGGGCCTGCTGAAGGTCATCTGCGGCACCGACACCCTGGGCGTCGGCGTCAACGTGCCCATCCGCACCGTGCTGTTCACCGCCCTGACGAAGTACGACGGCAATCGCGTGCGCACCCTGCGTGCCCGCGAGTTCCACCAGATCGCGGGCCGGGCCGGGCGGGCCGGGTTCGACACCGCCGGGTTCGTGGTGGCGCAGGCGCCCGAGCACGTCATCGAGAACGAGAAGGCGCTCGCGAAGGCGGGCGACGACCCGAAGAAGCGCCGCAAGGTGGTCCGCAAGAAGGCTCCCGAGGGCTTCGTGGCCTGGTCGGACACCACCTTCGAGAAGCTGATCGGCTCCGAGCCGGAGCCGCTGACCTCGCGCTTCAGGGTCACCAACATCATGCTGCTCTCGGTGATCGCCCGGCCGGGCAACGCCTTCGAGGCGATGCGGCACCTCCTGGAGGACAACCACGAGCCGCGCAAGGCGCAGCTGCGCCACATCCGCCGGGCCATCGCGATCTACCGCTCGCTGCTCGACGGCGGCGTGGTGGAACAGCTGGACACCCCCGACGCCGAGGGCCGCACGATCCGGCTCACCGTCGACCTCCAGCAGGACTTCGCGCTGAACCAGCCGCTGTCGACGTTCGCCCTCGCCGCCTTCGACCTCCTGGACCCGGAGTCGCCGTCGTACGCGCTCGACATGGTCTCGGTGGTTGAGTCGACCCTGGACGACCCGCGCCAGATCCTCGCCGCGATGCAGAACAAGGCCCGCGGCGAGGCCGTCGGGCAGATGAAGGCGGACGGCGTCGAGTACGAGGAGCGCATGGAGCGGCTCCAGGACATCTCGTACCCGAAGCCGCTGGAAGAGCTGCTGTGGCACGCGTACAACGTCTACAAGAAGTCGCACCCGTGGGTCGGCGACCACCCGGTCTCGCCGAAGTCCGTGATCCGCGACATGTACGAACGGGCGCTCACCTTCACGGAGTTCACCTCCTGGTACGAGCTGGCGCGCACCGAGGGCATCGTGCTCCGCTACCTGGCGAGCGCGTACAAGGCGCTCGACCACACCATCCCGGACGACCTCAAGACCGAGGACCTGGAGGACCTGATCGCCTGGCTGGGCGAGATGGTGCGCCAGGTCGACTCCTCCCTCCTCGACGAGTGGGAGCAGCTCGCCAACCCCGAGGTGCAGACCGCCGAGGAGGCGCAGGAGAAGGCCGACGAGGTCAAGCCGGTCACCGCGAACGCCCGCGCGTTCCGGGTGCTGGTCCGCAACGCGATGTTCCGCCGGGTGGAGCTGGCCGCCCTGGACAACGTCGACGCGCTGGGCGAGCTGGACGCGGAGTCCGGCTGGGACGCGGACGCGTGGGGCGAGGCGATGGACAAGTACTGGGACGAGTACGACGACCTGGGCACCGGCCCCGACGCGCGCGGCCCGAAGCTGCTCGCCATCGAGGAGGACGCGGCGCACGGCCTGTGGCGCGTCCGCCAGACGTTCGCCGACCCCAACGGCGACCATGGCTGGGGCATCAGCGCGGAGGTCGATCTGGCGGCCTCCGACGAAGAGGGCCGCGCGGTGGTGCGCGTCACCGACGTCGGCGAGCTCTGAACCCGCCACCCACTCCGAGAGGACCGCGACGACATGACCAACCCGGCGGAGAGACTCGTCGATCTGCTCGACCTGGAGCAGATCGAGGTCAACATCTTCCGCGGCCGCAGCCCCGAGGAGTCCCTCCAGCGGGTCTTCGGCGGCCAGGTCGCGGGCCAGGCCCTGGTCGCGGCCGGGCGCACCACGGACGGCGAGCGCCCGGTGCACTCGCTGCACGCCTACTTCCTGCGGCCGGGCCGCCCGGGCCTGCCGATCGTCTACCAGGTGGAGCGGGTCCGCGACGGGCGTTCCTTCACCACCCGGCGGGTCACCGCGGTGCAGCAGGGCCGCACGATCTTCAACCTCACCGCGTCCTTCCACCGCCCGGAGCCCGGCAGCATCGAGCACCAGCTGCCGCCGCGCCTCGACTTCCCCGAGCCGGAGTCGCTGCCGACGGTCAGCGACGAGATCCGCGAACACCTGGGGGCGCTGCCGGAGGCGCTGGAGCGGATGGCGCGCCGCCAGCCGTTCGACATCCGGTACGTGGACCGGCTGCGCTGGACGCCCGAGGAGATCAAGGACGCGGACCCGCGCAGCGCGGTGTGGATGCGAGCGGTCGGCCCGCTGGGCGACGATCCGCTGGTGCACACCTGCGCGCTGACCTACGCGAGCGACATGACGCTCCTGGACGCGGTGCGCATCCCGGTCGAGCCGCTGTGGGGGCCGCGCGGCTTCGACATGGCCTCGCTCGACCACGCGATGTGGTTCCACCGCCCGTTCCGCGCCGACGAGTGGTTCCTGTACGACCAGGAGTCCCCGGTCTCGACGGGCGGCCGGGGCCTCGCCCGCGGCCGGATCTACAACCGCGCGGGCGAACTGCTGGTGTCGGTGGTCCAGGAGGGTCTCTTCCGCCCACTGACCACCACCGGCGAATAATCAACTCACCTTTTTCCAGAAGGAGTTACCGATGAGCCTGTACGACATCCCGCTGCGCACCCTGACCGGCGAGCCGACCTCGCTCGCCGACTACGAGGGCCGGGCGGTGCTCCTGGTGAACGTGGCGTCCAAGTGCGGTCTGACCCCGCAGTACGCCGGACTGGAGCGGCTCCAGAAGGAGTACGGCGACCGCGGCCTGACCGTGCTCGGCGTGCCGTGCAACCAGTTCGGCGGCCAGGAGCCCGGCACCGCCGAGGAGATCGGCACGTTCTGCTCGGCGACGTACGGCGTCACCTTCCCGCTCCTGGAGAAGACCGACGTGAACGGCGAGGGCCGCCACCCGCTGTACGCGGAGCTGACGAAGACCGCGGACGCCGACGGCGAGGCCGGGGACATCCAGTGGAACTTCGAGAAGTTCCTGCTCACCCCGCAGGGCGAGGTGGCCGCGCGCATCCGCCCGCGCACCGAGCCGGAGGCCCCCGAGGTCGTGGCGCTCATCGAGGCGAACCTGCCTGCCTGACCGGCTCCGCCGCGCGAGGCGCTCCCCCTCCTGGCGAGGGCGGGGCGCCTCGCGCGCGTCCGCGGTCAGCCCCGCTCGCGGCGGCCCAGCGCCTTCGCGCGGGTATGGGCGTGCCCGCCGACCAGGGCGCCGGTCGCCGCCAGCGCCAGGTGGGCCGTGAGCTGCGCCGGGAAGCCGCCCGGGACCCAGCCGAGGAATCCGGTGTCGTCGTGGTGCACCAGGATCCGGATGGCGCCCTGGACGAAGACGACCATCAGCGCCGCCCCCACGATCTGCAACACGTCGTACTTCATGCGCCTTCACCCGCTCCGTTCCGCTCGGCCAGTGATACGAACGTATCAGCGCCAGCGCTCTGAATAATGGGGCTGAGGAGCCTTACGTCACACTAATTTCACACCTATAGTCGGTGGGGTGCGTGACGAAAAGGAAGGCCGCTGCGGGCTGTGCGGGACCGCCATCGGTGCGGGAGGGCGCGGCAGGCCGGCCGTCTACTGTTCGCGGAGCTGCCAGGCCAGGGCGTACCGCGCCCGCAAGCGGCCGCCGCTGCCGGAGCCCGAACCGCGCGAGCCCGAGGAGCGGGAGGGGCGGCGCCGGGAGATCGCCGGGGCGGTGTGGCGCATCGCGGCCGGGCGGGGGCTGCACGAGGCGAGCATGCGGGAGATCGCGGCGGAGGCGGGCGTCTCGCTGCGCTCGGTCCAGTACCACTTCGGGAGCAAGCACCAACTCCTCGTGGGCGCACTGCGGTTGCTGCACGCGGACAACGAGCGGCGGGCCCGCGAGCGGATCGACTACGACCCGGGCGACCCGCGCGCACTGCTCGGCGCGATCCTCCAGGAGTTCCTGCCGCTCGACGAGGAGCGCCGCCTCGCGCTGCGGGTCCTGGCGGCGTACTACGCGCGCAGCCTCACCGACCCCGCCCTGGCGGCGGTGTTCCTGAGCGCCGAGCATCCGCTGGAGGACCTGGTCGCGGGGATCATCCGGCAGGCGCAGGACGCGGGCGACTGCCGGCCCGGCCTCGACGCGGGGCACGAGGCCGATCTCCTGGTGTCGGGGGCCGTGGGGCTCGGCGGCGACATGCTGCACGGACGGCGCGGGGCGGCCGAGGTGGCGGCCACCCTGGGCTACCACCTCGACCGGATCTTCCAGCCGCGCACCGAGCGCTAGCGGATCGGCATCCCCGACAGGGTGCGGGCGATGACCAGGCGCTGGATCTCGCTCGTCCCTTCAAAAATCGTGTAAATAGCCGCGTCCCGGTGCATGCGCTCCACCGGGTACTCGCGGGTGTACCCGTTGCCGCCGAGGATCTGGATCGCCTGGGCGGTGACCTTCTTCGCGGTCTCGCTCGCGTACAGCTTGGACATCGAGCCCTCGGCCGACTCGAACTTCTTGCCCGTGGTCGCCATCCAGGACGCGCGCCACACCAGCAGGCGCGCCGCGTCGATCTGGGTGCGCATGTCGGCGAGCTGGAAGGCGACGCCCTGGTTGTCGATGATCGGGCGGCCGAACTGCTCACGGGTCTTGGCGTATTCGAGGGCGTAGTCGTACGCGGCCCGCGCGGTGCCGACCGCCATGGCGCCGACGGCCGGGCGGGAGGCCTCGAAGGTGGCCATGGCCGCGTTCTTCAGACGCTCGCCACCGCCCGCCTTCGCCTTCTCGCGGGCCCGGGCGAGACGCTCGTCGAGCTTCTCCTTGCCGCCGAGCAGACAGTGCCCGGGGACCCGCACGTCCTCCAGCACGACCTCGGCGGTGTGCGAGGCGCGGATGCCGTGCTTCTTGAACTTCTGCCCCTGGGTGAGGCCCGGGGTGCCCGGCGGCACGATGAAGGAGGCGTGGCCCTTGGATCCGAGTTCTGGGTCCACGACCGCGACGACGACGTGCACGTTGGCGATGCCGCCGTTGGTCGCCCAGGTCTTGGTGCCGTTCAGGACCCACTCGTCCTTGGCCGCGTCGTACACCGCCCGGGTGCGCATGGAGGCGACGTCGGAACCCGCGTCCGGCTCGGAGGAGCAGAAGGCGGCGACCTTGACGTCGGTCACGTCGCCGTACATCTGGGGAATCCAGGTCCCGATCTGCTCCTCGGTACCGTTGGCCAGGACGCCGACGGCGGCGAGGCCGGTGCCGACGATCGAGAGCGCGATGCCCGCGTCGCCCCAGAACAGCTCCTCCATCGCCACCGGGATGCCGAGACCGGTCGGGTCGAAGAACTGCTGCGCATAGAAGTCGAGGGAGTAGATTCCGACCTTGGCGGCCTCCTGGATCACCGGCCAGGGGGTCTCCTCGCGCTCGTCCCACTCGGCGGCCGCGGGGCGGATCACATCCTTGGCGAAGCCGTGCAGCCAGTCCTGGACCTGCTTCTGGTCGTCGCTGAGATCCATCGTGAACTCGGCCATGTCCCCTCCACCACTCCATGCGTTACTTGCGGTAACCGCAGTCTGTTACCGACGGGTAGCCGATGTCAACCGACCACCGGCCGACCAGCACCACGGACGGGTGGAGTGTTACGTTGCGCAAGGCTTCCGAGCGAGGGAACCCACGGAAGAACGCGGTACGGGCGGGGAGAAGAACCCATGGAGACCACAGAGCAGGCCGAGCAGCAGCGCACGGCGGCCGAGCGCCGGCGGCGCGAACTGCTGGAGGCGGCGGACCGGGTGGTGCTCCGGGACGGCCCGAAGGCCTCGATGAACGCGATCGCGGCGGAGGCGGGCATCACCAAGCCCATCCTCTACCGGCACTTCGGCGACAAGGGCGGCCTCTACCGCGCCCTCGCCAAGCGCCACACCGACGCCCTGCTCTCCGCGCTGCGGGCCGCGCTCGACGCGCCCGCCGAGCGCCGCGAGCGGGTCGAAGCGACCCTGGAGACCTATCTGGCCGCGATCGAGGCGCGGCCGCAGGTGTACCGGTTCCTGATGCACCCCGCCGAGGACACCCCGGCGCCCGAGTCCGAGCAGGGCTTCGACGTGGGCCGGCACTCCGCGCCGCTGCTGCGGCGGATGGGCGAGGACCTGGGAGTGGTCATCGCCGAGCGGATCGACCTCGGCCCCGGCAGCGAGGTGCTCGCCCGGGTCTGGGGGCACGGGATCGTCGGCATGATGCACGCGGCGGGCGACTGGTGGCTGGGTGAACGCCCCTGCTCCCGCGCCGAGTTGGTGCAGGCACTGGCCGACCTGCTGTGGGGCCGGCTGGCCGCCGCGGGCGACCGGGTGGGCGGCCCGGGCTTCTGAGCCCCAGCCCCTTCCCGCAGCGCCACGCGCGGCTCCGCCGCGTGGCCTCCGGGGGCGGGCCGACCTGCTCGATGCGGGTCGGCATGGGCCCTGCCAGGGGCGCGGGGAACCGCGCGCCCAGCCCACGATGACCCGCAGTCGGCCTACCGCTCCCCTGGCAGCGTCGAAGCCGACGAACACCGACAGCTTCAGCCCGTCCGGCAGGTGAGGGGGTCTGGGGCGGAGCCCCAGGGCCTCAGCTCCAGGGGGCCTTGCGGATAGCACGCTGCAAGCGGGCCCGGTGGCGGCCCGTGACCCGGTCCGCGTACACCACCCCCTCCAAGTGGTCGCACTCGTGCTGCAGGCACCTCGCGAAGAACCCGGTGCCCTCGATCCGGACCGGCGCGCCCGAGAGGTCCACCCCCTCCACCACCGCACGGTCGAAGCGCAAGGTCGGCGCTTCGAGACCGGGCAGCGAGAGGCAGCCCTCGGGGCCGCGCACCTCGACCCCGTCCGCCTCCACCAGACGGGGGTTGACGACGTACCCCAGGTGCCGCACGTCCTCGTCGTCGGGGCAGTCGTACACGAACACCCGTCGCGCGACGCCGATCTGGTTGGCCGCCAGGCCGACGCCGTCGGCCGCGTACATCGTGGCGAACATGTCCTCGACGAGGCGGCGCAGCTCGGGACCGAAATCGGTGACGGGTTCGCACGGGGCGTGGAGCAGCCGGTCACCGAGGAGACTCATCTCTCGTACGGAGCCGGAACTGCCGGGAATGGGGCGGTGGCGCATGGGCGCAAGGGTACGTTCCGGCGGCCGGAGGCCGTTTCGGATGGTGGCGCGGTTCGGGGCGCTGACCGGATCTCGATAGGCTGACACCCGACCCAGGCGCAAGGAGGATCAAGGACGATGTCAGGACACGTTGGAGGTGCCGGGCCCCTGTCACCGCGAGCCAAGCTGGCGGTGACCGCGGGCAAGGCCGCCGCGGCGGTGTCGCGCGCGGCGGGGCGGGGCAGTGGATCGGTGATCGGCGGGCGCGTCGCGCTCAAGCTCGACCCCGATCTGCTCGGGCGGCTCGCCACTCATCTGGACGTCGTCCTGGTGTCGGCGACGAACGGCAAGACGACCACGACCCGGCTGATCGCCGAGGCACTGCGGGCCAGCGGCCCGGTGGTGTCCAACGCGCTCGGCGCCAACATGCCCGCGGGCATCACGTCGGCGCTGGCGGGCGGTTCGGACGCCAAGTACGGCGTGATCGAGGTCGACGAGAAGTATCTGGCGGGAGTCGCGCGCGATGTGACGCCGAAGGCGATCGCTCTCCTCAACCTCTCCCGCGACCAGCTCGACCGGGCCGCCGAGACGCGCATGCTCGCCGAGAAGTGGCGCGAGGGCCTGTCGGGTTCGAAGGCCGTGGTGATCGCCAACGCGGACGACCCGCTGGTCGTGTGGGCCGCGTCCTCCTCCCCCAACGTGGTGTGGGTGGCGGCCGGTCAGGAGTGGAAGGACGACGCCTGGTCGTGCCCCGCCTGCGGCGGTGTGATGCAGCGGCCCGGCGACGACTGGTTCTGCGGCGAGTGCGGTTTCCGCCGCCCGGCGCCGAGTTGGGTCCTCAACGGCGACTACGTCCTGGACCCGCACGGGTCGGCCTGGCCGATCCACCTCCAGCTGCCCGGCCGCGCCAACAAGGCGAACGCCGCCACCTCGGCCGCGGTCGCCGCGGTGTTCGGGGTGCCGCCGCAGGTCGCCCTGGAGCGCATGTACCAGGTGCAGGCGGTCGCGGGCCGCTACGACGTCGTGAACTTCCAGGGGCGTGAGCTGCGGCTGCTGCTCGCGAAGAACCCGGCGGGCTGGCTCGAAACGTTTTCCCTCATCGACCCGCCGCCCACGCCGGTCGTCCTGTCCGTCAACGCGCGCGGCGCGGACGGCACGGACACCTCCTGGCTGTGGGACGTCGACTACACCCGGCTCGCCGGCCACCCGATCTTCGTGATCGGCGACCGCAAGCTGGACCTGGCCGTGCGCCTGGAGGTCGCGAACCTGGACTTCCGGGTCTGCGAGAGCCTGGAGGAGTGCACGCAGCTGGCGCCGCCCGGACGGATCGAGCTGATCGCCAACTACACCGCGTTCCAGGACGTCCGGCGCGTCGTCGGCAACTGACCCAGTAAGGAGCAAGCAAGCGACATGGCAGACAACAGCCTGCGCCTCGTGTGGGTCTACCCCGACCTGCTGAGCACCTACGGCGACCAGGGCAACGCCCTGGTCGTGGAGCGCCGGGCCCGCCAGCGCGGCCTGGACGTGCACCGGCTCGACGTCCGCAGCGACCAGCCGATCCCGACCTCCGGTGACATCTACCTCATCGGCGGCGGCGAGGACCGGCCGCAGCGGCTGGCGGCCGAGCGGCTGCGCCGCGACACCGGGCTGAGCCGCGCCGCCTCCAACGGCGCGATCATCTTCTCGGTCTGCGCCGGGTACCAGATCCTGGGCCACGAGTTCATCAACGACCTCGGCGAGCGCGAGCCGGGCCTCGGTCTGCTCGACGTGGTCTCGACGCGCGGCGAGGGCGAGCGCTGCGTCGGCGACGTGCTCGGCGACATCGACGAGCGGCTCGGCCTGCCCCAGCTGACCGGCTTCGAGAACCACCAGGGCGTCACCCACCTCGGGCCCACCGCCCGCCCGTTCGCGCGGGTGCGCCTGGGCAAGGGCAACGGCACGGGCGACGGCACCGAGGGCGCGTACAACGACACGGTGTTCGGCACGTACATGCACGGCCCGGTGCTCGCGCGCAATCCGCAGATCGCGGACATGCTCCTGAAGCTGGCCCTCGACGTGAACGCGCTGCCGCCGACCGACGACCGCTGGTACGAGGCGCTGCGCGCGGAGCGCATCGCGTCGGCGACGCAGCCCGCCTAGGCGCGAAAGCGACATCGGGCGACACGGCGGACGCCCCGGACAACTCGGTCCGGCTGCTGGACGGTTCGTACGTTCGTACCACGTCCATCAGTCGGACCTCCGATTCGGCCCCCGTCCCCCTGCGCCGGTAGGGTGACGGGGATCCAACCGGACGACGTGGTCCGGTCGTCGGCCCACGTTGCAAAGGTTCTCCGGGCAATGCGAATTGGTGTGCTCACCTCCGGCGGCGACTGCCCCGGCCTCAACGCCGTCATCCGATCCGTCGTGCACCGCGCGGTGGTCGACCACGGCGACGAGGTCATCGGCTTCCACGACGGCTGGAAGGGCCTGCTCGAAGCCGACTACCGCAAGCTCGACCTCGACGCGGTCGGCGGCATCCTGGCCCGTGGCGGCACCATCCTCGGATCCTCCCGCGTCCAGCCCGCGCACCTGCGCGACGGTGTCGAGCGCGCCAAGGGGCACGTCGCCGAGCTCGGCCTCGACGCGATCATCCCGATCGGCGGCGAGGGCACCCTGAAGGCCGCGACCCTGCTGTCCGAGGCGGGCCTGCCCATCGTCGGCGTGCCCAAGACGATCGACAACGACATCGCCTCGACCGATGTCACCTTCGGCTTCGACACCGCCGTGGGCGTGGCGACCGAGGCCCTCGACCGGCTGAAGACCACCGCCGAATCGCACCAGCGGGTGCTGATCGTCGAGGTCATGGGCCGCCACACCGGCTGGATCGCCCTGCACTCGGGCATGGCCGCCGGCGCGCACGCCATCGTCGTGCCCGAGCGCCCCTTCGACATCGACGAGCTCACCGAGCTCGTGGGCCGTCGTTTCTCCGCGGGCAAGAAGTTCGCGATCGTCGTCGTCGCCGAGGGCGCCAAGCCGCGCGAGGGCTCGATGCGGTTCGACGTGGGCGGCACCGACGTCTACGGCCACGAGCGCTTCGCGGGCGTCGCGCGCCAGCTCTCCATCGAGCTGGAGCAGCGCCTCAACAAGGAGGCCCGGCCGGTCATCCTCGGTCACGTCCAGCGCGGCGGCACGCCCACCGCGTACGACCGGGTGCTCGCCACCCGCTTCGGCTGGCACGCGGTGGAGGCCGCCCACCGCGGCGAGTTCGGGATGCTGACCGCGCTGCGCGGCACCGACATCGTCATGGTCCCCCTCGCCGAGGCGACGGCCACCCTGAAGACCGTCCCGGCCGAGCGGTACGCCGAAGCGGAGTGCGTCCTCTAGTCTCCGCCCGCGCGCGGACCGTCTCCGTCCGCTTCCGGATTGTTTTGTACGCAAGGAACCGCCCCCGGCCGCACCACCGGCCGGGGGCGGTTCTAGTCTGGTGCGGGACAACCGGTACGAATCAGGAGTCAGCGGATGGATCACAGCGGGCACGGCATGGACATGAACATGGATCTGCCGCCGTTCACGCTGGCTCGGGGGCTCGCCTGGTCGGCGGACTCCTTCTTCCTCATCGGCTGCCTCCTCGGGCTCGCCCTGTACGCCTGGGGCGTGGTCCGGCTCAGGCGGCGCGGTGACAGCTGGCCCGTCAGCCGGATGATCTTCTGGACCGTGGGCGTCCTGACCATCGCGTTCGTCATGTGCACCAAGCTCAACGACTACGGCATGGTCATGTTCAGCGTGCACATGGTGCAGCACATGGTGATCAGCATGCTGTCACCCATCCTGCTGCTGCTCGGCGCCCCGGTAACGCTCGCGCTGCGCGCGCTGCCGGTGAGCGCGACGCGCGGCCGCAAGGGCCCGCGCGAGCTGCTCCTGATGCTGCTGCACAGCCGGTACATGAAGATCATCACGCACCCGGCGTTCACCATCCCGCTCTTCATCGCGAGCCTGTACGGGCTCTATTTCACGCCGATCTTCGACTTCCTGATGGAGACCAAGACCGGGCACATCGCGATGATGGTCCACTTCCTCGCGGTCGGTCTGGTCTTCTTCTGGCCCATCATGGGCGTGGACCCGGGACCGCACCGGCCCGGCTATGTGATGAGGATGCTGGAGCTCTTCGCGGGCATGCCCTTCCACGCCTTCTTCGGCATCGCCCTGATGATGGCCTCCGAGCCCATGATCGGCACGTACAAGAACCCGCCCGCCTCGCTCGGCATCGACGCGCTCACCGACCAGCAGGCCGGCGGCGGCATCGCCTGGGCGTTCAGCGAGATCCCCTCCGTGCTCGTGCTGATCGCGCTGGTCTTCCAGTGGTACGCCACCGAGAAGCGGCACGCACGCCGCACCGACCGGGCCGCCGAGCGCGACGGCGACAAGGAGCTTCAGGCCTACAACGCCTATCTCGCCTCCCTGAACACGCGCGGGCAGTAGCGCCGGGGCCCCTCGCGGGGAGACCATGGACCTCACGGCACCCGCCGGGAGGAAGGGGACGCGATGCCCCGTTCGACGAAGTCGATGTTGGTGCTCACCCTCGTGATGCTGGTCCTGATCACCGCGTACACGGTGGCGCTCGGCAGCAGTGGCTGGCTGTGGTTCGGCTGGGTGGTGCTCGGCCTCACCGCGATCGGGACGGCCGCGGCCTCCTCGCGCAGCACCTGAGCCTCGCCGCGCGCTCGGCCGAGCCCGACGGTGGTCGTCCGGGCGGTCGCCGTCGCGGGTGGTTACAGGTGCGGGGGCCTCCCCCTACACTGGCCACCCTTCCGCATGGTGAGGAGCTCGCGGGTGCTCTACTACATCCTCAAATACGCAGTCCTGGGGCCCCTGTTGAGACTGCTGTTCCGGCCGAGGCTGGAGGGGTTGGAGCACATTCCGGACGAGGGTGCGGCGATCGTCGCGGGCAACCACCTCTCCTTCTCCGACCACTTCCTGATGCCGGTGATGCTGAAGCGGCGCATCACCTTCCTGGCCAAGCAGGAGTACTTCACCGGGCCCGGCATCAAGGGCCGGCTGACCGCCGCCTTCTTCCGCGCCATCGGGCAGATCCCGGTGGACCGGTCCGGCAAGGAGGCGGGCCGGGCCGCGATCCGCGAAGGGCTCGGTGTGCTCGCCAAGGGCGAACTGCTGGGCATCTACCCGGAGGGCACCCGCTCGCACGACGGCAAGCTGTACAAGGGCAAGGTCGGCGTCGCGGTGATGGCCATCCGGGGCGGCGTCCCGGTGATCCCGTGCGCGATGGTGGGCACCTTCGAGATCCAGCCGCCCGGCCAGGTCGTCCCGAAGATCAAGCGGGTGGCGATCCGCTTCGGGGAGCCGCTCGACTTCTCCCGCTACGAGGGGATGGAGGGCGAGAAGGCCGTCCTGCGGGCGGTCACCGACGAGATCATGTACAAGGTCATGGAGCTGTCGGGCCAGGAGTACGTGGACCGGTACGCGGCCGATGTGAAGGCGGAGGAGTCGCGGAGGTTCCGGGGCATCATGAGCTGATCGGCCGGGTTCCCCGGACGGCTCGGCCCTGGGCTGATCCGCGCAGGGCGAAACGGCCTGGCCGCCGTGAGCGGCGCGGACGTAGCGTCCCCCGCATGACCAAGGGAACCGCGTTCGTCATCGGAGCAACGGGACAGATCGGGCGGGTCGCCGTGCGCGCGCTCGCCGAGGACACCTGGCTGGCCGGGCGCGCCTAGCGCGGAGGGGCGGCCGGAGAACTCCGGCCGCCCCTCCTCAACTGGTCTTTACGGCACGGGAGTCGCGTGCGGGGTGCACGTGAAGTCCGCGCTGTCGGTCTTGCCGGCGAGCAGGTAGTTCTCGACCCGCGAGTTGATGCACGGGTTGACGAGACCGGTCACACCGTGCGAACCGGCACCCTTCTCGATGATGAGGCGCGAGTTCTTGAAGGCCTTGTGCAGCTCGACGGCGCCGTGGAACGGGGTGGCGGCGTCATTGGTGGACTGCACGATCAGGACCTGCGGGAGACCCTTGCCGGTCTTGACCTCGATGGGGTTCTGCTGCTTGGTGTGCCAGGTGGCGCACGGCAGGTTCATCCACGCGTTGGACCAGGTCAGGAACGGGTAGTCCTTGTTCAGACGGGTGTTGTCGCGGTCCCACTTGCGCCAGCTGGTGGGCCACTTGGCGTCCGCGCACTCGACGGCCGTGTAGACCGCGTTGCCGTTCTCCGAGGCGATGTTGCCCGCGATGTCCGACATGTCGGGGGCGGTGGCCGCGATGACCGGCTTGCTGTCGCCCGCGGCGTAGGCGCTGAGCGCCTTCGCGACCGGCACCCAGTACGAGTCGTAGTACGGCGCCTTCTGGAAGTAGCCGAGCAGCTCGGACGGGCCGACCTGACCGCCCAGCGGGCTCTTCTTGGCGTCGGCGCGCAGCTTCAGCCACTGGGCCTCGACCTGCGCACGCGTGGTGCCGAGGTGGAACTTGGCGTCGTACTTGGTGACCCAGTCCTCCCACTCGTTCCAGCGGGCCTGGAAGGCGACGTCCTGCTCCAGGTTGGCCTGGTACCAGATGTTGTCCTGGTCCGGGTTGACCACGCTGTCCACGATCATGCGGCGGACGTGCGAGGGGAAGAGCGTGCCGTAGACCGCGCCCAGGTAGGTGCCGTAGGAGACGCCCAGGTAGTTGAGCTTCTTCTCACCGAGGGCGGCACGGATGACGTCCATGTCGCGGGCGGCGTTCGGGGTGGTCATGTACGGCAGCATCCAGCCGCTGCGCTCGGCACAGCCGTCCGCGTACTCGGCGGCGAGCTTGCGCTGGGCGCGCTTGTCGGCCTCGGAGTCCGGGACCGGGTCGGCCTTCGGCGCCTTGGCGTACTCCTGCGGGTCGACACAGGAGATCGGCGTCGAGTGCCCCACACCGCGCGGGTCGAAGCCCACGAAGTCGTACGCCTTGGAGGTGTTGGTCCACAGCGGGTTCTTGGTGGTCACCCGGGTGGGGAAACGCATGCCGGAGGCGCCGGGGCCGCCCGGGTTGTAGACGAGGGCACCCTGGCGCTCGGCCTTGGTGCCGGTGCTGGCGATGCGGTCGACGGCGAGCTTGATCTGCTTGCCGTTCGGCCGGGCGTAGTCGAGCGGGACGCTGACGTAACCGCACTGGATGGGCTTGGCGATCGCCCAGTCGGCGGGGCAGTCCGTCCATGCGATGCCCTGCTTGGCCGCCCGGTCCGCGGCGACCTGCGCGCCACGCGCCTCGGACCAACCGTGGTCGCGGTTGTCGGCGTTGGCGACCGGAGCCGCTATCGCGCCCACCATCAGCGTGCCCGCGATCAGTGTGCCGGCCGAGCCGAGCACTGCGGTGCGTCTCAAGTGGTACCTCCCCCTGCTGAAGTGCGCTGGCAGTCGCAGCGCGCCGTTTGGACCTGTCGGGGGATCCTTTCGTCTGTGAGCCCACTGTGCACAGGCCGTACAGGTGTTTTTTTACCGAACCGATAGCCGGTGCGTGGTGTTCCGCTGAGCGGTCAGCGTGTCGCGAGGTGCGTCCGCAGGACGTCGTCGAGCGTCCGGCGCAGCAGCCGGGCGTCCTCGGCGACCGCTGTGACGAGGAGGCCGGGACCGGCGAGCGGGGTGAGCACGGCGAGCTCGCCGAGCACCCTGGGCTCCGCGGGCCGGTCGGCGAACTCCGGCCCGACGAGCAGCAGTTGGCCCGCCGCTCGATGCCCGCCGAGCACCGCTCCCCCGTCCCAGCCGCCGGGCGCGCCGGGCCCGTACGCCAGCTCCTGGTCGAGCAGCGAGCGGCCCGCGCGGTGCACGGTGAGGCGGGTGGTGAGGGTGCCGGTCTCCTCGCCGTGGCGGCCGAGCACCTGCTCCTCGCGGAACACGAGACGGGCCCCGGCGGCGAGGTCGATCCTGGTGCGCATCCTGAGGTCGCTGCCGCGCGCCGAGATGAGCTGCTCGGGAAGCCAGCGCAGCTCGGCGCCCTCGCCGACGGTCAGGCGTACGTCGTAGTGCGCCCGCTCGCCGTCGCGGCCGGGCAGCGCGATGGTGGCGGCGGAGGAGTCGACGGCGAGCCGCGCCCCCGGGCGCACCTCCGCCTCGACGGCGATCCGGTCGCCGCCGAGCGGTGCGCTCATCGCCCCCACCACGGTGACCCGGTGGTAGGGACCGCGGGCCCGGGTGCGGCGCAGCGCGAGCGGGCCCTGACCCTCCAGGACGGGCAGGCCTTCGGGGGTGGCGACGATGCGGGCGGTGGCGCGCAGGCCGGGCGCGCCGAGGGTCAGGCCGTCCATGCCGCGAGCTGCTCCCGGACCCATGCCGCGACCTCGGACACGCCTTCCTCGGACCTCAACGACTGGAAGACGACGGGGAGTTCGGCCCGCTGCTCCTTGGCGTCGCTCGCCATCCTGGCGAGGTCCGAGCCAACGTAGGGGGCGAGGTCGGTCTTGTTCACGACGAGCAGGTCGGCGGTGGTGACGCCGGGGCCGCCCTTGCGCGGGATGTCGTCTCCGCCCGCCACGTCGATGACGAAGATCTGGGCGTCGACGAGCCCCTTGGAGAAGGTGGCGGTGAGGTTGTCGCCGCCGGACTCGACGAGGATCAGGTCGAGCGGCCCGACCGCGTCCTCCAGGTCCTCGACGGCTTCGAGGTTGGCGGAGATGTCGTCGCGGATCGCGGTGTGCGGGCAGGCCCCGGTCTCCACGGCCTGGATCCGCTCGGGCGGCAGCACGGCGTTGCGCAGCAGGAACGCGGCGTCCTCGCGGGTGTAGATGTCGTTGGTGACGACGGCGATGGACAGCTGGTCGCGCAGCGCGCGGCAGAGCGCGGCCACGGTGGCGGTCTTCCCGGACCCGACGGGTCCCCCGAGCCCGATGCGCAGGGCCCGGCGGGTGCCGTCGGGGCGGTGGGCGTCCGCGCTGATCGCGGCGGGGCCTTCGTGGGAGTGGTCGAGGTGCATGGGGGCTCCAGGGGGAGATTGAGGACGAACGCCCTTGAGGCGCGACGGGGTCTGAGTGCGGCGGAGCCCCCGGCGAGGAGGCCCGCGCCTAGGACGCGAACAGCCGCACCGGCCAAGCCGCATGGGCTTCCGCCATGATGTCGAGCAGCGGCGCCGACGCGGCGGGCAGCGCGTCGAGTCCTTCGACGACGGCCTCCGCCGCGGCGACGGCGGCCCGCCGCGCCACCGCGTCGAGCTCCGGCGCGAGCCGGGCCAGCACGGCCGTCGCGTCGAACGGGTCGAGGCTCAGCAGCCGTACCGCCGCCGTGGCCGGGCCGCTCACCACCTCGTACGCGACGCAGTGCGCCGCGTCCTCGGGCCCGAGCCCCGCCGCGCGGGCGGCGAGGCCGAGTACGACCGGCTGGTGGACGCCGCGCGGGCGGGCGGCGGCCAGCGCGTCGAGTTCGGCGGACGGCCAGGTGGCCCGGGCCGCCCGCATCATCTGGCGGCCGAGCTTGCGGGCGGTGGCCCGCAGGGCCGGGGACGGGGTGCGGGCGTCGGCGGCCTCGTCCAGGGCCAGCGGGTCGAGGCCCGCGGCCGCCGCCGCGGCCAGCGCGGCGGCGGTGAGGCCCGCGGTGTGCAGCCGGCCACGGCAGAACTCCGCGAGGTCGGCGGCATGGCGGATGCGTCCCGCCTTGACGGCCGGTTCGGCGCCGCCCGAATGGGCGTGGCCACCGGCGGGGAAACGGCCGTCGGCAAGGACGAGCAGGGCTGCGCGGCTCATGTGTTAACGGCCCGTCAGAAGAGGAAGTAGCGCTGGGCCATGGGAAGTTCGGCGGCCGGCGCCGGTTGCACCACGTCGCCGTCGATGCTCACCGTGAACGTGTCCGGGTCGACCCGGACGTCCGGCATCGCGTCGTTCTCGCGCATGTCCGCCTTGCTCACCCGGCGGGTGTTCTTGATGGCCACGAACCGCTTGTCCAGGCCGAGCCGCCCGGGCAGGTCGTCCTCCAGCGCGGCCTGGGAGACGAAGTTCAGGGAGTTGGCGGCGGGCGCCCTGCCCTGCGCGCCGAACATGGGGCGCGGCAGGATCGGCTGCGGGGTGGGGATCGAGGCGTTGGCGTCGCCCATCTGCGCGTACGCGATCTGGCCGCCCTTGATGACCAGCTGCGGCTTGACGCCGAAGAACGCGGGCTCCCACAGCACCAGGTCGGCGAGCTTGCCCGGCTCCACGGAGCCGATCTCGTGGTCGAGGCCCTGGGCCACCGCCGGGTTGATCGTGTACTTGGCGACATAGCGCCGCACGCGGTGGTTGTCGGCCGAGCCGTCGCCCGGCAGCGCGCCCCGCCGGACCTTCATGACGTGCGCGGTCTGCCAGGTCCGCAGCACGACCTCACCGATGCGGCCCATCGCCTGGGAGTCGGAGGAGATGATGGAGATGGCGCCGAGGTCGTGCAGGAAGTCCTCGGCCGCGATGGTGGAGGGCCGGATCCGGGACTCGGCGAACGCCAGGTCCTCCGGGACGGCCGGGTTGAGGTGGTGACACACCATCAGCATGTCGAGGTGTTCCTCGATGGTGTTGAGGGTGTGCGGGCGGGTCGGGTTGGTGGAGCTGGGCAGCACGTTGGGCTGCGAGACCACGGTGATGATGTCGGGCGCGTGCCCGCCCCCGGCGCCTTCGGTGTGGTACGCGTGGATCGAACGGCCCGCGATGGCGGCGAGGGTGTCGCCGACGAAGCCCGCCTCGTTCAACGTGTCGGTGTGGATGGCGAGTTGGGCCCCGGTCTCGTCGCACACGCTCAGGCACGCGTCGATCACGGCAGGGGTGGCGCCCCAGTCCTCGTGGATCTTGAACCCGAGGGCTCCGCCGCGCAGCTGCGAGTGCATGGCCTCGCGCGACATGGTGTTGCCCTTGCCGAGCAGTCCGATGTTGACGGGCGCGTTCTCCAGCGCGGCGAACATCCGGGCCAGGTGCCAGGGGCCGGGCGTGATGGTGGTGGCCTTGGTGCCCTCGGCCGGCCCGGTGCCGCCGCCGACCAGGGTGGTGATGCCCGAGGAGAGCGCCTGGTCGATGAGGGTGGGCGAGATGAAGTGGACGTGGGTGTCGACGGCCCCCGCGGTGAGGATCTTCCCGTTGCCCGCGATGATCTCGGTCTCGGGGCCGATGACGAGGTCGGGGTGGACGCCGTCCATGGTGTCGGGGTTGCCGGCCTTGCCGATGCCGGTGATCCGGCCGTCGCGGATGCCGACGTCGGCCTTGACCACGCCCCAGTGGTCGATGATGACGGCTCCGGTGACAACGGTGTCGGGCGCGCCTTCGGCTCGGGTGGTCCGCGCCTGGCCCATGGACTCGCGGATCACCTTGCCGCCGCCGAACACCGCCTCGTCACCGGCGCGTCCGGGTCCGCCCGAGCGGTCCTCCTCGATCTCGACCAGCAGGTCGGTGTCGGCGAGGCGAATGCGGTCGCCGGTGGTGGGTCCGAACAGGTCGGCGTAGCCGGCACGGTCGAGGTCAGTCATCGAGGAAGCCTCCGGTCTCGCCACGCAGACCCGGCACGATGCGCCGTCCGGCCAGGGGTACGAGTTCTACGTCGACGGGAATGCCGGGCTCGAAGCGGACCGCGGTGCCCGCGGCGATGTTGAGCCGCTTGCCCCGGGCAACCGTTCGGTCGAAGTCGAGGCCGGGGTTGGCCTCGGCGAAGTGGTAGTGGGAGCCGACCTGGACGGGCCGGTCGGCGGCGTTGAGGACGGTCAGCCGCACGGTCGGGCGGCCCTCGTTGAGCACGATGGGGTCCTCGGCGAAGAGGATCTCTCCGGGAATCACGGCCGGGCCCCCGTCAGACGATCGGCTGGTGGACGGTGACGAGCTTGGTGCCGTCGGGGAAGGTCGCCTCGACCTGGACGTCGTGGATCATCTCGGGGATGCCCGGCATGACGTCGTCCCGGGCGAGCAGCTTCCGCCCGGACGCCATGAGTTCGGCGACGGTCCGGCCGTCCCGGGCGCCTTCGAGGATGTGCGAGGTGATGAGCGCGACGGACTCGGGGTGGTTGAGCTTCACCCCGCGGGCCCTGCGCTTCTCGGCCACATCGGCGGCTACATGGATGAGCAGGCGTTCCTGCTCGTGCGGCGTCAGTTGCACGCTTCCCACCTCACAGTCGTGCCCTTCCGTCCACGGACAGGCATGGACGGACCCAGCTGGCGTCGAGGGCGGAGACCGGCGGGACAGCGCGTGCTCCGCCCGAACGCAGCGGAACCGTATCCGACTTCAACATCCTGTTGAGCCGCATCTCCGGGCCCCAAGGCCAGGCATTGCACGTTAGAGCGGAAGTTTTTCCAGCGCGTTAACTGACGCTTTAGGAACACGTGATGATCAAGGACGGATCACACCGGGTCAGATCCGTGCAGAGGGCACCTTTGCCTAGACCGGGCCGCGGGCCGTCAGTCGCCGATGCGGGGACCGCGGTGTTCGGCGGCGATCCCGAAGCGCCGGGACTCCGCGGGAGCGGTCGGCGTGACGGGGTGCACGGTCGAGAGGGAACGCGCCGCCCGCTCCTCGTCCACCTCCTGCCCGGCCTCGAGTTTCTCCAGGTCGGCGGCGGAGACCAGGGCGACGAGCGGCTTGCCGTGGCGCGTCACCACGACCCGCTCACCGCCGTACACCACACGGTTGATCAGCTCCGCGAGCTCTGCGCGGGCTTGCGTCACCGGAATCTCGTAGGCCATGCATCCCAGCTTAGACGCCGCCCACCCGCCGCGTGAGCCCCCTGTGAGACGGCGACAGCGCAGGTCAGCGGCGTGCGAAGGGGCCGCCCCGCACGAGGGGCCCCGGCCGGTGCGGCCGGGGCCCACTCCATCACAACGGACCGGTGCGGGGTCAGGCGGCGGCCGCGCCCACCTCCCGGGCCGCCCGGGCCTCCGCCGCGTACACGTCCACGTACTCCTGCTCCGACAGCTTCCGCACCGCGTACATGATCTCGTCCGTCACGGCCCGCAGCACCAGGCGCTGGTGCTCCATCCCGGCGTAGCGCGAGAAGTCCAGGGGCTCACCGAAGCGGATGGTGATCGGCACGCGGCGCGGCAGCCTGCGTCCCTTCGGCTGCGCCTCGAACGTCCCGATCATGGCGACCGGGACCACCGGGGCGCCGGACCGCAACGCCATCGCCGCCACGCCGACCTTGCCCTTGTACAGGCGCCCGTCGTGGGACCGCGTCCCCTCGGGGAAGACCCCCAACACCCCTCCTTCGCCGAGGACTTGGAGCGCGGTGTCGAGCGCGGCCCGCGCCGCGTCCTTGCCGGAGCGGTCGACCGGGATCTGCCCGAGCGCCCGGAAGAACGCCGCGGTCGCGCGGCCCTTCAGGCCCGGCGCGGTGAAGTACTCCTGCTTGGCCAGGAAGGTGAGGCGGCGCCTGAGCGTCACGCCCAGCAGGAACTGATCGGTGAACGACTGGTGATTCCCCGCGAGGATCACCGCCCCTGTCCCGGGCACCCGCCCGGCGCCCTCGACGCGCGGGCGGAACACCCAGCGCAGCAGCGGCACCAGCACCACAAGACGGAACGCGAAATAGAACACTTCAGTGAGCCCTCTCCCCAGGTGACCCCCGTGCCGGGGACGCTAGCCACCCGCGCGGATCACCGGGAGAGCGCCTATTGAGCCAGGACCCAGGGCTCCTCGACGGCCGAAACGGTCCGCTCGCTCCCAGCGAAACACCCTCCGACCTGCCGCTTCTCGCGGATCTTCAGCGTCGCCGTATCCAGCGGACTGTACGTCCTGTACGTTTTTTACAGAGGCTCTGAGGCCTCCGGTCGAGGAGAGGTATGTCATGAACCACCACCGCCCCGCCGCCCGTCATGTGGTGCCCGAGTTCGAGGAGCGCACCGCCTCCGGCGTCCGCACGCTCGATCCGTACTCCAAGCTCTTCGAGGAGCGGATCGTCTTTCTCGGCACCCCGGTCGACGACGCCGCGGCCAACGACGTCATGGCCCAGTTCATGCACCTGGAGCACGCGGACCCGGACCGGGACATCTGCCTGTACATCAACTCCCCCGGCGGCTCGCTCACCGCGATGACCGCGATCCACGACACGATGCGGTTCGTCACCTGCGAGGTGCAGACGTTCTGCCTGGGGCAGGTGAGCTCGGTGGCCGCGGTGCTGCTCGCGGCCGGCACCCCCGGCAAGCGCGTCGTGCAGCCCGGCTCCCGGGTGCTCCTCAAGCAGCCGGCCGTCGAGGAGGCGGTGCGGGGCCGGCCCTCCGATCTGGAGATCCAGGCGGCCGAAGTCCTGCGCGGCCGGGCGCTGTTGACCGGGCTCCTGGCCCGGTACACCGGGAAGACCGCGGAGCGGGTGGCCGCCGACATCGAGCGCGACCTGGTCTTCGACGCCGCGGGCGCGGTGGCCTACGGGCTCGCCGATCACGTCCTGGAGAGCCGCAAGACGTCGCCGCGCGGGAGGTGAACCGCCGTGCTGCCACCGGAGCTTCCGCCGCTGCCCGCGCTCACGCGCGCCGAGGCCGGGTTCATCGACTCCTACCTAGAAGTGGTCGACCTGCTGGGCCGGATCAATCCCGCCCACGGCCATGACACCTACACCGCCCTGCGGGCCGCTCAGGCCCTGGTCGGCCGGGCGGCAGCGGTCAGGGACGCCCTCACCCTGATGCACCTGCGCGGGGAGACGCGGGTGCACGGCGAGACGCTGACGCGGGCCCTGCGCGTCCTGGACGGCGAGCGGCGCACGGGACGGCTCACGGTGCCGCCGGGGACCTCGACTTGAGGGTGCCGGGCACCGCGAGGGAGGCCCGACGCGCTCACGGGGCCGGTGAAACGGACCAGACGGGGTACCCCCGTTCGGCCCACCGGCGGCTCCTTTCCCTGGCCCTTATGAGCCGCTTACGGGCGGTGGACAATCTGCGGAATCGATCCTTCCGTTGCTGGTACGAGGCTCGTCAGCCCCGTTTGGAGGTATGTCGAACCGCCCGTGTCCACCCGAACGGGGCAGTCGTGAGCAGCCTCACACAAAGCCGTTTCGGGTCGGAAATACGACAGTCGGTGCGTGAAGATCCCTGAGACGACAAGCCCCCGCCACCGCGGCGGGGCGGTCCGGGCGGACGCCGAGTCCTGCCGCCGCTCCGGACGTCTGGTCGACAGGAGTGGACCGGCAGGAGTGGAGGACCCGAGTACTTCGGGAGGGCCGGACCCGGCCGTCCCTCGGGGTGTAGCCGTTCGCGCGGCCGGGCATCTTCGCCAGTCCGAACCCGACAGGTCATCCTTCGCAGGCGGTTTGACGAAGGGTTGCGCATGGCTGCGCAGACACACGTCCCGTCCCTGGCCGTCCGCCTCGGTACCGTCTGTGCCCTCACCCTCGCCGTGACGGGCGCGACGACACTGGCACCGGGCAGCACGCCCGAGGCGAACGCCGCGGCGGTGGCCGCGAGGGCCCTGCACGTGGCCGCGTCGAAGAAGGGGGCGCCCTACCAGTACGGCGCCACGGGCCCCTACCGCTTCGACTGCTCGGGGCTCACGCTCTACTCGTTCAAGGAGGCGGGCCGCAAGCTGCCCCGCTCGGCCCAGCAGCAGTACAACAGCTCCCGGCACGTCACCGCGTCCTCCCGCAAGGCGGGCGACCTGGTGTTCTTCCACTCGGGCGGTGGGGTGTACCACGTGGGGATCTACGCCGGGGACAACAGGATCTGGCACTCCCCCAAGACCGGGGCCGTGGTCCGCCTGGAACGGATCTGGAGCAACAACGTCTGGTACGGGCGCGTGGGCTGAGGCAGCGCCGGCCCGGGCGTCCCGGTGCGGTCCCGCGCACCGGGACGCCTCCGTACGCCCACAAGCGCCGCTAGCCGCTCTGGACCGGGGCCATCCACGGCAGGGCGATCCACACCGTCTTGCCGCCGTCCGCGGTGGGCGCGACCGAGAGCCTGCCGCCGCACTCGGCCGCGAGCCAGCGGATGATCACCATGCCCCGGCCGTTGTCCTGCTGGACGGCGGCGGGCAATCGTTTCGGCCAGCGCGGGTGGCTGTCGGTGACGCCGATCCGCAGCTCCTCCTCCCGCTCCAACTGGACGTCCACGGTGAAGGTGGGCGACTGGCCGAAGGTGTGCTGGACCGCGTTGGTGGCGAGCTCGGAGACGATGAGCCGCACCGTGTCGGCGGCCTCGGCGTCGGACGGCAGTCCCCAATCGGTGAGGACCTCGGCGACGTAGCGCCGCGCCGCGGAGACCGAGGCGGGATCGCTCGGCAGGGTGACAGTTGCTTCGAGGTGGTCTGCCATGGCGACGCTGTCCCTTTCCCACCCGGGCCGGCTTGAGGACTCGTAGCGGTTGAGCGCTCGCGGAGACGACATCGGCCTCGGATTGTGCTTCGCGCCAGAGTGCCACTCATCGTGCCGTTCTCGGGTGCGATCCACCAAGATATGCATATATCTGTCGCTCAAAGCGGTGAACTCTCCGACGGTAGACCGTATTTGGGCTCACACTTACCCATCGCCGGACATGAAGGAGGCGGCCATGGGGAACGGGCCGGCGGTGCGCAGACGCAAGCTCGGCGAGGAACTGCGGCGGCTGCGCGACCGTACGGGACTGACGAGCGGGGAGGCGGCCGGTCTTGTCGGCTGGCACCAGTCGAAGGTGAGCCGGATCGAGACCGGTCGCAGCGGGGTGAAACCGGCGGACGTCGCCCGGCTACTGGAAGCATACGGGGTGAGCGACCCCCAACTCGTCGCGCTGCTGGCGGCCTTGGCCGACTCGGCGGGCGGCGCGGGGGCGGACTGGGCGCACGCGTACCGCGGCCTGCTGCCCACGCAGTACCGCGACTTCATCAGTCTGGAGTCGCAGGCGCGCACGGCCCGCACCCTGGAGACCTCGGTGGTGCCCGGGCTCCTGCAGACACCGGCGTACGCGCGTGCGGTCACCCGGGCCGCGCTCGGGGGGCTGCCGCAGGAGAAGGTCGACTCCCTCGTGGAGGTGCGCATCGCCCGTCAGGAGGTGCTGCGCGGCGATCCGCCGCTCACGCTCAGCGCCGTGCTCGACGAGGCGGTGCTGCGCCGGCGGGTGGGCGGCCGGGCGGCCATGCGGGAGCAGTTGCGGCACCTGCTGGAGCTCGCCGCCCTGCCGCACGTGCGGGTGCAGGTCATCCCCTTCCGGTACGGCGGCTACGTCGGCCTCACCGGCCCTTTCATTATCTTTTCGTTTCCGGCCATTTCAGATCTGGATGTGGTCGTTATCGACCACTTGACGAGTAGCCTCTACCTCGAACGGAGAGAAGACCTTGAGGCGTACAGTGCCGCGTTCCAGACCGTTCAGGCACTCGCGCTTTCCTCCGAGGACTCGTTGGATCTCATCGCCCGGACGGCCCGGGAAGGACCGGGTTAGTTCAGGGCGAGTGGGGAGGCTTGATGTCCGCACACCCTGCGCACGTTCCTTCCAGTACTTCCCTCACCGGTGCCACGTGGCGGCGCAGTAGCCGCAGCGTGGGCATGAACAACTGTGTCGAGACGGCCCGGCTCAACGGCGAGCTGCTGGCCGTGCGCGACTCCCAACGGATCGACGGGCCCGCGCTGCTCTTCGGCGCCCGGACCTGGCAGCGCTTCATCTCTCTGTACGCACAAGCTGATTGACGGCTCGTCAGGCGGTGGGCGCGGTCCGGAGGATCACGTCCACCGCACTGTCGACCTGTCGCGGCGTCAGATCCGCCCGCGCGGTCAGCCGGATCCGCGAGATGCCGTCCGGCACCGACGGCGGCCTGAAGCACCCGACCACCAGACCGGCCGCACGGCAGTCGGCGGCCCAGGCCACCGCGGCCTCCGGCGAGGGAGCCCGCACCGAGACGACCGCCGCGTCGGGCCGCACCGCGAGCTGCCCGGCCGCGGTGAGGCGGCTGTGCAGTTCGGCGGCGACGGCACGGGCCCGGCCCGCGAGCTCCGGCTCCTCCCGCAAAAGGCGCAGGGCCGCGAGCGCCCCGCCCACTGACGCGGGTGCTAGGCCGGTGTCGAAGATGAACGTGCGCGCCGCGTTCACCAGATGGCGGATCACGCGGGCCGGGCCGAGCACCGCGCCACCCTGGCTGCCGAGCGACTTCGACAGGGTGACGGTGGCGACCACGCCGTCCGCGCCCGCGAGCCCCGCCGCGTGCGGGGCGCCGCGCCCGCCCTCGCCGAGCACCCCGAGCCCGTGCGCGTCGTCCACCACGAGCGCCGCGCCGAACTCCCGGCAGATCGCGGCCAGTTGGGGCAGCTCAGCCGCGTCGCCGTCCACCGAGAACACCGAGTCGGACACGGCGAGGCCGGGGCCGTCGTGCGCGTCCAGCGCCTTGCGGACCGCCTCCGGCGCGGCGTGCGGCACGACCTCCGTCCGGGCGCGGGCGAGCCGGCAGCCGTCCACGATCGAGGCGTGGTTGCCCGCGTCCGAGACGATCAGCGAACCGTGCGGGCCGAGCGCGGTCAGCGCGGCCAGGTTCGCCGCGTAACCGGAGGAGAAGACGAGCGCCGCCTCGAAGCCGCAGAAGGCGGCGAGTTCGCGCTCCAGCTCCGTGTGCAGCGCGGTGGTTCCGGTGACCAGCCGCGAGCCGGTGGCGCCCGCGCCCCAGCGGTGGGCCGCCTCGGCCGCGCCGGCCGTGACCGCCGGGTGGCGGGTGAGCCCCAGGTAGTCGTTGCTCGCCAGGTCCAGGAGGTCCTGGTCGGCGGCGCGCGGCCGCAGCGTGCGGACCAGGCCGGCGCGCTCGCGGCGCTCCGATTCTCCATCGATCCAGTCGAACGGCGCTCGCGGCATGGTCGAGTCCCTTTTTGTAGGCTGCCGACAGACCCTAGCCGGTGCCATGCCAGGTCAGGGTGTGGCGATACACACACCTCAAACGGCCCGTGTTGTGGGATCCCTACCTTGGCCGCAGGCGGTGCCGTGCGCGAAGATCGGCGCCATGGACCTGCTGAACACGCTGGTGGACAAGGGGTTGCGGCGCGAACTGCCGACCCGCGAAGAGGCACTCGCCGTACTGGCGACCTCGGACGACGAACTGCTCGATGTGGTGGCCGCGGCCGGCAAGGTGCGCCGCCAGTGGTTCGGACGCCGGGTGAAGCTCAACTATCTGGTGAACCTGAAGTCGGGCCTGTGCCCCGAGGACTGTTCGTACTGCTCCCAGCGGCTGGGCTCCAAGGCCGACATCCTGAAGTACACCTGGCTCAAGCCCGACGAGGCCTCCAAGGCCGCGGCCGCCGGTGTGGCGGGAGGCGCGAAGCGGGTCTGCCTGGTGGCCAGCGGCCGCGGCCCCACGGACCGCGACATCGCCCGGGTCTCCGAGACCATCGAGACGATCAAGGAGCAGAACGAGGGCGTCGAGGTCTGCGCCTGCCTCGGTCTGCTCTCCGACGGCCAGGCCGAGCGGCTGCGCGCCGCCGGGGCCGACGCGTACAACCACAACCTGAACACGTCCGAGGGGACGTACGGGGACATCACGACCACGCACACCTACCAGGACCGCGTGGACACCGTGACCAAGGCGCACGACGCGGGTCTGTCCGCCTGCTCCGGCCTGATCGCGGGCATGGGCGAGTCCGACGAGGACCTGGTGGACGTCGTCTTCTCGCTGCGCGAGCTGGACCCGGACTCGGTGCCGGTGAACTTCCTCATCCCGTTCGAGGGGACCCCGCTCGGCAAGGAGTGGAACCTCACGCCGCAGCGCTGTCTGCGCATCCTGGCCATGACCCGGTTCGTGTGCCCCGACGTCGAGGTGCGGCTCGCGGGCGGCCGCGAGGTGCATCTGCGCACGATGCAGCCGCTCGCGCTGCACCTGGTCAACTCGATCTTCCTCGGCGACTACCTCACCAGCGAGGGCCAGGCCGGCCAGGCCGACCTCGACATGATCGCGGACGCGGGCTTCGAGGTGGAGGGCGCGGGCACCACGACCCTCCCGCGGCACCGCGCCGACGCGGCCGCCGCGGCGGGCTGCGGTACGGGCGCGGGCGCCTGCGGTACGCACGAGGAGAGCGGCTGCGGCTCGCACGAGGGCGGCGCCGGTTGCGGCCCCTGCGGCGGCCACGCCGTGCCCGAGCAGGCGCCCGCCGACCAGGCGCGCACCGATCTGGTGGCCGTGCGGCGCCGGGGCCCGGGGACGGATCTCGCGCCCAATGCGTGAGTACTCCCCCGCCGACCTGCTCGACCTGGACCGCCGCCACGTCTGGCACCCGTACGGCCCGATGCCGGGCCGACAGGAGCAGCTCCTGGTCGAGTCGGCGTCGGGCGTACGGCTGCGGCTGGCCGAACCGGCCCACGGGCAGCACGAGTTGGTCGACGGGATGTCCTCGTGGTGGTCGGCCGTGCACGGCTACAACCACCCGGTGCTCAACGAGGCGGCGCGCACCCAGCTCGACCGAATGAGCCACGTGATGTTCGGCGGGCTCACCCACGAGCCCGCCATCCGCCTCGCCGCCCGCCTCGTCGAGATCACGCCCGAGCCGCTCCAGCACGTCTTCCTCAGCGACTCGGGTTCGGTCGCGGTCGAGGTCGCCGTGAAGATGTGCCTGCAGTACTGGCGGTCGGTCGGGCAGCCGCGCAAGCAGCGGCTCATGACCTGGCGCGGCGGCTACCACGGCGACACCTGGCAGCCGATGTCGGTGTGCGACCCCGAGGGCGGGATGCACGAGCTGTGGCAGGGCGCGCTGCCCCGCCAGCTGTTCGTGGGGGCGCCGCCCGCGGAGTTCGACGAGGCGTACGCCGACGAGCTGCGCACGGCGGTCGAGCGGCACGCCGACGAGCTGGCCGCGGTGATCGTGGAGCCGGTGGTGCAGGGCGCGGGGGGCATGCGCTTCCACTCGCCCGCGTACCTGCGGGTACTGCGCGAGGCCTGCGACGAGCACGGCGTACTGCTCGTGTTCGACGAGATCGCGACCGGCTTCGGCCGCACCGGAGCGCTGTTCGCGGCCGGTCATGCCGCGCTCTCGCCCGACATCATGTGCGTCGGCAAGGCGCTCACCGGCGGCTATGTCTCCATGGCCGCGACGCTCTGCACGAGCCGGGTCGCCGACGGCATCTCGTCGGGCGAGGTCCCGGTGCTCGCCCACGGCCCCACGTTCATGGGCAACCCGCTGGCCTCCGCGGTGGCGCTCGCCTCGATCGACCTGCTGCTCGGCCAGGACTGGCAGAGCGAGGTCAAGCGCCTGGAGGCGGGCCTGCTCGACGGGCTCGCGGCGGCCCGCTCGATCGAGGGCGTCCGGGACGTCCGGGTGCTCGGCGCCATCGGCGTCGTGCAGCTGGACCACGACGTGGACATGAAGGCCGCGACCGCCGCCGCTGTGCGCGAGGGCGTGTGGCTGCGGCCGTTCCGGGACCTGATCTACACGATGCCGCCCTATGTGACGGGCGACGACGATCTGGCGCGCATCTGCCGTGCAGTGTGCGCGGCTGCGCGGGAGGGCTGAGATGGCGATTCTGGTCGTGAGCGGTACGGGGACCGAGATCGGCAAGACGATCACGACGGCCGCCGTCGCCGCGCTGGCGCTGGCCGCCGGCCGGTCGGTGGCGGTACTCAAACCGGCCCAGACGGGGGTCGCGCCGGGCGAGCCCGGTGACGTCTTCGAGGTGCGGCGGCTCGCCGGCGAGGCGGTGACCGGCCTCGAACTGGCCCGCTTCCCCGAGCCGTTGGCCCCCAACACCTCGGCCCGCCGCGCCGGCATGGCGCCCGTGGGCCCCGAGCAGGTCGCCGAGGCCGCCGCGAAACTGGCCACCGAGCACGATCTGGTCCTGGTCGAGGGGGCGGGCGGGCTCCTGGTCCGCTTCGACGACGAGGGCGGCACGCTCGCGGACGCCGCGCGGCTGCTCGGCGCGCCCGTCCTGGTGGTGACGCCCGCCGGACTGGGCACACTGAACTCGACGGCCCTGACCGGCGAGGCCCTGCGGGCCCGGGATCTCGAGTTCGCCGGGGTCGTCGTGGGCAGCTGGCCGGCCGAGCCGGATCTGGCCTCGCGATGCAATCTGGTGGACCTGCCGGAGGCGGCCGGTGCACCCTTGCTCGGCACCGTGCCCGAGGGCGCCGGACGACTGGCGCCCGCCGACTTCCGTACCCGAGCGGCCGGTTGGCTCGCCCCGGCGCTCGGCGGCGTTTGGAGTATCTGATGGCTGTGTTACGGGCCCGCCTCGGGCAGCTCGTCGTGGACTGCGCGGACCCGGGGCGGCTCGCCCGGTTCTGGGCCGGGCTGCTCGGCGGGCGTCCGGTGGTGCGGAACCCCGCGTGGGCGCACCTCGATCCGCCGGGCGCGCCGCGGCTCGCCTTCCAGCGCGTACCGGAGGCGAAGCCGGGCAAGAACCGGCTGCACCTGGACCTCGCGGTCGAGGACGTGCGCCGGGCGCGGGCGGCGGCCGTGCGGCGCGGTGCGGTTCCGGTGGGGGCGACGGTGACCGACGCGCAGGGGGCCTTCCAGGTGATGCGGGACCCCGAGGGCAACGAGTTCTGCTTCGTGGAGTCCGCGGACGGGTGAGCGGGCGCGGCGCGGGGACAATGGCGGTAACCGGCCGTCCGCCCGCAGGCTCAGGAGGTCCGCCATGGCGCAGCGCACCAAGATCGCCCCGGATGCCGTGCACCACCCCGTCTTCGCCCGCTTCTACGCGCGGTTCAGCGAGGCGATGGACCTCAGAGCCGGGATCGCCGAGCACCGCAGGGACCTGCTCGACGGGCTCTCGGGGCGCGTCATCGAGATCGGCGCCGGCAACGGGCTCAACTTCGCGCACTATCCGGCGGCCGTGGCCGAGGTGGTGGCCATCGAACCCGAGCGCACCCTGCGGCAGTTGGCGGTGCGCTCCGCACTCCAGGCCGAGGTCCCGGTGGACGTGGTGCCGGGCGCGGCGGAGGCGCTTCCGGTGAAGAGCGAGGCCTTCGACGCGGCGGTCGCCTCCTTGGTCCTGTGCTCGGTGCGGGACCTGTCGAGGGCGCTCGGTGAGATCCGCCGGGTGCTGCGGCCGGGCGGCGAGCTGCGCTTCTTCGAGCACGGCCGGGCCGAGGGGCGGGCGCTGGCCACGGTGCAGCGCGGCCTGGACCGCACAGTGTGGCCGGCCCTGTTCGGAGGCTGCCACACGGCGCGCGATCCGCTGGGCGCGATCGAGGGGGCGGGCTTCGAGATCGTCGGCTACCGCCATCTGCGGGTGCCCGCCAAGGGCGTCGCCTCCCCGTCCTCGCCGTGCGTGCTGGGGGTAGCGCGGCGCCCCGCGCTCGGCCCCGGCGAATAGCAGCCCGGGCCGCCGAGCGGCCCTTGCGCAGGCCTCCGGCACCGGGCTCCCCGACGGATGGCCCATCCCCGGCGCGGCCCCTACTCTCATATGCGGTACGGGAGTTGGAACGGCCATGACGCCACAAACGGGGAGGCGGCCTTGTCCACACCTGCAACGGAGCCCTCGGCGCCGGTCGCCGCGCGGGCGCGCGGACTCACCAAGGCGTACGGCAGCGGCGAGACCACGGTGCTCGCCCTGGACTCGGTCGACGTGGACATCGCGCGCGGCGCCTTCACGGCGGTGATGGGGCCCTCGGGTTCGGGGAAGTCGACCCTGATGCACTGTCTGGCCGGGCTCGACACGGTGTCGGCGGGGCAGGTCTGGCTCGGGGAGACCGAGATCACCGGACTCAGGGAGCGCGAGCTGACCCGGCTGCGGCGGGACCGGATCGGCTTCATGTTCCAGTCCTTCAACCTGCTGCCGACGCTCACCGCGGCCGAGAACATCACGCTGCCGATGGACATCGCGGGCCGCGCCCCGGACCGCGCGTGGGTGGACCGGGTCATCGACACGCTGGGCCTGCGCGACCGGCTGAAGCACCGGCCGGCGCAGCTGTCCGGCGGTCAGCAGCAGCGCGTCGCGTGTGCGCGGGCGCTCGCCTCCCGGCCCGAGCTGATCTTCACGGACGAACCGACCGGCAATCTCGACTCGCGGGCGGGCGCGGAGGTCCTGTCGTTCCTGCGCGATGCGGTGGACACGCTGGACCAGACAGTGGTGATGGTCACCCACGACCCGGGCGCCGCTGCCCACGCCGACCTGGTGCTCTTCCTGGGCGACGGCAAGATCGTGGACCGGATGGCACGGCCCACCGCCGAGGCAGTCCTGGAGCGGATGCGGCTCTTCTCGGGCGTCCGGCCGCGCCCCGGGGAACAGCCCGCCCCTCGGGCCGACCCGCTGCGGAAGAGCTGACCGGCCGTGCTGAAGGCGACCCTGCGCGGCTTCCTCGCGCACAAGGGGCGGCTGCTGCTCTCGGCGCTCGCGGTAGTGCTCTCGGTGGCCTTCGTCGCCGGTTCGCTGATCTTCTCGGACACCGTGGCGCGCACCTTCGACCGGCTCTTCGCCTCGACGTCCGCCGATGTCACGCTCTCACCGAAGAAGGAGATCGACACCGCGCTGCCGTCCGGCGAGACACCCACCGTGCCCGCCGCGCTCGCCGGCCGGCTCGCCCGCATCGACGGCGTCGCGGCCGCCCACGTGGACACCGCGGTCTCCGGCATCACCGTCGTCGACGCCCACCACAAGGCGGTGGGACCCACCACCGGCGGGCCCACGATCGCCACCAACTGGTACGTCACCCGGCGCAGTCCGGTGAAGCTGACGAGCGGTCACGCCCCGAGCGGTCCGGGCGAGGCGCTGCTCGACCGGGACACCGCGGACAAGAGGAAGGTGCGCATCGGCGACACCCTGACGGTGCTCGCCCAGCCCGGTTCGTTCACTGTGAAGGTGGTCGGCATCGCGACGTTCACCACCACCAACCCGGGCGCGGCGCTGGTCTTCCTGGACACGCCGACCGCCCAGGCCAGACTGCTCGGCAGGCCGGACGCGGCGACCGGCATCTCGGTGGACGCGGCCCCGGGGGTCGGCGACGACGTACTGAAGCAGCGCATCGCCGCCCAGGTGGGCGGGGCGTACGACCTCAAGACGGCCGCCGAGCAGGCCACCTCCGACGCCGCCCGGCTCGGCGGGTTCCTCGACGTCGTCAAGTATCTGATGCTGGGCTTCGCGGGCGTCGCGGTACTCGTCGGGATCTTCCTGATCGTGAACACCTTCTCCATGCTGATCGCCCAACGCACCCGGGAACTGGGCCTGTTGAGGGCGCTGGGCGCGGACCGCGGCCAGGTGCGCCGCTCGGTGCTCCTGGAGGCGCTGCTGCTCGGCCTCGTCGGGTCCACTGTGGGGCTCGCCGCGGGCGTGGGCCTGGCCGCCGGGCTGATCGCGCTGATGAGCCTGTTCGGGATGAACCTGAGCGCCGCCGAGATGGTGTTCCACTGGCCCACCCCGGTGGTCTCCTACGCCGTGGGGGTCGGGGTGACGTTCGTCGCGGCCTATCTGCCCGCGCGCCGGGCCGCCCGGGTCTCCCCCATGGCGGCGCTCGCGGACGCCGAAGTGGCGGGCGCGGGGCGGCCGTTGCGGGTGCGGGCGTGGGTGGGCGCGCTCGTCGGCGCGGCCGGGGCCGCCGCCCTGGCGGGGTGCGCGGCCGCCCAGAAGGCGGCGACCGCCTCGTCCCTGCTGGGGGTGGGCCTGGTGCTCACGCTGATCGCCACGGTCGTCGCGGGCCCGCTCCTGGTGCGTCCGGTGATCAGGGTGCTCGGCGGCGCGTTCCCCAGGCTGTTCGGCCCGGTGGGCCGGATGAGCCAGCGCAACGCCCTGCGCAATCCGCGGCGCACCGGGGCCACCGCGTCCGCGCTCATGGTCGGCATCGCGCTGGTCACCGGGCTCTCAGTGGCCAGCACCTCGATGTCCAAGTCCTTCGACCAGCAGATCGACAAGGTCCTCGGCGCGGACTTCGTCATCCAGAACGCCACCTTCCAGCCGTTCCCGCGGGAGATCACCGAGCGCGTCCGGGCCACCAAGGGTGTGGGAACCGTGGTCCGCCAGCGCTTCGCACCGGTGCGGATCACGCTGCCGGACAGCCGGCGGGCCGACACGACGGTGTCCGGCTACGACCCGAGGCTCGACGAGGTCGCCCACCTGACGTACGCGAGCGGCGGCACGGCCCGGGCGCTCGCCGACGGCGGCCTCGCGATGGACCGGACGTACGCACGGGACCACGACGTGCGGCTCGGCGACTCGCTGCCCGTGCTGTTCTCCTCCGGGCAGCGGGCGCGCCTGAACGTCGCCGCACTGACCGACATGGGCCAGGGCAGCGGGGGCTTCGGGACCGAGGGCGCCCTCTTCATGGGTCTGCCCACGCTCGAACGGTACGTGCCCGGCGGCCAGGACGCCGCCGTGTACGTGAACGCGGCCGACGGCACGCCGACCGGCCGGCTGCGCGCCGCCCTGGAGTCGTCGCTCGCCTCGTATCCACAGGTCGAGGTGAGGAACCAGGCGGACTACAAGAAGCTGGTGCACGACCAGATCGCCGTGCTGCTGTATCTGGTGTACGCGCTGCTCGGGCTCGCGATCGTGATCGCGGTGCTCGGCGTGGTCAACACCCTCGCCCTGTCGGTGGTCGAGCGGACCAGGGAGATCGGCCTGCTGCGGGCCATCGGGCTCTCCCGGGTGCAGCTGCGGCGGATGGTGCGGCTGGAATCCGTCGTGATCGCCGTGTTCGGCGCACTGCTCGGACTCGTCCTGGGCATGGTGTGGGGAGTGGCGGTGCAGCGGGTGCTGGCGCTCCAGGGGCTCGACGCGTTCGCCGTGCCGTGGTCCACGATCGCCGCGGTCGTGGTGGGTTCGGTGGCGGTCGGCCTGGTGGCGGCGCTGCTGCCCGCGCTGCGGGCCTCGCGGATGAGCGTGCTCGCCGCCATCGCACACGAGTAACCACCCTTCACCGGAGGAGAGTCGATGACCCGGCCGTTCCGATTCGCTGTGAACATGGTGACTCCCGCGGTGGGCGAGGAGTGGCGCAAGCGCTGCCGCCGGGCCGAGGAGCTGGGCTACGACGTGATCCAGGTGGCCGACCACCTCGGCATGCCCGCCCCGGGCCCCGCGATGGTCGCCGCGGCGTACGCGACCGAGCGGCCCCGGGTCGGGATGTTCGTGGTCAACACGGCGTTCTGGACGCCGGAGTTGCTGGCCCGCGAGATCGCCACGGTGGACGCGCTGACCGACGGCCGCCTGGAGATCGGGCTCGGGGCCGGATACGCGCAGGAGGAGCACGAGCGGGCCGGGGTCCCCTGGCGCACACCGGGCGGCCGGGTGGACCATCTGGCGCACACCGTACGGGAGTTGGACCGGCTGCTCGGCGACGAGGCGTACGCGCCCCGGCCCGTGCAGCGGCCCCGGCCGCCGCTGCTGATCGGAGGCAACGGGGACCGCATCCTGCGGCTGAGCGCCGAGCACGCGGACATCGCCGCCTTCACCGGCGCGCGCAAGTCGCCGGAGGACGGGGCGCTGAGGATGACGACCGCCGACGGGCTCGCGGAGCGCGTCGCCACCTACCGGCGGTTCGCGGCCGGCCGCACGGCCTCGGCCGAACTCAATCTGCTGATCCAGCGTGTGGCCGTGACCGACGACCGCCGGGCCGCGGCGCGCGCAGCGCTGCCCCTGCTCCCGTACCTCACCGAGGACGAGATCCTCGACCTGCCGATGCTGCTGATCGGCACGGTCCGCCAGCTGGCCGACCAACTGCGCGCCCAGCGCGAGCGGTACGGCTTCTCCTACCTCACCGTCCTGGACCCGCAGATGGAGGCGTTCGGGCCGGTGATCGAGGAGCTCCGAGGCGAGTGAGCGGGCGGGGCGCCGGCCTGCCCGAGCCGGGCGTCCGCATGCCAAAACGGTTCGCCGTCGGCAGCGGCCCGGTGATGGGATGGCGCCATGAACGAGTTGCGCATCCGGCCCGCCGGGCCCGAGGACCTGGACGCGGTCCTGGGCTTCTGGAAGACGTCGGCCGAGGGCACCAGCATCAGCGACGACCGCGCCGGCGTGGAGGGCCTGGTCTCCCGTGACCCCGGCGCCCTGATCCTCGCGGAGGACGGGGGCGAACTGGTCGGCACCGTGATCGCGGGCTTCGACGGGTGGCGCTGTCATCTCTACCGCCTCGCCGTGCACCCCGGCCACCGCCGCCGGGGCATCGGCGGGGCGCTCCTGACCGCGGCCGAAGAGCGGTTCGTCCGGCTCGGCGGGCGGCGCGCGGACGCCATGGTGCTGGTCCGCAACGAGCTCGCCCAGCACGCCTGGCGGGCCGCGGGCTACGGGGCCGAGGAGCACTGGCGCCGCTGGGTGAAGCCGCTTGACTGACCGGCCGGACCGCCCTTTGCCAGTGCTTTACCATGGGTGGACCACTGCCCACCGACTGAAAGGTGTGAGCGTCCGCCCATGGGCGAGCCTCCCAGTACCAGTACCGCCGCGCGAGATCGCGCGCCGCACCTCCCCCTGGCCGATCATGGGACGGAGGTGACCCGATGACCGAAGTGCTCCTGCTCCTGGCGGCCGTACTGCTCTCGCTGGTCTGCGCGCTCTTCGTCGCGGCCGAGTTCTCCCTCACCACCGCCGAGCGCAACGATCTGGAACGGGCCGTCGAGCGCGGCGAACGCGGCGCCTCCAGCGCCCTCAAGGCCGTACGCAGCCTCACCTTCCAGCTGTCCGGCGCCCAGCTCGGCATCACCGTCACCGGCCTCGTCATCGGCATGATCGCCAAACCGTCGATCGCCTCGCTCCTGAGCGGCCCGCTCGAAGCGCTCGGGCTGACCCCGACGACCGCGGGCTCGGTGGCCCTCGTGCTCGGCATGGTGATCTCCACCGTGTTCCTGATGGTCGTCGGCGAGCTGGTGCCGAAGAACTGGGCCATCTCCTCGCCGCTCGCCGTCGCCAAGGTCGTCTCGGCGCCGCAGCGCGCGTTCAGCGCGGCCTTCCGCCCGCTGATCAGCCACCTCAACACCTCGGCCAACCATCTGGTGCGCCGCTTCGGCCTGGAGCCCGCCGAGGAGCTGGCCTCCGCCCGCAGCCCGCAGGAGCTGGTCGCCCTCGCCCGGCACTCGGCCAAGGAGGGCGCTCTCGAGGCGGACACGGCGGAGCTGTTCGTGCGGACCCTCAACCTCGCCGAGCTCAACGCCGAGAACGTGATGACGCCCCGCGTCCAGGTCACCGCGCTCGACATCCAGGCCACCGCCGAGGACGTCGCGAACGCGACCCGGGCCACCGGCCTGTCCCGCTTCCCCGTCTACCGCGGCAGCCTCGACTCGGTGGTGGGCATCGCGCACATCAAGGACGTCCTGGCCGTTCCCGCCGAGCGCAGGCGCCTGCACCCGGTGTCCTCGCTGCTGCGCGAGCCGCTGCTCGTGCCCGAGACCCTCACCGTGGACCGGCTCCTGGACCAGCTGTCCGGCAAGCGGACCATGGCCGTCGTCATCGACGAGTACGGCGGCACCGCGGGCGTCGTCACCCTTGAGGACATCGTGGAGGAGGTCGTCGGCGAGGTGCGCGACGAGCACGATCCGCACGAGACGCCCGACCTCGCACCCGCCGGACAGGACGCCGACGGCCGCACCCTGTACTCCGCGGACGGCGCCGCCCGTGACGACCAGCTCGCCGCCATCGGGCTGCGCGTCCCGGACGGCCCGTACGAGACGCTCGCCGGTCTGGTGGCGACCGAGCTCGGCCGGATCCCGGCGGTCGGCGACCGCGTGGAGCTGGCGGGCTGGCTCATGGACGTGGTCGACGCGTCCGGCCGGCGCGCGGCCCGCGTCCTGCTGCACGCCCCCCTGAACGCCGACGGCGACGACGAAGAGGCTGGCCGATGATCGCGATCCAGATCCTGATCGGCCTCGCGACCCTGGTCGTGAACGCCTTCTTCGTCGGGGCCGAGTTCGCGCTGATCTCGGTACGCCGCAGCCAGATCGAGCCGCTCGCCGAGGACGGCAACCGCCGCGCCCGCAGTGTCGTCTGGGGCCTGGAACACGTCTCGGCCCTCATGGCCGCGGCGCAGCTCGGCATCACCCTGTGCACCCTGGTGCTCGGTGTCGTCGCCGAACCGGCCATCGCGCACCTGGTCGAGCCGGTCTTCGACGCGGTGGGCGTGCCGGACGGCCTCATCCATCCGGTGTCGTTCGTGCTGGCCCTGGCGGTCGCCACGTATCTGCACATGCTGCTCGGCGAGATGGTGCCGAAGAACATCGCGCTCGCCGAGCCCGCCCGCACCGCGCTGCTGCTCGGCCCGCCGCTGGTGACGCTGGCCCGCGCGCTGCGCCCGGTGATCTTCGCGATCAACGCGTTCGCCAACGCGATCCTGAAGCTGCTCAGGGTGGACGCCAAGGATCACGTCACGGCGACCTTCTCCGACGACGAGCTGGCCCGCCTGGTCACCGACGCGGGCGACGCCGGGCTCCTGGACGGCCGGGCGGCCGAGCGCCTGCACGACGCCCTCGAACTGGGCCGCCGACCGGTGCAGGACGTGGTCGTGCCGCTGGACAAGGTGGTGCGGGCCGCGGTCGGCACGACCCCGGAGGAGTTGGAGCGACTCGCCGCGAGCTCCGGGTTCTCGCGCTTCCCGGTCGTCGACGAGGACAGCCGCATCCTCGGCTATCTGCACGTCAAGGATGCCCTGGACGCGGCGCCGCGCGAGGTGGCCTTCCCGGTCTCGGCCCTGCGGCCGATCGCCCGGGTGCGCGCCGCAAGCCCGCTGGACGACGTGCTGACCGCGATGCGGCGCAGCCGGACACATCTGGCGGCGGTGCTCGGCGAGGACGGCAAGCTGGCCGGTCTGGTCACGATGGAGGACGTCCTGCGCGAGCTCGTGGGCCGACCGCCCGCGGCCACGGCCTAGAGAACGCCCCGGGGGGCCGGGGGCGAGCCCGGCCCCCCGGGCGCCCCTCGGCTCCGGCTCAGAGGACGGGGTTGGCGGGGTGGCTCGGGTTCGGGGTCTCGGTGAGACCCGGCCCCTGCTGCCCCAGCTGCGAGGTGCCGACCGCCATCAGCACGGCGAGCACCGCGGCCATGCCCGCGGTGGCGAACGCCGCGGTCCAGTGGACGTCGAGGAGATTGGTCGCCCCGGCCGTCAGGACGGCGGCGAGTGCCTGGGCGAAGGTGCGGATGGCACGCTCGGCGGTGGCCTTCCAGAAGGCAGCGGTGAACAACATCGCACGCTCGCTCTCTCACGGGCCGGTCCCGGCCGGGGCCCCGGACATGTTGATGTGTTCCTGGCATACTGCGGAACGGGCCCGGCCGACAGGGGCCGAGCAGCGTCTTCAGCACGGCCGCCGCCGTGTCGCGCCGCCGACGGGGCAGCCTCCGGCCGGTCCGCGTGCGATCACCGCGCCGGGCGGGCGCCCGGCCGCCCCGGACACCCCTGGCTACCGCGCGGTACGATCGCTCCGCCATGGAGATGAATGCCTCATACACCAGCTTCGCCGCGATCGGGGACTCCTTCACCGAGGGCATGTCCGACCGGCTACCCGACGGGTCCTACCGGGGCTGGGCCGATGTGCTCGCCACCCGTCTCGCGGCCCGCACGCCCGGGTTCCGGTACGCGAACCTCGCCGTGCGCGGCAAGCTCATCGGGCAGATCGTCGAGGAGCAGGTGGCCGCCGCGGCGGCGCTGCGCCCGGACGTCATCACCCTGGTCGGCGGCCTCAACGACACGCTGCGGCCCAAGTGCGACATGGGCCGGGTCCGCGGCCTCCTGACCGAAGCGGTCGAGCAACTGGCCCCGTCCTGCAAGCAGTTGGTCCTGATGCGCAGCCCCGGGCGCAACGGCCCGGTGATGGAGCGCTTCCGCCCGCGCATGGAGGAGCTCTTCTCCCACGTCGACGAACTCGCCGCCCGGCACGGCGCGCTCGTCGTCGATCTGTACGGCGCCCCGGCGCTCGGCGATCCCCGGCTGTGGGACGTGGACCGGTTGCACCTGACGGCACAGGGGCACCGCCGGGTGGCCGAGGCCGTCTGGCAGACGCTCGGCCTCGGCCCCGAGGACGACTGGCGCTCGCCGCTGCCGCCCGCCGTCCTGCCCGGCTGGACCGCCCGCCGCGGCGCCGACCTCAGTTTCGCCCGCCAGCACCTGGTGCCGTGGATAGGGCGCCGGGTGACCGGACGCTCCTCCGGCGACGGCCGCAGCGGGGCCCACTTCAGCGCCGAGGAGGGCCGCGCGTTCTGGGTCACGCCCCCGGCGGGCGCGATGCGGCCGGTGTCCGACTGGGTGCGGGTCGAGGACACCGAGGGCTGAGCCCGCCCGCGGCGAGTCCCGTGGCCGTGCACGGGAGCTGACGGTACGTCAACGCCGCTCTGCGGCACGTGCGTTGAGCGCGCCCCGCGCGACCTTGGGGGGCCGTCAGACGGCCGGGCTCGGCTCCGGCACCCGGGCTCCGAGGAATCGCGTGGTGCGGCGGAGCCGGAAGCCCAGCGACTCGTAGAGCCTGATGGCTCCGGTGTTGGCGGCCGCGGTGTGCAGGAACGGGGTCTCGCCCCGCTCCCTGATCCCCGCGGCGACCGCGCGGACCAGCCGGGAGCCGAGGCCCTGGCCGCGGAAGGCGTCGTCCGTGCAGACCGCGCTGATCTCGGTCCAGCCCGGCGGGTGCAGTCGCTCGCCCGCCATCGCGATCAGGCGCCCGTCCCGGCGGATGCCGAGGTAGGTGCCGAGTTCGACGGTGCGGGGCAGGAACGGCCCGGGCCGCGTGCGTTCCACCAGGGCGAGCATGTCGGGCACGTCGTCCGCGCCGAGCGGTATCGCCTCCTCGTCGTGCCGGGCGTCCACCCCCTCGTCGACGAGCTGGACTCCCGCCACGTCGAAGGTGACCTCCCAGCCCTCGGGCAGCGCGACGCGCACGCCCGGGAGCGCCACCTCCGCGCCGGGCCCGACGAGCGTGGCGAGGTCCGCCCAGTCGGCGGCGTCCGTGTCCTCGGGCAGCCCGAGCCAGGGCGAGACATCGGTCTGGTAGCGCAGGACCCTTCCGCGTGACTCGGCGAACCGCGCGTGCGGCCCGGTGAGCGCCGCGTAGGCGGGGTTGTCCAGCGGATGCGCCGGGATCTCGGCGCGCAGGGACGCGTGGGGCATGGTCTCCTCGCTCGAACGGGCAACGCCGGCGGGGCGGCGTCGGTGGGACGGTTTCGGTAGTGCGCTGCCCGGCAGGGGGCCTGAGGGGCGGGCGCATCCTCCTGCTCCGTAGAGGCGGCCGCCCGCCGCCCGCGCGCACCGTGGGGCGGGCGGCGCACCGTTACAGGAAAGACCCGATTCCTGCCGCGCATTCCCGGAAGGCCGGATTGTTCACAAGGCGGACATGAACCCGGGCGCCCGCCGGGTGATCGTTCTTGGCATGCTGTGCGCATGTCGTCCCCCGCGCTCACCGACCTCGTCGACGCCCTGCTCGCCGCCCCGGGCCCCCTGCCGATCGTGTCCGCCGGCGACCCCGTCCTGCGGCGGCCCGCCGAGCCGGTGGACGGCCGTCTCGACCGTGGGCGCCTCGACCGCCTGATCGAGGCGATGCGCGAGACGATGCACGCCGCCCCGGGTGTCGGTCTCGCCGCCCCGCAGGTGGGGCTCCCGCTGCGCCTGGCGGTCATCGAGGACGCCGCCGAGGTCTCCGAGGAGATCCGGCACGCCCGCGGCCGTGTCCCGCAGCCGTTCCGGGTTCTGGTCAACCCCTCGTACGAGCCGGTCGGTCCGGCGGTCGCCACGTTCTTCGAGGGCTGTTTGAGCGTGCCCGGCTGGGGCGCGGTCGTCGCCCGGCACGAGACCGTACGCCTGCGGGCACTGGACGAGCGGGGTGGCGCGGTGGACGAGGTGTTCACCGGCTGGCCTGCCCGCATCGTCCAGCACGAGACCGACCACCTGAACGGCACCCTCTACCTGGACCGCGCGGAGCTGCGCTCGCTGTCCTCGCGGGAGGCGATGGCCGAGCGCTGGGCCCAGCCGACCCCGGCCGCGGCGGCCGAGGCGCTGGGGTTCGAGCTGCGCGACGCCGCGCGGAAGTGACCACGCCCGTCACCGCGAGCCGATTAGGCGTGCCACTCCGTGAGCGATGTCCGCCCTCGTAGCAAGGCACAAACCGGGGTGGGGCGCTGGCCTGCAGAAATCGCCAGTAGACTCTGGACACGTGACTGCTGTGTCTGCGAAGCCTCGCATCCCGAACGTTCTGGCCGGCCGCTACGCCTCCGCGGAGCTCGCCGTCCTCTGGTCCCCCGAGCAGAAGGTCAAGCTGGAGCGCCAGCTGTGGCTCGCCGTGCTGCGTGCCCAGAAGGACCTGGGGATCGAGGTGCCCGAGGCCGCACTCGCCGACTACGAGCGCGTCATCGACCAGGTCGACCTCGCCTCCATCGCCGAGCGCGAGAAGGTCACCCGGCACGATGTGAAGGCCCGCATCGAGGAGTTCAACGCCCTCGCGGGTCACGAGCAGGTCCACAAGGGCATGACCTCCCGTGACCTGACCGAGAACGTCGAGCAGCTCCAGATCCGGCTGTCCCTCGAACTGATGCGGGACCGCACGGTGGCGGTCCTCGCCCGCCTCGGCAAGCTGTCCGGCGAGTACGCCGAGCTGGTCATGGCCGGGCGCTCGCACAACGTGGCCGCGCAGGCCACCACCCTGGGCAAGCGTTTCGCGACCGCCGCCGACGAACTCCTGGTGGCGTACGGCCGCCTGGAGGACCTGCTCGCCCGCTACCCGCTGCGCGGCATCAAGGGCCCGGTCGGCACCGCTCAGGACATGCTGGACCTGCTCGGCGGCGACGCCTCGAAGCTGGCCGACCTGGAGCAGCGCATCGCGGGCCACCTCGGCTTCGCCCACGCCTTCACCTCGGTCGGCCAGGTCTACCCGCGCTCGCTGGACTACGACGTGGTGACCGCGCTCGTCCAGCTGGCCGCCGCCCCGTCCTCCGTCGCCAAGACGATCCGGCTCATGGCGGGACACGAGCTGGTCACCGAGGGCTTCAAGCCCGGCCAGGTCGGCTCGTCCGCGATGCCGCACAAGATGAACACCCGCTCCTGCGAGCGCGTCAACGGCCTGATGGTGATCCTGCGCGGCTACGCCTCGATGACCGGCGAGCTGGCGGGCGACCAGTGGAACGAGGGCGACGTCTCCTGCTCGGTGGTCCGCCGGGTCGCGCTGCCCGACGCGTTCTTCGCCTTCGACGGCCTGCTCGAAACCTTCCTGACGGTCCTCGACGAGTTCGGCGCGTTCCCGGCCGTCGTCGCCCGTGAGCTGGACCGCTACCTGCCGTTCCTGGCGACGACGAAGGTCCTGATGGCCGCCGTCCGCTCGGGCGTCGGCCGGGAGGCCGCGCACGAGGTCATCAAGGAGCACGCGGTCGCCTCCGCCCTCGCGATGCGCGAACAGGGTGCCGAGCGCAACGAGCTCCTCGACAAGCTGGCCGCCGACGAGCGCATGCCGCTCGACCGCGCCCAGCTCGACGACCTGATGGCCGACAAGCTGTCCTTCACGGGTGCGGCCGGCGACCAGGTGACCGCGGTGGTCTCCCGCATCGAGGAGATCGTCAAGCAGCACCCCGCGGCCGCCGGTTACGCGCCGGGCTCGATCCTCTGATGCGGCGCCCGTGCTGAGCCCCGAGGAACTCCAGGCCGCTCGCGACACCGTCATTCCCGACGTGATCGCGGGCGGTCTGTCCGTACTCTTCTGCGGCATCAACCCCGGCCTGATGTCGGGCGCCACGGGCCACCACTTCGCCCGCCCGGGCAACCGCTTCTGGCCGGTGCTGCACCTGTCCGGCTTCACCCCCCGGCAGTTGAAGCCCTCGGAGCAGAACGAACTCCTCTCCTACGGTCTCGGCATCACCAATGTCGTGGCCCGGGCCACCGCGCGTGCCGACGAAATCGATGCCGATGAGTTCCGCGAGGGCGGGCGCCTGCTGACGGCGAAGGTGGAGCGACTGCGGCCGAACTGGCTGGCCGTCGTCGGCGTGACCGCGTACCGCACGGCCTTCGGTGACCGCCGAGCCAAAATCGGCCCGCAGGACCGCACGATCGGCGCGACCCGGGTGTGGGTCCTGCCCAATCCGAGCGGCCTCAACGCCCACTGGACCGCCGGGACGATGGCCGAGGAATACGCCCGCCTGCGCGTCGCCTCGGAGACCTCCCCCACCCAGCCCGACTAGCCGAACTCCCCCACCCCATGCGGGAGTTCATGGGCGGGTCCACCTCGGCCACCGCGCCGCCCACGCCGCAGCCCCGGCCCCGATCCCGCCGACCACCTGCCGGGGGTTCAAGGAGTTGACCTAGGCCACCGTGACGCTCATCCCCCCAGCCCGGGCCCCGAACTTGCGGACCGCTTGGGGGCGTTCACGGCGGGTCGACCTCCGTCACCGTGACGCTCAGGTCCCAGCTCGGGACCCGAACTCTCCGACCACCTCCGGAAGTTCAGGGAGGATCAAGCTCCGCCACCGTGACGCTCACCCCTCCAGCCCGGGCCCCGAACCCGCCGACCGCTTGCGGACGCTCACGGCGGGTCAACCTCCGTCACCGTGACGCTCAGGTCCCAGCCCGGGCCCTCCTCCTCCAGGTCGAGGCCCACGGCGATCCACCGGCCCCCGACCCTCCACAGGTGCAGGAAGTCGAAGCCGACGGCGAACTCCGCCCAGGGCTCCGGTATCACCTCGCCCGCGACCAGCCGGGCCTGAGCGCTCCAGAGGCTGATCCACTGGGGCTCCTCCCAGCGCCGGGTGAGCTCGGCCACCAAGGCATCGTGGTCGGCGACGCATTGGGCGCGTTTCTCCCATCGCTCCGTCAGATCCTCCCATTCCTCCTCGTCGGCGCTCAGGCATGCGCTGTGGTATCCCGGCCCGCTCACATCCGTGCCGCTTCGGCTGCGCTCCGCGGGGAATTCCCGAGTGCGCAGCCAGTCGATGTGCTGGAGATACAGAGCGGTGGTCATGTCGTCAGTAAACCGCCCGGCACTGACAATTGGCGGGCCATCAATCGCCGCTCGGCCACTCACCGGTCAGGCGTCGCGCCGCCGCAGTGCCCACCAGCCGATGGCCACCGAGAGCACGGTCCAGCCCGCGAGGACGGCCATGCCGCTCCACGGGCCCAGCGGCCCGACCGGGTCCTGGAGCAGGGCCTTCTGGCCCGCCCGGTCCGGCAGGAAGTCGGCCACGCTGCCGCCCTTCGACACGTCTCCCACCACGAATGGCACGACCAGGAACAGCGGCACCAGCACGCTGAGGGCGCCGGTAACACTGCGGAGCAGGGCGGCGACTCCCGCCGCGAGGAGGCTGATCAGCGCCAGATACAAGGCACAGCCGACGATCGCTCGCGGCGCGCCCGGATCCCCGATGCCTATGCCGAAGCCCTGGTCCATCAACGCCTGACCTCCGAGGAAGCTGACCAGACTGCCCACCAGGCCGACCGCGAGAACGCAGACCCCGACGACCGCGAGCTTGGCCCCGTAGAACAGCGACCTGTTGGGCACGGCCGCCAGGGATATCCGGATCCCCGCGTTCTTGTATTCCCCGGCCATCGCGATGACGCCGAAAATGATCGCGGCCAACTGACCGAAATTTAGGCCGTAATAGGAGAACAGAACCGGGTCGAAGTCCGTACGGTCGGGCTCCGGGCGGCCGAGCATGGCACACGCGAGGAGGGAGAGCCCGGCCGTAGCCACCGGCACGGTGAGCAACGCGCCCACCAGAGAGCGCAGTGAACGGATCTTGATCCACTCGGTGTGGAGGACTGCGGACAGTGACATGGTTCAGGCCTCCCGGCTCAGCGGTGCGCGGGCGGAGGCGTACTCCGCCTCCTCGGCGGTCAGGTCGAGATAGGCCTGCTCCAACGTGGCCTCCTCGTTGGCGAGTTCGAGAATCGGTATGCCCTCGTGGGCGGCGATGGGGCCGATCTCGTCGATCCGGGCACCCTCCACCGTCCAGAGCCCGCCCTCTCCCTGGACCGGGTCGAATCCCCTGCCGCGCAGGAGGGCTCGCAGCCTGGCGCCTTCCGCGGTGCGCAGCCGCACCTTGGGCCGGATGCGGGAGTCGATGAAGTCCCGCATCGGGGTGTCGGCGAGGAGCCTCCCGCGGCCGAGGACGACGAGGTGGTCGGCGAACGAGGCGGTCTCGTTCATCAGATGACTGGAGACGAGGACGGTCCTGCCCTGAGCGGCGAGGGAGCGCATCAACTCCCTTGTCCAGATGATTCCTTCGGGATCCAGACCGTTGGACGGCTCGTCCAGGATCACCACCGCGGGCTCACCCAGGAGGGCGGCCGCGATCCCCAGCCGCTGCCGCATCCCGAGCGAGAACGTCCTGATCCGCCGGCCCGCGACCCCCGCGAGCCCGGATTCCTCGAGGACTTCGTCCACCCGCCGCACCGCTATGCGGTTGCTGACCGCGAGGGCCAGCAGATGGCTGCGGGCCGTGCGGGAGCCGTGCGCGGCCTGGGCGTCGAGCAGGGCGCCCACTTCACGCAGCGGCTCCGCCAGCTCCTCGTACCGCCGTCCGTCGATCAGCGCGGTGCCCGACGTCGGGCGGTCAAGGCCGAGCAGGATGCGCAGGGTGGTGGACTTGCCCGCGCCGTTGGGACCGAGGAAGCCGGTCACCCGGCCGGGCTCGACCGCGAAGGTCAGCCCGTCCACGGCGCGGGTGGCCCCGTATTGCTTGCGGAGGTCTTGCACGTCGATCCGTGTCATGTCGCAAGCCTCGCCGTCCGGGCAGGTCAGCCACCTCCCCCGGGCGTGGGGAGCTTCTCCCCCGCGCGGGGGAGCCGCGGCGATCGGCGCGCTGCGACGATGAGCGCATGCACCGCTTTCTTCGCCTGCTGACCCGACCGGTCACCTACACACGCTGGCTGCATCTGCTGATCCCCATCGCGTTCGTGGCGATCTGGCTGTTCATCGACATGCGGCGGGTGTGGGTCCTCGGACTGCTCGTCGTGCCGCTCGGGCTGATACCGGCCGTGCGCCTCGAAGAAGGCATTCAGGCACAGCTCCTCCTGACGCCCCGCGAGCGCGGCAGGCCCGACGCCTCGATCGCGGTCGCGCCGTCGGTCACCTGGCAGGACCGCTGGCGGACCGTGCTCTGGCTGGAGGCGCGGCTAGTCCTGGCGGGTGTGGCGACGGTCGGGACGGTCTGGCTTCCCGCCATGTCCGTGGACCTGATGGCATGCGGTCTCGGCGGGCGACCGATGGTCTTCGGGTGGCTCGCGTCCTGGACGTCCACGCAGTGGTGGCTCGTGCCGCTCGCGGTCGTTCCGATCGGGCTCATGCTGGTCTGTCTGGTGCTGGCCGGCAACCTCGTCACCTTCATCGCCCGCCAACTGCTCGGCCCCTCCGCGGGCGAGAGGCTCACCGCGCTCGAAGAGCGGACGGAGCTGCTCCTTGAACGCAACCGCATAGCCCGCGAGATCCACGACTCCATCGGCCATGCGCTGACTGTCGCGGTGGTGCAGGCGGGTGCGGCCCGGGCGGCCGGAGACCCCGCCTTCACCGACCGGGCGCTGGCCGCGATCGAGGAGACCGGCCGCGCCGCCCTGGAGGATCTGGAACGGGTCCTGCTCGTACTGCGGGAGACGGGTCGGCCCGCCAGCCAGCGCCCCACCCTCTTGGAGGCCGACCGGCTCATAGAGTCGGCCCGCGGCTCGGGCGCCGAGGTCGACGCGGAGTTCTCCGGCCCGCTGGAACAGGTGCCTGGTCCCGTGTCACGGGAGGGCTACCGCATTCTCCAGGAGGCGCTCACCAATGTGCTGCGGCACTCGGGGCCCGTGCCCGTGCGGGTCCGTATGGCCGTCCTGGGCAAGCGACTTGAGATGGACGTGACCAATCCCCTGGCCGACGGGATGCCAGGCGGCAAGGGCGGCAGCGGTCTGCGCGGCATGCGCGAGCGGGCCGCGCTGCTCGGAGGGGAGGCGGACACGGGAGCGTACGAAGGCGAGTGGCGGGTGCGGGTGCGGCTGCCGTTGGACACCCTGATCTGACGGCTGGCCCGATGGCTCAGGCCGACCATCGGATCAGGCCTCGCCGGATGGCCCCCCGGCACGAGCTGACCCTCAGTCTGACCGCTCAAGGCCCATCGATACGGCCCTGCCCCGTGACCCGCAGCATGACCTGACGTCTGGTCTGGTTGCTGAGGGCCCCGGGGCTGGCCCCCGCCCGATGACTCGCGCTGGCGTCCGGTCTGGCTGTTGAGGGCTGCGACGGGCCTCCGCCCGACGGCCGGCCGCCCGGGCTGAGGCTGGTCTGGTGGCTCAGCGGCGGGGGCCGCCCGCGGGCCTCTGTGGCGTGAGCCGATGGGCCGGCTGACGGGTTGTCCACAGGGCTCGGGGTGCCTGCGTGACCTGCGACTAGGCTGGCACGATGCCGGTAACCGTACTTCTGGTCGACGATGAGCCCCTGGTCCGCGCGGGTCTGCGGGCCGTGCTTGAGGCACAGCCCGACATCGAGGTGGTGGGCGAGGCGGCCGACGGCGCGGCCGTGATCCCGCTCGTGCGGCAGCTGCGGCCGGACGTGGTGGCGATGGATGTGCGGATGCCGCTCCTGGACGGGATAGAGGCGACCCGGGCCGTGCTGCGTACGGTGCAGGACCCGCCCAAGATCCTCGTCGTGACGACCTTCGAGAACGATGAGTACGTGTACGAGGCGCTGCGGGCCGGGGCCGACGGCTTCCTGCTCAAGCGGGCCCGGCCGGCCGAGATCGTGAACGCGGTGCGCCTGGTCGCGGAGGGCGACTCGCTGCTGTTCCCGGCGGCGGTGCGCGCGCTCGCCGCGGAGTACGGCAACGGGGCAGCGCGCACCGCGCTCGCCGAGGCCGCGCTGACCGACCGGGAGGAGGCGGTGCTGCGGCTGATGGCCCGGGGGCTGTCCAACGCGGAGATCGCCGGGAAACTCGTCGTCGGCACGGAGACCGTGAAGACGCATGTCAGCGCGGTGCTCGCGAAGTTGGGCGCCCGGGACCGCACGCAGGCGGTCATCGCCGCGTACGAGTCGGGTTTCGTGGCCCCGAGCTGATGCGCCTCCGTTACCGGCCGCCGCTCGCCGTACACCTGACCAGCGAGTACGATCCGGCAGACACGCGCACGAGCTGGGAGGACACACGTTGGGGCGGCTGACCGGCGGGGATCCCTCTCTGCTGCGGAGGATCAATTCCGCGGTGGTGCTGCACGCCCTGAGGGGCGCGGAATCTCCCACACTGACCGATCTGACCCGGATCACCGGTCTGTCCCGGCCGACGGTCGAGGGCGTGGTCGACGGCCTGATGGAGGCCGGGCTCGTCGTCGAGTCCGCCCCCGAGGAGGGCGAGGCGCGGCGGCAGGGACGGCCCGCGCGGCGCTTCCGGTTCCGGGCCGAGGCCGGGCATCTGCTCGGCATAGAGATCGGCCCGCACCGGGTGGCCGCGTTGCTGTCCGGCCTGGACGGCCGGATCTTCGGGGCGGGCTCCCGCGAGGTGCCCGAGACGGCGTCGGCGGACGAACGTCTGGAGCGGGTCCGTCTGACCGTGGCCGATGTGCTGCGCCGGGCCGGTGTGGCACGCAGCTCTTTGCGGGCGGTCGGCGTGGGCAGCCCGGGCATCGTCGAGGCCGACGGCACCGTGAGGCTCGGCACCGCGCTGCCCGAGTGGACGGGGCTGGCCCTGGGCGAGCGACTGCGGCGTTCCTTCCGCTGTCCGGTCCTGGTCGAGAACGACGCCAACGCGGCAGCCGTGGCCGAGCACTGGAAGGGTGCGGCGGCCGACTCCGACGACATCGTCTTCGTGATGGCCGGGCTGAGTCCGGGCGCGGGTTCGCTGATCGGCGGTCGGCTGCACCGCGGCTTCGGCGGCGCGGCGGGCGAGATCGGCGCGCTGCACCTGCTCGGCCGCGACGTCACCCCCGAGAAGCTGCTCTCGACGACGGACGAACCGTTGCACCCGCTGGACGAGCAGGCCGTCGCCGATGTGTTCGCGCTGGCCCGCGAGGGCGACGCGCGGGCCCAGGCCGCGGTGGAGCGGTTCCTTCAGCGGCTCGTGCACGACGTGGCCGCGCTGGTGCTCGCCCTCGATCCCGAACTGGTCGTCGTGGGCGGCTGGGCGGCCGGTATCGACGGCGTACTGGAGCCGCTGCGCAGGGAGTTGGCGCGCTACTGCCTGCGCCCTCCCCGCGTGGTGCTCTCGATGCTGGGCGAGGCGGTGGTGGCGACGGGCGCGCTGCGCCTGGCACTCGATCACGTGGAGGAAGAGCTGTTCGCCGTCGAGGGCACGGTGACGGCGCGGCGCTGAGCGCCCCGTACGACCGGCGGAAAGCGTCGCGGCCCGCAGCTTCGACAGCTGCGGGCCGTGACGCTTTCCGGCGCTTGGCCTGAGGTCAGGAGGCGCGGCGCTGCTGGCCGGGGTGGCTGATCTCCACGTCACCCGAGTCGCCGAAGGTGAGGCGGCAGGTGTCCGCGCGGTAGGTGGCGACCGAGACGGCCACCGTGCGGCCCTCGGCGACGTACCGGGTGGTCACGACGAGGACGGGGGCGCCGGGCAGCCGGTCGAGCTCCTTGGCGTCGTCGGCGCGCGCGGAGCCCAGCTCCACGGCGCGGTCCTGGCCTTCGAGCTCCAGGCGCTGCAGTTCGCGCAGGACGGCGCGGCCGCGGGCCGGGCCCGAGGGAACGTCGATCGCGGACAGTTCGGGAACCGAACCGGCCGGGACGTAGAGGAGCTCGGCGGCGACGGCCTGGCCGTGGACCACGCGGGTCCGGCGGACGGTGTGCATCTCCTCGCCGCGGGGGGCGTCGAACAGGCGGGCCACCGCCAGAGGCGGCACGGCCGACGTCGCGTCGGCGGTCTGCCAGGCGTCCCCGGGCGCACCGGGCCAGTCGTGCTGGGCAGTGCCGACCGAGACGGCGGTGCGCGGCGGGGCGACGGTGGTGCCGACGCCTCGACGCCGCTGGAGCCGGCCTTCGAGTTCGAGCTGTTCCAGTGCCTGGCGGAGCGTGGCCCGTGCGACACCGAACCGGGCGGCGAGGTCACGCTCGTTGGGAAGGATCTCGCCCACGGCGAAGTCCGAGTCGAGCGCCTCGCTGAGTACCGTCTTGAGGTGCCAGTACTTCGGTTCCGGCACCGATTCCAGCTGCGTGGTCCCCACCCTGATCCTCCGCAATCGCCGTGTTCGCGGCGGCTTTCCGTGCCCTTGTTTATTAAAGGTTCCTGCACTAACTCTGCGACCATAGGGCGGCCCACCCCCTTGGTCAAGACCAATCCTCGTTCCGTTACGGAGCGCGCACGAGGGTTGCCGCAGAGCGTTCACACGACGTTCGTGCGCCGGTGACGGCCACGCGGCACGAGCCCCTCCGGGCGTGATCAAGGGCGGGGGAAGTCACCGCGCGCGAGCGGCCTGTCCGGTATGCCTCTTGAACTCCAAGCTACTGAGCGGTAGTTGTTGCTGACAGGATGTCTAAGCGCGGATCCCAGGACAGGGAGCAGCACCATGACGGCAGAGGTCTCGTTCACGATCGACACTCCCCGGGGGACCCGCTCCGCCTCGGTCGCCTACCGGCGCGCGGGCACGGGTGAGCCGCTCCTGCTGCTCCACGGCATAGGCCACCACCTACAGGCCTGGGACCCGGTCTTCGACCTGCTCGCCGCGGACCGCGACGTGATCGCGATCGACCTGCCGGGCTTCGGCGCCTCGCCCGCCCTTCCGGACGGAGTCTCCTACGGCCTGGCCACCGTCGTGCCGATCCTCGGCGCGCTGTCCACGGCCCTGGGCATCGACCGGCCCCACGTCGCGGGGAACTCGCTGGGCGGCCTGCTCGCCCTGGAGCTCGGGCGCGAGAGGCTCGTACGCTCCGTTACGGCGCTCTCCCCCGCCGGGTTCTGGACACCCTCGGAGCGGCAGTACGCCTTCACGGTCCTGCGGACGATGCGGCAGGTGGCCAGGGCGCTTCCGCTCCCGGCCATCGAGCGGATGTCCCGCACACCCGCCGGGCGCACCGCACTGACCAGCACCATCTACGCGCGGCCCGCCCGGCGGGCACCCGAGGCGGTGGTGGCCGAGACACTGGCGCTGCGCCACGCGCCCGGCTTCGAGCAGACCCTGGCCGCCGGGCAGGGCGTCCTGTTCACGGACGACGTGCCCTCGGTGCCGGTCACCGTCGCCTGGGGCAGCAGGGACCGGCTGCTGCTGCGCCGCCAGGGCGTCCGCGCCAAGCACACCATCCCGGGCGCCCGGCTCGTGCGACTGCCCGGCTGCGGCCATGTGCCCATGAACGACGACCCGGCGCTGGTCACCCGGGTCATCCTGGACGGCAGCCGCCCGGTCGGCGCGCTCGCCCGCCCGGCGGCCCAACACGCCTGAGCCCGGGCCGACTTCGGCCCGGGCCAGGTCGCGCGGTAGCGCTGGTCAGGCGTTGGACCAGCCGCGCTCGCAGAGCACGAGGCGGTACCCGTCCGGGTCGGCCACCGTCACACCCCATTCGTTCCAGTACGGGTTCGGCGACCGCACCTGCACCCCGCCGTGCGCCACCAGGCGGTCGACAAGGTCCCGGGGCACCTCCTCGTCGAGGTAGACGACCAGGAGGTCCTCCTCGGTGGGTCGGGGCTCCACCGGGTGAGCGGCCTCGTGGACCAGCTCCAGATGCCAGTCCGCGTCCGCCCAGCCCAGCATCAGGAGATCGTGTTCGCCCGGTTCCGCGCCGCCCTCCGCGCGGTAGACGACCTTCAGGCCGAGTCCCTCGACCCAGAACCGCTCCGCGGCCGCCAGATCGCGGGACGGCCGGGCGATGCGGATGTGTGAACGGCCACCGATGGGCATCCGGTCCTCCTCGTGCCTCACGGGACGCCGTCCGACGCCCCGGTACCGGCAACCTAGTCAACGAAGATCGACGGGTCGATCGTCCCTTGGTCCCCGTCCTTTCGGCCTAAGGCCCGCCCGGCGCGAGGACGCCTTCACGGCGTGCCGCGGCGGCACTTACGGCTTGTGGGGCGCCCGGAGCGGTGTCCTTCGTCAAGCGGGCCGAGGGCTCCTGGGGCAACGCCACGGTTCCGGCCGGCCCTCGCGGGGCCGCCGGGCGGGCCCCGGGCCCGCCGTGTTCACCCCGCGTTCGCGTCCGCGCCGCGACCGGCCAGTAGGCATGGCGGGGCGAACCCGTGACCCACCTGCCAGGAGGAGATCCCCATGCCCGACCGCCGTACCGTACTGAAGGGTTCGCTCGCCGCGTCGGCGGGCCTCGCCCTGCCGACCGGGCTCGCCGCGGCGCCCGCCTTCGCCCGCTCCGGCAGGCCGAGCGCCTCCTGGGGTGTGCAGGCCGGTGACATCACCGCCTCCTCCGGTCTCGTCTGGGCACGCTCCGACCGGCCGGCCCGGATGATCGTCGAAACGTCCGCGACGGAGTCCTTCCGGCGCGCCCGCAGATGGCAGGGCCCCCTGCTCGGGCCGGGCACCGACTTCACCGGCACGACGCCGCTGCACGGACTCCCGGCGGGCGAACAGATCCACTACCGCGTCACCCTGACCGACCCCGACGACCCGACACGCGGCGGGCAGCCGGTCTGCGGCACCTTCCGCACCGCCCCCGACAGCCGGCACGACGACGTGCGGTTCCTGTGGTCCGGGGACATCGCCGGGCAGGGCTGGGGCATCAACCCGGACCTCGGCGGCTACCGCGTCTACGACGAAATGCGGCGCCTGGACCCGGACTTCTTCCTGTCCAGCGGGGACAACATCTACGCCGACGGCGTGATCCTGCCCAGCGTCACGCTGCCGGACGGCCGGGTCTGGCGCAACATCACCACCGAGGAGAAGTCGAAGGTCGCCGAGACCCTCGCCGAGTACCGGGGCAACTTCCGCTACAACCTGCTCGACGAGAACGTCCGCGCGTTCAACGCGCAGGTGCCCTCCATCGTGCAGTGGGACGACCATGAGGTGCGGAACAACTGGTACCCCGGCCAGATCCTGGACGACGCCCGCTACACGGAGAAGAACATCGATGTGCTCGCGGCCCGGTCGAGGCGGGCGTTCAGCGAGTACTTCCCGATCTCGTCCCTGGGCACCGGCCCCCGCGCGGGCCGGGTGCAGCGGGTGCTGCGGCACGGGCCGCTCCTCGACGTGTTCGTGCTCGACATGCGCACGTACCGCGACGCAAACTCGCCCGACCGTCAGCCCGACGACCGGGTCGGCATCCTGGGCGCCGAGCAACTGCGCTGGCTGAAGCGGGAGTTGGCGGCCTCGCGGGCGGTGTGGAAGGTGATCGCCGCCGACATGCCGCTCAGCCTGGTCGTCACGGACGGTGCCACCGACTTCGAGGCGGTCTCCCAAGGCGACCCGGGCGCCCCGCTCGGGCGCGAGTTGCAGATCGCCGAGCTGCTGCGCTTCATCAAGCACCGCCGTGTCACGGGCACCCTGTGGCTCACCGCGGACGTGCACTACACCGCCGCCGAGCACTACGACCCCGCCCGGGCGGCGTTCAAGGACTTCGCGCCGTTCTGGGAGTTCGTGTCGGGGCCGCTCGCGGCGGGCGGCTTCCCCGCGAACAAGCTGGACGCCACGTTCGGTCCCCAGCAGGTCTTCGTGCACGCACCGGCCACGGCCAACGCCTCCCCCATGGAGGCTCCACCGAACTTCGGCGAGATCGAGATCGACGGCGGCTCCGGCGAGTTGACCGTGCGACTGCGGGCGCAGGGAGGTTCGGTACTCTTCACCCAGGTGCTGCGGCCCGGCCTCGTGGGCCAGTGACCCAGGGGACCGGCGGTGGGCATGCCGGGCAGCGGACGCGAACACTCCGCGCCACGCTCGGCAAAAAACAGCCAAAAGAGCATCAGAAGCACACTTAACCCGTCAGTCACAAAGCGTTCGTGATCACGCAACACCGTTGAGTCACAGTGATGCCATGACTGATATGCAGGGATCGATCTCCCAGAAGCAGGCCCGCCGCCGTCACCACTGGCGGCGGGACCTCGTCGAACTCGCCGCGCTCTTCATGGCCGTGGCCGTCGCCGACGGGCTCGCGAACCTGGTCGCACACGGCCCCGACGGGCCTTTCATGCTGATCGCCTCGGCGGTGGCACTGGTCGCCACGGCGGCCTTCCACACCTGGTGGGCCCGGCGCCACAGCCATGCGCCCCCTCTCCACGACACGGGCGGCCCCCGTGATACCGACGGCACGACGACCGCACCCGGGAGCCGGAACACGCCCCGCGAGACGGCACTGTGGCGGATGCGGACGACCGTACGGGACGAGCCCGGCAGCCTCGCCGCGCTGTGCACCGCGCTGGCCGGGCACCGCGTGGACATCCTCACGCTTCAGACGCACCCGCTCGCCGACGGCACGGTCGACGAGTTCCTGCTGCGTACCCCTGCCGAGCTCTCGGCCGCCGAGCTCTCCCGAGCGGTCTCCCAGGCCGGCGGGCACGACACCTGGACGGAGCGGGCCGACGCCCACGACCTCGTGGACGCGCCGACCCGGGTCCTCGGCCTGGCCACCCGAACCGCCCTCGACGCCGCCGAACTGCCGCTCGCGTTGCGCCAGTTGCTGGGCCGCTGCACCATCCACTCGCTGCCCGCGGTCTCGCTGTCCGGCCGACCCACCGGCGAGACGGCCCCGGTCGAGGGCGTGCTGGAGTCGACCGTCATGCGGCTGCGCGACCCGAGCGGCGGCGTGATCACCATCGAGCGGCCCCATCTCCCGTTCACCCCGACCGAGTTCGCCCGGGCCCGGGCGCTGGTCGAGCTCGACGCCCGCCTCGGCCCGCGGGTCCCGCGCAGCGAGGACGTCCTGACGCTGCCCGAGGGCAACGAGATCACCGTGCGGCGCGCCGACCAGAGCGACCTCGCGGCCGCCAAGGCCATGCACGAGCGCTGCTCCGACCGCACGCTCGGCCTGCGCTACCACGGCCCCGTCGGCGACGCCGACCGCTACCTCGGCCATCTGCTGAGCCCGCGCTTCGGCCGCACCGTCGCCGTGCAGACCGCCTCCGGCCGCCTGGTCGCGCTCGGCCACCTGCTGTGGGACGGCGACGAGACCGAGGTCGCGCTCATCGTCGAGGACTCCTGGCAGCGCCGCGGCATCGGCTCCGAACTGCTGCGCCGGCTGGTCGACCTGGCCGTCGAGGCCCGTTGCGACAGCGTGTACGCCGTCACCCAGGCCTCCAACACCGGCATGGTCGCGGCCATGCGCGGGCTCGGCCTGCCCCTGGATTACCAGATCGAGGAGGGCACGCTGGTGGTCACGGCCCGCCTCGACCAGGTGGCCCCCCTTGGCTCCGCCGCCCGGCGCGGGCACTTCGAGCAGCGCTGAGCGGAAGGGGCGCGGCGACCCGGTCAGGCGTTCCGGCAAGATTGGTGGTGACGCGGAGCCCTCGCTCGGAGAGGATGTCCGCATGTCAGTCACTTCCAGCAGCGCGCTGCCCCGCCAGGTCGCCGACGCGTATGTCGACGCACTCATCGAACTCGACCCGATCACCGGGAGCTATCTGGGCGTCCGGGCCAGCCATGCCCTGCTTCCCGACTTCTCCCCCGCAGGACAGCAGGCCGTGGCCGACCTCGCGCGCACGACGCTCGCCCGCCTCGACGAGGCCGAGCGGCAGCCCGGTGCCGACAGCGACGCCGAGCGACGCTGCGGCCGGCTGCTGCGGGAGCGGCTGACCTCCGAACTCGCCGTGCACCAGGCGGACGAGGGGCTCCGCACGGTCAGCAATCTGCACTCGCCGGCCCACAGCGTGCGGATGGCGTTCACGATGAACCCGACCGAGACCGACGAGGACTGGCAGGCGCTGGCCTCCCGTCTGCGCGCGGTGCCCGCCTCCCTCGAGGGCTACCGTGCCTCGCTGGAGCTGGGCCTGGAACGCAAGCTGTACGGCGGTCCGCGCGCCACCGCCACCGTGATCGGCCAGCTCGGCGAGTGGGTCGACACCGGCTTCTTCGAGGGGCTCGCGGCGCCCGGCCCCGAGTCGCTGCGTGCCGGACTCGACACGGCGGCGGGCGAGGCGTCCGCCGCCCTCGCCGCCCTGCGCGACTGGCTGCGCGACGTGTACGCCCCGGCCGTCGAGGGCTCCTCCGACACGGTCGGCCGCGAGCGGTACCAGCGCTGGTCGCAGTACTACAACGGCACCGCGCTCGACCTGGACGAGGCGTACGCCTACGGCTGGGCCGAATACCACCGGCTCCTCGGCGAGATGAAGACCGAGGCCGCCAAGATCCTGCCGGGCGCGGGACCTTGGGAGGCGCTGGCCCACCTCGACGAGCACGGCACCCACATCGAGGGCGTCGACGAGGTCCGCGCGTGGCTCCAGTCGCTGATGGACGAGGCCATCGAGGCGCTGGACGGCACGCACTTCGAACTCGCCGAGCGGGTACGGAAGGTGGAGTCGCGCATCGCGCCTCCCGGCGGCGCCGCTGCCCCGTACTACACGGGCCCCTCCGAGGACTTCTCCCGGCCGGGCCGCACCTGGCTGCCCACCATGGGCGAGACCCGCTTCCCGGTGTACGACCTGGTGTCGACCTGGTACCACGAGGGCGTGCCGGGCCACCACCTCCAGATCGCGCAGTGGGTGCACGTCGCCGACCAGCTCTCTCGCTACCAGGCCACCGTGGGCCACGTCAGCGCCAACGCCGAGGGCTGGGCGCTGTACGCGGAGCGCCTGATGGACGAGCTGGGCTTCCTCACCGACCCCGAGCGCCGGCTCGGCTACCTGGACGCACAGATGATGCGCGCCTGCCGGGTGATCATCGACATCGGCATGCACCTGGAGCTGGAGATCCCGGCGGACTCGCCGTTCCACCCGGGCGAGCGCTGGACGCCGGAGCTGGCGCACGAGTTCTTCAGCGGGCACAGCAGCCGACCCGCCGACTTCGTGCGGAGCGAGCTGATCCGCTATCTGTCGATGCCGGGGCAGGCGATCGGTTACAAGCTGGGCGAGCGCGCCTGGCTGCTCGGCCGGGAGAACGCGCGGGCCCGCCACGGCGACGCCTTCGACCCGAAGGCCTGGCACATGGCGGCCCTGTCCCAGGGCTCGCTCGGCCTCGACGACCTGGTCGACGAGCTGTCCAAGCTCTGAGGCCCCCGGCGAGGGCGGCGCGTTCAACGAGCCGCCCTCGCACGGCGGTTCAGCAACCGCAGTCCTCCGCGTCGACCGGCGCAGTCAGCGGGTCGGCGGCGCGCTTCTCCGCGCCCTCCCACGTCTCGAACGCGAAGCCCTCGCGGACCCAGTACTCGAAGCCGCCCAGCATCTCCTTGACCTGGAAGCCGAGCTCGGCCAGCGCGAGTGCCGCCCGGGTGGCGCCGTTGCAGCCGGGTCCCCAGCAGTACGTGACGACCGGCACGGACTTGTCCAGGAGCTGTTCGGCCTGGTCCGCGATCAGCGCGGTCGGCAGGTGGACGGCGCCCGGAACGTGGCCCTGGTCCCAGGACGCGGTGGAGCGGGAGTCCACGACCACGAACCCCGGGTCGCCGTCGGCGGCGAGCGCGGCGGCCACGTCGGAGACGTCGGCGTGGAAGGCCAGGCTGGCGCGGAAGTAGGCGGCGGCGTCGGCGGGGGCGGCCGGGGCCACGCGCAGGACGGCGTTGGCGGGGGCGGTGAGCTGTGTCGTCATGGCTGAAAACCTATGTGCCGGTGATCAACTCCAGGAAGGTCCGATCCCCGGAACATCTCTTGATCTGCCGGGGATTCCACGGTTGTCTGTCCGCCATGACCGCGTATTCCCCCGACGCCACCGACTGGCGCATTCTGGAAGCCCTCCAGCAGGAGGGACGGGCCTCCTTCGCCGAGCTGGCCCGCACCGTCTCGATGTCGGCGAGCGCCGTCACCGAGCGGGTACGGCGGCTCGAAGAGGCCGGGGTGATCGCGGGCTACACGGCCGTCGTCGACCAGGAACGCCTGGGCCGCCCCATCCTCGCCTTCGTGCGCCTGCGCTACCCGAACGGCCACTACAAGCCCTTCCACGACCTGGTGGAGGCGATGCCCGAGATCATGGAGGCCCACCATGTGACGGGCGACGACTGCTTCGTGATCAAGGTGAGCGCGCGCTCGATGAGTCACCTGGAGGAGATCTCCGGGAAGATCGGCACGCTGGGGTCGGTGACGACGAGCGTGGTGTATTCGTCCCCGCTGCCGCGGCGGGCGATCGGGCGCTGACCGGGCCGCGGGGGTGCGCTGGGGCTCGGCCCCCAAGGACTTAAGAACCAGAGGGACCCCCATGACAGGCTGAGTGCTCTGGTCCGGTCCGGCACCGACCCTGCCGGGGGCGCGGGGAACTGCGCGAGCAACCAGGCACGGTCCGCAGCCGACCTGTTCCGCCGGAGGCTTTCGGGAAGGGGTGGGGCGGGGCGTTCTACGGGGTCCGGGGCGGAGCCCCGGCGAGCGTGCCCCGCAGCCGCACCGACGACCCCGCCCGGTCCTTCACCACCTCCAGCTGCGCCGGGATGCGGCGTCGCAGGTCGCCCACGTGGCTGACGATGCCCACGCTGCGGTCGCGTTCGCGCAGCGAGTCCAGCACGTCCAGGACCTCGTCGAGGGTCTGGTCGTCGAGGCTGCCGAAGCCTTCGTCGATGAACAGGGTGTCCAGCCGCGCCCCGCCCGCCTCGTCGGTGACCACGTCGGCCAGGCCCAGGGCCAGGGCGAGGGAGGCGAAGAACGTCTCGCCGCCCGACAGCGTCGCGGTGTCGCGTTCGCGGCCCGTCCACGCGTCCACCACGTGCAGCCCGAGCCCCGAGCGCCCGCGGCCGCCCCGCGCGTCGGAGTGGACCAGCGTGTACCGCCCGCCCGACATGCGCTGGAGCCTGGCGGTGGCGGCCGCCGCGACCTGTTCGAGGCGGGCGGCGAGCACATAGGACTCCAGACGCATCTTGCGCTCGTTGTCGGCGGAGGTGCCCGCGGTGAGCCCGGCGAGGCGGGCCACCCGCTCGTACTCCTCGCGCAGCGGGCCGATCCGGCGGGTCTCCTCCGTGGCCCGGGCGCTCAGTGTGCGCAGTTCCGCGCAGCGGGCGCGGGCCGCCGAGAGCGCCGACGCTGCCTCCCGCAGGGCCCGTTCGGCCGCGGCGGCCTCGGCGTCCGCCTGCTCGGTGCGGGCCGGCGGGAGCTGCCCGGCCGCGGCCGTGTCCGGCTCCGCGAGGCGCGCGGTGACAGTGGCCCGCTGCTGCTGCCACTCGTCGAGCCGGTGCTGGATGTCGCGCTGGCCCCGCTCGTCGATCAGCGCCGCCGATGCCGCGGCCGGGGTGTCGAACCCGGCCCGGAACGCCGCCTCCGAGAGCCGCCCGTCCGCCTCCTTGAGACGCTCGGCGCTGTCCTCGACGGCGCGGACCGCCTCCACCGCCTCGGCGAGGATGGCCGCGCGGTGTTCGAGCAGCCCGGCCTGCTCCGCCACGCTGGCCGCGCCCGCCCGCACCTCGCTCAACTCCCTCTCCAGCGCGGCCTGTTCACGGTCGAGGGCCTCGCGGCTCGCGGTGCGGGCTGCGATGTTCTGCTGCGCGGTGCGCTGGGCGTTCAGCCGCCGCTCGTGCTCCCGTTCGGCAGCCGCGAGCGCCTCGCGGGCCGCGTGCAGCCCGGCCGCCCCGTCCCGCGCCCCCGCGAGCGCCCGCTGCAACTCGTCGGCCGCGTCGGCCAGTTCGGCCGCGCTCGTCTCGCCCGCCTCGGCCCGCGCGACGGCGAGCTCCTGCCGTACGGCCAGGAGCGCGGCCTCGGCCTCGGCGCGGGCCCGATCGGCGCCGCGGTAGGCCTGCTGCGCGGCCTCCTCGCTCGCGCGGTCGACCTGGCCGGTGGCGGGGCGCGCGGGCGCGGGGTGGTCGACCGAGCCGCACACCGCGCAGGCCTCTCCCTCGCGGAGCCCTGCCGCCAGCTCGGCCGCGATGCCGCGCAGCCGCTCCTCGCGCAGCGCGAGCCAGTGTTCGTGCGCCGCGTTGGCCGCTTCGCGGGTGTCGCTGTGGCGCCGGTCGGCGGCGGTCAGACGGGCGGCCAGCGCGTCCCGCTCGCGGGCCGCGGCGAGGCGGCGCCGGGCCGGTTCGAGCTGACCGGCGAGCTGCTCGGCGCGGGCCGCCGCTTCGTGAGCGGCGTCGATGCGTTCCTGGTGGCCGAGGCGGGCGGCCTCCCAGCCCGCGAGCCAGCCGAGGCTGTCGGTGAGGACGTCCTCGTCGGCGCGGGCCTGCCGGTCGAGGCGGGCGCGCTCCTCGTCGATCTGCGCGCTGCGGCGCTCGGCCCGGCGGGCGGACTCCAGGGCGCCGAGGTCCTGGCGCATCCTGCGCTCAAGGGCGGCGAGCTGCTCGGCCCCGGCGTCGGCGAGCTCGGGGTGCAGCCGGGCGCGGGAGCGGTCCCGTTCGGCCGCGGCCGTGCGGTGCGCGCGCTGGGCCTGCTCCCACCATTCGAGCGCGGGCGAGACCAGCTCCGCCTTGCGGGCCGTCTCCAGGCGGGCGCGCAGCGCCTCCAGTTCGGGGCCGCGGGCCGCCAACTCGTCGGCGCCGCGCCGTGCTTCGGCGTACCGCTCCTGGAGGACGGCCAGCTGCCGGGCCTCTTCGGCGACGCGGCGGGCCGCGGCCTGGCGGCTCTCGGCGGCGGCCACGGCGGCCGACGCGATGTCGAGCCGCTCCTGTGCCCCGGCGCGCGCGACGGCCGCCCATTGCAGGACGGCCGACGCCAGACCCGGGTCGCCCGGCCGGGCCTCCGGCAGCGGCCACGCCCGCGCGTCGGCGCCGTCGCCCGCCGCCTGCGCCATCCGCTGGGCGAGGGCGAGCAACTGCTCGTCGCCGTCCTTCACCTGGCGCTCCGCGGTCTTGCGCAGCTCGGCGAGACGGTCCTCCACGGCGGCGAACCGGCGGGTGTCGAAGAGCCTGCCGAGGAGCCGACCCCGGGCCTCCGCGTCGGACCGGAGGAACTTCGCGAACTCCCCCTGCGGCAGCAGCACCACCTGGCAGAACTGCTCCCGGCTCATCCCGATGAGCTGCCCGAGCTCCTCGCCGATCTCCTGGTGCGAGCGGCTCAGCGCCTGCCAGGCGCGGGCCACCGGGTCGTACTCGCGCAGCCAGGTCTGCGCCTTCTCGGTGGTGAGGCCGTTGCCGCGCTTCTTGGGGCGGTCCTGCTGCGGGCGGCGGGTGATCTCCAACCGCCTTCCGCCCACGGTCAGTTCGAGCTGCACCTCGGTGAAGACGTCGGGGGCCGCGTGGTCGCTGCGCAGGGGCGTGCCCGGGCTCTGCCGGGCGCCGGGCACCGCTCCGTACAGGGCGAAGCACACGGCGTCCAGGACCGAGGTCTTGCCGGCGCCGGTCGGTCCGTGCAGCAGGAAGAGACCCGCGGCGGACAGCGCGTCGAAGTCGATCTCCTGGCTCCCCGCGAACGGGCCGAAGGCCGTGACGCGCATGCGGTGCAGCCTCACCGGGCCACCTCGCGCACGCCCTCGTCCACGCGTACGGCGTCGAACGCCCCGCGCAGCACCGTGCGTTCCCGGTCGTCCGGGCCGCTGCCACCGCGCACGTGCGCCACGAAGTCCTCCGCGATCTGCTGGTCGGTGCGGCCGCGGAGCCGCTGCGCGTACGAGGCGTGCGGGTCGTCGTCGGCCCGCTCGGGGTCGAAGGCCAGGCTCAGCGTGTGCGGGAAGCGGGTGCTGATCCTCGCCATGGCGTCGGGGGGACGCACGGCGTCGGTCAGCGTGGCCTCCACCCAGGCCTGTTCGTGGCGGGTCAGCGCGGCGTCTTCGAGGAGGCCTTCGAGGTGTCCCCGGATGCGGGCCAGGGGGCGGGGCACCGGGCAGTCGAGCCGTTCGGCGGTGACGGCTCCGTCCGCGGCGAGGTCCACCAGCCACATGGACTTGCGGTGGTCGGTCTCGGAGAAGGAGAAGGCGAGCGGCGAGCCCGAGTAGCGGACCCGGTCGGTGATCACCTGGCTGCCGTGGAGGTGGCCCAGGGCCACGTAGTCGACGCCGTCGAAGACCCCGGCGGGCACGGCGGCGACGCCTCCCACGGTGATGTCGCGCTCGCTGTCGCTCGGCTCGCCCCCGGCCACGAAGGCGTGCGCGAGGACGACGGACCGGGTGCCGTCGGGGCGGGTCGCGAGGTCGGCCCGCACCCGCTCCATGGCCGCGGCCAGCACCGCCTCGTGCCCGGCCTTCGGCGCTCCCAGCTCGTCACGGACCAGGGCGGGTTCCAGGTAGGGCAGGCCGTAGCAGGCCACGTCGCCGATCATGACCGGGGTGCCGCAGCCCGCCGGGTCGGTGCGCAGATGGATCCCGGCCTGCCGGATCAGCCCGGCGCCGACGCCGAGCCTGCGCGCCGAGTCGTGGTTGCCGGAGATCATCACGGTGGGCACCCCGAGGTCGGCCAGGCTGTGCAGGGCCCGGTCGAAGAGGTCGACGGCGGCCAGCGGCGGCACCGCGCGGTCGTACACGTCGCCCGCCACCAGCACCGCGTCCACACCCCGGTCACGGACCGTCGCCACCAAGTGGTCGAGGAACGCCGCCTGGGCGCCGAGCAGATCGACCCGGTGGAAGGACCGGCCCAGGTGCCAGTCCGAGGTGTGCAGGAATCTCATGATCCTCGAGGGTAACGGTGGGGTCTGACATCACGGGTGGTAACCGGGACATCCGATGGTTGCCCACGTCTCGCGCACCCCGTGCGGTACGCCTCAGCCATCCCCGTACGCTTCGCCGCCCAGCTCCAGGGTCGCCGTGCCCGCGGTCGCGTCGGCGAGCCAGGCGCGGAACGTCTCGACCTCGGCCTCGGGCAGCCCGAGCCCGATGCTCACCGCCTCCGCGTACCGCACCTCGCGCACCGCGCGGCCCATCGCGCGCAGGTCGTTCTCCAGTTTGCCCGCGCGCTGGTGGTCGACGGTGACGGTGACCAGGCGGAAGCGTCGGCGCACGATGGTGCCGAGCGCGTCCAGGGCCTCGCCGACGACTCCGCCGTACGCCCGGATCAGCCCGCCCGCGCCGAGCTTGACCCCGCCGTAGTAGCGGGTGACCACGGCGACCGCGTACCGCACCTCGCGCCGGGTCAGCATCTGGAGCATGGGCACTCCGGCGGTGCCGCCGGGCTCGCCGTCGTCGCTCGCCTTCTGTACGGAGGCGTCGGCTCCGATGACGTACGCGAAGCAGTTGTGGGTGGCCGTCGGGTGCTCCTTGCGGATGCGGGCGACGAAGTCCTGCGCCTCCTGTTCGGTCGCGGCGGGCGCGAGCGCGCAGATGAAGCGCGACCTGTTGATCTCGCTCTCGTGCACGCCCTCTCGGGCGATGGTGCGGTACTGCTCCTGCATCCGCCCAGCCTATGCGCCCGTCCCGCCCCGGCGGACCGGGGCGGGACGGGCGGGCGGCTACCGGGCCGCCAGGGCGGCGACGACCGCGGCGGGCACCGGCGCGAGGGGCGCGGGCCGGGTGGTGAAGGTGCCCCGGCCCTGGGTGCGTCCGCGCAGCCGCGAGGCGTACCCGAAGAACTCGGCCAGCGGCACCGTCGCCGTGATCACCGCGGTTCCGGCCGCGGCGGTGGACGCCGTCACCTGACCGCGGCGGGCCGCGAGGTCGCCCAGGACCGCGCCGACGCCGTCCTCCGGCACGGTCACCGTGACCTCGACGACCGGTTCGAGGAGCCCCATCACGCTCGCCCGCAGCGCCTCGCGCAGGGCGAACCGGCCCGCCGTACGGAACGCCATCTCCGAGGAGTCCTTGGAGTGGGTCGCCCCGTCGGTGAGCGTGACCCGCAGGCCGGTGACCGGATGGCCGCCGAGCGGACCCTCGGCGAGGGCGTCACGGCAGCCCGCCTCCACGGCGCGCGCGTACTCCTGCGGCACCCGGCCGCCGACCACCGTGGAGCGGAACTCGAATCCCGGCTCCGCCAGAGGCTCCACGTCGAGGACGACGTGGGCGAACTGCCCTGCTCCGCCGTCCTGTTTGACGTGCCGGTACACGAGGCCGGTCACGCCGCGCACGACGGTCTCGCGGTAGGAGACCTGGGGGCGGCCGACGGTGACCTCCACGCCCTGGTCGCGGCGGATCTTCTCCACCGCGACCTCCAGATGGAGTTCGCCCATGCCCGACAGGACCGTCTGGCCGCTCTCCGGGTCGGACCGCACCACGAGGGAGGGGTCCTCCTCGGCGAGGCGCGCGAGGGCCGCCGCGAGGCGCCCTGTGTCGGTGCCGAGGCGGGCCTCGACCGCCACGGAGACCACCGGCTCGGCCACCGAGGGCGGTTCGAGCAGGACGGGCGCGTCCGGTGCGCACAGGGTCGCGCCGGGCCGGGCGGCCTTGAGGCCCACCACGGCGACGATGTCACCGGCCATCGCTTCCTCCCTCTCCTCGTGCCGGTCGGCCTGGACCCGCAGGATCCGGCCGACGCGTTCGACGCGGCCGGTCGCCGCGTCGCGTACGGAGTCCCCCTTGCACAGGATTCCGGAGTAGACGCGTACATAGGTGAGGCGTCCGCGTGCCGTGGCCGCCACCTTGAAGGCGAGGGCCGCGAACGGCTCCGCCGGGTCGGGTGCCCGCTCCTGCTCGACGCCGTCGACCGTGCCGCGCACCGGCGGCATGTCGGCGGGCGAGGGCAGATAGGCGAGGACCGCGTCCAAGAGCGGCTCGACGCCGCGGTTGCGGTAGGCCGAGCCGCACAGGACCACCACCGCGTCCCCGGCGAGGGTCAGCTCGCGCAGGGCCCGGACGAGGGTCCGGGCGGTCAGCGCCGAGGCGGCGCAGAACTCCTCGAAGGCGTCCGGGTGGAGTTCCGCCACCGTCTCCTCCAGGAGGCGGCGCCGTCGGACGGCCTCGTCGAGCAGCGCCCCTTCGACCTCTCCCCTCACGCAGACGTCGTCGTGCCACACCAGGGTGCGCATCCGCACCAGGTCGACGACGCCGGTGAAGCCGTCCTCGCGTCCGATGGGCAGCTGGACCACGAGCGGCACCGCGCCCAGCCGTTCCCGGATGGAGGCGACCGCCGTGTCGAGGTCCGCGCCTGCCCGGTCGAGCTTGTTCACGAAGGCGATCCGCGGCACACCGTGCCGGTCCGCCTGCCGCCACACCGACTCGCTCTGCGGCTCGACCCCGGCCACGGCGTCGAACACCGCGACGGCGCCGTCGAGCACCCTGAGGGAGCGCTCGACCTCGTCGGCGAAGTCGACGTGGCCCGGGGTGTCGATGAGGTTGATCCGGTGTCCGTCCCACCGGCAGCTCACGGCCGCCGCGAAGATCGTGATGCCGCGGTCCCGCTCCTGCGCGTCGAAGTCGGTGACGGTGGTCCCGTCGTGGACCTCGCCCCGCTTGTGGACGGCGCCGGTCGCGAACAGGATGCGTTCGGTGACCGTGGTCTTGCCCGCGTCGACGTGGGCGAGGATGCCGAGGTTGCGGACGGCGGAGAGGGAAGTCGCGGTGAGGGGACGCCTGTTGGTGCGCATGGCCTGAGGCCTTTCGGGTGCTTTCGCGGAGGGTGCCCGGAGGATTCGGGCGGACTGGCAGCGCGATTCGGGACGGCGTCAGGCCGGTCGGCGCGGCCGTGAGGGCACGGCAACAGCGCTGCTGGCAAAGGGGCCTGACGGAGCGTCACGCAACTGCGGTGAGGGCCGCGCAGCCATCACCGGGCGATGCGAGACACCAAAATCACGTCGTACCGGGACGAGGGGGCGAAGGCCGCGGTGTGCTGCGTACGCATGGCCCGGCTCCCCTTCTCTTCGCTCGGCGGTCGTCACTCGACATGAGGCGCGCTGCCCGGTCGGCGGCGCGCAGGGCGAGTGTAGGGAGCGGGGCGCCGCGGCCGCACGGGGTTTTTCGCCCGCCCTGCGGCAGCACCGTCTTGGGCGTTGACTCGCTCTCCGCACCGGAGCTACCTTGAGCCCCGCTCCCGAGGTTCCCGTATGTGAGGGCTGTTCAAATAGCTGAATTCTTCAGCCGGATCGCTCCCTCCGGCCACGACCCGACGTGAGGACGCGCGATGTCGCTTGATCGCCGAGAAGTACTGCGTTACGGAGCCACCGCGGCCCTGACCACCGCGATCTCCCTCCGCCTGGGCGAGTCCGCGCTCGCGGCAGCGGGGCCGTCGGACGCGTCGGACCACGCCAGGATCGTGGCGGCCTACCGCGAGCTCCAGACGGGCCGCGGGCGCGCCTCCGCCCGGCGCGCCCGGGCCGTGGCCGCCCTTGACGAGGTGGCACTCGGCTACGACGCCACCATGGACGTGACCGGCGTCCAGCTCTGGGCGGACCTGCCGGTCGGCCCAGGCAGCACCTACTTCCCCACCATGTACTACCGGTTGAGGACCATAGCCGTGGACTGGGCCACCCCCGGATCCGCCCTGTCCGCCCGCCCAAACCTGCCCGGCCGCGTCGTGACCGCGCTCAACACCCTCTACCGCACCCAGTACAACGAACACACCCCGGAGAGCGGCAACTGGTACGCGTACGAGATAGGCGTGCCGTACTGGCTCCTCCAGACCGTCGTGGCGCTCGGCGACCAGCTGTCCGGCACCGACCGCGCACGGGTGCTGCGGCCCGTGCTGCGCTTCGTGGCCGACCCCAACCTCCGCACCGCGACAGCGGGGTTGGTGGAGACCGGCGCCAACCGGGCCGACAAGGCGCTGATCACCGTGGTGTCCGGCGCGCTGGCGGGCGACGCCGCACGGGTCGCCGCCGGTCTCGCGGCCGTGACCGACACCGCGGGCCACGGCGCCGCCGACCTCACCAAGCGGTCCACCGCGGGCGACGGTTACCGCACCGACGGGTCCTTCATCCAGCACGAGGTGGTGCCCTACCCCGGCCACTACGGCCTGGTCCTGCTGAGTGCGATCGCCGCGCTGACCTATGTCACCGACGGGACCTCCCGCCAACTCGCCCCGGACGTACGGGAGACGTTCGACCGGGCCGTCACCGAGACGTACGCGCCGTTCCTGTTCGCCGGGTCGATGATGGAGCCGGTCCGCGGGCGGATGCTGTCCCGGCAGGGCGAGACCGGGCACGACGCCGGGCACCAGTTCATCGCCGCCGTGGTGCTCCTCGCCAGGACCGCCGCCGAGCCCGCCCGCTCCCGGCTCGCCCGGCTCGCCGCGCGCTGGATCGCCGAAGGCACCTGGGCGCCCTACCCCGACGTCTCGGGCCTGGCGCGGTTCTCGGGCGGGCTCCAGCCCGTCGGGGTGCCCGAGGTGGAGTTCGCCGAGCAGCTCCCCGCCCTCCGGCCCGGGCCCGCCGTCCGCGAACACCGGGTGTTTCCCCAGATGGACCGGATGGTGCACACCGCCGACGGCTGGTCGGCGTCGCTCGGGGTCGGCTCGCGGCGCATCTGCCGGTACGAGTCCCTCAACGGCATGAACCTGCACGGCTGGTACACCGGCGACGGCGTGCTGTACACCTTCCTGCCCGGCCGGCAGGGCCACTACAGCGACGCCTACTGGCCGACCGTCGACGCCACGCTCCTGCCCGGCACCACGGTGAAGGACGCGGCGCCGCCCCCGCTCCTGACCGACCCGCCGCGCACGACCACGGCGTACGCGGGCGGGGTCCGCTTCGACGCCGCGCACGGCGCGCACGGGCTGGACTTCGTCTCCCAGGACGGCACCCTGACGGCCAGGAAGTCGTGGTTCTTCGCCCCGGACGCGGTGATCTGCCTCGGCGCCGCCGTCACGGACGGCTCCGGCGCCGCCGTCCGGACGGCCGTCGAGAACCGCAACCTGGGCGAGCGCGGGACCGCCCGGCTCCTGGTCGACGGCCGCCCCGTCGAAGCCACGCCGGGTGTGACCACCGTCGTGCCCCGGGCCCGGTGGCTGCACCTGGAGGGCACGGCGGGTTACGTGCTGCTCGGCGGGCAGCCGGTGACCCTGCTGCGCGAGGACCGCACCGGCACCTGGCTCGGCGTCGACACCGGGGCCAACACCCATGGCACACCCGACCCGTACACCCGCCGCTACCAGAAGATCGTGCTCGACCACGGAGCCCGCCCCGCCGGCGCGCGCTATGCCTACGCGGTGCTGCCCGGCGCCTCGGCGGCCGCGACGCGCCGGGCGTGCGGGCGCTGGAAGGTCCTTGCCAACTCGGCCGCAGTCCAAGCGGTGCGCATGGACGGGCAGTTGACCGCCGCGACCTTCTTCGGGGCGGGCGCGGCCGAGCGGGTCCACGTCTCCGGGCCCGCGGCCATGATGTGGGGCCGCACCACGCACGGGCGGACGTTCGCGCTCTGCGACCCCACCCAGACGCAGGACACCGTACGCGTCACCGTGGCCGGGCCCGGCCACCGCGTCCTGCACGCCGACCCCTCCGTCACGGTGATCGCCACTCGCCCCTCGCTGGTGGTGGACGTCGAGGTGGGCGGGTCGTACGGGGCCACCCACACGTTCACGACGGCCTGACCCGCGCCCCGCCACCCCGCCGTGATCAACTGGTCCCGGGGGCGCCAGAGCCCCGGCGTGACGGAACGGCCGCCCGTGCGGGACCCATGGCGGCCCAGAGCGGGAGACGGAACAGATGAGCGCGTGGAATCAGGCACTCGACGCTGCGGGGATCCACGACCCCGGGCTGCGCGACGACTACACGCGCCAGCGTGAACTGACCTCCCGCTTCCGGCGCAGCGCCTATGTGGCCGCGAAGATGCTGCTGCCCGGACCGCTGTTCCCCCACGTGGTCGCGGCGACCGCCTTCATGCACCACGGCGACAACCTGCTCGACAGCGGCCCGAAGGACGGGCGCGCGGCGGCGTTCGCCCTCTGGGAGAGCCAGGTGCGCGAGGCCTTCACCAAGGGTGACAGCGACCACCCCGTCATCCGCGCACTGCTGCACACCAGCACGGCCCATCCCACCCTGCGCGGCCACGTCGAGGATTATCTGCGCACGGCCCGCGCGGACCTGGAGTTCGCCGGATTCGCCACCGAGGCGGACCACCAGGCCTACATCGACGCCTACTCGCTCCCCGCGTTCATGCTGGTCGCCTGTCTGCTCGCCCCCGACGGCGACGGGGCGGACTTCCGCGCGGCCTGCCGTACGTACATCGACGCCAGCCAGCGGCTCGACTTCGTCAACGACCTCGCCGAGGACCTGGCGGACGGGCGGCTCACCCTGCCGCGCGAGACGCTGGAGCGCTGCGGGGTCACGCGCGAGGACCTGGAGCAGGCCCGGGACCTGCCCGGGACACAGGAGTTGATCGGCCTGGTGCTCGGGCAGGCCCGCGACACCCTCCTCGCGAGCCGACCGCTGGTGCGGCTCGTCCCCGCGCCGGGGCGGCCGCTCGTCCGCGCCCTGATGGCGCTCGACGACCTCACCGCGACGGCGGCCGCCCGCAAGGGGACGGGGCTGCTGAAGGGGGCGGCCCGGCCGTCGGTGGTGGGGGTCGCGCGCGTGCTGCTGCGGGAGTACGGCGAGGCCCGGCGGCTGCGGCGGGTCGGACCCGTCGGCCGGGAGGGCCTCGCGTCCAGGGTCTGACAGGAATGCCGCCCCGCCCGGGCGCGTTGTCCCGGTGACCGTGGACCGAGCGAGACATCCGGGAGAGCCCGTGCACGCCGATCAGGAAACCGTTCGCAAGATCCTCACCGGGACCGGGGACACCTGGGCCGTGGTCGGTCTCTCCACCAATCAGGACCGCGCCGCCTACGGAGTGGCCCGGGTCCTTCAGCGCTTCGGCAAGCGGATCGTGCCCGTCCATCCCAAGGCGGAGACCGTCCACGGCGAGCAGGGCTATCCCTCGCTCGACGCCATCCCGTTCCCCGTCGACGTCGTGGACGTGTTCGTCAACAGCGAGCTCGCCGGAGCCGTCGCCGACCAGGCCGTCGCCATCGGGGCCCGGGCCGTCTGGTTCCAGCTCGGCGTCATCGACGAGCACGCCCGCGACCGCACCCGCGCGGCCGGGCTCGACATGGTCATGGACCGCTGCCCGGCCATCGAGATCCCCCGCCTCGGCTGAGCGGAGCGGCGCCCGCCGCCCGCATTCGACGAGTGCGGGTATGTACCACTGAATCGCACACGCTCATACTGTCGCCTACCAGACCTACGGGGAGGCACCAGTTGGGGGAGCTGATTCGTACCAGGGACGGGCGGGACTTAGCGGTCGAGAACTACGGTAACCCTCAGGGAAGACCGGTGTTCCTGTTGCACGGCACCCCGGGGAGCCGGCTGGGCCCGGCGCCCCGCAGCGCGGTGCTGTACCGCCTCGGGGTCCGCCTCATCACGTTCGACCGGCCGGGGTACGGCGATTCGGACCGGCTGCCGGGCCGCCGGGTGGCGCACGCGGCGGCCGACGTGGAGGCCATCGCGGACGCGCTGGACATCGACGAGTTCGCCGTGGTCGGCCGGTCCGGCGGAGCCCCGCACGCACTGGCCTGCGCGGCGCTGCTCCCGGACCGCACGGCGCGGGCGGCGGCCCTGGTGGGGCTCGCGCCACGCGACGCGCAGGGGCTCGACTGGTTCGAGGGGATGACCGAGTCCAACGTACGGGAGTACATCAACGCCGCAGCCGGACAACGGCAGTTGACCACGGCCCTGGAGATGCGGTCGATCACGATCCGGTCCGATCCGCGCCGCTCGGTCGACGACATGCGGCACGGCCTGCCCAAGCCGGACCGGCCCATCGTCGCGGACGCCGGGATCAGGGCGATGCTGGAGCGCAACTTCGAGGAGGGGCTGCGCAGTTCGGCCGACGGCTGGGTGGACGACGTCATGGCGTTCAGCAACGACTGGGAGTTCCAGCCGCAGGACATCACCGCACCGGTCCTGCTGTGGCACGGCGAGCAGGACGTGTTCGCCCCGGTGCAGCACACCCGCTGGCTGGCCGAGCGGATCCCCGGCGCCCAGCTGATCGTCGAGCGGGGCGCGGCACACTTCGGGGCGCTGCGGGTGCTCACCCGCGTGCTGAGCTGGGCCACCTGGTGAGCGGCGGGCAGCGCCCGGGCCGGTGGGCCCGAGCACTCCCCGCGTCCCTCACACCGGCTGCGGCTCCAGATCCCGGTTGATCCGGCGCCAGGCGCGCGCCGCCTCGGCGATCGGGTGGTCCACGCCCAGCTGCTTCGCGGCCGGTTCCAGGATCGAGGCCCGCAGCCGCTGGGCCTCCTCCTCGCGGCCGGCCGCCCGCAGCGTGATCGCCAGGTTGGAGCGGCAGGCGAGCACATCGGGGTGCGTGGGCCCGAACCGCTCCAACAGGCCCTTGAGCGCGGTCCGTTCCCAGCGCTCGGCCAGGTCCGGGCGGCCCAGGTCGCCGTACGCGTTGGCGAGGTTGATCGCCGCGCAGAGCGTGAACGGGTGGCGCGCCCCCAGGACTTCCTCCAGGGCGGCCCGCACGTCCTCCCCGCCGCGCACCGCCTCCTCGGCCGCGCCCAGGCCGCGTTGGTAGATGCAGACGTTGTTGCGGCAGGCCAGCGTGAAGGGGTGCTCCTCCCCCAGCGTGTTCTGGTATCCCTCCAGGGCCTGCATCGCCAGGTCGAGGGCGGCCTGCTTGTCACCGGTCGCCGAGAAGTCGGCGGCCAGATTGAGGCAGCAGGCGAGCGCGTCGGGCGCCTTGGTCCCGTACCGGCCGCGGTAGCGGTTGTACGTTTCCTCCGTCAGCCGCTTCGCCTCGTGCGGATGGCCCGCCTTGCGCAGGGACACCGCGAGGCTCTTGGCGGTGCGCAGCGCCTCGGGCACGTCCGCGTTGAGCACCCGCTCGAACGCCGAGACGACCTCCCGCAGCACCTGCACCGAGGCCGTGTACTCGCCGCTCTCGCGCAGGTCGCGGGCCAGGTGGCCCTTGGTGGTGAGGGTGAAGGGGTGCTCGTCGCCGAGTAAGGCGCTGCGGCGCTCCACGGTCTCCTCGTCCAGCCTGCGGGCCGCCTCGCTGTCGCCGCTGAGCCGGTAGTCGATGGCGAGGTTGTTGGCCGCGATCAGGGTGCGCGGATGGTTCTCGCCGAAGATCTGCCGCAGCCCCTGGAAGATCCGCAGGTCGCGGGTGAGGGCCTCGTCGAACCTGCCGAGCGCGCGCAGATCGGCGGCGAGGCTGCCGGTGGTGATGAGGATGCTGGGGTGGTCGTCGCCCGGGTGGTCCTTGTGCAGGACGCTGATCTGCCGGGCGAGGGTGTCCTCGTCCATCGCCCGGGCCTCCTGGTACTTGCCCTGGGCACGCAGCGCGTTGGCGAGCTCGAAGCGGATGTTGAGGGTCTGCAGGTCGTTCTCGCCGAGCTCGCGGGTCCAGACCTTGTTGAGCTGGGTGCCGAGCACCCGGGCGCTCTCCAGCTCACCGCGCTTGAGCAGGTAGCGGATGCGGTCGACCATGAGCTGGCGGACCTTCTCCTCGTCGCAGTCGGCGATGCCGGAGGCGCTCAGATGCGGCCAGATCAGCTCGAAACTGGGCCAGCTCTTGGGGTCGTTGACCGGGTTGTCGCGGTCGACGCCCTCGACCGGGCGGGCCTCCGCCAGGATGCGGTGCACCTCGTGCTTGGCGGTGTCGGCCTCCTCGTCGCTGAGGCCGGCCCGGACCGCGGCCTGCACGAGGCGGTGCACCTGGATGCTGCTGTCCGCCGGGTCGACCTTGGCGAGCGCGAACCGGTTCAGCGTCTGGATGACCTTGCCCAGCATGTACCGCTCGCGCAGGTCCGGGTCGTACGGCAGCAGGGACTCGAACATCGAGTCACTGCCGATCAGGCGCATCGAGATCGGCTCCGCCGAGAAGAACGAGCAGAGCTCCAGCAGGCGTACCGCCGCCTTGGACTCGTCGCGCAGACGGCTGATGGAGATGTTCCAGGTCGCGCCGATCTGCTCGGAGTAGTCCTCGGGCTTGCCCAGCGAGAGGACCTTGGTGCTCTGCTCCTTGAGCTGTTCCACGTAGGCGTCCACGGGGGTGGCCGTCTCGGCGAGCCAGGCGGCCGCGACCTCGACCGCCAGGGGCAGGTCGCCGACCGCGTCGGCGACCCGGTCGGCGTCGGCCGCGGGCAGTTTGGTGACCCGGCGGCACAGGTGCTCGACGCTCTCGGGGCGGGTGAAGACCTCCACCTCGATGGCCTCCACCTTGGTCGAGGCCGGTTTGTTGCGGCAGGTGGCGAGGATGTGGCCGTAGGTCTCGCCGGGAATGGGCTCCATGTCCTCCGGGAGCAGCTTCAACGCGCGGTCGAGGTCCTCGACGTTGTCGAAGATCAGCAGCCAGCGGGAGTACGGGGCGCCGCGCCGCAGCGCCTGGAGGGCGGCCGTGGCGGCCTCGGCCACCACGTCACCGGCCCTCAGGTCCATCTCGGCGGCGAGCTCCGCGAGCGAGGACACCACGCGGTCGGGCTGCTCGGCCTCGACCCACCACACCAGGTCGTAGTCGGCGCGGAAGCGGTGCGCGTACTCCCGGGCCACCTGTGTCTTGCCGACGCCGCCGAGTCCGTACAGGACCTGCGGGAAGCGCTGGGCGGACCGGCTGTCGCCGCGCAGCTGGTCGCGCAGCCGCTCCAGAACGGAGGTACGGCCGGTGAACCAGGCGTGCCGGGGCCGTACGTTCCAGATCTTGGGCACGCTGCCCGGATAGCGGGGACCGGCCGGCCCGGTCGCCAGCGCGGTGACCGCCTCGGCCCGGTCGAGCGCGTGCAGCACGGCGGCCCCCGCGTCGTTCTCGTCGAGGCGGACGAGGTCGATGACGCCCCGGCTGCTGAGCGGCGGGCTGAGCCGCACGTCGCCGACGCGGACCGGCAGGATCTGGCGCCGCCCGCCCGCGGCGTCGAGCCCGGCGCCGGTCTCCCAGAAGCTCCGGGCCCGCTCGGTGTTGAGGTAGGCCTGCGAGACCACGGGGATGACGCGGTATCCGGCTCCGGTGGTGAACTCGGCCTCCACGGTGGCCGCCCGGGGCGTGCGGACGTCGATCGGCACGACGTGGAATCCGGCCGTCGTCAGGACGTGCACCAGCCAGTCCGCCCACATCTGGTCCTCGGCGACATGGGTCAGGACCAGGTTCGACGGCGGCATGGGGCGGCGCCGGGTGTAGGCGGCGACGTGGGTGAGCCGGTCGGCCTCGTCCATGGGGGGCAGCGAGTTCACCAGGCCGCCGGTGAGGACGGAGGTGAGCCGTTCGCAGGCGCTGAGCATGGAGCTGCCGACGTTGGGCGCGTCGCCGAAGGTGGCCAGGATCTCCTCGTACGCGTAGAACGGGCGGTAGGGCACCTCCACCGTGCCCCAGTAGTTGCCCAGTTCCTCCGCGCTGAGGCCGCTGGGGAAGCCGGGGAAGCTCTCGCGGGCCAGCGCCCGTCCGGCGTCCGCCTTCTCCTTCTCGCCGTCGTCGATGCGCATCGGCACGGGCAGGATGCGGATGCGCCGCTCGTGGTAGCGCTCCTCGATGTCGCGGGCGACCGCCGAGGCTCCGTCGATGCTCTGGTCGCTCAACGTGAAGCAGACCACGAGGACTTCGGGCATCTGGACGGTGCAGATGTCGGCGATGTCGCTGAGGCCGGTGCGGCTGTCGATCAGGGTGTAGTCGTAGTGGCGCTGCATGTCGTCGCGCATGGCGTCGAAGAACTGGCCGCCGCCGAACCGCTCGTGGAAGTCGTCCCAGTCCATCTTGCCCACGATGGAGGGGTAGTCGCGGTTGCGGCGCCCCGCCGAGAGGAAGTCCAGGCTGCCGCCGTGCGGGAAGTTCCAGTTGAGGGAGGTGGCGTGGGGACGCACGCGCGCGTAGTCGCGGTGCCAGTCGGGATCGCGGTCGGCGGGGCGGCGGGCCTCGTCCTGATAGTCGGTGATCAGGTTGATCAGGCCGGGGGTCGCCTCCAGGTCGGCGAGGTCGAGGAAGGGGTGGAAGAACCGGTGCAGTCCCGGCGCCTCCAGGTCCCAGTCGACCGCCAGGACCCGGTATCCGTTGGCCGCCAGGATCCAGGCGCAGTTGGCCAGCGCCATGGTCCGTCCGGTGCCGCCCTTGTACGAATAGAACGTGACGACGGTCCCGTTGCGGTTCTCAGTCATCTGATGAGCCCTCCGCCTTATCCCCGTTGTTCTTGTCCTGGTCCGTGTCCTGGCCGTCCGTGTTCTCGCCGGTCCCGTAGATCTCGCCGCTCTCGCCGATCCCGTCGGTCCGGTCGATCTCGTCCAGGTCGTCGTCCATGCCGTGACCGCGGCTGCCCGCGCCGCTGACGCCGTAGCCGATGCCGCCCGGAAGCACCCGGGGCATCGGCCCGCCGCTGCCGGGCGGTGGATAGGTCGGCGCGTTGGCCTCGTAGTGTCTGACCGCCGCCTTCACGGCCGCGGGGATCGCCTTGCTGAAGGCTTCCAGGGTGGGAAGGCCCGCACTCGGCGTGCGGTGCCCGTCGGCCTCGTTGACCCGGGCGGCCAGCGCGGCCTCGGTCCGCTGCGACAACTCCTCGTGGTGCGCGCGGCTTTGGGGGTCGGCCTCGTTTCCCGGAACCATGACGCTGATCCACGGCCGGGGGGTGACGGACAGCTGCGCCATCAGATCGCGGCGCTCCCGGGCGTCCAGGGCCCAGCGGTCGAGCAGCAGCAGTCCGGGGCCGGTGGGCGGCCCCGCGGCCAGCAGCCGCTGGGGCTCGGCCTCGAAATCGCTGAGGTGCACGGTGTAGCTCAGTTTGCGTACGACGTCGGCGGTGTGATCGGCGAGCGGTCTGGAGGACGCCGCGTGGTACGGGTTCCAGTCGAGGGACTCGGACCCGTAGTAGTTGGGGCTGCGTCCGGTGGGGAGGCTGGAGCGCGAGCAGGCGAGGACGGAGACCTCCATTTCGCGGGCGGGCCCACTGGTGGGACCGAAGGCGGGCGGCACCTTGGCATAGTCCTGGTAGGGGTCACCCGGCTCCAGCCGGGTCTGCTGGGCCACGCTCACGATGCGTTTGGCCAGCCGGTAGACGGCCCGTTCGTACTGGTCCCGCAGGTAGTTGAGCTTGATGAGCCCGTAGAAGCCCTCGTCGGCGTACTCGTCGCCGAAGGTGGCGTGGTTGAACTGGAGCCGCTCGGCGGGCTGCGGCAACTGCCGGGCGGGGACGGGCACCCACAGCGCGGGCACGATTCCCATCACCGGGCCGCTGTTGTTCATGCCGGGAGGCGGCCGGTGCACGGCCCGGCTGGAGAAGGCGAACCACTCCCGGCCGCACTGCTCGCTGAGGAAATAACGCGGCGAATAAAGCGGAACGAAGACCTTGCAGAACGCCAGCGCCTCCGAAAGGCGCTCCTGCCAGCCCTCGCCGGGCTGCATCTGCTGGTCCATGAAGCCGGCACTGCCGGCCGGAAGGGGCGTCAGCTGCATCACATGGGCGCAGAGGTCCCGGAAGAAACGCTGGACCCACAGGTTGGGATCCTTGTCCTTGGGGTCGCTCTTCGGCGTGTGCGCGTAGCTGAGGAAGAAGTATGGCTTCTGCTCGTCTCCCCCGGCCCCCACTGATCCCTGCACCACTGTCTCCCCCGGTCCAAGTGGATGGGACCTCAGTGTAGGAACGGAGGATTCTCCGGCGGAACAGAACGAACAAACCCATTGGCTGATCCACTCAAGGAGTTTCGATCAGATCATGACCGAAATCATGCGGCACCCGTCGAGTGGATCAATCAATGAGGGGGAGAATTCGCTCAATTCGCAGGGGAATTCACTCAGCGCCGCCTTCGACGCGGGTTTTCCAGGCCGCCCGATGGCGTCGGGCGGAGCCGGCCGCGGCGGTGAGAGCGGCCCCGGAGACGGGCTCGTCGAGCCAGCCGCACACCGTCTCGCCCATCCTGGCGACGAAGCGTTGCCCCAGGTCGGTGAGGGATCCCGAGCCGAGCAGCTCCTCGACGGCCTCCGCCGTCTGCTGCCGCCAGCGGGCGAACTCGGCGTCCGCGGCGCTCCGTTGACCGGCGCCGTCCGCCGTCGTGCGGCGCACCCGCCAGAAGTCGGTCACGGCGATGTGGGCGTACGTGCCCTGGAGCAGCCCGCCGATCGGCCGCGGATCGTCGCGCCAGGGGGCGTAGTAGAGGTTCCGGTCGCTCTTGTCGTACAGGTCGACGGCGTCGAGCACCGCCGCGAGCTTCACGTGCTGGAACTCGTGGACGATCAGCAGGGCGAGCTGGTCGGGCGAGGCGGGCCGCGCCACGCCGATCGCGCCCCAGGCCTCCTTGCAGGCGGCGCTGACGTTGCTGCCGTGCGGCGCGTGCAGGGGGGTGATCAGGCCCAGTCCGGCGGCCACGCCGTCGGCGTAGGCGGGCAGTTCGCGGCGGATCAGGGACCAGGCGCCGGTGAGGTCCTCGGCCCACAGCTTGGCCTCGTCGGCCGCGAGCCGCTCGGCCACCGGCCATTTGTGGCAGTCCCTGAGCGGGTCGGTGTCCTCGATGGCCACGCTCCAGCCGTCCCCCTCGAACAGGCGCACCGGGTGCCAGTGCGGGGTGGGCCCGTCGAGGCCCTCGTGCCAGCCGATGTCGAGCCTCCGGGTACCCGCGCGCACCGTGAATCCGTCGGTGCCGGCGGTCACTTCGGCGTGTTCGGCCCCGCCGTCGAGCCGGACGCTGCCGAGCCCGGGCAGGCGCAGCGTTCCGTCGCGCAGCGGCACCGTGACGCTGCGGTCGAGGCGGGCCCGCAGCGCCGTGGCGGCCGCGATCTCGGCGAGCCCGCCCGCGGGGGCCGCCCGGCCTTCGAGCACGGCGAGCGCCCAGGGCCGGGTGTAGGGATGGGCGAGGACGGTGTCGAGCTCGGCGGGGGCCTCGGCGTCGAGGTCGGTCACCAGCTCCCAGGCCGCCGCGCCGTCGCGGTCGGAGAGCGCGACGCACTCGCTGACGGCGGCGAGGAGTTCCTGGTTGATGTCCAGCTGGGCGGCGGCCAGCCGCGTGACGGTCCCGGCCCCGCCGAAGCCCGCGGCCAGTTCCGCCACGTCAGCCTGTTCCAGGGGGAGTTGAGCGGGCGTCGGCGTAGGTGCGGACACGGCCGCCTCCCGGTCTCGGATGGTGGTGACCAGCGCCAGCAGGTCGGGGCAGAACACGGAGGGGTTGTCGAACGCGTTGCCGGTGCGGTAGCGGTGGGCGTAGAGGCCGCCCCCGCAGGACCGCACGACCGGGCAGCTCCGGCACTGGGCGCACAGCTGCTCGGCACCCTGCTGACGGGCGAGCATGCCGGGGTGCTTCAGGACGTCGTCGAGCGAGTGTGTGAAGACGTCCATGCCGGTGGCCGGGGCGCCGTCGTACGACGTCTTGAGGCTGTCGGCCTGTTCGAAGGTGCCGTCGGTCTCGATCACCACGAGGTCGGCCGGAGCGAGCCCGAGCGATTCGGTGAGGCTGCTCTCGCCCCGCAGGGTGCGCAGCACGGAGTCGAAGATGCGGACCGGCACCGGGCGCCCGGCCGCGTCCCAGCGCCGGTAGATCGCGTCGAGCCAGTCCGCGTAGGGCGTGGCCGCACCGCCGGGGCGGGGCGGCGGCGTGTCCCAAGTGGCGTGCGGCAGAAGGAAGTCGATGCGGGGCGGCGCGAGGGCGACCAGCGCGTCGTAGACCGCGAGCGGGTCGTTCTCGACGTCGATGGTGCACAGCAGTCCGGCGAACAGGGGCCGGTAGCGGGGGCGGTTGAGCAGCTCCACCGCGCGGATGACCTTGGCGTGGCTGCTGCGGCCGTCGGCGTAGCGGCGGTGGCGGTCGTTGGAGACCTTGTCGCCGTCGAGGGACACCCCGACCTTGATGCCGAGTTCGAGGAAGAGCTCGCAGAACTCCTCGTCGAGCAGCACCCCGTTGGTGTGCATGCGGAGATCGAGGGCGCTCACGTGGCGCAGGGCCCGCTGGAGTTCCTCGGCGGCCCGCCGCAGCCGGCCGGGCCCGGCGAGCAGGGGCTCGCCGCCGTGCAGGACGACGTGGACCGTGGGGAGCCGGTGGCGCCGGGCGTGTTCGGCGATCCGGTCCGCCACCTGGGCGAGGATCTCCTCCGAGACGGCCCTGGGCCGCCCGCGCCAGCTGGTGTCCGCGTGCTCGTAGACGTAACAGTGATCGCAGGCCAGGTCGCAGCGGCTGTGAACCTTCAGCACGAACTGCGACAGGGCAGGCGGAATCGGCCGGTCCATGGGTGGGGTCGTTCCGCCCGTCAGAGCGCCGACTGGAAGGCGGACGTGCCGGGGACGCCGGGTGCCGAGCCCGCTGCCGTCACCCTGATCAGGCTCGCCGGAGCTTTCCCGGCGCTCTGCGCCGCCGCCCGCTGCACCAGCGGCAGCCGCCTGCCGACCGGCCTGTGGGGGGCGGGGCCGGGCCGTTCGGCCGCCGAGACGAGAGCTTCCACGAGAGCGCCTTTCGGTCGGAGCGCCGTTTGCGCAGCAGGGGCTTCCTGGATCACTGCGTAAGAACACGGCTCAAGAACATTGCATGGGCATTTCGTTCGTCGTGCAATTCGGGCCGCACGCCGTGCCCCTGTGCGCTCATGCGCCACGAGCGACCGGTCCGACCACTGCCGCCTCCCCCGGGACACCACAACTGCGTTGGCCCGTGCCCAGGTTCGGCGGTGGCGCAGAAACCACTCGCACGAGTGGTTTCGTCCGAGATGAACTCCGCCGTCGCCGCTCCCGTAGACGGGAGTGCGACATGAGTCAGCCTCCACCCGACTCGGCCCCGATGACCAGATACTGGGCCGAAATCGTCCCGACGCGCTGGTGACCGATCACGGTGCGCGCCCCGGGGGCGCGATCCGGCTCACGGTCGGACGCGGACACCGCGCCCCTCCCCTCGGTGCGCGTGTGCATCACTACCACGCTAACAGGCCCTGGGCGCAAGCCTGTTGAGCGTCTCAGCGTTCGAACGGCACCGAGATGGCCATGGTCATGGCGACCGGCTCGGATCCCTCGTTGCGGTACGTGTGCGCCGCGTTGGCCTCGAACGATGCCGAATGGCCCGCGGGGACCAGGTGGTCGACGCCGTCCACGCCGAGGGTGAGCGTGCCCCGCGTCACATGGATCAGCTCGACCGTGCCCGCGGGATGCGGGTCCGAGCCGCTGGTGTCGCCCGGCACCAGATGCCAGTGCCACATCTCCAGCGGGCCGGGCGCCTCGGTCCCGGCGAGCAGCGTGCTGTAGCTCCCCCGCTCGGTGGACCACAGCCGTACGGCCTGGTCGGGCGGGACGATGCGCACTTTGGGCCCGCTCTCGTAGTCGAGCAGGGTGGTGACACTCACGCCGAGCGCGTCACCGATCTTCACCACCGTGCCCACGCTGGGGTTCGTCCGGGCCTGCTCGATCTGGATGAGCATGCCGCGGCTGACTCCGGCGCGGGTCGCGAGCGCTTCCAGGGTGAAGCCGCGCTCGGTGCGCCAGCGCTTGACGTTGCGGGCCAGTGACTGGGTCAGCAGTTCGAGGTCCGACACATTCCGTCCATGAGGTGGGCCCCGGGGAGGAGCCGTCCAATATTTTTGATGACAGGGTCCAGTTCATTGCACTACGGTGTAGTGCACCCCACTGCTCCCCCGCGTCACCCGCACTGTACTGCGAGGCTCCCCATGACAGCACTGTTCGCCCTGGCCACCAGCCTCCTGTGGGGGCTGGCCGACTTCGGCGGCGGGCTGCTCACCCGGCGCATGCCCGCCCTGACGGTCGTGGTCGCCTCGCAGACCGTCGCCGTGGTGGTCCTCGGCGCGGTCGTCGCCGCCACCGGCGGATGGCACGAGGCCGGGCCGCAGCTCTGGTTCGCGGTCGCGGCGGGGGCCGTGGGCCCGGTCGCCATGCTCAGCTTCTACAAGGCCCTCGCGCTCGGCCCCATGGGCGTCGTATCGCCGCTGGGCTCCCTCGGCGTCGCGGTGCCGGTCGGTGTCGGACTCGTCCTCGGCGAACGCCCCGGCGTCCTCCAGTTCGCCGGGATCGCGGTGGCCGTGGTGGGCATCCTGCTGGCGGGCGGCCCCGAGTTCCGCGGCGCCGCGGTGCGACGCCAGGCCATCCTGCTCACCCTGCTCGCCGCCTTCGGCTTCGGCGCGGTGATGGCGCTGATCTCCGAGGCGTCCACGAACGTCACCGGGCTCTTCCTGGCCCTCTTCGTGCAGCGCGTGACCAACGTCGCCGTCGGCGGCACCGCCCTGTTCGTCTCGGTGCGGCGCGGCGCCCGCGCGCTGCCCGAGGACGGCGGGCCGCGCCTGGTGTGGCTCTCGCTGCCCGCGCTCGCCTTCGTGGGCCTCGCCGACGTGGCCGCCAACGGGACGTACTCGATCGCCGCCCAGCAGGGCCCGGTCACCATCGCGGCGGTGCTCGCCTCGCTCTACCCGGTGGTCACCGCCCTCGCCGCCCGCGGGGTCCTCAAGGAGCGGCTTCGCGCGGTGCAGGCGGCCGGGGCGGGGCTCGCCCTGGTCGGCACCGTGCTGCTCGCCACTGGCTGATCAGGCCTCTTCGGGGCTCAACTCCGCGAGGGCGAGGAGCTGTTCGGGCGTGACGCCCGCCGGGATGGGCACCGGGGCGGGGGTGCGCAAGGGCGGCTGCCAGCCGCTCTGCTCGTCCCAGGTGCGCACGATCCGCGCGGGCGCCCCGGCCACCACCGCGTGGTCGGGCACCTCGCCGCGGACGACCGCGCCCGCCGCCACGACCACGTTGCGGCCGAGCCTGGCGCCCGGCAGCACCACGGCGCCCGTGCCGAGCCAGCAGCCGGGGCCGATCTCGACCGGCTCCATGCGCGGCCACTGCTTGCCCACGGGCTGGTGCGGATCGTCGTAGCTGTGATTGGTCGAGGTGATGTAGACGTACGGGCCGCAGTACGTGTCCGAGCCGATGGTGACCGTCGTATCGGCGATGACGTGGCTGCCCCGGCCGAGCACGACGCCGTTGCCCAGGGTCAGTATCGGCTCGGCGCCCAGGTCGAGCCCGGGCATCATCCCGGCCGTGAGCGTGACCTGTTCGGCGATGATGCAGTGGTCGCCCAGCTCGATCCAGGGCTCGCCGAAGACCGTGCCCTGCGGGAAGGCGAGGCGGGTGCCGGTGCCGATCCGGCGGAAGCGGAGCCTGCCCGGATGTTCGGCCGTGACCGCCCCGGCCTCCTTGATCCAGCCCCAACCGCCGTGGACCGCGCGGGAGGCGATACGGCGCCGCCAGGCGGTCAGCGATGAGAACGTGTTTCTGTTCTTGGGCACCCGCTCACGGTACTCATCGCCGACCGCGCCGATCAGGGCCGACGCCTGTGATCTTCCGCTCAGCCGCCGTGCGCCTTGCGGTGGTCCTCGGCCAGGCCCAGGTACATCAGGGCGTTGACCTTGATCCCCTCGCGTTCCTCGTCGGTCAGCTCGCGCCGCACCTTGGCCGGTACGCCCGCGACCAGGGAGCCGGGAGGCACGACCATGCCCTGCGGCACCAGCGCGTGCGCCGCGATCAGCGAACCGGCGCCGATCCGGGCGCCGTTGAGGACGGTGGCCCCCATGCCGACCAGCACGTCGTCCTCGACGGTGCAACCGTGCAGCACGGCGTTGTGCCCCACGGTCACCCGCTCGCCGACCGAGACCGGGAAGCCCGGGTCGACGTGCACCGTGCAGTTGTCCTGGATGTTGCTCTCGGCGCCGATCACGATCGGCCCGCAGTCGGCCCGCAGGACCGCGTGGTACCAGACGCTCGCGCCCGCGCCCAGCGTGACCTCGCCGAGCACCACGGAGGTGGGTGCCGTGAATGCGGTCGGGGCGATCTCGGGGGCCTTGCCGCCCACTGCCACGACCAACGCCTGCTCTGCCATGCGCCACTCCTCGTACGGATTCCATCGCGCCGGGTGTCACGCTAAGCGACCGCGCCGCGGCCCGCTCGGTCGGGGGGCCGCTTACGATCGCGCGATGGCACTCTTCCGGATCGACCGCCGCACCCGTCTCACCCCCGCCGAGGCGTGGCGCCGGCTCACCGCCTGGGAACGGCACGGCGACGGCGTCCCGTTGACCCGGGTCATCGTGCGCACCCCGCCGCCGGTCGGCGCCGGCACCGTGTTCGTCGCCCGCACCGGGCTCGGCCCGCTGGGGTTCGACGACCGGATGGAGATCGTGCGCTGGGAGCCGCCCGCCGGGGACCGGCCGGGCCGGTGCCGCCTGGAGAAGCGCGGGCGGGCCGTCACCGGCTGGGCCGAGATCGAGGTCGGCCCGGCCGGGTCGGGGGCATACCTGGTGTGGCGCGAGGACCTGCGGGTGCGCGGACTGCCGCGCGCGCTGGACCCGTTGACGGCGAGGGCGGGGCAGGTGGTGTTCGGCCGGGCCCTGAAGGTTCTGCTGCACGACGGCACGCCCTGAGGGCTCGGGCGGGCCCGATCGGGACGTCCTTGAGCGGAACGGATCCGCTCAAGCGATCAGTCTCCGGCGGGCACGTTCTCCTTGGCGGCGTTCGCCTCCGCCTCGGCCATCGACTTCTTCGCGCGGTTCTTGACGACCAGCATCGAGACGACGCCGATGAGCAGGGCGGCCACCAGGCCCAGGTAGGAGAAGTTCTTCAGCCAGGACTCGGCGACGATGCCGAGGTAGTAGATGACGGCCGTCGTGCCGCCCGCCCAGCAGATGCCGCCCAGCACGTTGGCGATGAGGAACTTCCAGTACGGCATGTGCAGGACGCCCGCGAGCGGGCCCGCGAAGATGCGGAGCAGGGCGATGAAGCGGCCGAAGAAGACGGCCCACATGCCCCACTTCTGGAAGGACCGTTCCGCCATGGCGACATGGCCCTCGCTGAAGTGCTTGGGGAACTTGCGGCCCAGCCAGGCGAGGAGCGGCCTGCCGCCCTTGCGGCCGATGGCGTAGCCGATCGAGTCGCCCACCACCGCGCCGGCCGTGGCGCAGGCGCCGAGCACCACCGGGTTGATGTGGCCCTGCTGGGAGGCGAGCAGGGCCGAACTGACCAGGACGATCTCGCCGGGCAGCGGGATGCCGAGGCTCTCGACCCCGATGACCAGCGCCACCAGGAGATAGACGCTGACGGCGGGGATGTGCTCCAGCCACTCCTGGATGTGCAACGCCGCTTCCTCCCGCTCGCACCGGGCCGGGGCCCGGCGTGCGCCCCCCTGGCGCACGCCGGGAAGCCTACCCGGTCAGGCTCGGTCGCCCGCGGGGCGCGGTGGGACCAGGCCATGCCCCACGAGGCGGGGATCGCGCGCCGAGACGCCCACGCTCACCTCGCGCCTTCCGGTGCCGAGGACCCAGCGGTGCCGGTCGGGGTCCCACGAGGAGAGCGAGCGGGCGGAGATCCGTACGGTCACGTGCCGCGCGCGGCCGGGCGCCAGTTCCAGGCGGCGGTAGCCGGCCAGCGCGCGGCGCACCTGGTCGAGACCGAGGTCGGGCGAGGGGCCGAGGTAGACCTGGGCCACCGTGATGCCGGTGCGGCGGCCCGTGTTGCGGACGGTGAAGCCCACCGCGAGCCCGTCGCCGTCGGGCCGCACGCTCAGGCCCGTGTACGCGAAGGCCGTGTAGGACAGGCCGTGGCCGAAGGGGAAGAGCGGGTCCACGTCCTCGGCGTCGTACCAGCGGTAGCCGAGGTGGATGCCCTCGGAGTACTCCTCGGTGCCGTTCACGCCGGGGTAGCGGCGCGGGTCCCCGGCCATCGGGTGCCGGTCGTCGGAGACCGGGAAGGTCTGGGTGAGCCGGCCGCCGGGATCGCAGTCCCCGAACAGGACGGCGGCGGTGGCCTCGGCGCCCTCCTGGCCGGGGTAGTACATCTGCAGGACGGCGCCGACGCGGTCCAGCCACGGCATGGTGGTGCACGAGGAGGTGTTGAGCACCACCGTGGTGCGGGAGTTGGCGGCGGCCACCGCCTCGATGAGCTCGTTCTGGTGGCCGGGCAGCGCGAGAGCCGTTCGGTCGGCGCCCTCGGTGGCGTCCTCGTACGCGAACAGCACGACACTCCGGGCCGAGCGTGCGGCGCGTACGGCCTCGGCGACGTCGGCGGCGCGGGTGGCTCCGGTGGTGCGGCGCAGCCGGAAGAGCTGGCCCTTGTCGCGGCCCTTCGCGGTGACGGCGAGCCGGTGGGTTCCGGCGGCCAGGCGCAGCGTGGCGCGCCGGACGGTGAGCCCGTCGGGGGCGGCGCCGACGAGTCCCCCGGCGAAGAACTCGCCGAGGCCGGGGGCGGGCGGGAAGAGTTCGGTGCCGTCGAGGTGCACCTTGGGCCGGTCGCCGGAGTAGTGGACGCAGAAGGTCCACTCGTCGGCCTCGGTCACGGTGAGCGTGCCGTCGTAGGTCCAGGTGGCGCGGGGTTCGACGTGCTGCCCCTCGAAGTCGGCGCCGGGAGAGGTGCCGGGGAGGGGCTTGCCGTAGAGGTCCTCGCCGAGCGCGTGAACGACCCGGGCACCGTCGCCGGCCCGGGCTCTGAGGGCGTCGAGCGGGCTGTCCGCACGGGCGGGCACGACGTGGGCGCTGCCGCCGCCGCTCACGAACGGGATGGCTCCGGTGGGGCCGATCACCGCGATGGCGTGGGCGGCACGGCCGGTGAGGGGGAGAGTGGCGTGCCGGTTGTGGAGCAGGGTGGCGCCCGCCTTGGCGACGTCGAGGGCGATGCGCGCCCCGGCCCGCGGGTCGCGGTCGGGACGTGCGGGAGCGCTCCCGTCGAGCAGCCCGAAGCGGTCCATGACGGACAGGAGACGGCGCACCGAACGGTCGACGAGCTCCTCCGGGACGCTGCCGTCGAGCACGGCCCGCCGCAGGGCGTCGGCGAGGTAGTTCCCGCTCGGCATCTCCATGTCGAGTCCGGCGGTGAGGGCCGCGACGGTGCTGTGGGCGGCGAACCAGTCCGTCATCACCCAGCCCTCGAAGCCCCAGTCACCGCGCAGGACGTCGTCGAGAATTGGCTTGTTCTCGCAGGCGAAGACCCCGTTGACCTTGTTGTACGCCCCCATCACGGCGCCCGCTCCGGCGGCGACGGCCGCTTCGAAGCCGCGGAGTTCGAGTTCGCGCAGGGGCTGTTCGGCGATCCGCACGTCGATCGACATGCGGTCCTTCTCCTGGTTGTTCAGCGCGAAGTGCTTGACGGTGGCGATGAGCCCCTGGCTCTGGATGCCGCGGATCTCCGCTTCGACCAGGTCGGCGCCGAGCAGCGGATCCTCGGAGAAGGTCTCGAAGTTGCGTCCGGCGTACGGGGTCCTGATCAGGTTGACCATCGGCGACAGGAGGACGTCCTGGCCGAGCGCGCGGCCCTCGCGGCCGATCACCTCGCCGTACGCGCGGGCCAGCGCGGGATCGAAGGCGGAGGCGAGCAGCACGGGGGCGGGCAGGGCGGTGGCGTGCGCGGTGACCCGCACACCGGCCGGGCCGTCGGCGAGTCTGAGCGGAGGGATCGCCAGGCGCGGCACACCGGGGACGTAGCCGGCCTGGCCGAGGCCGTGCGGATCGTCGGCGCCGTGCAGGAGGCCGATCTTCTCGTCCAGGGTGAGACGGACGAGCAGGACCTCCACCCGGCGCGGGGCCGGGGCCGCGGGAAGGGCGCGCGCGGGGGCGGTGAGGGTTCCGGTCGCGGCCGCAGCGACCGTGACGGCGCCGCCGAGCAGGCGCAGGGCTGACCTTCGGGACACGGTCTCGGACATGGACCGTCACTCCTTTGTGTGCGGGCACGAGGTGGTGGACCGCGGCACAGCAGGCGGCGGGCCAGCGTTCGACCTGTGAACGCACTATGCGTCACGATCGAGTTGACAACCCGTCAGGCGCCACGAGGCGCCGGGAAACGTAGGACCGTCCGGTGGAAGAGTCAATGAAGGGGAGCGGAAGGGAGAGAAGTGGGAGCGGGCGGCGGTCGGGACGGGAAAAGGCGCCCCGGCCGTTGCCGGGGCGCCTTCGGATTCCGTGGTCCGCGCTGGGGCGGTCAGGAGTGGGGACGCAGGGTCCACACGACGGTCATCTCGCCGGTCACGGCGCCGTCCGCGCGCTGGATCTCGATGAACACCGGGAACTCGGGGCGCTGCCCCGCGTCGAGCTCGGCCACCACGTCGGCGATCGGGCGGCCCAGCGTCGCGGTCGCGGTGACCACGCCCATGGCGAGCTTCTTGTAGCCGATCTCGGCCTTCACGGCGAGCGGCACGGCGCGGTTCATCTGGTCGCCGAAGGCGGCGATGACGATGGCGCCACTGGCGGACTCGGCGAGCGTGAACATCGCTCCGGCGTGCGGGCCGCCGACGTGGTTGTGGTACGCGGCCTGGTCCGGCAGTCGCACCACGGCCCGCTCGGGGGTGGTCTCCAGGAACTCGAGGTCGAGGGTGCGGGCCATGGGAACGGTCGCGGTGAGCATCTCGCCCACGGTCATCTGATCAGCGCTCATGGCGTGATGTTACCCATGGGTAGCGACCGTTGGCCATCCCCTGCCGGGGGCGGCCGTAGCAGCGGCACGAAGGCACCTCTATGGTTACTGGCCATGTGGCCAGGACAGCAGCCGCCCGGGGGCGAGCAGAACCCGCAGGATCCGAATCAGAACCCGTACCAGCAGCCGGGGTACCAGCAGCCGAATCCCTACCAGCAGCCGGGGCAGCAGCCCTCGCAGCCCGGGTATCCGCCGCAGGGTTACCAGACGCCCAACCCGTACCAGCAGCCGACGGTGCCGCAGTACCCGGTGGGGAGCCCGCTCGGGGCGCCGCAGCCGCCGGACGACCCGGGTGGCAAGGACAAGAAGAAGACCACCCTCATCGCCATCGTCGCGGCCACCGCCGTGGTCGTGGCCGCCGCCGTGACCGGCGTGCTGGTCCTCAAGGACGACGGCAAGAGCACCAACCAGGCCGACAAGGACAAGAAGTCGCCGTCGGCCCAGGCCTCCGGCTCGGACGCGCCGTCCTCCCCCGCTCCCAACCCGAGGGGCGCGGGCACCCAGGTCCAGCCGGTGATCGCGGGCTGGAAGGTCGTGGTGAACCCGACCAAGGGCGACGCCTTCGACGTACCGCCGGACTGGGAGGTCGACAGCCCCGGCATGAGCGTGGGCTGGTCCGACAAGGCGGACCCCAACGGGTTCGGCGGCATGATGATGTCCGCCCCCGCCTACTACAAGTCCAAGTGGTGCACCGCCAAGAACTCCAGCGGCCGCGACGAGAACACCGCGCTGGCCAGCGTCGGGACCAAGGGTGCCAACGGCGCCAAGTCCACCGACGACGCGGCCGAGCAGGCCGACGACTGGCTGTACTACGCCTACACCCAGCCTGACAAGAACCACATCACCTCCGAGAAACCGGTCCCCTACACCACCAAGTCCGGCCTCCAGGGCAGCGTGGTGCGCGCCAAGACGACGGGCGTGAAGAAGACGGACAAGTGCTCCACCGAGGGCCAGTCCGTGCTGTTCGGCTTCAAGACCGCCAAGGGCGACCTCGCCGCCTGGAGCTTCATCGCCAACACCGGCGTGCCCGACGCGGTCCCCGAGGACACCATCCAGAAGATCCTCAGCACCATCCGTCTGGTGCCGGTCACCGGCTCCGGATCCTGACGGAGCCGCGGCTCGGGCGCGAGCCGGTGCACAAACGGTTTGGCGCCACGGGGTGGCGGCGGCGATAGTCCCTGGGTGACCTCCGCCGCCGCCCTTCCCTCGCCCGCGCGCCGCCCTTCCTGGGCGGGACGCAACTACACCCTGCTGACCGCGGCCGCCGTGGTGACGAACCTGGGCAGCCAGGGCGCGCTGATCGCCGCCGCGTTCGCGGTGTTGCAGTCCGGCGGCAGCGGGGGCGACGTGGGCCTGGTCGCGGCGGCCCGCACCGTGCCGCTCGTCCTGTTCCTCCTGGTCGGCGGCGCGCTCGCCGACCGGCTGCCGCGGCACCGGGTCATGGTCGCCGCCAACGCCCTCAACTTCCTTTCCCAGGGCGCCTTCGCGCTCCTTGTCCTGACCGGTGATCCCCGGCTGTGGCAGATGATGGTGCTCACCGCGCTCGGCGGCGTGGGCCAGGCCTTCTTCGGCCCGGCCTCCGAGGGCATGCTGATGTCCAGCGTGAGCGGCCCGGAGGCGGGACGCGCCTTCGCGCTCTACCGGATGGCGATGCACGGCGCGGGCATCGGCGGGGCCGCCCTCGGCGGTGCGCTGATCGCCGTGTTCGGCGCGGGCTGGGTGCTCGCCGTCGACGCCGCGGCCTTCGCGGTGGCGGGCGCGCTGCGCGCCTTCCTCGACGTCGCCCACATACCGGCGCGCGCGGCCGGCGGCGGCCTGGTCTCCGATCTCCGCGACGGCTGGCGGGAGTTCGTCTCGCGGCCCTGGCTGTGGGCGATCGTGGTGCAGTTCGCGGTGGTCAACGCCGTGGTCGCGGCGGCCGAGGCGGTGTACGGGCCGCTGGTGGCCCGCGACGAACTGGGCGGGCCGGGACCCTGGGGAATGGCGCTCGCCGCGTTCGGCGTCGGCACCGTCGCGGGCGCCCTCCTGATGACGCGCTGGAAGCCCCGCCGCCTGCTGCTCGCGGGCACCCTGTGCGTCTTCCCGCTGGCCCTGCCCTCGGCGGCGCTCGCGGTGCCGCTGCCGGTGGCCGCGCTCTCGGCGGTCATGCTCCTGACGGGCGTCTCGATCGAGGTCTTCGGCGTCTCCTGGATGACCGCCCTCAACCAGGAGATCCCGGAGGAGAAGCTCTCGCGCGTCTCCGCCTACGACTGGCTCGGCTCGATCGCCATGGTGCCGCTGGCCACCGCGCTGGCCGGCCCGGCCGAGAGCGCGGTCGGCCGCACGTCCGCGCTGTGGTGCTGCTCGGCGCTGATCGTGCTGCTCACCGCCGCGGTCCTGTGCGTGCCCGACGTACGCCGTCTGACCCGGCGCACCGAGACGGTGGCCGGGCGCGGGAGCGGGGTGTCAGCCGATGCCGAAGGCGCCGTCGGGCGGCTCGGGTGACGGCCGCGCGTCCGCGTCGCAGGCGGGCTCGGCGTCCTTGACGAAGCGGCGCAGCGCGTCGCCGTGCTCGACCCGCGCCGGGAAGGCGTCGCCCGCCGTGCGCCGGGCCAGCGCACCGACGTCCAGCGGGTGCGCCGAGGCGACCAGCACCGCGTTCCCGAAGCGCCGCCCGCGCAGCACGGACGGTTCGGCGATGAGCGCGACCTCCGCGAACACCGCCTGGAACGTGGCGAGTTGGGAGCGCAGGAACGCGAAGGGCGCGCCGTCCGCGAGATTGGCCGCGTAGACGCCGCCGGGCCTCAGGACCCGCCGGGCGACCCGGGCGTACTCGATCGAGGTGAGGTGCGCGGGCACGCGTGAGCCACCGAAGACGTCCGCGACGAGCAGGTCCACCGAGGCGGCGGGTGCTTCCTCGGCCCAGGCCCGGGCGTCCGCCGCGTGCACGGCGATCCCCAGTCCTTCGGGCACCGGCAGGTGTTCCAGGACGAGTCGGACCAGCGCGCGGTCGGCGTCCACCACGTCCTGGCGGGAGCCGGGCCGGGTCGCCGCCACGTAGCGGGGCAGGGTGAGCGCTCCGCCGCCGAGGTGCAGCACGTCGAGCGGGGCGCCCTCGTCGGCCGCGCAGTCCACGACATGGGCGAGCCTGCGGGCGTACTCGAACTCGATGTACGTCGGGTCGTCGAGGTCCACGTAGGACTGCGGGGCGCCGTCCACGGTCAGCAGCCAGGCCCGCTCGCGGTCGATGTCGGGCAGCAGCTTGGCGGTGCCCCAGTCGACCTCCCGGACGACGGGTATCGGCTCGGCGCGCTGGTCGTCGTTCACGGTCCCATTGTGCGCCCGGCGTCCGGGTCCGGACCGCCGGGCCGTGCGAGGGCCCCGGCCCGGCGCCGGGGAACGCCAACGGCCCGCCCCTCCCCGGGCGGTGGGGAGGGACGGGCCCGCCGGTCACAGGACCGAGGTGACCGTTCCGGCGCCGATGGTGCGGCCGCCCTCGCGGATGGCGAAGCCGAGGCCCGGCTCCAGGGGCGTGTCGCGGCCCAGCTCGACGGTCATGGTGACCCGGTCGCCGGGCCGCGCGAGGGCCGCCTCTCCGAGGTCCACGTCACCGACCACGTCCGCGGTACGGAGGTAGAACTGCGGCCGGTAGCCGGTGGTGATCGGCGTGGAGCGGCCGCCCTCGCGCGTGGAGAGGACGTACACCTGGGCGGTGAACCTGCGGCTCGGTGTCACGCTGCCGGGCGCGGCGACCACGTGCCCGCGGCGGACCGCGTCGCGGGGCACCCCGCGCAGCAGCAGCGCCACGTTGTCGCCGGCCTGCGCCGACTCCATGGGCTTGCCGAAGGTCTCCAGGCCGGTGACCACCGACTCGACGTCCGCGCCGAGCACCTGGACCCGGTCGCCGACCCGCACCGTGCCGCGCTCGACGGCTCCGGTGACAACGGTGCCGCGGCCCGTGATGGTGAGCACGTTCTCGACCGGCAGCAGGAACGGCGCGTCCACGTACCGCTCGGGCATCGGCACATAGGTGTCCACGGCGTCGAGCAGCGCGCCGATCGCCTCGGTCCAACGCGGCTCGCCCTCCAGGGCCTTGAGCCCGGAGACTCGCACGACGGGCACGCTGTCGCCTCCGTAGCCGTGTGCGGACAGCAGCTCGCGCACCTCCAGCTCGACCAGGTCCGCCAGCTCCTCGTCACCGGCGTCGGCCTTGTTGAGCGCGACGACGATGTGGTCGACGCCCACCTGCCGGGCGAGCAGGACGTGCTCGGCGGTCTGCGGCATGATCCCGTCCAGCGCCGAGACGACGAGGATCGCCCCGTCGAGCTGGGCCGCGCCGGTGACCATGTTCTTGACGTAGTCGGCGTGACCCGGCATGTCGACGTGCGCGTAGTGGCGGGTGTCGGTCTCGTACTCGACGTGCGCGATGTTGATGGTGATGCCGCGGGCGGCCTCCTCCGGGGCCCGGTCGATCCGGTCGAACGGCACGAACGTGCCGCCGCCGCGCTCGGCGAGCACCTTGGTGATGGCGGCGGTCAGGGTCGTCTTGCCGTGGTCGACATGGCCCATGGTGCCGATGTTGAGGTGGGGCTTGGTGCGTACGTATGCCGTCTTGGGCATGGCTGAATGTCCCTCGCGTGGTCGCGGAGCTGAGCTGGGACCCCTGCGTCGGGCCGACCCTCCCCCTGCGGGGTCCGCCGGACTTTCCGGGAAGGGTCAGCTTCGGGCGCCGCCGATGGGCGCCGCGGCCGCACAGGCCGCTGTGACGACGGCAGCCTTCGGCGCGTCCGCGGCTGCGGACGGCTCTGCGGGGAAGGCGTACCTGGACATGCCGCCGATCATCCCCGCCGGCCGCGGGCGCGTCGAATGGTTTTCGGCGGGCGGAAGTTGGGGGCGGCCCGGTGCGTCGGCGGGTCCCGCCGCGCCCCCGTTACGGCGATCACATCGCCGCGTCGGTTAGTCTCCCCGGATGTTCGAGCCCGCCGTCCGCCCGTCCTCCGGCCTCGCCGCCCGCTGTGCGCGAGCCGTGCTCTCGCCGTGGGCGCGGCTCGCGCTGCTCGTGGTGGTGCTCGCGGCCGCCGGGACCGCCGTCCTGGTGCTCCAGCCGCAGCGGCTGCTCGCCGACGGCTGGCCGCCGCAGGTGGGCGGGGCCGGAGCGGTCGCGCTGTTCGCGGTGGCCTACGGGCTGTGCACGGCGGCGTTCGTGCCGCGCCCGATCCTCAATCTGGCGGCCGGGGCCCTCTTCGCCACTTCGGCCGGACTGGTGTCCTCGCTCGCGGGCACGGTGCTCGGGGCGGGCATCTCCTTCGGGCTCGGCCGGGTGCTCGGGCAGGACGCGCTGCGGCCCCTGCTGCGCGGGCGCTGGCTGAAGGCGGCGGACGGCCAGCTGTCGCGGCACGGCTTCCGCTCGATGATGGCGATCCGGCTGTTCCCCGGTGTGCCCTTCGCCGCCGCCAACTACTGCGCGGCGGTCTCCCGCATGGGGTGGGCGCCGTTCCTGCTCGCGACGGGTCTCGGCTCGGTGCCCAACACCCTCGCGTACGTCGTCGCGGGCAGCACCGCCTCGTCGCCGACCTCCCCCGCCTTCCTGATCTCGATGGGCTTCATCGTGCTGAGCGGGGCCGCGGCCGCCGCGGTGGCCTGGCGCAAGCGGCACCGCCTGCGGGCGCGGTAGCGGGCGGCCGGGCTTCCCCTCCGGCCGGTCGGCCGCGCTTCCTTCGGGCCGCACGGCGTCAACCATCCGTTAACCCATGGTCGTTACGGTGCCGCTCACCGAGCAAGATCACCGGTGCGGCCGCGCCGCCCCGGTGCTCCGGCCGGTCCCCCTCGTGCCGACCGGCCGCGGCCTCGACCCCCTTGGATGGCGCAGTACCCCATGTCCTGGTTCGAATCGTTCATACTCGGGCTCGTGCAGGGGCTCACCGAGTTCCTGCCCATCTCCTCCAGCGCGCATCTGCGGCTGACCGCCGCCTTCGCGGGCTGGCAGGACCCGGGCCCCGCGTTCACCGCGATCACGCAGATCGGCACCGAGACGGCCGTCCTCATCTACTTCCGCGCCGACATCGCGCGGATCGTCTCGGCCTGGTTCCGCTCGCTCACCGACCGCTCCCTGCGTGGTGATCACGACGCGCGGATGGGCTGGCTGGTGATCGTCGGATCGCTGCCGATCGGGGTGCTCGGCCTCGTCCTGAAGCACCAGATCGACACCTCCTTCCGCGATCTGCGGGTGATCGCCACGACGCTCGTCGTGATGGGCGTCGTGCTCGGCGTGGCCGACCGCCTGGCGGCCCGCGACGAGTCGGGGGGCCGCCACCGGGCCGCCCGGGAACGCAAGTCGCTGCGCGAACTCAGCACCAGGGACGGCCTGGTCTACGGCGTCTGCCAGGCCATGGCCCTCATCCCGGGCGTCTCGCGCTCCGGCGCCACCATCAGCGGCGGCCTGCTCATGGGCTACACCCGCGAGGCGGCGGCCCGTTACTCCTTCCTGCTCGCCGTCCCGGCGGTCCTCGCCTCCGGGGTCTTCGAGCTCAAGGACGCGGGCGGCCCGGGGCAGGCGCCGATGGTGGCGACGCTGTTCGCCGCCGTCATCGCGTTCGCCGTGGGGTACGCGGTCATCGCCTGGTTCATGAAGTTCATCTCCAGCAGGAGCTTCATGCCGTTCGTGGCCTACCGCATCGTCCTCGGCATCGCCCTGTTCGCCCTCGTCGCGGCCGGATCCCTCGACCCGAACGCGGGCGGAGGGCTCTGACCGCCGTGCCCGGGGCGGCAATTGGCGTACTCAGCCTGCCGCCGGGCCGGGGCCGCCCTTCCCCTTCAGCTCCTCCGCGCGCAGGGCCAGGTCCTGGAGCACATCGGCCGACGAGGCGTCCCGCTCACCGGAGTCGTGGACCTCGGCGAGCGCCACGAAGGCCAGACTGAAGGCGGCGACCAGCTGCCGGATGGCTCCGCCGACCTCCCGGGCCACCAGGGTGGCCACCTCCTGCGGGGTGGCGTCGGCGGGGATCTCCATGCGCGGCATCGTCTCATTGAGCAGAGCCGTGACGATGCCGATCTCCCGGTCCCCGACGCCCCGTTCGCCGTCCTCCTCCAGGCGGCGGCGGTAGTCCCCGGCCTCGGTGAGAATGCCGATCACTCGCTTGAGAACCTCGCTCTGCTCCATGCCGCGAGGATAGGCGCAGGCGCAGGCCGCGGCCCGGACAACGCCCGGGCCGCGCCCGTCAGTTGCCGCACCGCTGCCGCGCCCCGGCCGGTTCCCGCCGTCCGGATCACGCCGCCGGACCGATGCGTTCCGGCCGTCCCTCCCTCCTCAACCGCCTCATGTTGGCTGAGAGTTCCCACTCCGTGGCGGTGGGTCACCTCCTGGCCGTAGGGTTGTCCCCATGCCCCCGACTCACGACCGCCGCTCCCTTCGCCCTGCCGACGTGGTGAACGCGGAGATCCGCTCCCTGTGGGAGCGGTCCGACGGACGCCTCTCGCCCGAGGAGGAGGAGCGCTACCACTGGCTCCTGGTCGAGTGGGCCGCCGCCGTACGCACGGACGCCGTCCAGGCGGCCTGACCCGGCCCGGCCCCAAACCTCCCGAAACCTGTGACCTTGACCACCTCGGACCGCTCCCACCTGGGCTTCGGCCTGTTCGGCGGGGCCGGCTGTCCGACCGGACCCGTAGCCTGGTGCCATGTCCTCCTCTCCCGAACGGCCCGGCCCGGCGCCGACCGACGCGGATGCCGCCAACGACGCCATCCGCGCGCTCGTCGACGGCGCGGACGGGCACTGGCCCGCGGAGGAGTACGAGCGGCTGCTCGCCGAGTGGGCCGCGGCCGTGGGTGACGGCGCCCCGCTCACCGCGGGAGCCGCCGCCGAGCCGCAGGCCTGAGCCGCGCGAATTCTGAATTCCAGTTGTCGTGGTCCTTGTCACGGTGTTCAAGTGACCGCCATGGACACTCACGCGCCGAACGGCGACACCGCTGACGAACTGCTGGCGGTCTTCGACAGGCAACTGCGCCAAAACGCCCTGCCCGACGGGCCCCGGGCCACCGTCGAGCGGACCGCCCGGGTCGTACGGCAGGCGGGTCCCGCCCCGGTGTGGAACGGCATCCTCTGGTCGGACCTGACGGCGGACACCGCCGACGCGGAGATCGCGGCGCAGGTGCGCCACTTCGCCTCGCTCGGCCAGGAGTGGGAGTGGAAGCTGTATGCCCACGACCGCCCCGCCGACCTCGGGCAGCGGCTGCGGGCGGCCGGTTTCGAGGCCGAGCCCGAGGAGACCGTCATGGTGGCCCGGGTCGCGGACCTCCCCCTCGACGTCGCTCCCGCGGACGGCATCATCCTGCGTCCGGTCACCGACGAGGCCGGGGTCGACCTCATGGCGCACGTCCACGACCGGGCCTTCGGCAACGACGGCTCCGGTTTCCGGGCGCGGCTGCTCGCCCAGTTCGCCGAGGCCCCCGAGACCGTCACGGCGGTCGTCGCGATGGCCGGGGACACCCCGGTGAGCGCGGCCCGCATGGACTTCCACCCCGGCACGGACTTCGCCGGCCTGTGGGGCGGCGGCACCCTGCCGGAGTGGCGCGGCAAGGGCATCTACCGCGCCCTGGTCGCCTACCGTGCCCGCATCGCCGCCGAGCGCGGCTACCGCTACCTCCAGGTCGACGCGTCCGACCAGAGCCGCCCCATCCTGCGACGCCTCGGCTTCACCCCGCTGACCGTGACGACGCCGTACCTGCGCAAGCCGTAGGCACCCTCAGCCCTGGCCCTCGAAGGCTCCGTGCCGCCCGGCTCCGGCGGCGAACCGCGCCGCGCCCTCGGCCGCCTCGCCCAGCGCGTGCGCACCGTGCCGCACCTCGTTGAGCAGGGCCTCCGCCTCGCCGAGGCCCTCCTGTTCGAGCAGCGACATCCGGTCGTGGCGCAGGCAGACCGCCGGGAAGCCGGCGATCTCCGCGGCGAGCCGCTCCGCCGCCGCGCGGGCGGTGCCGTTCGGGACGACGCGATCGGCGAGGCCGATGGCCTTCGCCTCCACCGCGTCCACCGGCCGGCCGGTGAGGACGAGGTCCATCGCGCGGCCCGCCCCGATCAGCCGGGGAAGACGCACGGTCCCGCCGTCGATCAGGGGCACGCCCCAGCGCCGGCAGAAGACCCCGAACACGGCGTCCTCCTCCATCACGCGCAGGTCGCACCAGAGCGCGAGTTCGAGGCCGCCCGCCACCGCGTGCCCGGCCACGGCCGCGATCACCGGCTTGGAGAGCCTGAGCCGGGTCGGGCCCATCGGCCCGTCGCCGTCCTCGGTCACGGTGCTGCCGCGTTCGGTGCCGATCGCCTTGAGGTCGGCGCCCGCGCAGAACGTGCCGCCCTCGCCCCAGAGGACCGCCACCGCGGCCTCCTCGTCGGCCTCGAAGGCGCGGAAGGCGTCGGCGAGCAGGCGCGCGGTGGGGCCGTCCACCGCGTTGCGGACGCCGGGGCGCGACAGGATCACCGTGGTGACCGGGCCGCGCCGTTCGACGCGTACCGGGGGAAGGGTCTCGTCGGTCATGGCGCCAGCGGTAGCACGGGGCGCCAACGGGCCACAAGTGCAGGGCTCTTGGCGTTCGGGGCCGGCTGCCGGAGACTGAGCCGATGACGCAGCGCGTGGATCTCGGCACCCTCCTTGACCGCTTGGCCATCGACGAACTCATCACCGGATACGCCGCGGCCGTCGACGACGGGGACTGGACCGCCTACCGCGCCCTGTTCTGCGCCGACGGCCGCGCGGACTACCGCCCGGCGGGCGGCATCGAGGGCCCGGCCGAGGAGGTGGCCCGCTGGCTCGCCGAGACCATGCGGCTCTTCCCGGTCCGCCAGCACCTGATCACCAACCGTCTCGTGACGCTCCAGGACCTCGGTGGCTATCCGGGCGACCGGGCCGAGCTGCGCGCCGACTACCTCAACCCGATGTGCTTCGGCGGTGACGGCGACGGTACGCCCTCCGCGCCCGACTTCGAGTCCGGTGGGCGCTACGCGTTCTCGCTGGTCCGCACGGACACCGGCTGGGGGCTGCGGTCGGTGACCGTGCACGAGAAGTGGCGGCGGATGTCGGGGGCGCTCGCCGGGGGCTGAGCGGCGGACGGGACGCGCCGGGCGCCCCGCCGTCTGTGCGCGCGGGCGCCGCTCCCCCACACTGGTCAGTGCGGGGGCCACTGATCACGGGGGTGGCGAGGAGGCGCGGTATGCGGATTCCGGTCGGCCGTCATGCACCACGACTGACGTCGGCCTGGTGGCGCGGCACGGCCGCGGTGCTGGCCGGGGCGCTGCCCGCGCTCGCCTTCCCGGCGCCCTCACTGTGGTGGTTCGCGTACGTCGCGCTCGTGCCCTGGCTGCTTCTGGTCCGCTCCGCGGGCAGTGCACGGCGGGCCGCGCTCGACGGCTGGCTCGGCGGCACCGGGTTCATGCTGGCCGTGCACCACTGGCTGCTGCCCAGCCTCAGCGTCTTCATCGTGGTGCTCGCGGCGCTGCTCGGGCTGTTGTGGGCGCCCTGGGGCGTGCTCGTGCGCTCGACCCTGGGCGGCCGCCCGAGCACCCCGCGCGCGCTGACGGCCGTCGTGGTGGTGCCCTCGGGATGGCTGATGGTCGAGCTCGTCCGGTCGTGGCAGGGGCTCGGCGGACCGTGGGGGCTGCTCGGCGCGAGCCAGTGGGAGGTCACGCCCGCGCTGCGGCTGATGTCGGTGGGCGGGGTGTGGCTGGTCAGCCTGCTCGTGGTGGCGGTGAACACCGCCGTCACCCTGGGTGTGGCGCTCCCCCACGTGCGGACCGCGATGGTGTCGGCTCTGGTGGTGTGCGCCCTCACGACCGGTGCCGTGTGGATGTGGGCTCCGCACATGGAGCGGGACGGACACCTCCGGGTCGCCGTCGTGCAGCCGGGTGTGATCGAGAACGGCGACGCCCGCTTCGCCCGCAGCGAGGCGCTGACCCGGGCCCTGGCGGGCCGGCACGTGGACCTCGTCGTATGGGGCGAGAGCAGTGTCGGGCAGGACCTGACCGCCCGCCCGGACCTGGCCGCGCGGATCGCGGCGCTCTCCCGGGACCTGAACGCGGACGTCCTGGTGAACGTGGACGCGCGCAGGTCGGACAAGCCGGGGATCTTCAAGAGTTCGGTCCTCGTCGGCCCCCACGGCCCGACCGGGCAGCGCTACGACAAGATGCGGCTCGTGCCGTTCGGCGAGTACATCCCGGCCCGTTCGCTGCTCGGCTGGGCCACCTCGGTCGGCAAGGCGGCGGGCGAGGACCGGCAGCGCGGCACCACCCCGGTGGTGATGACGCTGCCGGACGCGGTGCGGGTGGGGCCGCTGGTGTGCTTCGAGTCGGCGTTCCCCGACATGAGCCGCCATCTGGTGCGCGGCGGCGCCCAGTTGCTCATCGCGCAGTCGTCCACCTCGACGTTCCAGGACACCTGGGCACCCGCCCAGCACGCCTCGCTGGGCGCGCTGCGCGCAGCCGAGACGGGACGCCCGATGGTCCATGCGACCCTGACCGGCATCAGCGCGGTCTACGGCCCGGACGGCGGCCGGATCGGAACGTGGCTGCCCACTTCGGCCAGCACCTCCGCCGTGTACGACGTCCCGCTGGCCACCGGCACCACGCCCTATGTGCGCCTGGGCGACTGGGCCGTGTACGGGGCGCTCGTCGCGCTCGCCGGGTTCTGCGCGGCCGAGGGCGCCCGTGCGTTCAGGAGGCCTGCTCCCACGCCTCCCGCACCACCCGCTCGCACAGCTCGTGCGTCGCAAGGGCGTCCTGTGCGCTGAGCGTCTTGCCCGCCCGTACGGCGTCGAGGAAGGCGAGGACCGCCTGCTCGATGCCGCGCTGGCGGGCCACCGGCACCCAGTCGCCGCGGCGGCGCACCGTCGGCTGCCCCTTGTGGTCGACCACCTCGGCGAGGTTGAGGACCTGGCGCTTGGTGTCCTGGCCGGAGACCTCCAGGATCTCCTCGGTGGAGCCGTTCATCCGGTTCATGGTGCCGATCGCGGTGAAGCCGTCGCCGGAGAGCTGGAGCACCACGTGCTCCATCAGTCCCTCGCGGACCCGGGCCCGTACGACGGTGTGCTCGATCGGTCCCGGCGCGAGGAAGCGCAGCGTGTCCACGACGTGGATGAAGTCGTCGAGCACCAGGGTGCGCGGGTCCTCGGGAAGCCCGACGCGGTTCTTCTGCATCAGGATCAACTCGCGCGGATGGTCGGCGCACTGGGCGTAGCCGGGCGCGAGCCGCCGGTTGAAGCCGACGGCGAGGCCGACCCCGCGCTCCTCCGCGAGCGCCACGAGCCGCTCGGAGTCGGCGAGTTCGTACGCCAGCGGCTTGTCGACATACGTCGGTACGCCCGCCTCGATCAGCCGGGTCACGATCTGCGGATGCACCGCGGTCGGCGCGTGCACGAACGCGGCGTCGAGGTCCTGCGCGAGCAGCGAGTCGAGGTCGGTGTGGCAGCGCGCGGCGGGGACGCGGTGCGCGTCGGCCACCTTCGCGAGGGTGGCCGGGGTGCGGGTCTGCAGATGCAGTTCCGTACCGGGCAGCGATGTCAGGACCGGCAGATAGGCCTTCTGCGCGATGTCCCCGAGTCCGATGCAGCCGACCTTCACAGGGTCTCCTGTCGCCGAGCGTTGTCCTGCTTGCTTGCCTGGTCAGCATACGTGCGCCCGGGTGGCCGCCAGGTGGCGATGTCCTTGAACGAGCGGAGCACGAAGGAGGGGCCGCAGCGGGAGAGCGCACCGATGAGGGTGTCGCGGACCGCGAGGGCGGCCGGGTTGCGCATGAGGTCGAGGCGGGCGGTCCGGTCCGCCCGGCGCACGATGCCCAGGGTGCGCGGCGGCCGCTCGGCGCTGTGGCGGGCGAGCCCCTCGGCGGGGCCCGCGGCGACACGTGGTGGGCGAGGACGACGGCGTCCTCGACGGCCTGGCCGCCGCCCTGGCCGAGCGGCCGCGCCGTGGCGTGCGCTGCGTCGCCGACCAGGGCGACCCGGCCCCGGTGGCAGGCGGGCAGCGCCGTGGCCATGCGGTCTCCTGCGCCGCCGGTTCATGCCACGCCGAGGTGCCGTCCGAGCCGGAGATCCGCCGCGGTTTCACCGAGTTGCCGCGCGGCGTGCTCGCCGGGCCGCCGCCATGGCCGGTGCGCCGATATATCCGTTGGCCCCGGTCGTGGCCGTCGGCCAGGATGACGCCATGACGAACTCCGCAGTACCCCCGGCCGCGTCGGCCGAGCGCGCCGAGCCCGCACTCGACGCCCCCGAGCGGGCCATGCTCGACGGCTGGCTGGAGTACCACCGCGAGACGCTGGCCTGGAAGTGTTCCGGGCTCACCGACGAACAGCTCAAGACGGCCGCCGTGCCGACCTCGGAGCTCACCCTGCTCGGCCTGCTGCGCCATCTGTCCGAGGTCGAGAACTGGTGGTTCGCCATCGTGTTCGGCGGCGAGCCCGACAAGGGGGTGTACGGCACCGACGAGGACCCCGACCGCGACTTCCACTTCGGCCCCGAGGACACCTACGCCGAGGCGCTGGCCACCTGGCGCGGCGAGGTCGCGGGCGCGCGGGCCCGGGCGGCCGGGCACGACCTCGACGACCTCAGCGTCGGCACCGCCCGCGGCGGCCGGCACTTCACGCTGCGCTGGATCTACACCCACATGATCGAGGAGTACGCCCGCCACAACGGGCACGCCGACCTGATCCGCGAGGCAATCGACGGCGCGACGGGAGACTGAACGCCCGGCCGGGGGCGGACCGGCACACGGCGGCGACGTCACTCGTGCGGGCCATTGCGGGCCCACACGGTCACTCAACCACCTTCTCCGCCAGCAGAGTTGTCCGATGCACCCAACGATGCACCGAACCCGGAACGCGCTGGGACTCCTGACCGCCGCGGCCGCCCTCACCGTCTGCGGCTGCCTCACGGGCTGCGTATCCGTCGAGGCCCGGCCCGCACCGCCACAGCCGTCGCCCCCGTCGCCCCCGTCAACCCACCGACAGGGCGCGGTCGCCCCGCAGATCGTCCAGGCCCCGGCCCGCGAGGCACTGGACACGATCCTGCCCCCGGACGCCCCCTCTCCCCCGCCTCCCCCCGCCCCGAGGGCGGCCCCGCCGGACCCGGCCCGACACGAGCACCACCGCCGGGCCGAGCGGCCCCACCACCCTTCCGCCGCCCCCAGGAAGCACCGCCCCCACCCCGCGGCGCCTCCCGCGGCGGGCGACGTCTGCGCGCTCGGCCAGAGCTACGGCGGCTGGCGCGACGACAGCCTTGAGGCACGCATCTGCCATGAGGCCTAAGGCAATTGACGGCTCGTCACCGTCGCGTCACACGGCGTCCAGCCGCCGCTCCAGGCGGTGCAGCGCCTCGCGGATGCCGTTGCCGTACGCGTCGTCGGCCAGCGCGTCCAGGGCGGCATGGGCCCGGTCGAGGTGGAGCCGGGCCTCCTCGGGGCGGTGCAGCTTCACGTAGTCGGCCGCCAGGTTGAGGTGGAGCGAGGGGTAGAAGGCGCGCACCGCGAGCGAGGCGTGGTGCTCGGCCAGGCGCTCCTGGCTCAGGCCGTCGGCCGCAGCCAACGCCCGCAGATCCCAGGCCAGTTCGTCCCCCGGGTCGTCCTGGGTGTCCGCCATGTAGTGGGCCAGGGTGCAGCGGTGGAGCGCGTCGCCGTCCTCGCCGATCTGCGACCACAGGGCGCCGAACCGGTTGCGCGCCTCCTCGCGGTCGCCGCCGTGGAGCAGCATCATCGCCTGCCCGATCCGCGTCATCACGACGTCCCCCGGGGCTTCCTGCATGTCCGTCACCGCTGTCTCCACCAGTCGTCACGAAAGTCGAACGACTTCGACGCTAGCCGCCGCCACTGACAATCGGCCTCAGGCTCGGGCGGGGCCCCGGGCCTGTCAGCCGGACGCCGTCACACGCCCGGCCGACGGCCACCCGCCCCTCGGCGAAAGCGCTCAGCCCAGGTTCGGCACGCGCCAGTCGATCGGGGTGTGGCCCTGGGCCGCGACCGCCTCGTTGATCTGGGTGAACGGGTGCGAGCCGAAGAACTTCTTCGCCGACAGCGGCGAGGGGTGCGCGCCCTTGACCACCACGTGCCGCTCCTCGTCGATCAGCGGGAGCTTCTTCTGCGCGTAGTTGCCCCACAGCACGAAGACCGCCGGGTCGGGCCGCGAGGCGACCGCGCGGATCACCGCGTCGGTGAACTTCTCCCAGCCCTTGCCCTTGTGCGAGTTGGCCTCGCCGGAGCGCACCGTCAGCACCGCGTTGAGCAGCAGCACGCCCTGCTCGGCCCACGGCATCAGATAGCCGTTGTCCGGGATCTCCAGACCCAGCTCGTCCCGCATCTCCTTGTAGATGTTGCGCAGCGAGGGCGGCGTCCTGACACCGGGCCGCACCGAGAAGCACAGGCCGTGCCCCTGGCCCTCGCCGTGGTACGGGTCCTGCCCGAGGACGAGCACCTTCACCCGGTCGTACGGCGTCGCCTCCAGGGCCGCGAAGACCTCTTCGCGGGGCGGGTAGACGGGGCCCCTCGCCCGCTCCTCCTCGACGAACGCGGTGAGCTCCTTGAAGTACGGCTTCTGGAGCTCCTCGCCGAGGACGCCCTGCCAGGACTCGGGCAGCATGGCGATATCGGTCACGTCAACAACCTCCGTGGGACATTCGGTTCCCGCACGCTCGCGGTTTCCCGAACCTACCCGCCGCCACTGACAACGCCGCCCGCGCCCACCGCTACCAGCTGGTCTTGCGGTGCAGCTCCCACATCTGCATGACGGTCTGCGGGTCCATGGCGCGCTCGCCGCCCGCGATGTCGTCGCTCGCCGCGATGTAGAGCTTGCCCTGCCACAGCGGAAGGAGCCGTACGTCGTCGACGAGGACGTCCTGGGCCCGCTCGAACTGCTTGCTGACGGCGCCCCGGTCGGAGACCTCACGGGACTGGGGGATCAGCTGCGTGGTGATCTCGCGGGGCTCGTACGGGGTGCCGACCGCGTTCTCCTTGCCGACGAACGGCGCGATGAAGTTGTCCGGGTCGGGGAAGTCGGGGAACCAGCCGCGCCCGAAGACGGGGAAGTCCCCGGCCTGGAAGCCCTCGGTGTAGGTCTTCCAGGGGCGGCTGTTCAAGGTCACCTCGAACAGCCCGGAGGCGTCGAGCTGGCGCTTGAGCTCCTTGAACTCCGCCTCCATGGAGGAGCCGTAGCGGTCGGTGGTGTACCAGAGCTGGAGCGGGACCGGGGCGGTGACGCCGGCCTTGCGCAGGATGTCCTTCGCCTTGGGGACGCTGGGCGAGCCGAAGGCGTCGAAGAAGCTCGTGGTGTGACCGTTCACGCCGGTGGGGACCATCGAGTACAGCGGTTCCGCGGTGCCCTTGTAGACCTTGGCGACCAGCGCGTCGCGGTCGACGAGCTGGGCGACCGCGCGGCGCACCGCCGGGTTCGCGGCCTGCGGGTCCTTCGGGTTGAACACCAGGAAGCGGATCTCGGTGCCAGTGTTCTCGACCAGTTGGAGCGGCTTGCCCGCGGCCTTCTCGTTGCGGACGTCCTCGACCTCGTCGGCCGTGATGCCGCGGTAGGTGACGTCGATCCGCTTGCTCTTGAGGGCGTCGACCATGGCGCCGGAGTCGCGGAAGTAGCGGATGGTGACGCCGTCGTTCTTGGGCTGCGCGAAGCCCTGGTAGTGGTCGTTCTTCTTCAGGACCGCGCGGTCGCCCGCCTTGTACGACTGGAGCGTGTACGGCCCCGAGCCGGTCAGCCCGCCGTCGCCGCGGAGCTTGTCGGCGGGGTAGGCGCGGGGGTCCACGATGGACATGGCGGGCGCTCCGAGCACGTACGGGAAGGTCGCGTCGGGCTTGTTGAGGTGGAAGGTGACGGTCAGCTCGTTGTCGGCGGTGACCTGGTCCAGGCTGCTGAGCAGCCCTTTGGGGCCGGCCTTCACATTGATCTTCACGATCCGGTCGATCGAGTACTTGACGGCGTTCGCGTCGAGCTTCGTGCCGTCGGAGAAGGTCATTCCCTTGCGCAACGTGCAGGTGAAGGTGCGGCTCGACTTGTCCTGGAACTGGCAGGACTGCGCGGCGTCGGGCTGCGGGGCGGTGCTGCCGGTCGGGAAGGCCACCAGGGTCTGGAAGACATTGCGGTACAACTCCCACGATCCGTCCCAGGACGCGGCGGGGTCGAGCGTGCTCGGCTCGCTCGTCGTCCCCACCGTGATCTCCTGCTGGGCCTGCGAACCGCCCCCCGAGAGCAGTCCGCAGCCACCGAGCAGGGATATGGACGCAAGGGCCGCCATGGTGCGCCGGCAGATGGTCCGTTTGAACACGTGCACGCTCCTCGATCGGCCATGGGACCGGCAGACCATACCGCAGTGCCCCGCTGGGTCAACCGACCGTCTCAGCAGGGCACTTGGCATATTCAGGAGCAAATCCGCTCAGGGTTCCCAGGGCCGTCGGGCCCCGCCGTCAGTGCACCCCGGCGTTCAGGAAGAGACCGCCGTCGACGACCAGCGTCTGTCCGGTGACCCAGTCCGACTGGTCGGAGGTGAGGAACGCGGCGGCGCCGCCGATGTCGGCGGGCACCCCGAGCCGGCCCAGCGGGTAGGCCGCGGCGGCCTCCGCCTCGCGGCCCTCGTAGAGCGCCTGGGCGAACTTGGTCTTGACCACGGCCGGGGCGATGGCGTTGACCCGCACGGCCGGAGCGAACTCGTGCGCCAGCTGGAGGGTCAGGTTGACCATGGCCGCCTTGCTCATGCCGTACGCGCCGATGAAGGGCGAGGGGGAGAGCCCGGCGATGGAGGCGATGTTGACGATCGCGCCGCCGTTCTCCTTCTGCCAGGCCTTCCAGGTCTGCTGGGCGAAGCCGAGCGCGGAGATCACGTTCGTCTCGTACACCTTGCGCGCGACGTTCAGGTCGAGCTCGGCGATGGGGCCGAAGACGGGGTTGGTGCCGGCGTTGTTGACCAGGTAGTCGACCCGGCCGAAGGCCTCCATGGTGCGCTCGACGACGGTGGCCTGGTGGGCCTCGTCGGCGGCCTTGCCCGCGACGGCGATGACCCGGTCGGAGCCGAGCCGTTCGACGGCCTCCTTGAGGGCGTCCTCGCCGCGTCCGGTGATGCACACCCGGTCGCCGCGGGCGACGAGCGCCTCGGCGACGCCGTAGCCGATGCCGCGGCTGGCTCCGGTGACCACGGCCACCTTGCCCGACAGTTCAGGAAGTTCAGTCATGTTCCTTGTCCCTGGCCTTAGTTGAGCGGGCCGCCGGCCACGTACATGACCTGGCCGGAGACGAACCCCGCGGCGTCGCCCGAGAAGAAGGCGATCGCGTTGGCGATGTCCTCGGGGAAGCCGACGCGCTGGACGGGGATCTGGGTGGCGGCCGCGGCCTGGAACTCCTCGAAGCCCATGCCGACCCGGGCGGCGGTCTGCGCGGTCATCTCGGTGACGATGAAGCCGGGGGCGACCGCGTTGGCGGTGATGCCGAACTTGCCGAGCTCCTTGGCGAGGGTCTTGGTGAAGCCCTGGAGGCCGGCCTTGACGGCGGAGTAGTTGGCCTGGCCGCGGTTGCCGAGCGCAGAGGACGAGGAGAGCGAGACGATGCGGCCCCACTTGGCGTCCACCATGTGCTTCTGACAGGCCTTGGCCATCAGGAACGCGCCCTTGAGGTGCACGTTCATCACGGTGTCCCAGTCCGACTCGCTCATCTTGAAGAGCAGGTTGTCGCGGAGCACGCCGGCGTTGTTGACGAGGATGGTCGGCGCGCCGAGCTCGGCCGCGACCCGCTCGACGGCCGCCTCCACCTGGGCGCTGTCGGAGACGTCGCAGCCGACGGCGATGGCCCGGCCGCCCGCCGCGGTGATCTTGTCGACGGTGTCCTTGCAGGCCGCCTCGTCGAGGTCGAGTACGGCGACGGCCCGGCCCTCGGCCGCCAGCCGGACGGCGGTCGCGGCGCCAATACCCCGCGCCGCCCCGGTCACGATGGCGACACGCTGCTCGGTGGTGGACATGCTGTTCTCCTCGCCCTGGGATCCGCGGCCCTCAGTCACTGAGCAACCGCTTAGTAGCTTCAGCAGACGAGACGCTAGAAGCCCTGGCACGCGGTGTCAACGGGCCACGGGTCCCCCGGCGCATGTCACACCCCGGCGGGCGCGGGGAATCAGCGCACCAGCAGGTCGAGCAGCCGCTCGGTCTCGGCCTCCGGGTCGGCGGTCAGGCCCGTGTGGACGGGGCCCGGCTGGACCACCGTGGAGCGCGGCGCGATCAGCCAGCGAAACCGCCGGCCCGCGTCGTCGCCCGCCGCCTGCCCGGCCGCCTCGCCGCCCCCGCAGACGCCTTCGACGGCGCGCAGCGCGGCCCGGACGCCCACGACGTCCGCGGCCGGGTCGAGCGCCTTCAGCTTCGCCTCGTCCAGGTGGGTGCGCGCCGCGACGAAGGACCGGGCACGGCAGTAGACCAGTACACCCGCGTTGAAGCACTCACCGCGCTCCACGCGTGGCACCACGCGCAGCAGCGCGTACTCGAAGACATCGCGCTTGCTCAACGGTCGGCGTCCTTCTGGCTGTTCTGGCCGTTCACGGCGGTGCTGTTCTTGGTCGGGTGCGGCCAGGGCCGGGCGTGCTCGGTCAGCCAGCCGGGGGCCTGCGAGGGCTTGGCGGTGGTGGGGGCGTCCAGCGTGATCCGCTCGTGGATCGTCGCGGCGCGGGCGAGCAGCGGCTCCACATACGCGCGGCGCAGCGCGTCGGTCGTCTCGAAGCCGGGCTCGTCGACCAGCCACTCGCAGGGCACCAGGGCCGTGACCTCGGTGAGGAGCTCCTCGGTCACCAGCGGCGCGAGCTCGGCTGCCGCGGCGGCGATGTCGGGTCCGAACGGCGCGAGCGCGTGGTCGGAGGCGTTGTAGGGCTTGGCCGCCGACGCGGCGGCACCGGGCCAGTTGTGGTGCCAGATCATCGTGGCGCCGTGGTCGATCAGCCACAGTTCGCCGTGCCAGACCAGCATGTTGGGGTTGCGCCACGACCGGTCGACGTTGTTGATCAGCGCGTCGAACCAGACGACCTTCCCGGCCTCGGCCGCGTCCACCTGGTAGGCGAGGGGGTCGAAGCCGAGCGAGCCCGGCAGGTAGTCCATCCCGAGGTTCAGCCCGCCGCTCGCCTTCAGCAGCTCCTGCACCTCCTGGTCGGGCTCGGACAGGCCGATGACCGGGTCGAGCTGGATGGTGACCAGTTCCGGGACGCGCAGCCCGAGCCGACGGCCGAGCTCCCCGCAGATGACCTCGGCGACCAGCGTCTTGCGGCCCTGGCCGGCCCCGGTGAACTTCATGACATACGTTCCGAGATCGTCGGCCTCGACGATGCCCGGCAGCGACCCGCCCTCACGCAAGGGCGTGACGTACCGGGTCGCGGTGACTTCAGTGAGCATGGGCACAGGCTACTTCGCGGGCGTCGGGCGCCCGCTCCCGTTTCCTCCCGGCCCCGCCCCGGTTTCCCGAGAAGTCGCCGGATCGCTGAACGCCCCGTCCGTCCCTCGCGTACCCCTCCACGCAGTTACGCGTCGTACGTCGAGAGGACAGTCAGTATGAGCACCGAATCGCAGGCCGGGCCCGTGCGGGTACCGGCGCGCCGCACCGTCATCGCGTGTGCCGGCGCGGCCGGGCTCGCGGCCGCGCTCACCGCGTGCGGGGGCGGCTCGGACAGCGCGGGCGGGAGCGACGACACCAAGCCCGCCGGGGACGGGGGCGGCAAGAACACCGGGAGCGTGCTCGGCAGGACGTCGGACATCCCGCAGGGCGGCGGGAAGATCTTCGCCGCGCAGGGCGTCGTGGTCACCCAGCCGGCCGCGGGCCAGTTCAAGGCGTTCTCGGCGAAGTGCACCCACCAGGGCTGCGCCGTGTCGTCCGTCTCGGGCGGCACCATCAACTGCCCCTGTCACGGCAGCAGGTTCGACGTCGCGGACGGCAGCGTCAAGGGCGGCCCCGCGCCCTCCCCGCTGCCCGCCGCCGCGATCTCCGTCGAGGGCGGTTCGATCAAGCTCGCGTGACGCGGCGGCCCGCGCCGAGGCAGCCCAGGATGTCGTCGGTGGCGGCCACCGTGGCGACCAGGGCGAGGGTGTTGCGGATCATCGCGGGGGTGTAGTCGGCCGGCACCCCCGCGATGGCGTCGGCCGCCACCACCACGGTGTAGCCGAGGTTGACGGCGTCGAAGACCGCGTTGGGGATCGCCACGTTCGCGGAGACTCCGGTCACGATCAGGGTGCGGCAGCCGAGGTTGCGCAGGAGCGCGTCCACGTCCGTGCCGGCCACCGGCGACAGGCCGTGCAGGCGGCGTACGACGATGTCCTCGTCGGCCACCTCGATCGGTTCGGCGATCCGCACCGCCCGCGAGCCGGAGTACTGCTGCACCGGCAGCCGTTCGGCGGCACGGAACAGGCGCGCGTTGCGGTTGGCGCCGCGGCCGTCGGGGCGCCGCTCGGCGACCGCGTGCAGCACCTGGACGCCCGCCTCGTGCGCGCCCGCCACCAAGCGGGCCACGTTGTGCAGCGCGCCCGACTCCCGTGCCGCCTTGGCGAGTTCGGGCAGTGCGCTGTCGGTGCCGACCACGCCCTGCTGGCATTCGACGGTCATGAGGACCGTGGAGGCGGGGACGAGCTGTTCCGCGAGAAGTTCCTTCGTCGCCATGGCGCGGGAGGCTAACCGCCATTGCGCGATGAGGGAAGAGCACGCCATGCTTCCTGACGCAGCGTCAGATCGCTGGCGCGCGTGGAGCCTTGGAAAGGGGAGGCGCAGATGACCGCCACACAGCGCCGGGGTCGCCGGATCATGATGAGCGACGAGGAGCGCGACGCCTTCCTCGGCGAGCAGCACACCTGCCGCGTCGCCACCGTCTCGGCGGACGGCGCCCCCCACGTCGCCCCGCTCTGGTACGTCTGGGACGGCGCCTCGCTCTGGCTGTACTCGATCACCCGCAGCCGTCGCTGGGCCCAGCTCGGCAAGGATCCGCGGGTCGCGGTGGTGGTGGACGACGGCACGGAGTACGGGGAGCTGCGGGGGGTGGAGCTGAGCGGCCGCGTCGTCCCGGTCGGCGAGGCCCCGCGCACCGGTCTGCCGTGCCCCGAACTCATCGCGGTGGAGCGGCGGTTCGCGGCCAAGAACTTCGGCCTGGAGGAGATGGTCCACGACGGGCGGCACGCCTGGCTGCGGCTGACGCCGGACACCGTCGTGTCGTGGGACTTCCGCAAGCTCGGCGGCGGGTTCGGCCGGTAGCGGGGCGCGGCTAGGCGAGCCGCTCCCCCGCCGCGGCCAGCGCGTCGACCGCGGCCCGGATCGAGGGCCGTCGGTCGGCGTCGGCGCGCCACACCGCGTACACATGGCGGCTCATCGCATCGCGCACCGGCACCACCCGCACCCCGTCGGGGATCGGGCCCCGGCCCAGGCGCGGGGCGATGCTGACACCCAACCCGGCCTCCACGAGGGCGAGTTGGGTGGCGTGCTCGCGGGCCACATGCGCGGTCCTCGGCTCGATGCCCTTGCCGCGCAGGGTGAACATGAGCCACTCGTTGCAGAACTCGCCCTCCGGCCAGGTGATCCACTCGTCCTCGGCGAACTCCTCCAGCTCCACCACCTCGCGCCCGGCCAGCGGGTGGTCGGCGCTGAGCGCGACGTCGGCGAGGTCGTCGAGGACCGCGCGCTTGGCGAGCCCGTCGGGCAGCGGCAACGGCTTGTTGTACCAGTCGAGTACGAGCGCGAGGTCGAGGTCGCCGAGCAGCACGCCCCGCACCGACTCCTCGGCCTCCATCTCCTCGGAGCGCACGGCGAGCCGCGGGTGCTCGGCGCGCAGCGCGGCGAGCGCGGCCGGGAAGAGGCCGCGGGCCGCGGTGGCGAAGCCCGCGATCCTCAGCTCGCCGACCACTCGGCCCCGCTGGGCCTCCAACTCGGCCTGGGCGACCTGCACTTGGGAGAGGATGCGGGCGGCGTGCCCGGCGAGGAGCCGCCCGGCGTCGGTGAGCCGCACGCCGCGCCCGTTCTTGGCGAGCAGCGGCTGCCCGGCCTCCCGCTCCAGCTTGGCGAGCTGCTGGGAGACCGCGGAAGTGGTCACGTGCAGGGTGTCGGCCGCGCCGCCCACCGAGCCGTGCCGGGCCACCGCGTCGAGGGTGCGCAGGCGCTCCAGATTCAACATATAAGCGATGCTAACCGGTAGCCTGCATGATTTCTCGCTTGTGCTACGCGATGCCGCGCCTCATCGTGGGGGCATGAGCACCGCCGCCCCGTCCCGGGCCACCTCCTGCGCACCCACCTCCACCGCGTCCCCGGCGGCCGCGCGCCGCCCCGCCCTCGACTGGCGTCTCCGCTTCGCGGCGCTCTCCCTGATCTGGGGCTTCAGCTTTCTGCTGATCAAGGTGGGCACCGAGGGCTACGCCCCCTTCCAGGTCACCTTCGGGCGGCTGCTCTTCGGCACCCTGGTGCTCGCCGTGGCGATGGCCGTCAAGCGCGAGCGGCTGCCGCGCGGCCGCCGCACCTGGCTGCACCTCACCGTGGCCGCCCTGCTCCTGAACGCGGCGCCCTTCTCCCTGTTCGCGTACGCGGAACTGACGATCCCCTCCACGCTGGCCGGCATCTGCAACGCGACCTCACCGCTGTGGGGCATGGCCCTGTCGCTGGTCGCGCTCTCGGAGGACCGGCCGAACCGGCGGCGGGTCGCCGGGCTCGGGCTCGGCTTCCTCGGGGTGCTCACGGTGCTCGGCGCCTGGCAGGGCTTCCACGGCCTGGACGTCACGGGTACGGCGATGGCGCTGCTCGCCTCGCTCTGCTACCCGGTCGGCTGGATCTACGTCCGCCGCACGCTGGCAGGCAGCGGCCACTCCAACCTGTCCCTGATCGGCTCCCAGCTCGGCATCGCGACGCTCCAACTGGCCCTGGTCACCCCGCTGTTCGCGGGCCTCCCGAGGTCGTTCCCGCTCGTCCCGCTGCTGGCTGTCGCGGCGCTCGGCGCGCTCGGGACCGGTCTCGCGGTGCTCGTCCAGTACGGGCTCGTCGGCGAGGTGGGTCCGACCACGGCGCAGATGGTCACCTACTTCATCCCGGTGATCGCCACGGCCGCCGGGGTCGCGGTGCTCGGCGAGAGCCTCAGCTGGAACACCCCCGTGGGCGCGGTCATCGTGCTCGCGGGCGCGGCCCTGACCCAGAGCCGGGCGCGGGTGAAGCCCCGCGCTCAGTAGGCGTAGCGGGTGCCGGGGCCCGGTCCGGTCGCGGAGGCGATGGCATCCGCGAGGGGCTCGATCTCGTCCCGCTTCAGGCTCGACACGGTCAGCCGCACCCCGGGCGCGGAGGCCATCCGGAAGCGGGCGCCGGGCGCCACCGCCCAGCCCGCGTGCAGCAGCCGGGAGACCGCTCCCGTCTCGTCGGGCACCGGCACCCAGATCGAGAAGCCGCTGCGCCCGTGGGCCTCGACCCCCCGCGCGCGCAGCGCCCGCAGCAGGCCCTCGCGCCGTTCGCGGTAGGAGCGGGCGACCTTCGCGGGGTCGACCGCGCCGGACGTCCACAGCTCGACGACGGCCCGCTGGAGCAGCCGGCTGACCCATCCGGGCCCGAGCCGCTGGCGGCCCCGCACCCGGTCCAGGGTCACGGCGTCCCCGGTCAGCACGGCGAGCCGCAGGTCGGGCCCGTACGCCTTGGCCACGGACCGGACGAACGCCCAGTGCTCGGTGACCGGGGCGACCGGATGCAGCGGCAGGTCCACCATGCCGTGGCCGTGGTCGTCCTCGATGAGCAGCACGTTGGGATGCGCGGCGAGCACGCCCCGCAGGGCCCGGGCGCGGGCCGCGCTCACGGCGGCGCCCGTCGGGTTCTGCGCGCGACAGGTGATGACGACGGCTCGGGCGCCCGCCGCCAGGGCGCCTTCGAGCGCGCCGGGCAACGGGCCCTCGTCGTCAAGCGCCATGGGTTCGGGCCGCAGCCCGAGCGCCGGTACGAGATCGAGCAGCGCGCCCCAGCCGGGGTCCTCGATCGCCACCGCGTCGCCCGGCCGCAGGTGGGCGGTGAGCACGCGCTCGATGGCGTCGAGCGAACCCGAGAGCACCCCGACCGGCCCGTGCGGCACGCCCGCCGCGTCGAAGCCCGCGCGGGCGAGTCGGGCGAGCTCGGCGTCCACGGGCTCCTGGCCGTACATGAAGCGGCCGGGGTGTTCGGCATTGCCGCGCGCGGCGGCGGCCAGCGCCTCGCCGAGCGGCGGCAGGAGCGCCGGGTCCGGGTTGCCGTCGGCGATGTTGCGCACCCCTTCGGGCACGTCCACCCGGATGAGGTCACGGGCGGTGCTGGCGGGCCGCGGCCGCACGCGGCTGCCGCGTCGGCCCGCCGTCTCGATCACCCCGCGGTCGCGCAGCAGCCGGTAGGCGGCCGCCACGGTATTCGGATTCACCCCGAGATCGGTCGCCAACTCCCTGAGCGGCGGCAGGAGTTGACCCGGTTCGAGCCCGCCGGAACCCACCGCGCGCTCCACGCTCTCGGCAATCTCCGATGCGCGCCGCCCCACAATCCGATATTCTCCTAGCACAAACCACAGTATGCACTAGTGCAATGGAGAACGCAATGTCGGACACCGCGACCGCAGCCCCCTACCAGGCGACCGCCCGCACCGTGCCGACCCGGTCGCGCGAGCGGGCCTCCTACGACCGCGAGCTGGTGCACGGCATCCTCGACACGGCGTACGTCTGCCACCTCGGCTTCGTCCGCGACGGGGCGCCCGTCGTGCTGCCCACGCTCTACGCCCGGGTCGGCGAACGGCTCTACATACACGGCTCCACCGGCTCCCGCCCGCTGCGCGCGGCGGGCCAGGCGGACCCCGGGCTCCCGGTGTGCCTGACCGTCACCCACGTCGACGGCCTGGTCCTGGCCAAGTCGGCCTTCCACCACTCGATCAACTACCGCTCGGTGGTGGTGCACGGCATCGCCCACGAGGTGACCGACCCCGAGGAGAAGCGCACCGCGCTGGACGCGCTGGTGGACCACGTGGTCCCCGGCCGCTCCCTCGACTCCCGCCCGGCGAACGCGAAGGAGCTCGCCGCCACCGCGGTCATCAGCCTCGATCTGAACGAGGTCTCGGCCAAGCTCCGCACCGGCGGCCCGAACGACGACCCCGAGGACCTCGCCCTGCCCCACTGGGCCGGCGTCCTGCCGCTCGCCCCGGCCTACGGCGCGCCCCTCCCGGCGGACGGCCCCTACCCGGAGCGGGCCCTGCCCGACTACCTCACCGCGCTCTGAGGGGCCGGATCCCGTACGGGCGCGTTGTCTCCGGGCCGCGCGGCATCCGGCTCGAAGTCCTGGACGCGCGGGCCCCGTTCACGTACAGCGGCCGCGAGTCGGCGTACGGGAAGGACCGCACGGCGGCCGGGACCACGGACTCGCCGCACCAGCGGCACCGCTGACCTGCGGCGGGCCCCCGTCCGGCGGAGGCCCGCCGCCCTCTACAGCACCGGTGCCTCGCGACGGGTCCTGGCGGCCTGCCGGGTCTCGGCCGCCGCGAGCCCGACCACCGCGAGCAGCAGCAGGGCCGTACCCGCCGCGGTGGCCACGGTGATCCGTTCACCGAGCACCGACACGGCGATCACGGCGGCGCTGACCGGCTCCAGGAGCATGATCACGGAGACGGTCGCGGCGCGCACGACGGCGGCGCCCGCGAAGTAGAGGGCGTAGGCGAGCGCGGTGGGCACGGCGGCCACGTACAGCAGCAGGACGAGCACGCGCACCGGCTCCCCCGTGTGCGGCAGCAGGCCCTCCGTCCCCGCGAACGGCAGCAGGCACAGGGCGGCGATGCCGAAGGCCCAGGCCGTGGTCGCCGACGGATCACCGGCACCGCCGTCGCGCCCCAGCCACCTGGTCAGCAGGGTGATGGCCGCGTATCCGGCGGCCGACACCAGGGCGAGGACGATCCCGGCGGGCCGCACCGTGCCGCCGCCGTTGCCGATGCACAGCACCGCGAGCCCCGCGAGCGCGCCGGCGACGGCCGCGGTACCGGCCCAGCCGATCCGCTCGCCCAGGGCGACGCGGGCGCCGAGGGCGATGAGGACGGGGCCCGCGCCCAGCGTCACCACGGTCGCGACCGCGAGCCCGGTCGCCTCGACGGCCGCGAAGTACGCGCTCTGGAAGATCATCAGGCCGATGCCGTTGCCGAGGATGCGCAGCAGCCGTCGGCGGCGCGGTTCTGGAGACGTCCGGGCGGGACGGCGGCGCAGCGCCATCGCGCCGAGCAGCAGGACGAGTCCTCCCGCACAGCGCCAGAAGGACAGCGCGAGCGGCCCGAGGTCGCTGGCCCCGAAGACCAGGGCCGCGGCACCGCCCGCGGTGCCCCAGGCGAATCCGGCGAAGGCGAGGTAGAGCAGACCTCGCCCCACGGGCAGGGTGGTGGAAGGGCCCACGGCGAGGCCCGTTGAAGCGTTCGACACGTACGTACTCCGAAGAGGAAGACAGCTGACTGGTCGCAGGCGTTGAACGCGGGCAGCGACGAGCCGCTCGGGGACTGCCCGAGCCGGGTCTTCGTCAGGAGTGCGGCCGCCCGCGTTACGCGGCGGGAGGCGGCAGTACGGTCGCGTGCATGATCGCCACCTTAGGCGGCCGGGTGTCCGGCCGACAACTCCCCTTCGGCGGGGGCCGGTCCGCCCGAGGCGATCGGCCCCGACGACGCCTTGGGCGCCGAGGACTGGGCGATGAACGCGCCGGTCAGGACCACCGCGCCGCCGATGATCTGGGGCGCGGAGAGGTGTTCGCCGAGCAGGACCCAGGCGAAGACGGTCGCGAGCACCGCCTCCAGGCAGGCGACCACCCCGGCCACCTGGGGGGAGAGCCTGCGCACGGAGATGACCCCGGTGACGTACGCGACCACGGTGGCGATCAGCACGATCCAGCACAGCAGCAGCACGGCCGGGACCCGGGTGCCGTCCATGTCGGCGCTGCCGCCGAGCACCGACCACCTCATGCCCCAGGGCCGGGCCACGGCGGTCAGGACGAGCGAGCCGATCAGCAGCCCGTAGGCGATCACGCCGAGCGGGTCGACCGCGTCCTCGCCCTCGCCGCCCTGGTCGGACAGGACGAAGTAACCGACCTGGCAGCATGCGGCGCCGAGCGCGAGCAGCAGCCCGACCGCGTCGAAGCTCAGGCCGGACCAGACCTCGACGACACTGGCGAGCCCGCCCACGGCGAGCACCACGCCGACCGCGGCGGCCCGGCTCACCGGCCTGCGCTGGACGAACCGGACCCAGCCGAGGACGAGCGCGGGCGCCAGATACTCCACGAGCAGCGCGACGCCGACGGGTATGCGCGATATGGAGGCGAAGTAGCAGGCCTGGACGCCCGCCACGGCCAGCAGTCCGAACCCGGCGAGCAGCGCGGGCTTGCGCAGCACCAGGCGGCGGTGGCGCCAGGCCACCGGAAGCATGACGAGCGCGGCACCGGTCACCCGCAGCCACACCACGTGCAGCGGGTCGAGGCCCGCCTCGATGAGCGGCTTGGCCGCCACCCCTGAACCACCGAACGCGAAGGCCGACACCAGGGCGAGTCCCAGGCCGACGCTTCTTCCCTGAGACGCGTGCATCGGCACATCATGGCAGCCCGCGTCAGCACCGTCATCCGCGTGACACCTGTCGAGACGGCGGGGTCGCGGACGGCTCGTCGAGGGCCTTCGGCGAGCCCGGCGACGAGGCCCTCAGGCCTGCCGGGAGGGCTCTCCCGTGTGGTGGGCGCGGCCGCGGCCGGAGGGCTCGATCAGTTCCTCGGGCAGCCCTGGTCCGCACGGCTCGGCCGGACTCGCGGGCCCCGTACCGGACGGTTCCCCCGGCCAGTGGTCCGCCCCGTGGCCGGACCGCTCCCCCAGCCGTTCCGCCAGTGCGGCCGCATCCACCCCCGCGTGCCGCAGGACCTGGACGGCCCGGCATTCCGGGTCGGCGGCCAGGGCCGCGAGGAGGTCCCGCCCGGTGACCCGCTCGCCGCCGCGGGCGCCCGCCCTGCGCAGCGCGTACTCCATCGCCGTCAGGGCGCTCGGCGACCATCCCGGCTGCGTCATCAGCGGGACCGCCCCGGAGTCCTCGACGGATCCCTGCCAGCGCAGGCCGTAGCCGATGCTGCGCTGCACCAGGTAGCCGAGCACGCGCGCGACCTGCGGACCGTCCTCGAACGCGGCCCGCACCTCGGGATCGCTCTCCATCAGCGAGTGCAGCAGATGCGCGGTGTCCAGCTGCCGGTCCCCGTCGCGCAGCGCACGCCTGCGGGCTCCCGCGACCACCGAGGCCAGCTCCGCGGTGAGTCGGGCTTCGATGTCTGCGGGAACCGGGGCCTGGTGAGGGGCGCCATGAGGAGGACTGTGCACCCGTCAACCTCATCATCCGATGACTGGGGGGAACATCCCCGCCGGGGAGCATTCGCCCCTCCCACAGAAGTTGGGCACGGATGACCGGGTTCTCCTCCTTATGGATGAGATCTCGGAAATCTCCCCCGCGAGGGCAACCCGGGGCGCGAGGCGTCGCAACCCGCGCCCCTGACGCAACCGCGCCGCCCTCCGGGCTCGTCCTTCGCGTATGACACAGCCGTCCCCGCCGCTAAGGGAGCCGCCGATGTGCTGGATGGTCGCCCTCCTGGCCCAGGACGGGCTTCAGTACGTGTACCGGGTGTACGCGCCGCGCGACGCGCTCCCCGGCGACCTGTTCTGGGCGGCGTTCCACTGCCACGACGAGTCGGCTCGGCCGCGCGCCTGTGACCTCTTCGACTCGGCGCTGATCTGGGCGCTGGAGACCCAGAAGATCTGAGCGGAGGGGGCAGCGGGCGTCCAAGAATCTGACGGTTCATCAGTATTGAATGTTCGCCCGGCCCCCGCTACGTTCCGCGACACGTCCCCGTCACCGTCCCCGAAGGAGTGGTCGCATGGCCGAGGTCAGCGCGGAGGCACGTATCGAGGCTCCGGCCGAGAAGGTCTGGGCACAGCTCACCGACTTCTCCTCGTACGGCGAGTGGAACGCCACGCACACCAGCTTCCCCGCGGGCGGCCCGGACAAGCTGGAGCTGGGGGCGACGTACGCGGAGAACATGAAGCTCATGGGCTTCCCCGCCGAAGTGGCCTGGACGGTGGACGAGTTCGAGGCCGGCCGGGTGTTCGGGGTCCGGGGCAAGGGCCCGATGGGGGTGAACGTGGCCAACCGCTACACCGTCATCGCCGACGGCGCGGCCTCCACGGTCCGCATCGACGGCGAGTTCACCGGGGCCGCGGTCTCGCTCATGGCGGGCAAGCTCAAGGACTCGGCGACGGCCGCGCTCAACGAGTCGCTGCGCAAGCTCGGGGGCCTGTGCGTCTGAGCACGCGAAAGCCCCGCGGCCGGTGGCCGCGGGGCTTTGCTCTGCGCGAGGGTCAGTCCTCGTCGGCAAGGATCAGATAGAGCTTCTTACGGGCGTCGTTGATGACGGCGAGTGCCTTCTGGCGCTGATCGGCGGAGCCGGTCTTCCAGACCTGGCCGAACGCCTCCATGAGCCCGACACCGGCCTGCCGGATCTCGTGCATGGCCTCCCAGTCGACTCCGCGCCCGGCGTCCTCCCAGGGGGCGTCGGCCCCCGACTCGGCCTCCGTGCGCCCGGCGTCGGTGAGCGTGAACAGCTTCTTGCCGCCCTCGCTCTCGCTGGTGATCAGACCCTCGTCCTCCAGGAGCTGGAGGGTGGGATACACCGAGCCCGGGCTGGGCTTCCAGGCCCCGCCGCTGCGCTCGCCGATCTCCTGGATCATCTCGTAGCCGTGCATCGGCCGGTCCCTCAGGAGGGCCAGGATCGACGCGCGGACGTCGCCGCGCCGCGCCCTGCCCCGGGGACCGCCCCGGCCGCCACGGCCGCCGGGACCGAACGGCCCGCCCCACGGTCCCCCGCCGAAGCCGGGACCGAACGGCCCGAAGGCGGCACGCCGCCCCTCGAAGTCGCCCCGACCGCGATGGCCGGGTCCTTGCTGTCCGTATCCATGTGAACGCATGGTTTCGCTTCCTTCCATCGTTGATCTGTCGCGATGCGTCAACGATATATCGGTGACTTACGCTTGGCAACCCCCTCCTCCGACGGGGCGTGCCGTCGGGTCCGGTCCGGGGCGGCCTTTCCCGCTCGCCGACGCGGCCGTGGGGGCGCACGATGGAGGAAGCGGCGCCGGAGCTGGGGCCGACCGACCCGCCGACTCCAACCGCCCCGGTGCGGAACGTCGAAAGGGGGTGTGACGTCATGTCGCAGTTCATGGACGTCCACCACGGGATGACGGGCATCACGGCCGACCAGCTGAAGCAGGCACACCAGGCGGACCTCGCCATCGAGAAGGAGGAAGGCGTCCACTTCCAGCAGGCCTGGGCCGACCCGAAGTCGGGCACGGTCTACTGCCTGTCGGAGGCGCCCTCGGCGGAGGCGGTGCAGCGCATCCACGAACGGGCCGGTCACCCGGCCGACGAGGTCCATCCGGTCCCGCTGATCGTGTGAACCCCCCGGGCCCGGGGCACCGAGCCGTGGCGGACGCCCCGCCACCTCGGCCGGGCCCGGACATCCCGACGCGGTACGAACGCCCCGAGGTGGCCGGCGCACGGCACCGGAAACCGGTCCAGCCACCGGCGATTGGCCTTGGCCTGCGGGTTCTTCCCTCCCGTACGGTGCCGCCATGCGCATTCGAATCGTCGACGCCTTCACCGACCGCCCCTTCGCCGGCAATCCGGCCGGCGTGCTGCTGCTCGACGCCTTCCCGGCCGACGCCTGGTTGCAGGACGTGGCCCGCGAGGTCAACCACGCCGAGACCGCCTTCGCGCACCCGCTGCCGCCGGGCCACGACGCCGACTGGGCGCTGCGCTGGTTCACCCCGGCCACCGAGGTCGACATGTGCGGCCACGCCACGCTGGCCACCGCGCACGTCCTGCATGCGACGGGGGCCGCGACCGGCACGGTGCGGTTCGCCGCCCGCTGCGGCCTCCTCACGGCGAGCACCGCCGAGGACGGCACCATCACCCTGGACTTCCCCACCTCCTCCCTGGAGGAGGAGCCGGTCCCGCCGGGCCTCGCCGAGGCGCTGGGCGCCCCGGTCCTCTCGGCCCACGGCACCTCCGCCGACATCGGCGACCTCCTGGTGGAGCTGCCCGACGAGACGGCCGTACGCGCGCTGGCGCCCGACACCCGCGCGCTGGGGCGGCACTCCCGGCGCGGCATCATCGCCACGGCGGCGGCCGCGGACCCCGGCTCCGGGTACGACTACGTCTCGCGCTGCTTCTTCCCCAACGTCGGCGTCGACGAGGACCCGGTGACCGGCAGCGCCCACACCGCGCTCGCGCCCTTCTGGTCGGCGCGCCTGGGCCGCGCTGAGCTGACCGGCCTCCAGGCCTCGGCCCGCTCCGGGCTCGTCCGCACCCAGGTGCGCGGCGAGCGCACCCTGCTCACCGGCCGCGCGGTGACGGTCATCGACGGCGACCTGCTGACCGCTCCGTAGGGCCGCGCCTCAACGGCGTAAGGGGCATACGCCATGGGCGTACGCCCCTTACCGCGGTCACCCCCGCACGGCTCACATCGTCGGCAGCCAGCTCACCTTCCCCGCGAGCAGCGCGTACCCCACGAAGGCGCCGATGTCGAGCAGGGAATGCGCCACCACGAGCGGCCCGACCCGCTGCCAGCGCCGGTAGAGCAGGACGAAGACCACGCCCATCACCATGTTCCCGATGAAGCCGCCGATGCCCTGGTAGAGGTGGTACGAGCCGCGCAGGACCGAGCTCGCGACGAGCGCGGCCATCGGCGTCCAGCCCAACTGGCCGAGCCTGCGCAGCAGATATCCGACCACGATCACCTCCTCCAGCACGGAGTTCTGCAACGCCGAGAGGACGAGCACCGGGTACTTCCACCACACGTCGGGAAGCGACTCGGGGACCACGGTCAGATTGCCGCCCGCCGCCCGCGCCACCAGATAGAAGGCGAGCCCGGCGCTGCCGATCCCGGCGGCGATCAGGACGCCCCGGCCGAGGTCGGACCAGGGCCGCGTCCGGTCGAAACCGATCACCCGCAGACCACCGGCCCGCTCGCGCAGCAGCAGGTGCGCCACCAGCGCGACGGGTACGAGCGCGGTCGCGATGCCGAAGAGCTGCCAGGCGAGATCGAGCCACGGCCGCCCGGGGGCCAGCGAGCTGTTGAGGTGCGCCGCCTGATGCTTGAGGCCACCCGGCCTGGTGAGCGATCCGATGAAGCTGATCAGCGCCGACACTCCGCTCGCGCCGAGCGAGAGCGCCAGCACGAGCACCGTCTCGGACCGCAGGATCCGCGGTGAACTCCCCTGTTCGGGAAGAGAATCAGCCACACGCCCGGCCTCCACCTGCACACCTGCCTCCAGTTGACGAATCCCGTCCCCACCCCACCGCCGCCCCGCCAGGGTCTCGAAGGAAATTACGAAGATCGCGCGCGACAGGCCGGGGCAGGCGCCCATTGCGTTGGTGCGGTCCCCATTTCCTTGTTCAGGGTTCAAAGAGGGGCACCACCGCCACGGGAGGTCACAGCTTGCCCGACGACGCCGCGACCGGGAGCACCGGGGAGGGCGGGACCACCCCGCGGCGGCGCACGATCGCCCTCACCACCGCTCTCGTCCTGGTGGCCGGGGGCACGGCCGTCTCCGCGCAGCGCGGACTGCTCACCTTCCGCCACTCCTGTACGGCTTCGGCCGTGCGGCCGGATCTGGCAGCCGAGACCGGCCAGGCGCGCCGCAAGCAGGCGGTGTCCTGTCCGAACAGGTGGCCTTCGCGTACAACGCCTCGCACGGACCCGACCGGAGAGTGCGGCTATGCCAGGTGAACGACCCGCCCGGCATCCAGGCCCTGATCCTCAGGGCGATCGTGAACCTGGGCCGGGCCCAGCACCACGGCTAGCGCCCCGACGGCCCGGGGAAGCCCGTCGGCCAGGTGTGTACCGGCTCGCCCCCCAGCATCAGCTCCCGGTAGCGCCGCGTGGTGGCCGCGAGCGCCGCCTCCCGGCCCAGGCCCGCGGTCAGCGCCCGGTGGTAGGTGTCGACCTGCCAGGACGCGCCGTTGACGCGGCGTCGGCACCGCTCCTCGATGATGCCGAGGTAGTGGTCCCGGTCGGCCGGTGCGATCCCCCACGCGTCGAGCCCGGACGCCGCCAGCGGCAGCAGCTCCTCGCGCACGAGCTTGACGGCCGGCACCCGGGCGAGGCTCCCGCCGCGCCGGGGCGCAGGCCACAGCAGCTCGGCGTCGATGCCGTACCGGCAGGCGGTGTCGAAGTTGGCGGCCGCCGACTCGAACGGCAGCCGCGTCCACACCGGCCGGGCGTCCTCCGCCAGGGCACGCACCAGGCCGTAGTAGAACGCCGCGTTGGCGAGGACGTCGGTGACGGTGGGCCCGGCCGGGAGCACCCGGTTCTCGACCCGCAGGTGCGGGACGCCGTCGGCGATGCCGTACACCGGCCGGTTCCAGCGGTAGATCGTGCCGTTGTGCAGCACCAGTTCCTTCAGGCGCGGCACCCCGCCCTCCGCGATGACCCGCAGCGGCTCCTCCTCGTCGCAGATGGGCAGCAGCGGCGGGAAGAAACGCAGGTTCTCCTCGAAGAGCTCGTACGCCGAACTCACCCAGCGCTCGCCGAACCAGGTGCGCGGTCGCACCCCCTGGGCCCGCAGCTCGGCCGGTCGGGTGTCGGTGGCCTGCTCGAAGAGCGGCGGGCGCGACTCGCGCCACAGCTCCCGCCCGAACAGGAAGGGCGCGTTGGCGCCCACCGCGATCTGCACGGCGGTGACCACCTGCGCCGCGTTCCACACCGCGGCGAAGCGCGCGGGCGTCACCTGGAGGTGCAGCTGCACGGAGGTGCACGCCGCTTCGGGGGTGATCGACGCGGAGGTGCACACGAGCCGTTCCACCCCCTGGATGTCGAGCGTGAAATCCTCCCCGCGGGCCGCCACGATCTGGTCGTTCAGCAGGGTGTAGCGATCGACGTCGGAAAGGTTCCCGGATACGAGATCGTCCTGGCTCAGGGTCGGCAGAATTCCGATCATGATGATGCCCGCATCGACCTCGGCGGCTTTGCGATCGGCGTAACCGAGCCCGGTCCTCAACTCCTCGGCGAGTTGGTCGAATACCCGCCCGCCGAGCCGGTGCGGGGCAATGTTGACCTCCAGGTTGAACATTCCGAGTTCGGTCTGGAAATCCCGGCTCGCGATGCGCTCAAGCACCTCGGCATTCATCATGCGCGGCATACCGTCGGGACCCGCGAGATTCAGTTCCAGCTCCAGCCCCATCAGGTTCCTTGGACGGTCGAACCGCTTCTGGTCCAGCAGCTTCCCCAGCCCCTCCAGGCACTGGTGCAGCTTGTCCCGGTAGCGGTGCCGATCGGACAGGTCGAACCCGCCTGCCTCGACCTTCTCCCCCATCGAAGGGTCCCTCCTCGAATGGGCAGCCAGCGACACCGGCCGCTCGCGTCATGGTCGATAATGCCCAGGCAGACTGATCCATAACGCCAGCGCGGGCGACGCCACCGGAGTAGCGTCAGGGCCAGGGCCCGCGGCACATTCAGCGGGCATACGGCAACGTGCAGTTACCGCCCGCTCGGAAATGGTGAAAAACACCGACGAGATTCGGCCGACCCCCGGCGGGAAGGCTTTCCAGGTGGAGGGCCCGCGCCGGACATTCCCCCGGGTGAATCGCCTGCACGGAAGGTCCGGATACCGACTTGCGGGCAATATCCGCGACAGCTAGACGAAACACTGCGTGAACACGTGTCGTATAAACTCCGCAAACGAGGCAGAGAGTTGGCGCCCCGGCCATCGCTCGACGGCCCCCCTCTGACCCCGCACCGCAGACAGCGCCGTCCGCACTGCCCACGCATCACCGTGTCTCCGAAGTGAGAGGCGACCCACCATGCCGCTGCATGTCCCCCCGGCCCCCGCGCCCGCCCTGCGCAGCGTACTCGCGGCACTCGGTTCCCCCACCGCCGTACGCGAGGCCCGCACCCCGGCCCTCCGCTCCGCCGAAGGTCCGCTCACCCCCGAACTCCCGCTCCCGCTCCACGTCCTGGACGGGATCACCCCGGGCGGCCGGACCCCGCGCACCCACCTGGCCGGCTGGCGCTTCCTCATCAGCGACCCCGAGCATCCGGTCGCCGCCGCGGACACCCGCCTCACCCCGGACGGCTGGGCCTTCTCCCACTTCTTCGAGGGCCCCTACATCGCCTCGACCCAGCGCGCCCTGCGCCAGGCCGAACCGCTCACCGGGCACTACCAGCCCCGGCTGCTCTCGGTCCCCGAGCTGTACATGCTGACGCTGTGGCTGCACTCCGACGCCACCGCCGACGGCGCCTCGGGCTCCCCCGCCCCGCACGACCTGCTGGTGCCGCTGGCGCCCGCGCCGCCCGGCATCTGCGCGCACCGTCCGCTGCGGGTGAGCGAACTGCTGCCGGTCCTGACCCTGCGCCTGGCCCCCGCGCCCCTGCTCGGCCAGCCCGTCTGACCTCGCCCTCGGCGATGCGCGAAAAAAAGTGCCCCGCGACCGGTGTGGTGGCGGGGCACTGGTGTGTCTATGCTGCGTACGCGCCGCCTCGGCCATACGGGCTAGTCCCGCCGGGCCACTGCGAACCACCCGAAAAGACAGGCCAGTTGAGCTGAACCGTCCGCACGGGTGATACGTCATTAAGCAGTAGGAAGCGCTGCCGCGAAATCCCTGCGGATTGACGCCCGTGGGGCAACACTGGGATCGGACCGACCGACTGACTACGGGGGGCGGCCATGAACAACGCATCGAGCCGCAGCACACTCACCACGACGCAGCGAAAGAACGCATCCATGTGCCAGCACCAGCCAGCCTGCCCTACAGCCTTCTCCGCCGACCGGGAAGCCGCGAAGCCCGTGGCACACCACCCGGAGCAGGGGTGGAGCCTGCTGTGCAACGGTGTCCTGCTCTTCGAGGACACCGGTGAGCTGCTGCCGGACGGGCAGATCATCGCCCCGCACCGGTCGCTCACGGCGGAGCAGGTGGCGACGGCCGCCTGACGCGGCCTCGTTCGGCAGTTCTCGTACGGACCCGTCCCCGCGGACGCGTTCCGTACGGACAACACAAGGGCCGGCCCGGGGAACATCCCCCGAACCGGCCCTTACGCATGTCCGGTCAGTTGTCGTACTCGTCCAGGGGCGGGCAGGAGCAGACCAGGTTGCGGTCGCCGAAGGCGCCGTCGATGCGGCGGACCGGCGGCCAGTACTTGTCGGCGGCCGAGACACCGGCCGGGAAGACGGCCTCCTCGCGGCTGTAGGCGTGGTTCCACTCGCCGCCGAGCGCCGCCGCGGTGTGCGGGGCGTTGGCCAGCGGGTTGTCGTCGGCCGGCCAGGCGCCGGAGGCGACCTTCTCGATCTCGCCGCGGATCGCGATCATCGTGTCGCAGAACCGGTCGATCTCGTTCAGGTCCTCGGACTCGGTGGGCTCGATCATCAGCGTGCCGGCCACCGGGAACGACATGGTCGGCGCGTGGAAGCCGTAGTCGATCAGGCGCTTGGCGATGTCGTCGACGCTGACGCCGGTCGCCTTGGACAGCGGCCGCAGGTCCACGATGCACTCGTGCGCGACGAGCCCGTTCGGGCCCGTGTAGAGCACCGGGTAGTGCGGCTCGAGGCGCTTGGCGATGTAGTTGGCGGCGAGCACGGCGACCTGGGTCGCGCGCTTGAGGCCCTCGCCGCCCATGAGACGTACGTACGCCCACGAGATGGGCAGGATGCCCGCGGAGCCCCACGGCGCGGCCGAGATCGGGCCGACGCCCGTCTCGGGACCGGCGGACGGCTGGAGCGGGTGGTTCGGCAGGTACGGCGCGAGGTGCGCGCGCACGCCGACCGGGCCGACGCCGGGGCCACCGCCGCCGTGCGGGATGCAGAACGTCTTGTGCAGGTTCAGGTGCGAGACGTCGCCGCCGAACTTGCCCGGCTTGGCGAGGCCCACCAGGGCGTTGAGGTTGGCACCGTCGACGTACACCTGGCCGCCGGCCTCGTGGACCAGACCGCAGATCTCCGCGACGTGCTCCTCGAACACCCCGTGCGTGGACGGGTAGGTGATCATCAGCACCGACAGTTCGTCGCGGTACTGCTCGATCTTGGCGCGCAGGTCGTCCGCGTCGACCTCGCCGTCGTCGGCGGTCTTGACGACGACGACCTTCATGCCGGCCATCACGGCGCTCGCGGCGTTGGTGCCGTGCGCGGAGGACGGGATGAGGCAGATGGTGCGCTGGGTGTCGCCGTTGGCGCGGTGGTAGGCGCGGACCGCGAGCAGGCCCGCGAGCTCGCCCTGCGAACCGGCGTTGGGCTGGATGGACACCGCGTCGTACCCGGTGACCTCGGCGAGCCGCTCCTCCAGCTCACGGATGAGCGTCAGGTAGCCGGCGGCCTGCTCGACCGGCGCGAAGGGGTGCATCTGCCCGAACTCGGGCCAGGTCACCGGCTCCATCTCGGTGGTCGCGTTCAGCTTCATGGTGCAGGAGCCGAGCGGGATCATGCCGCGGTCCAGCGCGTAGTCGCGGTCGGCGAGCTTGCGCAGGTAGCGCAGCATCGCGGTCTCGGAGCGGTGCTGGTGGAAGACCGGGTGGGTCAGGAAGTCATCGGTACGCAGCAGGGCGTCGGGCAGCGTGTCGGCGGCCGTCTCGTCCAGCGCCTCCACATCGGCGTCGACCCCGAACGCGGCCCAGACGGCGGCGAGTTGGGCCCGCGTGGTGGTCTCGTCGCAGGCGAGGGAGACGGTGTCCGCGTCGACCAGGTGCAGGTTGACCCCGCCCTCGCGGGCGGCGGCGACGGCCTCGGCGGCCTTGCCCGGCACCCGCACGGTCAGCGTGTCGAAGTAGGCGCCGTGCACGACGTCGACCCCGGCGGCCCTCAGGCCCTCGGCGAGCAGGACGGCGTAGCGGTGGGTGCGCCGGGCGATCTGCCGCAGCCCGTCCGGGCCGTGGTAGACGGCGTACATCCCGGCCATGACGGCCAGCAGCACCTGCGCGGTGCAGATGTTGCTGGTGGCCTTCTCGCGGCGGATGTGCTGCTCACGGGTCTGCAGGGCCAGCCGGTAGGCCTTGTTGCCGTCCGCGTCGACGGAGACGCCGACCAGGCGGCCGGGCAGGCTGCGGGCGAACTTCTCCTGGACCGCCATGAATCCGGCGTGCGGGCCGCCGAAGCCCATCGGGACGCCGAAGCGCTGGGTCGTGCCGACGGCGATGTCGGCGCCGAGCGAGCCGGGCGAGGCGAGCAGCGTGAGCGCGAGCAGGTCGGCGGCGACGGTGACGATCGCGCCGAGCTCGTGGGCCGCGTCGATGACGGGCTTGAGGTCGCGGACCTGGCCGGAGGCGCCGGGGTACTGGAGCAGCACGCCGAAGACGCCGCGCTCGGCGATCTCGGCGGGGATGCCCTCGCTCAGGTCGGCGACGACGACCTCGACGCCGGTCGGCTCGGCGCGCGTCTGAATCACGGCGACGGTCTGCGGCAGGGTGTCGGCGTCGACCAGGAAGACCCCGCCCTTGACCTTGCCCACGCGCCGGGACAGGGCGAGCGCCTCGGCGGCGGCGGTGCCCTCGTCGAGCAGCGAGGCGCCCGAGGTGGGCAGGCCGGTCAGCTCGGCGACCATGGTCTGGAAGTTGAGCAGCGCCTCCAGGCGGCCCTGCGAGATCTCCGGCTGGTAGGGCGTGTACGCCGTGTACCAGGCCGGGTTCTCCATGACGTTGCGCAGGATCACCGGCGGCGTGAAGGTGCCGTAGTAGCCAAGACCGATCATGGGGGCGAGCACCTGGTTGCGGTCGGCGAGCCGGCGCAGCTCGGCGAGCACCTCGGCCTCGGTCCGCGCCTCGGGCAGCCCCAGCGCCCCGGCGCTCTTGATGACGTCGGGAACGGCGGCGGCGGTCAGCTCGTCGAGCGAGCCGTAGCCGACCTGCGCGAGCATCTTCGCCTGGGCCCCGGCATCGGGCCCGATGTGGCGCTGCTCGAACGGGATGCCACGCTCAAGGCTGCTGAGCGGAATGCGGTTGGCGGTCATTACGGAGGCCTCCTGGTCGCACGACCTGCGAGGGGCACCACGGCGCGGGTGCCCGGACGGCCTCCCCCTCTGTCATCTCAACCTGAGAGCTTCACCGGGCGCGTGGCAGCGACCCGGTTTTCACCGTCGGTGAGGAAAGGTTCCGCCCGGGCCGGAGTGCCCGTGCTTCCCCCGTCCTGCTTTCCAGAGTGACCTCGTCCGTGCGGTCCGTGGGCCTGAGAGATTCCGGGGAGGAGTTGCTCCTTCGGCGCCCGCCGCGAACTCAGGGAGCTCGCCGGAGGGCTCTCCCGCACGGGGTCAGCAGCCGTTTGCCAGCCTACCAGCGAGGTCCGAGCCCGATTCTTTGTTCCATGTCTCAAGTGGCCAACACTCACGATGTGCACTTTCGTAGTGCTTATGGAGCAGTTGTAACCGGTTGCGACCAGTTGGAGGGACCGTGCAGACCGATATCGATCCGCGCAGCCTGATCGGCCGCAAGGCGTACGACCGCAGTGGACGCAAGATCGGAACGGTGGACGAGGTCTACCTCGACGACGCGACGGGCGCACCCGAGTGGGCCGCGGTGCGCACCGGCCTGTTCAGCCGGGACGCCTTCGTCCCCCTGGAACCCAGCACCCTGGTCGAGGAGGCCCTGCACGTCCCGTACGACCGTGCCCTGATCAAGGACGCGCCCGACTTCGGCGTGGGCCGCCACCTCTCCCCGGACCAGGAGCTCCAGCTCTACCACCACTACGGTCTGGACATCGCGGCCCCCGACCCCGGCCCGCCGCCGTCCGACCGCGACTTCGGCCGGCTCGCGGGCGGCGACATCTGACCCCCGACGACAGCCTCCCCGGCCTCACCCTCGCCCTCGCCCCTCGCCGCGTCCGTTCCCTCGACGAGCGGCAGCGGCTCCGAGACCGTGAGGCCGGGATCGTCCACCCGGAAGGTGCGCACCCGGCCGGGCCCCGCTGACGTCGGCGTCTCGAAGCGCACGGTGACCCGGCCGACCCCGCTGCCCTGCACCCACCCCGGCCCGTACTCGGCATGGCGCACGTCGTGCCCGGCCAGCCACCGCCGCTGCGCCGGATCCGGTTCGGGCTCCGCCTCCACGGGCTCCGCCGGGCCCTGCTCGCCCTCGGGCTCCTCCTCCGCCCGCTCCCCCGCTGCCTGAGCGAACAGGTCCTCCTGCGTGAAGTCGGCGAGCCCGCTGACCCCCACGCCGAGCAGCCGGACACCACCGGTGGTGTCCACGGAGTCGAGCAGGCGCCCGGCGGCCTCGCGCACCACCGCCGGGTCGTCCGTGGGACCGCGCAGCGTCTCGGACCGGGTCAGCGTCGAGAAGTCGTAGCGGCGGACCTTCAGCACGATGGTCCGGCCCGAGTGCCCGGACCCGCGCAGCCGCTGCACGCACCGGTCCGCGAGCCGCCCCACCTCGGTCGTGATCCGCACCCGGTCGTGGAGGTCGATGTCGAAGGTGTCCTCCACCGACACCGACTTGGCGTCCCGCTCGGCCACCACCGGCCGGTCGTCGTACCCCGCCGCCATCCGGTACAGCGACGCCCCGTGCGACTTCCCCAGCAGCCGTACGAGCTCGTCCTCGCCCGCCTCGACGAGGTCGGCGACCGTGGCCATCCCGGCCCGCCGCAGATGCTCCCCGGTGGCCGGCCCGACGCCCGGCAGGGTGCGCACCGTCATCGGCGCGAGGAGCTCCCGCTCGGTGCCCGGTTCTATCAGCACGAGCCCGTCCGGCTTCGCCTGCTCGGAGGCGATCTTGGCGAGCATCTTGGATCCGGCGAGCCCGACCGATCCGCTCAGCCCGGTGACCGCCCTGATGTCCCTGCGCAGCCGCTCACCGGCCTCCCGGGCCGAGGCCGACCCGAAGGCCACCCCGCCCGCCTCCAGGTCCACGAAGGCCTCGTCCAGGCTCAACGGCTCGACCAGCGGGGACAGCCGCCCGAGCAGCTCCATCACCTGCTCGCTGATCGTGCGGTACAGCTGGAAGCGCGGCACCAGATAGGCCGCGTTCGGACAGAGCCTGCGGGCCTGCGCCATTGGCATCGCCGAGCGCACCCCGAACCGTCTGGCCTCGTACGACGCCGTCGAGACCACCCCGCGCGGCCCGAGCCCGCCCACGATGACCGGCTTTCCGCGCAGGCTCGGCTTCGACGCCTGCTCCGCGGCGGCGAAGAAGGCATCCATGTCCAGATGCAGGATGGTCGGCGCGGCTCTCACACGACCGATGCTGCCGTACGCCACTGACAATCGGCCCGGCGGCGCCGCCGGAGGGGTCAGACAGCGCGGTTGCGCCGTCTGGCCAGCTCGTCGGCCGGGTTGTGCCCGACGAGGGTCTCGCCGGTGTCCACGCGCTCGCCGTGCAGCTGCGACAGGGCCGCCTCGACGTCCCGCCACACCACGCCCACGGCGATCCCGAAGATGCCCTGGCCGCCCTGGAGCAGGTTCACGACCTCGTCCGGGGACGAGCACTCGTACACCGTGGCCCCGTCGCTCATCAGCGTCATCCGCTCCAGGTCGCGAAAGCCGCGCTCCCGCAGGTGCTGTACGGCCGCGCGGATGTTCTGGAGGGCTACGCCGGTGTCCAGGAAGCGCTTGACGATCTTCAGGACGACGACGTCCCGGAAGCTGTAGAGACGCTGGGTGCCCGATCCGTACGCCGGACGGACACTGGGCTCGACCAGGCCGGTGCGGGCCCAGTAGTCGAGCTGTCGGTAGGTGATCCCCGCCGCCGCGCACGCGGTCGGCCCCCGGTATCCGATCGTTTCGGTACTCGGGTCGGCCGCACTGCTGTGGAGCGGGTACGGCCCGCCCTCCCCCGGACTACGTCCGGGAGCGCCCCCTGCCGTACCGTCGCCGCTCATTCTCACGCCGACCCTCCGTCCTTGACCTGCCCACTCGACGGTAGGCAGTCACTCGGGGTGCGTCAACGATCGCCACACTCGGCACGCCGAGTGATAATCACCCTGAGAGTGGTTTCCCGTGACTCTCGACGGGAAAGGCTACTCGAATGCGCCGAAACACCCCCGGCGCACGCACCGCGCACGCCGTCCTCGCGAGGGCCGCCGGATCACGCGTATCCGGAGCTCACTGGCTGTTGGTGCCGAAGTCCTCGGGCGAGATCTGGTCGAGGAACTCGCGGAACTTCTCCACCTCGTCCTCCTGCTCGTCCGGGATGGCGATGCCCGCGTCGTCGAGGACACCGTCACTGCCGTAGATCGGCGTTCCGGTGCGCAGGGCCAGCGCTATGGCATCGGACGGCCGGGCGCTCACCTCGACCCCACTGGCAAAGACCAGCTCCGCGTAGAAGACGCCTTCGCGCAGGTCCGTGATGCGGACCTCGGTCAGCTCCTGGCCCACGGCCTCCAGCACGTCCTTGAAAAGGTCGTGCGTCAAGGGCCGCGCCGGCGCCATCCCCTGCTGGGCGAAGGCGATCGCGGTCGCCTCCCCCGGACCGATCCAGATGGGGAGGTACCGATCGCCTCCCACTTCACGCAGGAGCACGATCGGTTGGTTGGAGGGCATTTCCACCCGGACACCCACGACGTCGAGCTCGTTCACACAGCAACCCTAGGACGTGCTCGGCAGGTTTGGGTAGTCGGGCACCTACAAGATCAGTGAAGCCGGACACCCAGAGCGGTCTGCACCAGGGCCGCGTGGAGCCGCACGGAGAGGGCCGCGAGCTCCTTCGTGGTGGCCTCCGCATGGGCCCTGGTCTGCGGATTGCGGTGCAGCCGCAAGGGTGCGACCACCTGCTCGATCAGCCCCGCCTCGCGGTCCGCGGCGGCCTTCACCGCACGCAGATGGCGCGGTTCCAGACCGAACCGCCCCAGATCCGCCACAAGACGTGCCACATTCACCGACTCCGCGTCGAAGCCGCCCTCGGGACCCGGCGTGACCAGCCCGTACGACTCCCACTCGGCCAGCTCCGCCTCGGTGACCTCGGCGGCCGCCATCAGCTCGGCCCGGCCCACCCGGGCGGCCGTGGGACGGTCGGCGTCGGGCTCGCCGAGGCCGTCGAGCAGCTCCCGGGACCCGCCCGGTGCGGGCAGGGAAGGCTGCTCACCGCGGCCCAGGGCGTCCAGGTGCTCGCGGATGACCCGGAGCGGCAGATAGTGGTCCCGCTGCATCCGCAGCACCTGGGCCAGCCGCTCGACGTCCTCGGCACTGAATTTGCGGTACCCGGACGGCGTACGCCGCGGCTCCACCAGGCCCTCGGACTCCAAGAACCGGATCTTGGAGATCGTCACCTCGGGAAATTCGTCCCGCAGCTGGTTGAGCACCCCGCCGATGCTCATCAGCCGGCCGCCCGCGGCGGCGGTGCCGGATCCGGCACCGCCCGTCGGTGTCTGCAGCATGGAACCTTCCCTGGCCGGTGCTCAGAGCGCGCGCTGGCTCGCGTAGAAGACCAGCCGGTACTTCCCGATCTGGACCTCGTCGCCGTTGGCCAGGTCGACGGAGTCGATCCGCTCGCGGTTCACGTACGTGCCGTTGAGGCTGCCGACGTCGGAGACGGTGAAGCGCCCGTCAGGACCGCGCCGGAACTCCACGTGGCGGCGCGAGACCGTCACGTCGTCCAGGAAGATGTCGCTCTGCGGGTGGCGGCCCGCCGTGGTCAGCTCGCCGTCCAGGAGGAAGCGGCTTCCCGAGTTCGGCCCGCGGCGCACCACCAGGAGCGCCGAGCCCTGCGGCAGGGCGTCGACGGCGGCCTGCGCCTCCGGGGAGAGCGAGGGCAGCTGCGTCTGGCCCGTCACCTCGGCGTCGTACGCCTCGAGACCGGAGATCGAGATGGTCGAGGTGGTCTCGGAGGCGCGCTCCGGAACGACACCCGGCCGCAGCGGGGCACCGCAGTTGGAGCAGAAACGGCTGGCGGCAGCATTGCTGTGCCCGCACCTCGTACAAACAGGCATGCCCGACATCGACGGATCCTCCTGCCGCGGCGGCACCGCGTGGGCACTGGTGGCATACGGGTCGGAGCCAAACCCTCCACCCGTACCTGAGGTTGACGGTTCCCCGAAACCTATGCGCCCTGCACCCGCAGGGTCAACAGACGACGCGCCCGGAATGTCACCACCGGAACCAGCCACCTCATCGCGGAACAGCGGGCGCTCCCCGCCCTGCTCCTCCGGCCCACCGGGGCGCTGAGCACGGTGCCTGGCGGCGTTGCCGCCGTCCTGGCGTGCGCTCTTGCCGAACAACTTCGCAAACAACTTCACGGGCGATTCCCCTTGACCGAAATAGACCCGCCCGTGGGGCAGGACGAACCCAGAATCAACACACCTGCCGACCCGGACATCCTCACAACGTCCGTATCCGCCAAACAGTTTCCACCACGCACCACTGTTACGGAGCGGCGACCCCCCGCAACCTCCTGCCCTTGTGCGGCAGGTCTCACGCCCGCCCTCATCAGTGCGAGGACGACTGAGCGTAGTCAGGCCGCTTCGCGGCTCGCAAGGCGCTCACAACGATCTTCTCCGCGCGGGCCACTGTGGCGGTGGCCTGCTCCTTCTCCAGAGTCTGCACGACCCCGCCGGGAATGTTGAGCGCCGGCTCCAGGTCCTGCGGCTTGCCGATCACCTTGAAGACGTACGGCGCGGTGACCTTCTTGCCGTCGACGCCGATCCCCCCGGTCTCGTCCGAGAAGTACGTGTTGGCCACCACGCGGACGTCGTTGACCTGGATCGCCTCCGCCCCCGCCGCGCGCAGTTCCTGCACCGTGTCAAGCACCTTGTCGGCCTCGACGGCGCCCTTGGGGTCGCTGATCGTCAACGTGATGCCGGGCCCCTGCGCCGCCACCGTGCCGGCCAGGATGCCGAGCTGCTGCTCCTTCTCCACGGTCTGCTTGCGCGCCTCCTCCGCCTGGTTCGAGCTGGTCTCCAGCTCGGTGCGCTGGCCCTCCAGACGCTGCTTCTCATCCTCAAGACGCTTCGTACGCGAATCCAGTTCATCCAGGATGCGCACCAGATCCTCCTGGCGGGCGCCGCGCAGCGCGCTGTTGTCGCTGTTGGAGCGGACCTGGATGGCCAGACCGAGGCCGAGGACGAAGAGCAGCAGCGCCACGATCAGCTGCGCCCGGCTGACCCGCGGCGGCCAGAGCCCGGCGGCGAGTCGCTGACGTCCCGTCAGTTCGGTCTTCGCCTCGCCGGATTCACCCGGAGCGTCGACGGGCCGCTCCTCGCCGCCGTCACCCTGATCGGTGTTCTTCACGTCGCTCACCGGCCTCAGGCCCTGAAGACGTGCCGACGGATGGCGGCCGCGTTGGAGAAGATCCGGATGCCGAGCACCACGACGACACCGGTCGACAGCTGCGCGCCGACACCCAACTTGTCACCGAGGAACACGATCAGGGCCGCGACCACCACGTTGGAAAGGAAGGAGACCACGAAGACCTTGTCGACAAAGATGCCGTCGAGCATGGCACGGAGCCCGCCGAAGACCGCGTCGAGTGCCGCGACGACGGCGATCGGCAGATACGGCTCGACCACCGCAGGCACCTCGGGCCGGACGAAAAGTCCGACCACGACTCCCACGACGAGGCCAAGTACGGCGATCACGATGTGCCCTTCCCTGTGTCGGCCGCGCCCTTGCCGGCGCCCGTGGCCATTGGCTTTGCTGTGCGTACGGTCAGGCTCGGCGCCGCGGGCAGACGCACGTCGGCCTCGGCCGAAATGCTCGCCCTGATCCCGTAGTTCTGTTCCAGCACGTGCAGGTACTGACCGTCCGCGCTGTCCTGGAAGTCCGTACTCAGCTTCTTGCCGTCCCCCACCGCGAGGACCGTGTACGGCGGCACCAGAGGCCGGTTGTCGACCAGTATGGCGTCGCCCGCGGCCCGGATCGCCGAAAACGATGTCAGCCGCTGCCCGTTGATGGCGATGGCCTCCGCGCCCGACTGCCACAGCCCGTTGACCACGCGCTGCATGTCCCGGTCCCGTACCCGGCCGGTGTCCGCGAAGGTCGTACTCTCGCGCGGGCGGCTGCCGTCACCCTGGCTGGTGTCCTTGGCGTCGTCGACGACCAGTTTCACGCCCGGCCCGTGCACCTCGGTCGCCCCGGACAGCAGCGCCACCAGTTCGCCCTGGTCGCCGCCGTGCTTCTCGAGCGCCTTGCGCTGGCGGTCCCCGACCTCGGTCCGCAACCCGTCCACATCGTCCTGCAGCTTGTCGGCGGCCTTGGTCTCCGACTCGACCCGGTCGATCAGCTCCTGGCGCTCCTTGGCGACCACAGGAGCGGTGATGCGGGCCTGCGCGGCCCCGACCGTCACCACCAGAGCGGCGAGCACCAGACCACCCGCGAGAGCGAGCTTGGCCCGCAGCGTGCGCGGCATCCCCGCTGCGCCCTCGGCCTCGCGGCGGGCGGTGGCCTCCGCGTAGCCGTCGTCGAGCGCGTGGTCCATGACATTGGTCAGCAGCGACATCGACGCGTCGGGACGCGGGGGCGGAGACGGCGTGCTCCGAACGGGGGGCTGCTGCGACATGCCGCACATCGTCGCACGTCGGCACCGCTGCCACCGAATGGCCCCACCGGTGTGCCGGGCCGGGCCCGCAAGGCCGGCCCGGCACACCCTCACGACATCAGTGACCTGCGCTGTCGACCACCGCGGCCCACTCGTCGAGCAACGCCTGAGCCGATACGTCGTCCGGCCCCTCGGCCCACAGATGGGTGACGGCCTCGGCGGGATCGGGCAGCACCATCACCCAGCGGCCGTCGGCCTCGACCACCCGAACGCCGTCGGTCGTGTCCACGGACCGGCTCCCGGCCGCCTCCACGACCCGGCGCATCACCATGCCCTTGACCGCCCACGGAGTCGGAATGTCCCGCCGCAGCACGTGCGCCTGCGGTATCCGCGCGTCGATCTGGCTGAGCGTGAGCTGGGTGCGCGCCACCAGCCCGATGAGCCGCACGAACGCGGCCGCTCCGTCGAAGACGCTGCTGAACTCGGGCACGATGAACCCGCCGCGCCCGTCTCCGCCGAAGATCGTGGACTCCTCGCGGCCCACCCGGGTCAGGTCGTCCGGCGACGTGGTCGTCCACTCCACCTGGGTGCCGTGGTACGCGGCGACCTGCTCGGCGATCCTGGTGGTCGTCACCGGCAGCGCCACCCGCCCGCTGCGCCGCTCGGCCGCGACCAGGTCCAGCATGACCAGGAGCGCCCGGTCGTCCTCGACGATCCGGCCCCGCTCGTCAACCAGCGAGAGCCGCTCGCCCACCGGGTCGAACCGCACCCCGAACGCGGCCCGCGCCGAGGCGACGATCTCCCCGAGTCGTACGAGCCCGGCCCGCCGGCTCTCGGCGGACTCGGTGGGCCTGGACTCGTCCAGACCCGGGTTGATCGTCAGCGAGTCGACCTTGAGCCGACCGAGCAGACTCGGCAGCACCAGACCGGCGCTTCCGTTGGACGCGTCGACGACGACCTTGAGCCCCGCCTCCGCGATGCCCGTCGTGTCGGCCGTGCGCAGCAGCGACCCGGTGTAGGAGTCGAAGACGCTGGAGGGGAACTGGAGGTCTCCGATCTCTCCCGGGAACGCGCGCCGGTACTCCTGACGTGCGTAGACCCGGTCGAGCTTGCGCTGCCCGGCCTGCGACAGGTCCGCGCCCCGCTCGTCGAAGAACATGATGTCGACAGAGTCCGGAACCCCCGGCGACGTACGGATCATGATCCCGCCCGCGCTGCCGCGCGCGGTCTGCTGCCGCGCGACCGGCAGCGGCACGTTCTCCAGATCCCGTACGTCTATGGCGCTGGCCTGCAGCGCCGAGATGACGGCTCGCTTGAGCGCACGCGCACCACGCGAGTGGTCACGTGCGGTGGTGACCGTCGAGCCCTTCTTCAGCGTGGTGGCGTACGCGCCCGCGAGGCGGACGGCGAGCTCCGGGGTGATCTCGACGTTGAGGATCCCGGAGACGCCCCGGGCTCCGAAGAGATGGGCCTGCCCCCTCGACTCCCAGATCACCGACGTGTTCACGAAGGCGCCGGCCTCGATGGTCTTGAACGGGTAGACCCTGACGTTTCCCTGGACGATCGACTCCTCGCCGACCAGGCACTCGTCCCCGATGACGGCGCCGTCCTCGATCCGGGCCGCCCGCATGATGTCGGTGTTCTTGCCGATCACACAGCCACGCAGATTGCTGTGCTGGCCGATGTAGACGTTGTCGTGGACGACGGCCTTGTGCAGGAAGGCGCCGCTCTTGACGACCACGTTCGAGCCCACGACGGTGTGCTCGCGGATCTCCACATCCGCTTCGACCTTCGCGTAGTCCCCCACATAGAGGGGCCCTCTGAGCACCGCGTCCGGATGCACCTCGGCGCCTTCCGCGACCCATACGCCCGGGGAGATCTCGAACCCGTCGATCTCGACATCGACCTTGCCTTCGAGCACGTCGGCCTGCGCCTTGACGTAACTCTCGTGCGTGCCGACGTCCTCCCAGTAGCCCTCGGCGACGTAGCCGTAGATCGGCTTGCCTTCCTTCATCAGCTGCGGGAAGACGTCACCGGACCAGTCGACGGACTTGTCCGCCTCGACGTAGTCGAATACCTCGGGCTCCATCACGTAGATGCCCGTGTTGACGGTGTCGGAGAAGACCTGTCCCCATGTCGGCTTCTCCAGGAACCGCTCTACCTTGCCCTCTTCGTCGACGATCGTGATGCCGAATTCCAGGGGATTGGGCACACGGGTCAGGCACACCGTGACAAGGGCGCCCTTCTCCTTGTGGAAATTGATGAGATCGGTCAGATCGAAATCGGTGAGGGCATCACCCGAGATGACCAGAAAGGCATCGTCCTTGAGGGCTTCCTCGGCATTCTTCACGCTGCCCGCGGTACCGAGGGGCTTCTCTTCGTTGGCATAGGTGAGCTCCATCCCGAGCTCTTCCCCGTCACCGAAATAGTTCCTGACGAGCGACGCCAGGAACTGCACGGTCACAACCGTCTCATTGAGCCCATGCCGCTTGAGCAGCCGCAGCACATGCTCCATGATCGGCCGGTTCACCACCGGCAGGAGCGGCTTGGGCATGCTCGAAGTCATGGGGCGAAGGCGTGTGCCCTCGCCGCCAGCCATCACGACGGCCTTCATGTCGGAAACGTCCTCCTAGCAGAGACGACGGTCTGGCCGACTTCACCCGCACGTGCAGGCCTCTGGCGTCACACATGGCTTCCGGCACGACACCGGGCCCGCGATCACCGAGCTCAATCGGCCGCTACGTCCGCCTTCACCAACCGGCGGACCTGAACCACATACAAGATTCCTGCCCACCAATACAGAGTTGTACCCCATCCAGCGAACGCCCATCCGAAAATCGCCGCGAGGGAGGCCAGCCAACCGCTTCCGTCACTGAGCAGCAGGAGCGGGAACGCATACATCAGGTTGAAGGTCGCGGCCTTGCCCAGGAAGTTCACCTGGGGCGGCGGATAGCCGTGCCGGCGAAGGATGCCCACCATCACCAGAAGCATCAACTCGCGGGCCACCAGGGCAGCGGTCAGCCAAATCGGCAGAATCTCCCGCCAGGTGAGACCAACCAGCGTGGAAAGGATGTACAGGCGGTCGGCGGCCGGGTCGAGCAGTCGGCCGAGACTGCTGATCTGGTTCCACCGCCGGGCGAGCTTTCCGTCCAAGTAGTCACTGACACCGCTCAGCGCCAACACCAGCAGAGCCCAGCCATCACTGTTCGGGCCGCCGAAGACGGGGCGGAGAATCAGCCACAGGAAGAGCGGTACGCCGACAAGGCGCGCCATGCTGAGAATATTGGGGATGGTGAGCACCCGGTCCGTCTGAACGCGAGTCTCCTGGACCTCCACCCGGGGGCCTCCTGTGGGAAACGTGCCAACGATGCCCCCTGACCCTACCGTCAGCGAGGGCCCCGGATGCACCGGGGGTACGAGCGCTCCTCCTGGACCCGCAACCGCATCCCCGAAAACGCCCGCAAACGCGAAAAAGCCCCGCACCATGGACCCGTATTTCTACGGGTCTGGTGCGGGGCTTTCCCCACAATTTGTTCGGCGGCGTCCTACTCTCCCACAGGGTCCCCCCTGCAGTACCATCGGCGCTGAAAGGC
>NZ_JBWKKJ010000005.1:513226-545903 GCF_056431605.1 Streptomyces sp. NPDC045846 | reverse complement strand
AAACGCTCGGCTGGGAAACCCCAGCCGAGCGCCTCGCTAAGCTGCTCGCGGCTTGATCAACTCACCACGTGTTGCAACGACCCCTGGAATTCGCCAATACTGAGGGGCTTCTGTGCTGTCAGTGAGCTTTGTTGTAGGCCTCGCGGATTTCCGCCGCTACACGGCCGCGGTCGTTGATGTCGTAGCCCTTCTCCTTCGCCCAGGCCCTGATGGCTGCCGTATCGTTGCTGCCGTCGGCCATCCGGGCAGGAGCTGCCTTTGCGCGGCTTCCGCGGACTCGTCGGCCTGCCTTGAGGAAGGGGCCTACGGCTTCCATGAGCTTGTCGTAGCTGTCGGGGCCGAGGTCGATCTCGCAGGCCACGCCGTCAATGACGATCTGGTGCGTGGCTGCCTCTGCGGACTCCTCGCCCGTGAGGTCATCCGTGTAGATGGTGACGATCTTCTGTGCCATGCGGCGAGTCTATGGGTATCGACGGCCTCTCTTGTCCCGAGTTGTTGGCTTGCCCAGAAGTGCGTGCCTTGCCCGGTATCCGCCCCTCCCCACCGCGCGACAGCGGGGAGGGCTGGGCGGTTGCGGAGAGGGCCCCAGATGGGATGGCAGGCGTAATCACGAAGGTCATGGGCGGCGACATCTCCAACGACACATCTCACCTCAGGGCATCCCTCCAACCGGCGCCTCAGCCTTGGGAGATCACTTGCGGGACAAGCCTTGACTTCCGCCGGTCACGCTCCAGCCAGGACTCGAACCCGATCAAGTTCGCCGCGGCGACCGCGTACCTGCCGACAGGCCGCCTACCGAGTGCCGACAAGTGTCCCCAGCAGCGCGGTCCGCTTGGTCTCCAGGTCGGCTCGGCGGTACTGCAGTTCAACCTGGATAAGTGGGGGCTCAGTCGGTTAATCCCGGCGGTCAGGAACGCAGCCCGGCCAGGGACCGTCTTGGACTGCGGCGAAGCCCTCCCCGAACCATGAAGGAACCACCAAGTGGCTCACTCCTCCCGCATCCGTCGCCGGTCGAGCGCGTATGCGCTCGTCGCCACTGCGATCATGCTTGGCCTCGCGAGCTGGTACGTATTCTCGGGCCGAGGCACAGGGCTGCTGCCACAGAGCAGTTGGGGGCCGTGGCGGGAGAAGCCACAGGTGAACCAGTGGGGAGTCCAGGTACGGGTCAACGCGTGGAGCAACGCCGCCGAGGCACACGTATACATGGGCAAAGCGGAGGACTTCACCATGAAGGCGTACGGCACGCGGGCCAGTGCCACGACGGTGATGGACGGAACCCGGTTCACCCTGACATCCGACGGCAAGATCACCGGCCAGTGGCCACAGGGGCACGATACGAGGTGACGCACGCCGTCCCCACGCTCGTAGCGAAGCAACCCAGGCGTCACTCGTATGGCGCGCTCGCGGCGGGGCGCCGCGGCCGGGGCCGTCCGGCAGGCACCGCGCGAGTCTGACTGTCGTCTTGGGCGGCCAATAGGAGGATGAAGCGCACGTAGTCACCGATGTCGGTACCTGGGGGTGCTGGTTCACGAAGGTGTGCAAGCGCGCTGTCAGGGCGGGCAGAGTGCGGTCCGTGGGGAAGACGACGGCGAGGCCGACGAGGGCGAGCCGTACTGCGGGGCATTCGGCGGTCCAGCGGGCCAGCAGATCAGGGGTGTGCCACTGGACTACACCGGCACGACTACGGACGGGGTGGCTCCCGGATCTATTACGGCGCTCCAGCTCGGGCCGGCATCCGCGGTCGCCGGATGCAACAGTGCGGGCCCCGCCGACTGCCTGATTCGGCGTCAGCGGGGCCCCTGGCGTGACGAGTGTCAGACGGCGGGCAGCGGGTCGGCGGTGCCCGGGTACGGCCCGTACGACTCGTCGGTCGAGCTCTGGTTGGCGCACATGATCATTACCGCGATCGATCCGATGGGGATGATGCCCCACAGGACATTCCAGCCGGACCGGCCGGTGTCGTGGAGTCGGCGGACGGTCACGGCCAGGTTCGGCAGGGCCGTCGCGACCGTGTAGACGATCAGGGGCACCGCACCCAGGCCCAGGGCCGGTCCGCCAAAGTAGAGGGCCACCGTGATGATGGTGTCGATCAGCGCGAACATCCAGAACTCGGCCCGGGTCGCCCGGCCCTTGAAAACGGCGTACTTCTGCAGAACGTCAGTGTAGTAGTGCATGGTTGATCCCCCCACGGGACAGATGGTGTGCACTTGTCCCGAGCGGAGCAAGGCAAGAAAGGGGAACATAAACTACAGATAAAGGCCGAGTCAAACGAAATTGACACGGCCCGTAGCGCGGACGCGTAGCTTGACGTCCACGCGGACGCGTATCTCAAGGAGGAGCAGTGGGCTCATCTTCACGAGGCAACCGCTGGCCCGTGGGGCCGGGAGCGCCGGGCCAAGGCTGACGCACCTGATCCTCGGCCCGCCCACAGCCGCCTTCGACCCTAAAGAGCTCTACCTGGCGACGGCCGCCGAGCTGAGCCGACGATTCACGCGGATCTACACCACCCTCGGAACCCAGGACCCTCATGCAGCCAGTTCCGGCAGTAGAGGTCATTGATGTACTCATAGATGTCGTCGCTGTAGCCGCGCTCAACGAGCCGCACCAGGGTGGCCCACGAGTCCACCCTTTCAGCGACGGTGAAGGCCGTTCGCCAGCCACTCTGGTGCAACAGCTCTCCCGCCTCGGGTTCAGTAGCCACGGACGGGAGGATCCCACCCAGATCCGGTCCGAGCGAGCGAAATATGACCGCCAGAGGCTGCGGCCCGGAGGATGATCAAGGTGAGAGGCAACCACCGCCCGCGTGCCTTCGCGGCCCGAGCAAGTCCAAAATGCCGCCATGACCGACAACGACATCAAGCCCGCCGCCCGCTCTTTCCTGTCATGTGCCACCGAGGTGGCTCGGCTGATGGACCTCGAAGATGCGGCCGACGTGCCGGAAGCCCGCCGCGCACGGCACCTGGCCCATGCGGTGCGCAAGCCGCTGCTCGAACGCGCCCCCCTGCCCGAGGAGTTCTTCGCCCCGCTGCTGGCGGCAGCCGTCTACGACCCGGACCCCAGCTTCTGTCGCTGGTTCCTCGAACCCGCGGTCTACGCCTTCGGCCGCCGCCGGGTCATGACCGCACTGGTCGACTATCTGCGGGTCGGCACGGACGCGGAGCAAGCAGGCGCCAAGCGGGCCTGGTACTGCGCCCACGTGCCGCTCCGCGCCGACCGGTCCCCTGCCTACGCACCCAGCGGAAGCCGCGATCCCGCCATGGACAAGTCCCGCGATGTGATGGACGAGTGGCAAGAAGCCCTTCAGGGATCAGCCATGTGAGACGGTGCCGTTGCCCTGGGGTTGTACCTCACCCTGCCCACGTACAGGACAGCGCGCAAGCTGGCCGTTAGGGCCTGTCCGGGCGACCATGAGCGGAGCCGGATGACCAGGCTGCGACAGTGACGGTGCCGAGGAAGACATAGCCGCGTTTGTCGAAACGCGTCGCGACGGCCCGGTGGGCCTTGAGGATATTGATGGCGTGTTCGACCCTCTTGCCCTTTTTGTACCGCTCCTTATCGAAACGGGCGGCCTGCCGCCGTACGAACCCCGGCGCAGGCGGGCGGCCTTGCAGTTCGTTCTGCTCCGAGATGACGTGGCGTATGCCTCGTCGCAGATAGGCGCGGATCGTGCGGTTGCTGTACGCCTTGTCCGCGCTGAGGCTGTCCGGGTGTCGGCGCGGCCGAGCCCGACCCGGGACACGCGGATCTTGTCCATGGCTGCCTCGAACTCGATGCAGTCAGCCTGCTGTCCGGGGGTGACGGTGAGGGACAGCGGGCGGCAGCGGCCATCCGCGCTCAGGTGGACCTTGGTGGTGGACCCGCCGCGGGAGCGGCCCAGGCCCTCGCCCACCGCATCGCCGCCATCCGGCGGCCAAGCAGCCTCAACCCGGGACTCTCGCCCCGGGATTCTGCCGCGAAGGCCCCCTTTTTGAACCGTGCGGGGCCGGCGGCGGGGTCCTGCGGGCGCCGACGGCGTGCTGGTGAGCCCGCATCACTGTGGAGTCCACCGAAATGTCCCAGTCGATCCCACCGTCCGCATCGGCGGTGGCCTGCACCTGCTGGAACAGCTGCTCCCAGGGGCCGCATCGTTCCGGCAGATCCCGCCACGGCGCCCCGGTCCGCACCCGAAGCAGTATCCCGTTGATCACCTGCCGGTGGCCGGTCCCGCCACCGCCCGCACCGGCTGTTGCCCACCGGCAGCAACGGCTCCAGTAGCTCCCACCAATGACCATCCGAAAGGTCCCCCCGCCCCGTCATTCCACGGTCAACGCCCCCAGCCAGCAGCCAGTCACGGCCCTACAGTGAGGACATGCCAGACGAACAGCACCACGTGGACATGGAGTCCGACGTCGAGATCCCGGTCCCCGCCGACGGCGAGACCTGGGCAGTCGGCGCGGTCATCCTCAACCGGCATGGCAAAGCCTTCGCGCAGAAACGCGGCCCCCACCGGCGGCTGTTCCCCGACTGCTGGGACATCGTCGGCGGCCACGTCGAGCCCGGCGAATCACTCCTGGGCACCCTCGCCCGCGAGATCGAAGAGGAGACCGGCTGGCGCCTGCGCCGCGTCCGGCGCCTGCTCGGGCTCACCGCTTGGACCGGCGACGACGGGGCCGGAACGCGGCACGAGGCCGACTACCTCGTCGAGGTCGACGGCGACCTGGACCACCCCGCCCTGGAATGGTCCAAGCACACCGCCTACGACTGGTTCGGCCCCGACGACCTGCACCGCCTCAAAGAGAACCGAGCCCCCGGCGAATACCTCATCCACAACCTCATCGCGAAAGCCCTACAAGACCGCCCGGACGAGCTCTAGGGCGAAGGCGCCAGCCCGGAACCGTGCACCTGCAACCGGCACGAAATTCACCATGCCCGCACGGTAGCCGGGCCGCCTGACAGCCTCCTGGAAAATAGAGCGCAGGCCAACCGAGACCCTCGGTGTCCCCGGGCACGTGGGGAGCAAGAGCGCCACTGCTCGTAACGCGGGCCACCACCGCAGCGGCGGGGAAAGTGGAGGTTCGAGATGAACTCCAGTCCCGACTCGCGGAACACCCCCGCAGCGGCAGCGAGAGTGCCGGACCAATTCGCTGTCCAACCTCACCGAGGGTCGCCGTGCCGCTGATGGGCATCACGGCGGCCCTCCTGCCGCCGTGGGTCTGGCGCCCGCCGCACAGTGCGGTTCATGCTGGGCAGATCCGCACGACAGACCGTCCGCTGTCAGGAGGACGCGATGACGACACCACTCACGCCCAACGGGGACGGGCCGGACGGTGGGACCGGTGACCCGACGCCGCCGTCTCCCAACGGTGATCCCGGAGGTAGTGAGGACGACACCGCACCGAACTCTGTGGCCCCGGCGCGACGGGCATGGGTTCTACCCGGTGATCGACCGGCGCATCGACCCGGACCGCTGGCTGCGCACCCACTACACGGCGAGCGAGGCCCTGATCAAGCAGATCACTGACGGTCGTGTCCTGATCGAGGACGGTCCCAGCGAGTCGTCCGATTTCACGTCGTCGCTGTCGTACCCGGCCGTCGTCGTCGACATGCTCCACTGGTTCAACCCGGATCCGTCAGGGACCGTGCGGGAGGTCGGCACTGGCAGCGGATACAACACGGCACTCCTAGCGCATCGGGTCGGTGCGGACAGGGTCGTCAGCGTCGAGAACCAGCCCCGCCTCGCCACCCAGGCCGTGGCCAACTTGCGCGCCTGGAGCGGCGAGCAGCCCTTGGTCGTCACCACCGACGGAGAACACGGCCACCCCCGCGCGCCCCGTATGACGGAGTCCTGTTCACCGCCAGCGTCCGCCGGATCCCGCACGCATGGCTGGACCAGACGGTGCCGGGCGGTGTGATCGTCACCCCCATGGAAAACCCCTGGAGATCGGACTCTTTGGTGCGGCTGGTCCGCGACAACCAAGGCGGAGCCAGTGGCTCCCTCGTCAGGCCGGTGTACTTCATGAAGGTCAGCGGGCAGCGCGAACGACGCGAGTCATGGCGTGATTTGGGCTGGCCCCTGTGGTCCGAGTATCAGGTCACCGTGTGCCCCGACGGGACCCAGGCCATCGGCACCGCCCCTGAGGTGTGACTGCTGCCGCGCTGTGGGATCTCAAGTCCGGCAGCACGATCTCACGGCCCGCTTCATATCAACTGCACCTGTGAAACGGCGGTGAGACACCGCAGGTCAGGGCAACACAGACACGGACACCTCGACGCCGCGTGGCAGCAAGGGCACGCTGGAGCGCTAACAGCTCGCTCTGGGGGTACCGATGGAATGGGTCTCACTGGCAAGCACGATCGCCGGCGGAGCAATTGCGACAGCATCGGCCGGGCTCCTCGATCATCGCCGGTGGAGACGTGAACGAGGCGACCAGCACACCGATGGCCGACGTTCTCTCTACGTCTCATACCTCTCCGCTCTCGCATCGGCTCGTCACGCTTGCCGTGTGACCGTTCGTGAGCCAGTGCCTGACCCTGAGCAGCGCAGATGTGCAGTGTGGGAACCCTTCGAAGCCTGCACAAGCCTGCACAAGCCTGCGATACGAGCTGTCGATCTGCGCGCCGCGTTACGTGGTCGAAAGGTCTGATGACTCGTTTCGGCGGCTACGTGACCTGCGCGACGTGGTTGCTGACGGATTCAGCCGGGACAGCGACGAGTACGCTACCGGGCGGCTTCACTACGACCGGGCATACCAGAGCCTTCGGGATGCCATGCGTAAAGATCTGGGCGCCGACTCCTAACTGCACGGCAGGGCGAACCGCCGAGCCACTGAAAGTGCCGTGTGCAGAGCCGCGGCAGCTCCCGTCAGCCAGGGCCTGCCGCGGGGCTTCCGCCCTGCTCACGGCTTGCGGGGGTTGACCGCCAGTTCCGCGAGCGTCAGTTCTGGCCCGTCGAGGAGCTCCTTGGCCCGGGCGGCGACGATGTCCTCGGCCAGGACGTAGACGCCTTGGGACGGGAGCCCTTGATGGGCGGGCCGGGATGACGGCGTCTGCGCCAACGGGACGAAGTGTTGGTGTTTCGCTATGCGCCGGAGGACAGTCGGCTTGCGGCCTGGTCCCATGCCTGTGGTTCGACCACGTCGTCCCTGTCGAAGGCGTCCTCCTCGAACCAGCCCGTCCCCGCGAGCCATGTCTCCAGCCACGCTGCGAGGCTGGCGGAGTCGAGGAACCAACACTGATCCCACGATCCGCCGCTATACGGGTTCGGCTCGAAGAGCAGGACCTGAGCGTCCTCACTGAGACAATCAACGCCCGCGTACATGGCACAGCCCCAGGTCAGGATCGGTACGATGCCTTCGGGCCACTCCGGGTGCTCCACGCCAACGGACGCCTCACGTCGCGTCAGGTATTCGCCAGCGACGCTGGAGCCCGGACCAAGCAGCGGCAGCAGTCGGTGGTCAGGGCCGAAGCCGCCGTCAGCAACCTCGCGATACAGGCGCGCAAGTAGGGGGTGCAGCGCGAAGCCCAGTTGCCCCTCAGCCTCCGCAATCTGGGCATCGCCGACAGGTGCGGGAAGGTCCTCGTTGTCCGATGCGGCCCGGCTGGCGACGCGTTGCACGAGGTCATCAATGTCGGTCATGACCGTGATGCTGTCAGAGCCCGCCGACATGTCGACAACCAGGGCAACCAGGGCGGCCGGGCGGACTGGTGGGTGACAGGAAGTTCAGAGAAGCCTGCCTGCGGTGCTCGATGCACTGGCCCGACCCAGCCCAACGGGACCGGATCGTCGACATCCGCGACAACCTGACTGCCCGGATCGACGAGGCCGAGCGCGAGGGCTGGCCCGGGGAGGTCGAAGGACTTCAGGTCAGCCTGGCCGGCGCTGAAGAGAAACTCGCCCAGCTCGACCGACTCCCCACAAGCCGCAGAGTCGTCGATCTCGGCCTCCCCACCATCACCGACATCGGCTCCACCACCCGGCAGTCCCCTCCAACCGCCGCCGAATGACGCCACCCTGCCGTACGGACAGCATGGCGGCCAGTGAACCGCCCCGAGTTTGATGGAGATCATCAAGACCCGGAAGGATGCCAATCATGGCTGCTCCCCGTAAATACCCCGACGAGCTGCGTGAACGCGCGACGCGTCTGGCGGTCGAGGCCCGTAAGGACCCGGCTGGCCGTGCTGGTGCGATCAAACGGATCGCCGACCAGCTGGGCGTGCATCCCGAGGCTCTGCGCGGGTGGGTGAAACGGGCCGAGATCGACGAGGGCGCCGTTGCCGGGACGACCACTACGGAGGCAGCCCGGATCGCGGAGCTGGAGCGAGAGGTGAAGGAACTGCGGCGGGCGAACGCGATATTGAAGTCTGCCTCGGCTCTCTCCGCCGCGGAGCTGGACCGTCCACTGCGGTGAAGGTCGCCTACATCGACCAGTACAAGCACCTGTTCGGCGTCCAGCCGATCTGCGGCGTCCACGCCGAAACGGACGCGCCGATCGCGCCGAGCACCTACTACGCCGCCCACTCCCGTCCGCGGTCGGCCCGCCGCCTGCGCGATGAGCAACTCACCGAACAGATACGTCAGATCCACGGCGACAACTACGGTGTCTACGGTGCCTGCAGGGTCCACGCCGCCTTGGTCCGCGAAGGACTCGAAGTGGCTCGCTGCACGGTCGAACGCCTCATGCACCAGGGGGACTTCGCGGGGTGATTCGGGCCAAGGGCCCGCGCACTACCCGGCCGGCCCCGGAGACGGACCGTCCGGCCGACCTGGTCGAGCGGCAGTTCAGCACAACTGCCCCCAACCGGCTGCGGGTTGCCGACATCACCAACATCAGAACGTTCTCCGGCTGGGGCTACGCGGCCTTCGTCATCGACGTCTTCTCCCGCGTGGTCGCGGGTTGGCAGGCCGCCACCAGCCTCTACACCGACCTCGCGCTCGACGCGCTGGAGATGGCGATCTGGCGCCGTCGGCACACCGGCTCCGACCTCGCCGGCCTCACACACCACTCGGACCGCGAAGTTCAATATCGTGCCATGCGCTACACCGAACGCCTCGCCGACGAGGCGGATGGCCTCCGTCGGCTCCAAGGGCGACTCGTATGACAACGCCCTCGCCGAGGCGTTCAACAGCCTCTTCAAGGCCGAGTTGATCCGCAACAAGAGGCCGTGGACGTCCATCAAGGACGTAGAGATCACGGCCGCCGAGTACGCGACTGGTTCAACCAGCGACGTCTGCACGGCGAGCTCGGAGATGTCACCCCCGCCGAGCGCGAGGCCGCCCATTACGCGGCCGAACTCCCTGCGTCACTCCAGAAAGCCAGCTAACTCACTCTCCACGAAACCCGGTGCTCGACTGTGCGTCGCTGCTGATACTCATGGCCAAGTCCCGGCACAAGAGCCGGAGAACGTCCGCCGCTGCTGATTAGCCGTTCCGGAGGCGATCGCCGAGCTCTCCAGCCTGCCGGCAGGAAGGCAGCGCAGAACCGCGCCTGCGCTCCGCGCCTGTGTCACCACTCTGATGTCGGTTCGGGGTAGGCCATCAACTGTCCAGCGAGAGTGCGTTTTTGGCGTGTGTGACGGATTCCTCCGGGACGGGTCCGCCGGGATTCTCGGTGGCCAGTGCCTGGTTGACGGTGACGAAGGGGCGCATCCGCCGCTCGTAGCGGGCATACGCGGTGCGGTGGTCGCCGTTGGCTTGGGCCAGGCAGTCGGCCAGCACGTGGGCGCCGACGAGGGCCAGGCTGGTGCCCTGCCCTGAGAGGGGGGAGGGGCAGTAGCCGGCGTCTCCGAGTAGGGCTATCCGGCCCCGCGACCACTGGTCCATGCGGATCTGGGCCATGGCGTCGCAGTAGAAGTCGGGCGCCTTCCGGGCGGCCTCGGACAGGCGAGTCCCTTCCCACCGCATGGATGCCAGCTTGTCCACGACGAGCCGGCGCAGGGCGCCGCCGTCGCGGAGGTCGTGGGCGAGGGGGGCGGACTCGAAGCCGAAGGCGATCCTGAGTTCGGTGTTGCCGCGTACGGGCATGATGCCGAAGCCCGTGTCGCCGTCGCGCAGCCACATCTGCCAGTCGTGCAGGGCGAGGAAATTGTCCGCGCTGAACACCGAGAGGTAGCTGCCCAGGTGGTGGGCGACATGCTCCTCCGGGCCGAAGGCCAGGCGTCGCACGGTGGAGTGGAGGCCGTCGGCCCCGACGACGAGGTCGAAGGTGCGGGACGGCCCGTGCGCGAAGTCGACGCGCACGCCGGTCTCATCCTCGTCGTCGAGTGCGGTGATGCTGTCGCTGAAGAGGTACTCGACTCCTGCGCGGGTGCGCTCGTACACCATCCGTACCAGGTCCTCGCGCAGCACCTCGATGTCGTCGCTGTCGAGCCGGCCGCTGCTGAAGGTCGCCTCGGTGCAGCGCTCGACCTCGTGACCGCGGGGGTCGAGGATCGACATGCCGCGCATGCGGGTCCGTGCGCGGCTTGCCTGCTCCAGCAGGCCCATCCGCTCCACGACGTCGAGTGCGACGCCGCGGATGTCCACCGCCTGGCCGCCGAGGCGTTGGCCCGGGGCGCGTTCGACGACGGTGGGCGCGAAGCCGTGATGGCCAAGCCAGTAGGCGAGGACGGGCCCGGCGATTCCGCCGCCGGAGATGAGTACGGTCTGCATGAGAAGTTCCTCCAGTGCTCATTACGGTGTACGCGCATGAACGTACGACGTACGCATGCTCCCTCCAACTCCCCAACTACCAGGCCTGTACTAGGTCAGAATGCCTCTGTTCGGCGTCGCCGCTGCTACCCTCTGCACTAGTACAGGAGAGGGAAGCGGCAGGACGTGACGAAGACCACAGCCACAGCTGGCGATCCGCCCTATCTGCGCATCGTCGCCGCGATCCGGCGACGCATCGCGGCCGGTGAGCTCGCCCCCGGAGACCGGGTTCCCTCGACCCGGCAGATCGCCGCAGAATGGGGCGTCGCGCTCGCCACCGCGACCAAAGCCCTGACCACCTTGCGTCTGAAGGGACTTGTCGAGGCCCGGCCCCGGATCGGCACGGTCGTCGCCGGAACGGCCCCCGCTGCACCGGCCCGCAGGCGCCCGTCACCCGCACCGGACCCCGAGCAGGAACTGAGCCTCGACCGGATCGTGCGCACAGCGATCGACATCGCCGATACCGAAGGACTGTCGGCGCTCTCCATGCGCGGCGTTGCGGCACGGCTCGGCGTCGCCCCCATGTCTACCTACCGGTACGTCCCCGGCAAGGACGACCTCATCCTGCTCATGGCCGACACCGCATTCGGCGAGGAGCCCTACCCTGCCAACGCCCCCGAAGGGTGGCGTTCCCGCATCGAACTGGGTGCTCGAACCCTTTGGACCCTCTACCGCAAGCACCCGTGGCTGGCCCAGATCGGCTCGCTCACCCGCCCACTGCTCGTGCCCAACCTGATGGCCCACGGCGAGTGGGTGCTGGAAACCCTCGACGGCCACGGACTCGATCCCACCACGCTGTTCGATATCCACGTCCTGCTCTACAGCCATGTCCAGGGCCTGGCTGTACACCTGGAGATGGAAGCGCACGCCGAAGCCGCCACGGGCCAGTCGGAGGACCAATGGATCGACAGCCACGCCCCCGCTCTCCGGGAACTGGCGGAATCCGGCCGCTTCCCGACCTTCACCAAGGTGGTCGGAGCCTTCAAGGACGGCTATGACCTGCGCCTCGATACGCTCTTCGAATTCGGCCTCAAGGCACTCCTGGACGGCCTGACTTCCATCGTCGAAGGTCAGGAAGCTGTCACATAGACACAAGAACGAGATCATCGGGACGGGCTGTTTCCAGGTGGCCACCCGGGGCGGTCCTTACTGACAGCCAGATCGGCAAGCGCCTTCACCGCCTCGGAGTCCGAGCCAACCAGGACCGGTCCACCGCGCTGTACACCGGCGCCACCGAAGTCTCGGCAGCGATGAGAAACGCCATACCGCGGCCCTCAGAAACTTGTTCAGCAAACTGCTCAGCTGTCTCCACCACTGTCTGCAACACCGCGTGCTGTTCGACCACGATCGTGCCTTCGCACCGCCTGCGGACCTTGCTGCCTGAGCATCTCCTTGACCAACCAACGACATGAGATGTCTTCGACTACTCGGCGGCGGTGTGGTCGCGGGTCGGGACCGGGGTGCCGTCCACGATCAGCACGGTGTCTTTGCGGAACCGCTTGCGCTGCTGCAGGGCCAGCTCCGGTCCGAGGTGGTTGACGATGCGGTCGGCAGCGGACTTCGACACTCCGAAGAGCGGCGCGAGTTGGCGCAGCGTCAGGTTGGTGCGCCAGTACGCGGCGACCAGCAGAACCCGGTCCTCCAGCGGCAAGCTCCACAGCCGGCCCTTGCGAACGGGGTCGGCACCCTCACGCCGCAACGACGTGATGAGCCTGCCGAACTGACGCGGGCTCAGCCTGGTGAACGGGGTTATCCAGGACGGCTCCGATACCGTGATCACACCAGTCACGACAAGACCACCTCACCTGTGACCAGCAGTTAAGGGGCAAATCTTAGGTGCTGATCAGGAGCGTCCATGTGAGTAGTGCGAGCAGGAGTTGGGAGAGCACGGTCCAGTAGGCGCGGAAGAGGGCGGCGAGTGCTGCTGTCACGAGGATGAGGATCAGCGTGCCGTGTACCCGCTCGGTGTGTCCAGGTCTCGCCCGGTCGATCCCCTCGTGGGCTTGACGCCCTCTCTGCACCAGCGGGCAGCCCGTGAAGGCGTGCGCCTCAGGCGTGGGCGGGCTCGAAGTCGATCACGACCCTCTTCTCCAGCTGGTAGCTGTCAAGGTCCGGATAGTTTCAGAACTCACCCGGACGGATCTGGTGGAACCTGGACGTCGCGTTGATCTCGTTCGCGGCGACAATGCAGCGGACCGGGCTGGGCCGGTTGAGCCCGCGGACGAGCTGGCCAACTCCATGGCAAATGCGATGCCGCGGAGGAGCAGGATCCGTTGATCGTCCTCCGTGATCTGCTGAGCGTGATCGACGATAGCGACAGGAGAGATCTTCCTTTTCGTCATTGGATCTGTCCCACACCAGCGTCTTCGCCACTCAAGGGTGCGTGTTCGCAGCGCCTACACACGTGAGTCCACGTTGAAAAGGCGCAAAATGAGCACCATTTAGGGGCGAACGAAGGACTGGCACCGCCCCGAACTCATGGCTCAGCCCATCGGTGTGCCCGCGAAGATTCCTCATGCTGGCCAGGCCAGGCACCGCAGCAACTCAGGGACGACGCTCATGATATCGCCTCCTCCACGACGCGCCATAAACCCGCCCTTCACGCATGGGACGCAGCCAGAGCCAAGGTTTGGGTGAGGTTCCTGCTAATTATCACCATTGCATGCGGTACGGGGCCGCGGTAAGCGGAGTATCGGCCGCCGGACCTATTTCCGCTTGCCGAAGCGGAGAGCCTGGAGCTCGTCCGTAAGGGCCATAAGACGCTCCTGCCCGACAGCTGGGATTACGTATTCCAAAGACTCGACCCTGGCCCGGAATTCTTCCGGAAGTACGGCATGATGCCTGGAAACGTAGAACCACAGGTCACCGCGCCAAACCCACTCTCCGTCCGTGAAAATCGAACCGCCACCCATGATGCTTTCGCCCGACCCGAGCACGTCGTCGACGACGCCCATGGAGGCGAAGAGCATATGTCCACTGCGGAGATAGGAGGCGATTTCGCTGTCGTTCGGCTGCGGCTCATCCGCCACGAACGAGCGGATGCTGCTGGTGGCATCCGGACTCGACGGCCAAAGCTCACTGAAGAAGCCGAGAACCTTCATCTTGACACTTCCCTTCAAAAACTACTTGACAATGGGCAGGAAGGTCCTCCAGTATCCACTATTTTGCACCTTCGGCACTTGGTCCTTTGGCCGTGAGGGGTAGATGCCCACTTCGCCTGTCGGAGCCTTGACCGGAACCCCCAGTTCGTTGGCCAGCTGCTGCGCCGCAGGGACATCTGTTATTCCGTCGCGAATCCGTCTCGTATGGCAAGAGATAAGCCTGATGGGCCCGCCCTTGTAACTGGGATTGTTCCTGATGGCTTCGACTATATGGGCGGGATGCACCTCGCCAGGCGGAAAATCGACTCCAGCGGCATTCTTCCTGCCGGGCATGAAGAATGCCTTGTCGCTGCCGTGAACGATCACGTCGTGGTAGCCATCTAGCCGTGCTGTGAATTCCCGGTTCAATTGGATCATGCTGTCGTAGCCGATTGTAGTCAGGTGCGGCTGCTGGTAGACGTGGTCACCAGTCGCCGGCACGACGTCACCGTGCTCCTTGGGTGGAGCTGGCAGCTTGGATTCCGGCGCGTCCGGCGGGACGTAGTCCGACCGCATGGTTTGCGCGGGATTTGCCGCCCCCTGGTCGATGTCCTTGCTGGAGGGGTGATCGGCATTGCCATGATTGCCGTGCTCGCCAGTGTGCCCTTCGCCGCCCCCAGTGCTGGCCTCGCCGCTGTGACCGGAATCGTGATCTGAGGGGCCGTGCGGACTGGTGCCGCCGTCGGCGGGGTGGTCCACGGCGTGGGCGCCTGTGGACAGCGTGTGGTGCGTACCGCCAACTCCCGGTGGCTCATGCGCTGTGGTGGGGCCTGCGACCGAGTGGCGGGCGGTGTTGTCCAGCGTTCTATGACCAGTTCGGTCACCAGCAGCAACGAGCACGGGCGATTTCACAGCGGGCGCCCGTAGCTCCGCGGCGTGCAGCAGGGAGTCCTTGAGCTGGGCGATCTGGTCGGCTGAGAGCTCGCCGTGGGCCGCGACTTTGGTGCCGTCGGGGCGCGTGACGGTGTACTCGCCGTCTGTGAAGGAGAGTTTGGTGCCGTCGGACCATACAGCTTCGGTGTCGGTGACGTGGGGGAGGCTGGGGTCGTGGGTGAGGTGGGCGGTGTCCGCGAGTGGGCCGAGGGAGAGTTCCCGGAGGCCCTTGAACAGGTCGCCGACCTTGCCGACGCCGAGCTGGCCTGCCTTGAAGACGTACGTCATCGGGTCGACGGCGCGTCCTGCCTTGCCCAGGACGGAGACGGTCTTGGCGACCGCGCCCGACTTGGCGGCCGTGCCGGCACCATCGGTGAAGACGGTCGTCAAGATGTTGAAGGTGACCCCGCCCGCCGCGCGGGCCGGGTTCTTGCCCCACTCGTCGTAGGCGACCATGGCCTTGCCGGTCTGCTTGAGCGCCGTGCGCGACTCGCGGAGCCACTTCGGCATCATGCTGTCGGGGGCGCTCAGGAAGAGTTCACGGGCGACCGGAGTCATGACGAAGGCCAGGCCGGTGGCGACCTTGGCCAGTCCCTTCCAGGCCTCGCCGGCCGCGTCCCAGCCGTCGGTACCGATCAGAGTGCCAAGCCCCTTGACCGTGCCCACCACTCCGTCCATGACGAAGCCGTCCCACACAAAGCTCTTGCCCTGGTGCCACAGCCAGCTGAACCCCGTGTACTCGGGCTCCGCGTAGTTGCCCCAGGGAGCCTTGTCCAGGTGACCGAGGTCATCGGCACTGGCCCCGTAGGCGCTGGTGCCCTTGGGCAGCACCTGACCGCCGCCGAGCTTCCCCAGCACCAGGGTGCTCCCGCCGACCAGCGCGGTGATCTTGTTGTGGCAGGCGATCTCGGCCTCGTAGAACGCCTGCAACGTGGCCTGGACCTCGTCCTTCAGGCCATCGTTGCGATCCCGCTTCTTCTCGTCGCGCCGCCAGTGGTCATCACCCGCGATACTCGCGGTGAACGCGAACGCCTGACGCTGCAGATCCTCGAGCTTCTTCGCCAAAGGCCGCACCTCCTGGCTGTAGGCACTCAACGCACCGGCCACCTTCTCCAGCTGCCCCGCGAACGTTGCCGTCTTCGCGGCCACCGGAGCGGTCGTGGCGAACAACTGGTCCGCCTCCGGCGTCCGAGACATCTTCCATACCTGTCTGACCGCGCGAGGTGACGCACTCTTCGAGCTCACCGACGCGCTCCTGTGCACCGACGCCGGTGACCACACCGGTCGACAGCCTGCGGATACCGGGGGAAACACCGCAGGCCCCGACGACGCACTGCGCCGCGGTCTGGATCGGCGACGGAACCCCAACAGGATGGCAGCGCGGCGAACTCGGCTGCCACGCCCAGCCGCCCGCCGCCGTAACGACCTTGGCGAACGGAACCGTGGTCATCGCCGGCAACAGCGACCTGCGGCTGCGGCACTCCCGCAGACCAGGCCACCATCCAACCACCACAAAAACCATCGCGAACCACGCACACCTCACAGCCCCGGCATCGACCGGACTCGACCCCGGACAGGCACGCAGCGGTGCCCCAGGCACCGGACGGCCGTTGACGAGGCGGCCAAGGAAGTAGCGCACGAAGAAGGTGTCCCGGGATCGCGGTCAGATCCCGGCACTTCGTGCTGTTCACACCGGACACTCCTCACCCGCGCGGCAGGCAACGGTCGGCCCCGCATCGATCATTGATCACGGTCCGCCTCGCTCCACCAGACCCTCCTGCAACGCCGCTCCCCCGCCACAGAGTTCACACCCAACACCTGGCACACCCCCACCGGTCATGATCCGAGTCGATGGCCGGGTGAAGGGCTGTCGGGCTGTGTGTCGAAGGTCTTTTGTCGACCGTTGTCGCAGCCGGTGACTGTCGGATGTGCCATGCGCCGATACATTCTGGCGATGGCTGCACATTGAAGTGCCATGGCCAGCGCCATGGCCAGACAGATTCCGGGCAGCCCCAATCCCGACAGGCTGTATGCAAGTGCGAGTTGGAGCGCCACGCCGCACGCCGTGATCCGTGCAAGGGCAGCGCTGCCACCGCCGCCCTCAAAGATCCCGCCCAGCGCGATGAAGCAAGCGAGAAGCATCAAGTACGGGCCTAGGCAGCGCAGATAGAGTGCCCCCGCCTCGGCCACCTCTCCCCCGCTGCCGAAGGCCCGCATGATCCACGGTCCGGCGACGAGCAGTGTCAGCAGAGCCGTGAACCCCAGAGATCCGGCCAGGAGCAGCACCTGCCGTCCGATGGCCCGCCGCTCATCGCGTCCCGCACCAAGGAGATGGGCGGTGCGGATGGCGGCAGCCTGGCGTACCGCGTAGAAGGCCATGGTCGCGACGTACATTGCCTTCGTCGCGATCCCGTACGCGGCGACCTCGCTGACGCCGATCCGGGCGACGATGGCGACGAGTGCGAGCGCCCCCGCCATTCGTGCGACGAAGTCGGCCGACATGGGAAGCCCGGTCGCAGCCGTCCTGCGGGCATCGGCTCGGAGCGAACCGTCCCGGTTCGGGGCCTCCTGTCGTAGTACGCCGTTGCGGTGCAGCGCCGCGAAACCAAAAAAGAGCGCGCCCGTCCGGCCCAGCACTGTGGCGATCGCCGCCCCCCGCACGCCGAAGTCGAATCCCAGGATGAACAAGGGATCCAGCCCGAGAATCAGCCCGTTCGCTAGGATCGCGAGCTTCATCGGGGTGCGGGTGTCGCCCGCACCTTTCAGGATGCCGTCGACGACGTTGGTCGCGAAGAACACCGCGATCCCTGGCAATGCGATCGAGAAATAGCCAGTAGCGAGGGGCAGCGAGTCGCCGCCGCTGCCGCCGAGTACGAGGTGAGCGAGCGGTTCGCGGCACAGGTATCCCCCGATGGTGATCAAGGGTGTGACGAGTACCCACAGGGCACATCCGCCGCGCACGGCGGAGCGCATCGCTGCCGGATCTCCAGCTCCTCTGGCTCGGGCGACGAGCACTGTCGTGCCCGAGCCAGCGACGAGGATGACGCCGAGCAGCAGGTTCTCGACATTCGTGGCGACAGCCACCGCTGCAACAGCGCTCCCGCCGAGCCGCGTCACCCAGACCATGTTGATGATCCCGGCCGTGACCCCCGCGAGCAGCTCGAAGTAGACCGGATACGCGAGCGTCACCAGCCTGCGCCGGTGTTCTGCTGCCCTCATGACTTCCCCCTCTTTTCGCTGTACCTCGATTCGAGGTACAGCGAAAAGAGGTAGCATGCCACGACGGGACGGGCAAGGGCGCTGTCACGCGCAGGAAGGAGCTCAAGGGATGCTGGAGCTGTCGATTCTGGGTTTTCTCTTCGAGGAGTCCCTGCACGGATACGAGGTGAAAGCCCGCATCCAGGGCCTCAGTGGCCACATCCGCCCAGTAAGTGACGGGGCGCTCTATCCGGCCATCACCCGGCTCGTGAAAGCGGGTTTGGTCGAACAGCGCACCGAGCCCGGAAGCGGCGCCGCACCCCGCAGGATCCTGTCCCTCACCGAGGCGGGCCGCACCGAACTGCTGGCCCGGTTGCGGCAGCCGAAGGAAGCCGAAATCACCGATGGGCAGCGCTTCTTCACCCTGCTTGCGTTCCTGCACCACCTCCCCGACCGTGCCGAGCAGGCCGCGGTCCTGCGCCGTCGGCAGACCTTCCTCGACGTCCCAGCGAGCTTCTTCTACCGCGATGGCGAGCCCGTACGGGCCGAGGAGGCACCGGATCTCTTCCGACAGGGCATGCTGCGAATCGCTCGCGCCACCAGCACCGAGGAGAAGAAGTGGCTGGCCGAGGCAATCGGCAGCCTGGAGGGCTGAGCACAGACCGATGGCGGAGCCGCCGTGCTAAGGCGGTGGCGGCGCAGGCGAACGTACAGATCCTCGTGCTGGTCCTCTTGGGCACAAAGCGGGCAGCGAGAGACCAGTCCCCCGTGCCGGTCCGTTCAGTGCCCACCCTTGCCGACGACGCTGGCCGACCACAGCAGTCAGTGGATGCCGATCCCGGCGCCCGACCGCCCGGCCTGCGTGCCCGGCCGCCTACAGCTTGAAGAGTGGGTCGCTTCAGGTGCTGACTTCTACGGAACTGTGCAAACGGGGCAGCTTCTTCGCCCTCTGGCCGACGCCGTTCTTCCGGGCCACCTCCGTCGCCGGTGCTCGGCGACGTTCTGGTGGTCGGCGGCGGCGCGGGTGCGCCAGTCCAGGACCTGCTCCTGGGTGAGGTCCTCGAGGACCAGTTCCTGGTCGCCGACACCGGCGGCGCGCTAAGCCTCCGGCCCGACCAGGCCGACGCCGTCAACAGTCGGAAGAAGCAGCACGCCTGCGGACGCGGACCGATCCCGCCCCTCGACGGTGAGTCATGTGAGGCACGCGGGTCGAACCTCGGGCCAGGCGTCAGATCTGACCAGTATTCAGCCTCGACGCCGCCGGTCACCGGTGTCAGCATCGCCGGTGGCCCATCAACCGCACACCCGGGGGAAACATATGGCTGGCCGAGCCCGCACCATAAGGAAGATCGCCACCGCTTCCGCAGCAGCTGCACTGCTCACACTCTCGATCAGCGCGGGAACCGCCACCGCCGGTACGCCCCAGCCGTTCGCCGGCCAGGCCCGCGCCGCGCATCTCACCCCCGCGCAGAACAGCTCGCTGCGCGCCGAAGTCGCCAAGTACCTCAAGCGCAGCGGCGGCAAGCAGATCTCCCTCAACGAGATCAAGGTCGACGACAAGCGCACCATCCGCGTCGCCATCCCCGGCGAGGCACACCCGCGCACCTTCACCGACCACGGCAGCACCGCCCCTGCCTACAGCAGCATCTGCAACCCGTACGCCTACACCCAGAACGGCTACTTCTGCGCCTTCAGCGACTACGCCTGGGCCGGCAGCGAAGACCAGATGTACTACTGCCACTCCTACGACATGAACTTCACCAGTACCGGATCGTGGGTGAACCGCCAGTACGGAACGCACGCTGCGAAGTTCTACGGCAAGCGCGGCGACCGACTCGGCCAAAGCTTGCCGCCGATCTCCGCCGCCAAGGAGCAGAACTGGTACTACGTGTGGACGGTCGTCCCCTGCTGAACGGGCCGCCGAACAACGCTGCCGGAGTGTTCGCGAGTGCTGTCGACCTGCGGCGTGGCGAGGAGTTGGGAAGCGCCTCCCGCCCAGCAGGTGATCGTTTCCCGGGGCTGGGGGCGGGGCTGTTGTCAGCGGCGGGCAGCTGAACGCGGCGCATGGCTGTTCATGCGCTGTTGCCGGTGCTTGGGCTGTTCACAAGCACCTCTGACCAGTGGGGCAGCCACCGCCTGCAAGCTCGCTTCCCGACGGCGGCGTGATCGTTTCCCGGCGGATCTGCGGAACGGGTACCGTCCACCGCATGGTGGGCGACTTCGATGCAGCTGTATCCATGCACGACGGCATATCGGACCGGTCGGAGGCGTGGGACTTCATCCGGGCCTTCGCGGCTGGGTGGTACGCGCCCTTGACCGACAGGGACGGCTTCGGCGAGGAAGAGCTCCGGCATGCGGAAGGCCGGCTGGGTGTGTCGCTGCCAACCGCTCTGCGTGAGGCATACCTGCTCTTTGGCCGTCGTTCGGCGTTGTTCGAGCACCAGGACCCGATGCTGCCTCCCTCAGAACTCTTCGTACACGAGGACCTCGGTGGTGTGCTGTGCTTCCGCAACGAGAACCAAGGGTGTGCCTTCTGGGGGGTGCGTCTGGGCGATCTGGGCGAGACCGACCCACCAGTCGTCGTGCAGTCGCGGGACGGTTGGCGGCCCTTCATGGACAGGGTCTCGCTGGCGTGTGTGGAGCTGGTTCTCTCGGAGGCACTGTTCAGCGAGGGCCAGCTCTACAACGCGTGTGAAATGCCGCCTGATGTTGTGGATATGCTTCCGCAGCTCTACGAGCGAGTCGCTCTCCCGGATTACCCCATGTGGACGGGTGACGACGACTCTCCGGTCCGCTGGTACTCCGCTGCCGGGCTTCTTCTGCGGCAGGACGGATTGACGGCATACAGCTGGCTGCACGTTCGGGGGCGAAGTCTGGCCCACCTCACCGCGGCCTGCTCCTCTGTCCCAGGCCGATGGGCTCAGTGGCAGGGAACGGAGCCGACCGTGGTCGACGAGCTGCCTTTCTAGCTCTCCTTATGCGGACTCGGCCCGGTAGCTCTGCAGGAGTCGGAAACACTCCTCAACCGGCGTCGACCCTTCCGGCGTGTTCCGTTCGTTTTCTGCCCGCCCAGCCAAACGACACGCTCTTGCCGCCAAGGTGCGCTTGAGCCACTGGTTGAACTTCCAGAAGCTGAAGCTCTCATTCGCCGAGCGCACGCTGACGGCGGCCTGGTAGCCGAGAAGCAGGGTGTTCGCGAGTGCTGTCGACCTGCGGCGTGGCGAGGTGTTGGAGAGCGCCTCCCGCACAGCAGGTGATCGTTTCCCGGGGCTGAGGGCGGGTCTGTCCGCTGCGGACCCGGTGGCGTGATCCTCGAACGACGCTGCGACAGGGCAACGACGGCGCCGCGCCGGAGTCGCGCCGGTGTCGGCCAACAGCAGACGGCCTCGGAGGGATGCCGGGCCACACCTGCTGGAACAGGGGCGGCTGTGGGAACTTGCGACTGATCTACGCCCCGTACTGGAACAAACAGCACGGGCTGGGACAACGATCGGCTGGCCCGTGCTCCGCGAGCGCCTTCCGGGCCTGCCCGGGCTTCACCGCGATGACGAGTGCCTCCTGCTCTGGCTGGTCGACGAAGACCGCCAGGCCGACGAGCCGCTGTTTTCGGCACTGGTCACGGCCGGAGACCGGCAGATGCGCCCGCGTTTTCCCGAAGTCGCCGCGGAACCCGGGCTCTCCGCAGGCCGCACCACGGCCGAACAGCGCGCCGCCTGGGGCTACGAGGTGTTGAAGACCCATCAGCACTGGCGCCACCGCTGAATTCCAGCTGTACCGACCGGACGTCATCGACGGCTGCCTCGCCGCACCGCTTTACCACCCCTGGACCTGTGAGCGCCGGGTCGACGGAGGAATTGATCTGAGCCAAAAGCCGCTGGTCAGCTACGTTGGCAGCATGACCGACAGCCTGCCCGAGGACGTAGCCGACGTACTCGACCTCCTTTTGGACCCGGACGAGCCCGCTCACGTCGCCCTCCGACGACAGGTGCCCCACCTCACGGTGCAATCCCGTTGTCAGTGCGGGTGCGGCACTGCCTACTTCGAACTCGACACCGAAGCGGTGGAGCCCGCTCCCACGGGCCCCGGCACCGTCGTGGCTGCCGACATACAGCTATTCACGGAAACCGGCGAGTGCCCTGGGGAGGTCCTGGTCTTCACGCAGGGCGGCTACCTCTCATGGCTGGAAGTCTGCTCTTGGAGCGATGACGTCGAGGTGAACCTCGCCGCGGCGCGGCGGTGGCTGCAGCCGGCGCCCAGAACCCGAGCCCCGGCACCATCCGGCGGACTCACAGCCTGACGCCACCCACCCACGAGCCGACCGACATCACGAGTCCATGTTCAGTACTTGTGCTCCTCGGCTCCCAAGTTCCCGCTCCACCTGGTGTCAGACGCTGCGTACTCCCGGGAGGCGAGGTCTGTGTCGATAGCGAAGACGAGTCCGTGGTGGTCGCTCGCTCCTGATGGCTGGTCCAGGAGCCGGTAGCCAGAGACTGCCGGGGCGAGGGGTCTTGTTACCCATGCCTGGTCTATGCGGTCATCGGCGGGGTCGCGTGCAGCAGTGTTTCGTCCTGGGACGACTTGTACACGTGCCAGGCCACATCGCCGTAGCCGTTGTGGGCCAGGGTGCGTGCGACGCGCCGGGGCAAGCTCCGGTTTGTCCTGGTTTTCGGTGTCGGGCAGGAGTGTTCTGGAGCCCAGGTTGTGGGGTCTCCTCGCGCTGAAGTCCAGGGCGGATGCGCGGCGGACGCGGGCGAAGTTGCCGAGATCGTGCGCTGACGGTTCGGCGTGAAGTACATCCTGGTCACGCTGGACTTGTTGCTGCACCGCATCGGCTGGAGTGTGCAGGTCCCGTCCCGTAAGGCCACCGAACGGAACGAGGCGAAGGTCGCCGCCTGGAAGGAGGAGCAGTGGCCCGTCATAAAGAGAGGGCGGCGGTCGTGGGTCTGCTTCGAGGATGAGGCAGGCCAGGGTCTGAGGCCGCCCAAGGGCCGTACGTGGGGCCGACGCGGTCACACCTCCGTTGTGCGGGTCACCTCGCAGGGCACCAAACGCGTCTCGACGGCTGCGCTGATCTGCACCAGGTACGGCCACAAGTCGCGGCTGATCTGCCGCATCGACCGCGCCCCTGCCACAAGCCGGCGCAAGGGCATCACCGAAACTGACTACGCCCGCCTGATGTTCGCCCGCTGCCACCCCACTCGCCAGGAGGGCACTCCCGCCGACGGCCGTTCCCGCTGCGGCGGCGATCGAGTATGGACGGACTTCCACACGATGAGCGCGCTGCCTTGGCGCGTCCTTGACAGCCTGCGCCGCGGTCGGCCCGGCACACTGTGCCAGGACAGCATCCGCCTTCTGCCCCGCGAGGTTGCCATGGCGTACGGACTGGCCCGGCGCGAGCTGCGGCCCAGGGTTCCGCTGCGACACGGGGAGGGCGACAAGTACCACCTCACCAGTGTCGAGGGGCTCGCCGCGCTGTCCCTCGACGCGCTGAGCTCGGTCGCCTACGGCCCCGAGGCGATCGTCCTGGTCCTGGTCGCCGCCGGGACCGGCGCGCTGACCGCCACGCTGCCGGTGACCCTCGTCATCGCCGCACTGCTGGCAGTCCTCGTCGTCTCGTACGGCCAGGTGATCGCCGTGCACCCGGACGGCGGGGGTGCCTATGCGGTGGCCAAGAAGGACCTCGGGCCCAGGACGAGCCTGCTCGCGGCGGCCAGTCTCGTCGTCGACTACGTCCTCACCGTGACCGTGAGCCTCGCCGCGGGTGCGGCGAGCCTCGCCTCCGCGTTCCCTGCCCTGGGGCAGCACCTGCTCGCCGTCTGCCTCATCGGGCTCGCCCTCCTCACGGCCGTGAACCTGCGCGGAGTGGCCGAGAGCGCCCGGGTGCTCATGCTGCCCACCGTCCTGTTCATCGTGAGCATCCTCGGCATCATCGTCGTCGGTCTGCTGCGCTCGCACCCCGCAGCCGTCGTCGGCAGCGCGCAACCCGTGCATGCCACCGAGGCGCTGGGGGTGCTGCTCCTCCTGAAGGCGTTCTCCTCCGGCTGTTCCGCACTGACCGGCGTGGAGGCCATCGCCAACGGAGTGCCCGCCTTCCGTACTCCGCGGGTCAAACGGGCACAGCGCACCGAACTCATGCTGGGCGCGCTTCTCGGGCTGATGCTGATCGGTCTCGCGGTGCTGATCCGCCGCGACCATGTGGCCCCCCGCGGTGGCGTGACCGTCCTCGCCCAGCTGACGGCGGGTTCGTACGGAACGGGCTGGCTGTACTACGCGACGAATCTCATCGTCACGCTCGCCCTCGCCTTCGCCGCCAACACGAGCTTCGGCGGGCTGCCCGTCCTGATGAGCCTGCTGGCCCGCGACCACCGGCTGCCCCACCTCTTCGGGTTGCGCGCGGAGCGGCCCGTCTACCGCTGGGGAGTGGTGGCCCTCGCCCTGCTCGCGGCGCTGCTCCTGATCGCCGTGGACGCCGATACGCACCGGATGATCCCGCTGTTCGCGATCGGTGTCTTCATCGGATTCACGATCAGCCAGATCGGGCTCGTGCGGCACTGGGCAGGTCAGCGGCCGTCCGGCTGGCTGCCGCGTGCACTGCTCAACGGTGTCGGCGCGGTACTCACCACGATCGCGGCGATCGTCCTGCTGGCCACCAAGTTTCTCGAAGGCGCCTGGGTGGTGGTCGCCACCGTGCCGTTGCTCATGCTCCTCTTCGCTCGAATTCAGCGCTATTACACGGCAGTTGGGGTCGAACTCGGACTCGATGAGATCCCACCTCCACCCGTGCGGCACACCGATTCCCTGGTCATCGTGCCGGTCGGCGAGGTCAGCAAGCTCACCCAGTACGCACTGACGGCCGCCGGCACTCTCGGTCGCGAGGTCGTCGCGGTCGCCGTGCACAGTGATTCCGACAAGGTCCGTGCGCTTCGGGAGAGTTGGACCCGCTGGAACCCGGGTGTGCGGCTGGAGGTCATCGACAGTCCGCACCGCTCCCTGGTGCAGCCCATCGTCGACTACGTGAGGGAAGCGGCAGAAGGAGGACGGCAGATCGCCGTTCTCATCCCCGAGGTGGAGCCCCGCCATCGCCGCTACCAGATTCTGCAGAACCAGCGCGGCATCCTGCTGGCCACAGCGCTGAGAGCACGAACGGATGTCGTCGTCTGCATCGTGCCGTACCGGCTGAGCCTGTAACGGGCCGCGGCCCCGGCCGACGGCGGCGACCCCGCACGGCTGCGGGTGATGGTGACGGTGGTGGGGCGAGCAGATGGGAGTCTCCGTTCACGGCACCCCAACCACGGTTGTCTGGGGCACCGGTTGGTGCGGATGACCGGCATTGGTTCGGCCGGACGCCCACACCATGACCCACGCCCATCCCGTCGAAGCGTCGCAATCCATGCCTGGCAGAGGACGGAACTTCACACACCCCGACGACCACGGCGCACACCGCCGAGTGAAGTGCAGCCTGCGCGCTCCATCTTGGACCGGGCTGCCGGCGCAGAGGGGCATGCGGGCCTTGAAGCGGCGGGCGAGGATGACCGGGCAAGGCCGGGGTGTTGTTCCGGCACACCCACTGTCACCACCGCGTGCACCGAGGGTGGAGTGGCGGTAGCTTCTCGCTGTCGCCGTGCGTTTGGAAGCTCCGTGCGTACCGCCGCCGTCTCGCTGTCGCTGCTGCCGCTCTCGCGGTGACCGCCGCCTCCACGGCCTGTTCCGGCGCCAAGTCGGCCTGGGACTCCGAGCACTCCCCCACCCGCCTCAGCCCCGCTTCGGGCGTGAAATCCCTGCCGCGGGTGCGCGCGGCACTGTCGGAGAGGCCGGGCCGGCAGGGGTTCGACAGCGACCAAGGTGGTGCTCCTGCCAGGCGACTCGTGCCGGAGGGACGACGCCCAGCTCGGGAGCCGTCGACGGGGTGACGTTGCGGATGGACAGGGGGCGACGGTGGTGTCGCGGGTCGAATGCCAGGCGCGTGTAAACACATCCTTGACGCCTCGGACGCGTAAAGGCATCCTTGACATGTGACTGATTCGCCGACGCCTCTCGCGGACTTGGCCGCGCGTCTCACAGGGCAGGCCTCTGCCCTTGCCGGACAGCTGGCCAACCCCGTGTCTCAACCGGCCTACCTCGACCTTGTCCGGATCGCCGAGGAGGTCGACGGTCTGTCCGAGCAGGTGTTGAAACTGTGCGTGCAGCAGTGCCGGGATGCCGGGCACACCTGGCAGGAGATCGGGGATCTGCTCGGAGTCACCCGCCAGGCCGCGTTCCAGCGGTTCGGAAAGCCCATCGACCCGAGAACGGGAGCACCCATGGACAAGACCGTGCGGATGACGGACGCTGCCGCCCGCGCCATAGAGATCGCCACCGCTGTCCTCGACGGCCGTATGGACGAGGCCCGCCGGTCATTCAACGCCGAGGTGTTGGCGGCGTTCACCGACGAAGTCCGGCTCGATGGGTTGGCCACGGTGGCCGGTCTCGTCGGCGCCTACGAGGGTCTCGGGGACGGCGAGCCGTTCGTGCGGCGCATCGGCGACCACACGGTCGTCGACGTTCCGCTGCGCTACGAGGCTGGCGAGATGAAGGCCCGCGTCGCGTTCGACGCCGAGGAGCGGGTCGCGGGCCTCTTCATCCTCGCGCCCGAGACGCCGTGAACCGTCGATCAACCCGAACACACCAGTCGAGGGGCAGAGATGACCGACGAAAGCACGACCTCCTACACGGACGGCGGGATCTCCTGCGATGACCAGGGGCTGACCGTTCGCCGCTACTACCCGTGGGGCGCCAAGCGGATCCACTACACCTCGATCAAGGGAGTTCAGAAGCTCCCGCTCACCGGAGCGAATGCCGTACGCAGGTGGCGAATCTGGGGCACGGGTGACTTCCTCCACTGGTGGAACCTCGATGCGAACCGACCGAGTAAAGACGTGGCCCTCGTGATCGACGTCGGCCATCACGTGCGCCCCACGATCACCCCCGATGACCCAACCGCCGTCGAGCGCATCCTCGCCGAGCACATCGCCGCGCAACCGAGAACCTGACCTTCCAGGGGTAACCTCGCAGCGGCACCTCAACCGCTCTGGCCGCCGCGGTCAGCGCGAAGGAGCCTGCCATCCCAGGGTGCACGCAGACCTTCGACCGTGTCGCTGCTGGTGATCTCGGGTCGTTGTTTGACGCGGAGACCTTCCGGGACAAGGCGGGCCGAGGCCGCGTCTCCGGGGGCTGCCTGAATTGAGCCGCCCCCTGGAGTGTGGACACAGGGGTTCATGCTGCGAGCGTGCTTCCACGTTCTCTCTGGTGTTGCTGTTTGAACTCGGCTGGCGAGCGGTAGTTGAGGGCGCTGTGGCGTCTGCGGGCGGGTAGTACGTGAGCCACTGGAAGATCTCCAGCCTCGCCTGACGCCCCGTCAAAAGCCGTCTCTGGTGCATCATCTCTCTTGAGCCCCTGCCAGAACAGCTCGACGAGAGGGCATCCTCGTGGCTCGAGCCGACCCGGCCCATGCTCCTGCGGACCCCGAAACCGTCACAGACCTGCGTGAACGCCGCCGACGCGTACTGCGAGCCCTGTCCGCATGGAAGATCACTCCTCCGACGTTGCCGCCGCGGGCCTCGACCGCCATCGTCCAGGCGTCGATGGCCAGCTCGGCTCGCATGCGCGCGGCCACCGAGTGGCCGAGCAAGCGGCGCGAACAGATGTCCAGGGCGCAGGCGAGATACAGGCACGTCCAGCCGAAGCTCCTTCGGCCCTCCCCCTCACCGTGGAGAAGTTTGAGCAGGCCACCGCCGTGCACAAGGCCATGACCGAGCACGCGGTCAGGTTCAGCGTCAACCGTTTCGAGCTGAACGCGGACGTCGTGAGGGCCGCTCACGACGACTGCACGCGTGGTCGCCCTCGACACCATCATCGACACCCACCCAACGCTCCAGCGACATGCCGGCGGCCGATGGCGGCTGTCGGTCCTCGCCGTACGTCGGGATGTCGTGCGCGGTCATGGCCAGGCGCAAGCACGTGCTCGCCCCGTGTCGAGTCGAGAAAGCGCCTGCGGCGCGACTGTCCGGTTCAGCGGATCCGGTCGTAGACGACGGCGAGCGTGCCGTCCTCACCCGCGGCCTGGCTGACGAGGGTCCACCGCGCTGCGGGCAGGCCGTCGTCGAAGAGGCGGGGGCCGCCGCCGAGGAAGACCGGGAAGATGGTCATCGCCAGGCGGTCGACCGTGTCCGCCGCCAGCAGCGCTTTGATGACACTCGCGCTGGAGAGCACGAGGATGTCACCGTTCCCGGTTGCCTTCAGGCTCGCCGCCACCTCGGCCGCCGGCTTGTCGAGGACCGTCGTCCGGTCCCACGGAGCCCGGTCGAGGGTCGAAGAGAGAACTACCTTGTCGGTGTCCACGAGCCACTTGGCGAAGCTCTCGTCGCGCGGGTCGACGCCTTCCGCGCCGATGACGGTGGGCCAGAAGCCGAGGAATCCTTCGGCGTTGACCCGCCCGAGCAGGGCCGTGGTGGCCGACTCCCACAGGCCCGTCAGGTGGTCGCGAGCGACGTCCGAGACCGCGTATGGCATCACCCAGCTCATGTCCAGCGGGTTGTCCGCGGCGGCGTAGTGGCCGTCGAGGGAGAGGGCGATGTTGGTGACGACTCTGCGGCCTGCGCTCTGCTGGGTCATTTCGTACTCCTCGTGTCGGTGCTGTCGTTGTCGTGCGGGTCGGCGGCCAGGGTCTTTGCGAGCTTGTCCAGACTCTGACCGAAGCCGGTCTTGATGCCGGCGATGAAGTCGGCCGAACCGACCGTGCTGTCGGTGATGCGCCAGACGACCTCGATGTCCGTGCCTTCTTCGCCCGGGCCGAGGCGCATGTCGATGTGCGCGGTGAAAGCGGGGGTGCCGTCAGGCAGGAGCGGGGACAGCCGATAGGCAAGTCGCTCGACGGGGCGTACGTCCTCGACGACTCCCTCCGCGCGGCCGGCGACCGTGTCGGATCCACTGGTGTCCTGTGCGTCGCGGTACTCCTGAACGATCCGTCCGCCGGCTCGCGCCTCGAAGACGAGCTCCGAGACACGGAGATCCTGGGGCGTCCACCAGTGCGCCAGCAGAGACGGCTCGGTCAGGTGCCGCCAGACCAGCTCGGGGCGCCCCTCAAGCGAGCGTTTGAACGTGAAAGAGCGACCGTCGGCCCAACCCGCCTCCGTCGCGGCGAGCCGCTCACCGTGCACGGCGCGCTGATGGCTGTCGTACACGGCATACGGACCGTCAGCGCGCTCCGCGGCACCGGCGATCTGGTCGAGCGCGGCCGCCAGATCGCGCAGGGGGCCGGACCGCAGGGCGTAGATGCGGCGTTGACCGACGCGCTGCGAGACCACCACGCCCGCGCGGCCAAGGGTCTGCAGGTGCTTGGTCGTCTGCGGCTGGCGGGCATCGGCAAGCTGAGCAAGCACACCGACCGGCCGGGGCTGCTCGGCCAGCAGCTTGACGAGCCGCCAGCGAACCGGATCGGCCAGAGCGGCAAGGAGTACATCCATGCCTTGAGTATTCCTCGTGACGAATATTCCTGTCAAGGAATACTCTGCGGCGAGGACCGGAGGATCTGGCTGACCTACCGGCTCAGACCGAACCGGGAACGATGACCCCACCTCAGGAAGCCCACCTTGAATGGGCCTGACGAAACAGCGCCGACGGCGGCGAGACGCGACGGCCCGGCCAACGCACAGCCGGCCCGGATCGCCCCGATCCGCGGCCATGTCCGGCGGAGGTGACCCGAGGCCGCACGGCCCAACGGAAAGGGCACGAGGCCGAGTCTGCCGGAACCCCTGCTACCGAACGTCCAGCCCATGCTCGCCGGGCCCCGCACGGGCTGGACGCAGGCCGTTGGACTGACCATGATCCGGGCAGGTGGCTGGCTCCCGCCAGTGACGGAACACCCGGCCCGGACCGCCCCAAGCGCGACCACCCCAAGCGCTCCGGCCGGGCCCAAGGCCTCAGCACCACCACCCCGCCACCAGCGGCGAGCGCATCACGTCCAGGTCGACGAGGCCTCGAGACCCGCGCGCCGCAGATACTCCGTGAGATCCCGCAAATTCCGGGTCCGGCCAGAATGGTGCCGTCCACCCGCACCCTCCGGGCACCCGTCTCATCGGGCGGGTACACCACGATCATGCGCTCTGCGGCCCTGACCTCCACCCTGCGACGGGTCGCGGCCCGGGGCATCCAGCAACCGCGCGGGCGCCCGGGGCCGCGCAAGCCCCCACTCTCTCCTCCTGCTCACTGAGCGCAGGGAGTTGGGCAGCAGGGAATGCCCGACCTCCCACCCCCCACCGTGGGTCTGGCCTGGGCTTTCCCAGCGCCTGCCGGAAGCGGGGTGTACCAGACCGAACCCCGTCAAGTCACTGCTCGACAGTGAGGCGAACCAGGGAAGCGCAGCGGACCCGGCCGCACCCCCTACGAGGCCGCGAAGGTCCTCCCACTCCGCGCGCTCGCCCTGCACGGGGCGGCCACCCCGATCGGCACCGGGGACCCGGTGCCGATCGCCTCGATGACGGCGGCGGTCACCCTGCCCGGCCGCGTCACCGTCATCGACCCCACCTCCCCAGCCGTCCGCGCGTTCCTGCGACGGGTCCGCGCCACACAAACCGCGTCAAAGTCGCATCCACAGGTAAAGCTGGCCGGGTCGGATGGAAGTTACCCAGGCTTCATTGCAGGACGGCAAGTGCTGCGCCCCATTGGGAGGTGGTGGTTCCAGACAGCGTGCAGGGTCCAGGCGTGCGGACGAGCTGGTAACCGGTGGTGAGCCTGTACGAGGACAACCTCACGGTGGGAAGGGTTGTCCAACTGGGGTGGAGAATCGGGCCGGAGCCACTGTTCGAGCCGACTGCGCCGAGGAGGAGCTGGCCCTGCCGGCACCCTTGTGGTGTGGTGACCCTGAAGGTGGTGCCGCCGGACTCGCCGTTGCCGATGGCGTTGGCGACGGCGGCGTGGACGTTGCGGTACTCGTCGACGACCACGTGGTACTTGCTGGCGGTGACATAAGCAATCTGCAGGTGGTCGGCGGTCGACAGAGCAGCGACCTCGAACGACGCGAGGATGATCACTCGATGGTGACGCGTGTCGAACACGTCCGCGATGGGCTGGTAGCGGTTGCCGCGGCTGTCCGAGACGGACAGCCGCGCAGGGCAGGTAGAGGTCAGCATGATCGATACCACCAATGCGTCGCCTGCGGCCACATCCTGAGCGACAGGGATCGTGGTGCCGGTACCGGTAAGGATCTGCGCCTGCGAGCCGGGCCGCCCTACCCAGGTCGGCGTGTGTTGCGGCTGGTTGATCGTTTCCGGACCGGTGGCGGTGACGGGTCCCGGGACCTGGGAGGGATAGGAGGCGGGTGACATCTGAACGCCGTCGTCGCTGATCGCGTTCCGACACTCCTCTGCCGTGCTGATCTGACTGCTGCCGACTGCTCTTCCCGCTGAAGCCGGGCCGCCGACGGCATAGCCGGCAACGACGGCGCCTATGGCAACGCCTGCCAGCAAGGTTGTCATCCTGCTGCCCAGCCAGGACCATCCGCGGGCGGTCGAGGAAGGGGGCTGGGTAGCTTCCGTGAGCTGCTCGACGGGCTGGACTGGTTCGCGGGTGGCAGGTTGGGTGCAGTGGTTTGCCCCGTCTGCAGGATTCCTTGCCGCCGCAGCCCAGGCTTGTCGCCATGCAGCCTCGTCGCCATCGCATGCCGTGACGAACTCGCGTACGACCGGCCAGCTGGGTAACCGCCCACCCGTTGCTGCTTCATGCAAGGCCGAATGCGACACGGCTCCCGAGGCCTTGGCCATCGTCCGGAACGACGGGTTGCCGGCCTCAGCGCGCAGCTGCTGCAGCCGGGCGAGGAATGCGGCAACCCCATCGGCTTCGTCCATCACGCTCTCCGATCAGTCTCCTTGCGACATCCGGATAGCCCTGCATGTCGCGTCCGTGCGTGTCCGTGCGTGTCCATGCGTGTCCATCAGGTTGTACAGGAAGGCGTGCTCTGGCGTACCTGAACGTAGAAGACAATGAGCGCCCTCTTGGCGCGCTCCCCTGCTCCCAGCAGAGTGCCGACGCCCCGGCGATAGCTACTGATGTCCGGGTTTGCCGTCTGGCGTCAGCCGGACGCCGCAGGGCCTTTCGGACGCGCCCCAGATGGAGATGAATGAACGCCGACAGGATTGGCCCTCCACCAGAGGTCGCCAGTTGGCCGAGGATCGCGATCGTCTTTCCGCCGGTGCGTTCCGCCCGGTCGCGGCGGCCGCGATCCGCGAACTGGACAAAGCCTGGCCTACGGATTCCGCCGCCGGCCCGGCAGTGTTCGCCTCTCGTAACGATCGTCCGGCCGATCGGGCCTGACGGCGCCACCCACCAGAGAAAGATGAATATATGACCATCCGTAGGAAGATTGCCTCGCTCGCGTTGGCGGCAGGAATCACGGCTGGCGGCTTCGCCATGGCCGCTCCCGCGAATGCCACCGTGGTGAACGTCCCGTGCCCCAGCGTCGGCGTGACCGTCCTCAGCGCGACGCACAACCCCTTCTGCTACGCCGGCGTGGGTACTGGCTGGGCCAACATCGACAACACCACCGAGGTCCAGTCGGGTCGCAACAACGGCTACCTTCAGGACGTGGCAGGGGGCCGGGTCTACTTCTGGCCCGGCGCCGACCAGCCCGTCGGCCGGTCGTGGACCCGGTACGTGGTCATCACCTAGACACGCACCAGCGCGGTGGGGGGGGGGGGGGGGGGGGGGGGGGACCGTCACGCTTCCTCGCCCCCTCCCCCCCCCCCCCCCCCCCCCCCCCCCCCCCCCC
>NZ_JBWKKJ010000005.1:311205-513218 GCF_056431605.1 Streptomyces sp. NPDC045846 | reverse complement strand
CGGGTCTTTTGGTGGGGAGTGGCCCCGGACTTAGGTGACCGAAGGAACACTCGCCGAAGGGGGGGGGGGGGGGGGGGGGGGGGGAAAAAAAAAAAAGAGGGGGGGGGGGGGGGGGGGCCCCCCCCCCCCCCCCCCCCCACCGCGGTTCCTCGGCACCTGTCCGAACCACCTCTCCCATCCGCGAGGTCACATCATGGCGAACGCGTTCCGCCACGGGCTTCTGGCGATGGTCGCTCTGAGTACCCTCGCAGGTTGCGGCCACCCGGATATGGCCCCCGCTGCCCCGCCCCCACTGGGCCCGGCCCCGACGATTACATCGGTCGACCAGATCACCCGGCCGATCGATGCATACACGCCGACCGTCGCGCAGGCCGAGACGCTCTTCCACGCCGAGGACGCCGCCCTGGCCCAATGCATACGCAGCTATGGCCTTACGCCCAGGCCGCCGGCGCCGCTCCGAGGTCTGGACGACTTCGCACGGCAGATTAGAGCACGATCGCCTCTCTACGGGTTCTTCGACCCCGGTGCTGCACGCGACAAGGGATACGACACCGTTATCGCAGCTGCGGCTTCGGCTCATGACCCCCAGCACCCGCTCCCCGCTGCCGAGTTGACGGTCCGGACCGGGCAGGACGAGGCCGGGCATCCGGTCACCGGCTTCCATGGCAGACCGCTGCCTCAGGGGGGATGTATACAGCAGAGCGTTCATGTCATCGACGGCCCGCCGGTCACTCCAGCCACGACCAACGCACTGCCTGGGGGCGGACCAAAGGTTCCCCCAACCGATCCGCGGCTGACGGAGGCGTACAGGAAGTGGTCCGCATGCATGAGGTCCAGAGGCTATAGCTACGCCAATCCCTGGGACGCGTACACGGATCCCAAGTGGCGGGCCGACCCCCAACATCCCTCAGCCGCCCCCTACGTCCACACCACCACGGAGATCGCCACAGCGGCCGCCGATCTGGAGTGCAAAAAAACCACCAACCTGGTGGGGGTGGCAGTCGCGGTCGAGATCGCCTATGACCGGCAATACATCGAATCCCACAGCGCCGAGTTGGCCAACTACGAGAAAAAGTTCCGCGACCGTCTCAAGAGCGCGGAGCGAATCACAGCAGACGAGCCGACGAAACCGGCGAGCGGCGAGCCTGATCGAGCATCACGATAAATCGGTTCTAGGCGGACAGCCCACCGTGCTAGTAAATTGTCGCTGCTCAGCTGTGCTGGGTGCGGCGAACTGGGCGTTCGCTCGTGGGGGATGGTCCAGCATTTCCTCAGGTGAGGGTGGTCCCGGTCCCGATGCGGACCGACGAGGCGTTCCAGCCGCTCCCAGGGGGTGGTGCGGGGCGAGGCGGTGATCAGTGACTCGATCGTGGTGATGAGCTGCTGGTTCATGCTGGGCTCCAGGCCGACGGTGCACTGCGGCGGTGCTTCCGCGGGTGGCGAGGCAGGTGGTCCGGGCGCAACCTGAAGATGTACGGCTCCGCGGAGCCGGTCGCCGGAGACCAAGGAGCCCGGTCATGGCCGATGTCGATGTTCTCGTGGTGGGAGCCGGCCCGGTGGGCCTGACGGCGGCGGCCGAGCTGCGGCGGCACGGCGTCGAATGCCGGATCGTCGACACCATGCCGACCCCTCAGCACTATGCCAAGGCCGTCGGAATCCAGCCGCGCACACTCGAGGTCTGGGACTCCATGGGCCTGGTCCGCGAGGCGCTGGACGAGGCCGTGCCGATGCTCGGTCAGTTGGGCTTCGTCGACGGAAAGCCCGCGTCGCGGATGGAGCTGCGGCTGCCAAGCGAGGTTCCCTACGCCTTCGCCGCACTTCCCCAGTACACGACGGAGCGGCTGCTCGCCGAGCACCTGGCGCGCTTCGGCACCGCGGTGGAGCGCGGAACCAGGCTCGTGGCGGCGGTACAGCACCCCGACCGGGTCGAGGCCGAACTCGTCGGCGAGGACGGCACGACCGAGCGCGTGCACGCCCAGTACCTCGTGGGCTGCGACGGCGCGCACAGCCTGGTGCGCAAGGCCGCCGGGCTCAGCTTCGAGGGTGACGCCTTCCCCGAGCAGTACATGCTCGGGGACGTCGAAGTGGACTGGGAGATGCCCGCCGGCTACGCCGTGCGGTCGACGCATCTGGACGCGAACGGCGCGGTGGACGACCTGCTGGTGTGCATCCCCCTGCCCGGGGAGCGCCGGTACCGGATGTCGATGAAGGTCCCTCCGGAACTGACCGTCGATCAGCATGCGGACGCCGGCTCCGCGGACACCGTGGCGCACGGGATCGACAACAGCCGCGGTCCGGACCTCCGGCAGATCCAGGCCGTGCTCGACCGGCTGTCGCCGCAGCCCACGACCGCGTCCACGCTGCGCTGGTCCTCCACTTTCAGGATCAGCCACCGGCTGGTGGACCGCTACCGCGAGGGCCGTCTCTTCGTCGCCGGGGACGCCGCGCACATCCATCCGCCCACGGGCGCGCAGGGCCTGAACACCGGGGTGCAGGACGCCTACAACCTCGCCTGGAAGCTGGCCCTGACCGTCCGTGGTCTCGGAGCCGAGAGCCTGCTGGACTCTTACCACGCCGAACGCCACCCCGTCGGGGAGGAGGTCGTCGGCCGCACGGTCCGCCACGCCCGCTCCGGGTACGACACCGAGAGTGTGGAGACACTCCTGCTGCGTGAGGCGCAGCTGCTGGTGGGCTACCCGGACAGCCCCCTGGTCGAGCCGCTCCCTCCGGGCGGCGCACCGGTGGGCGGACCCGCGCCGGGTGACCGGGCGCCAGACTGCCGGGGGCTGCTCCAGGCCCTCGCCGCGTACCCGCAACGGCTCTTCGACCTGCTCCGCGGCCCGAGGCACACGCTGCTCCTGTACGCGGGGCCGGAGAACGCCTCGGGCGCAGGCGCGGCCCGGCTGCAGGACTGCGCCGCCGCGGCTCACCGCGCGGCCCACGGTCTGCTCGGCAGCTACCTGGTCCTCGCGGCTGACGTCCCCGACACGGTTGGCCCGCCAGCACAGCGCCCGCCCGTCATCCGGGACCGGGCCGGCGGCTTCAGGGACGCCTACGCCCCGCGTGACGGCGAGGCCTACCTGATCCGCCCCGACGGCCACCTCTCGGGCCGGTTCCACCCGGCCACCCCCGACCGCCTGACGGCACACCTGCGCCGGACCTTCGCTTGAGGATGAGCAGCGGCCTGATCTGAGTACGCGTACTCACGCGGTACCGGTTCGTCCGCCGCGGGTCGCCCACCAGCAGCCCGGTCTCCTCCTGCACTTCGCGCCGCAGTGCTTCGTGCAGGAGCTCGCCGTCCTCGACCCCGCCACCGGGCAGCGGCCAGAGCATCCCACCATCGACGCCGAGCCTCTCTCGCACGAGCAGTATCTCGTCACCTTGGCGGATGACGCCAATAACCAACTGCACCCTGGGTTTGGGGGACTTCGAGTTTTGCGCTGTCATGCCCTTGACGGTACGGCTTGGCCAGTTCTCCAATGGCCGGGGCAGTCGCGGAGACGAGTGCGACCGCCGCCGATCATCGTGAGTGTTCGTGCGTTGGGTGGGCTAACGCAGCGTCAATCCCCTCGCGCTGAGGAGATCCCTTCAGCGGCCAACTCCACAGCGGGGTCGTTACGCAAGCCGTGTGGTCACGCTGCTCGGTCTTCGCTGCGGTGTGCGCCAGTTGACGGTGCGTGGGCTGCCGGTGCATGCCTGAAAAGGCAGCGGGCCCGAGGTGCCCTGTGTGGGACGTCAGGTTGTGGCCAGGCAGCACGTTGGGCCGACGACGTACTCCCGGCCCCTCACTGCCCTTACGGGTGAGAGTTCCTCAGTTTCGACAACTGAGCGTACGTCTCTCGATACCCTCTGTCATGGCTGGTGAAGAGGCGCTCACGAAAGGCAACTGGCATGAAGAACATCTCCCGGGTGTGCGTACTCGCCGCGGTGAACCTGATGACAGTCCTCGCGGCAGTGACAGGACAGGCCACGGCTGCCCCCACCGAGGCCGCTCACAGCGTCCGCGTGCTCGACCAGTGCCGGAATGACGGCACGTCCTTCACCGACAGGCTCATCCCCGGTCACTGTCTCCGGAACGGCGGCTACCGCCTGGAGATGCAGTACGACGGCAACCTCGTGCTCTACTCCGGCTCCCGCGCCTGCTGGGCGAGCGGTACCGACGGGACCAACGAGGTCTACGCGAAGTTCTCCGGGGACTGGAAGCCCGACTCCCCCTACGTGACGCTGGAATCGCCTGTCGGGGAACTGCGGAAGTACCGCGGGAAGTACACCGGGCTCCACAAGTCCGGAAACGTCAGCCTCAACAACAAGGGCGAAGTCTGGATCGCCTACGGGAAGATGACGGGCTGCTGATCCGATGCACACCACCCATCACGACGGAGGGTGCGGCTCCGTACGGATTCTCGTGATCCGCTGCCTGCTGGCCGCTGTCCTGGCGGGCAGCGCGGTGACTGGCATCCCCACGGACGCGACGGCGGCCACCAGCCACGTGCGCCCGGCCCCCGCCCACTATCTCGGAGACGCCTGCGTGGCGAACGAGAACCTGGGTGAGATCGCCACCAACTTCATCTCCCGCTGTCGGCGGGGTTCCATCCGGCAGGTGTTTCCCGGGCAGCACTACGGCGACACACTCGGCTATCTCAAGGGCTGCCGGGAGAGCTCCTGCAACACCGCCTGGAAGCTCCTGAACGACAACCGCTTCAAGAAATAGCCCGGGAACATGACCACTTACATCGCAGTCCTGCTGTGCGAGACTTCGGCGGACACCGACGATCACGCTCCGCTCTACCAGGAGAGCTTCGTCCTGCTGACCGCGGCCGACGAGGTGGAGGCCCGCGAGAAGGCCGAGGCTCACGGCAAGAGCCTGGAGACGAGTTACGAGAACGAAGCCGGCGAGGTGATCACGTGGCGACTGCGGCACGTCGTCGACGTCAGCGAAGTGCTCGACGAGCGCCTCACCGACGGCTCGGAGCTCTACGCCCGGCACTTCAGGAACTACACCGCCTACCGCTCCTTCGAACCGCTCCTCTCAGGGGAGCAGCCCTGACGAGCCTCGGACACTGATAGGCGCACACGCGGAAGACCGCCTTCCCTGACGATGGAACGGCAACCGCATACCGCCGCTGCCTCGGTGACCCCACATGTCCACAACATCACGGCCGAGAAGGCTTCGCATGGCGGACGGCGAGGGGGCAAGGGGCAGCGGTCCCAGCGTGCTCACTGCGCGGCCCGGACCATCTCCTCCTGGTTGCCCCGTTGGAGCAGTTGGAGGTCAGAGCGTCCTCCGAGACGTGGAAGTACAGCTGTCCCAGGCGGGGTTGATCGGGGCCAACAACTCGGTCTGTCGGCTGTGCACCCCCGCGGTCGACCGCCCTCAGGATGTGGCTTCGCGCGGGCCGCCTCCGCGATGGTGGACGCGTCCTTCGCATCCGTCTTGGCCTCGCCCCGGTGGAGGTGAGCGAACTGCCGCAACGTCAGATGCGGTGGACAGCAAGGCGGTTACAGGAGCTGGGGTCCATCCCCGCGCGCTCGAAGGCCAGTGGCGGCTGGCTGGGCGCGTGAATGTAGGCGTGACGTGACCGGACGGCGCCGAACTACAACGACCCTCCCCCTGGGGACAGCGCGCTTCGTGCCAGCTCGCGCAACCAGGCGTGGGCGGGGTCGGTGTCGTAGCGCTGATGCCATGACAGGTATATCGGTGCCGACGGCAGTTCGAGCGGGAGGGGAAGGACTGCCAGGCCGTGGTTGGCGACCGCTGAGCGCGTGGTGGCTTCCGGGACGCAGATCAGGAGATCGGAGTCGCGCGCGAACTCCAGCGCGGCCGCTTCCGTGGGCGCGGTCGCCACTACGCGGCGGGTGAGGCCGAGCCGTGCCAGGGCGTCGTCGACGGCGTTGCTGAGGTTTCCCTTGCGCGAGACGGTGACGTGCTCGGCGGCGGCGTACCGCTTGGCGGTGATCTTCTTGACGCGGGTGAGGGGGTGGCCCTGCCGCACGACGATGACGAGGCGGGTCTCGCCCACGTTCTCGGCACGGATGTCCGGTGCGGTCGGGTGGTTGGCGTTCGCCTCCAGGTCGACCTGCCCGCGAGCCAACTCGGGGGTGTCCAGGCTCGATTCCGCGAGGAAACGCAAGCGCACGCCCGGCGCCTGTTCCCGCACCGCCGAGAGCAGGGCGGGGCCGCTCAAGGCGACCAGGGAGTCATGCCAGCGCAGGGTGAAGGTGCGCTCCAGCGTTGTCAGATCGAGCTCACGACTCGGTGCGAGCACTCCCTGGACCTGGTGGAGGAGCTCGTGGACCTGTTTCCTGACGGCGATCGCATACGGCGTCGGGGTCATCGTGCGGCCGGTACGCACCAGGATCTGGTCTCCAGTCGTGCGCCGGATTCGGCCGAGGCTCCGGCTCATCGCGGACGCGGTGACATGCAAGCGCGCGGCCGCCCCGGCCACACTGCCCTCTTCCAGCAGCGCGTCGAGCGCGGCGAGCAGGTTCAAATCCAATTGCATGTGAGTAATCCTAGCCGTGCTTTACATGCACTTGCTGTTAATCAGGAGGCTGTCTACGGTCGAACCCAGAGGGCAGAACAGAACGCACGGATCCGCCCCCAATGGCCTCATCAACCCCTACGCACAAGGGAGTTCACCATGCCGGAAACGCTTCGGACCACTGACGTCGCCGCCTCTGACGCCGACCTGCTCACCCAGACCGCGCTCGTCGTGCGGGCGGCTGGCGCCGCGCTGCTGGAGCGCTTCGGCGGGGTGGTCCGCTATCAGAGCCGCGAAGAGCTGATGCTTGCTCTCGCCGCCAACGACAACGCGGCCCTGGACATCCTGCGCCCCCACCTCGCGCTGCTGCGTCCGGATGCCGGGTGGGTGGAAGACGAACTGGACGGCGGGGCGCTGCCGCCCGGCGAATGGTGGGTCGTGGACCCGGCCGAAGGCAACGTCAACCACCTCCACGCACTACCGGAGTGGGCGGTGACCGCCACCCTCGTGCGCGACAACCAGCCCGTGCTCACCGCCGTCCACCTGCCGCTGACCGGCGAGACCTACACCGCACGGACCGGCGCGGGCGCCCACCTCGACGGCCGACCGCTGCGCGTCTCGCCCACCGCGGACCTCGGCCTGAGCATCGTGGCCACCAGCCAGGCCCGGCCCGACGAGGACGAGACAGTCGTGCGGCGCATCGGCTCCTCCATCACCTCGATGCTTCTTGACGCGCTCGTCGTGCGCACCGCCGTGCCCGCGACCCTGCACCTGACGAACGTGGCCGCCGGCCGGACCGACGCCTTCTGGCAGTTCGCCGGCGCCCGCGCGGACCTGCTGCCCGGAGCACTGCTCGTCACCGAGGCCGGCGGACATATCTCCGACGCCCAGGGCCGCCCCTGGACCCCGCAGAGCGAAAGCTTCCTGGCCGCCGCGCCCGGCGTCCACGCCCAGGCCGTCACCACGCTCTCCCGCTGACCCGACACCACACCCCGCACCCACGAAAAGGACCACAGACCTCATGACCACGATCGCAGTTCTCGGAAACGGCCGCGTCGGCGCCAACCTGGCCACCGCCCTCACCCGGGCAGGGCATTCAGTGGCCGTCGCAGACCGCGCTCCGGGCGCCGCAACCGACGCCGCCCGCACCGCCCGGATCGTCATCAACGCCACCCCCGGAGCAGGCTCGTTGGAGCGGCTCACCGACCTGCGCGAGGAACTGCGCCACAAGATCCTCGTCGACGTCTCCAACGCCACCCTCGACGGACCGGACGGACTGCCCGCCCACCTGATCTACCCCGGCTCAAGCCTCGCGGAGCAACTCCAAGACGCCCTCCCGGACACGCACGTCGTCAAGACACTCAACACCATGCTCTTCCCGGTCATGACCGCACCGGCCACGCTCGCCCACGCACCGACCGCGTTCCTGTCCGGCGACGACCTGACCGCCAAACAGACCGTCCGTGAACTGCTCACCGACCTTGGCTGGCGCAAGGAGTGGATCACCGACCTCGGCGGGATCCAAACCGCCCGCGCCACGGAGGCCGCGATCCTGTTCGTCCCGCACGTGATCCGATCCAGCGGATTCACCCCCTTCGCGATCTCCATCGCCCGCTGACCGGCGTGCAGTGCATCGCCGCGGACACCCCTACTAAATCGAGACCAGGGCAGTTGGTCTCCGACGATCCAACAGACCAATCATCCAAGAGACGGCCCGGGCAGGGGTGCCATCGTCGCGTGCGCCGCGATACCACCGCCCGGGCCAGCACCATCTCTTGGTGATCAATCGATGCTCGGTCATGGCGACAGACCCACAAGGGCGGTTTGTTGTCCGGGAGGCTGAGGAGCACCCCCCTGCGCTCGCCGAGAATTGACAGGGTGCCACTCGCTGCCGCTGGGTTCCTGGCATGTCTGGCAGAGACGGTCGAACCCTTGCCGGGCACACCCGCTCCACGCCTCTGAATTCCAGACCGAGACGTCTTGCGTTAGAGCGCACTCCAACTCCTAGGTTCGGACGCATGCGATACATCAAACTCGGAACGACCGGGCTGGAAGTCTCCGCAATCACCCTCGGCTGCATGAGCTTCGGCGAGCCGGACCGGGGCGGCGAGCCCTGGTCGCTGGGCGCGGACGCCAGCCGGGACATCATCAAGCAGGCCCTTGAGAGCGGCATCAACTTCCTCGACACGGCCAATGGTTACAGCGCCGGAAGCAGCGAGGAGATCGTGGGCCAGGCGGTCAAGGACTTCACCCGGCGCGAGGAGGTCGTTCTCTCCACCAAGGTCTGGATGCGGATGCGCCCCGGCCCGAACGGTGCCGGGCTGTCCCGCAAGGCGATCTTCGCCGAGCTCGACGCCTCCCTGAAGCGGCTGGGGACCGACTACATCGACCTGTACCAGATCCACCGCTGGGACTACGACACCCCGATCGAGGAAACCCTCGAGGCGCTGCACGACGCGGTCAAGTCCGGGAAGGTCCGCTACATCGGAGCCTCCTCCATGTACGCCTGGCAGTTCGCCAAGGCCCTTTACCTCGCGGACCTGAACGGCTGGACCCGGTTCGTGTCGATGCAGGACCACTACAACCTCATCCACCGTGAAGCAGAGCGGGAGATGCTCCCGCTCTGCGCCGACCAGGGCATCGGCGTGATCCCGTGGAGCCCGCTGGCGCGGGGCATGCTGACGCGGGCCCGGGACACCGCCACGGCGCGTGCCGCAACCGACCCGGGCGGCAAAATCCTTTACCGCGACGAGGACCAGGCCGTGGCCGAGCGCGTCCACGAGATCGCGGGCAGGCGGGGTCTGTCCCCGGCCCAGGTCGCCCTGGCCTGGGTCATGCGCAACCCTGTGGTGACCTCGCCCATCGTCGGAGTCACCAAGCCGGCCCAACTGGCCGACGCCGTCGCCGCGGTGGACGTCGAACTCGACGAAGACGAGGCCGCCTACCTGGAGGAGCCCTACCAGCCACACCACGCCGCCTACCTCGAGGAGTCCTTCTACAAGCCGCAGCCCGTGGCGGACTCCCGGTAGTCCGGCGTGCGGTCGCCGTGTTGCACTCCGCGAGTACGTCGCGGGCGGACGGGACGGCGACCGCGCGGCGGATGCGTGCTCGGCATCCCGCCCTGCGCAGAAATCGAGACTGTCCTCCCCCACGGACCTTTCTCAGCCTCTGGTCTGCGGTGTCTCCTCGGGACGCGGGAAGGGCTTGTGGCAGTGGTTGGAGTCTCGGGGCGCGCTTTGGTAGCTGTGGCTGAGCACGGCGAGGTCCGCGCGACTTGCTTGCGCGGGCGCCGGGCTCGTCGTGAGCAGTGTCGACCAGCGGGGTGGGCGTGGCGGCCCAGGGCGGGCGCGAACGGTCCGCCGATCTGCGGCGGGTCGGCCTTGGCCGGCTCGGATCAGGTCGTAGTCGGCGTGGCCGCGCTTTTGTGCCTGCTCCAGGACCCACTGCGCGACGCGTTCGCCGGCACGGGCGGTGCGGGTGCTGCCGAGAACGGTCGCCGACTTGGTCATCGTGCTCCCGTGGGCGGGGAACCGGATGGCAGGGGGTTCACTGGCCGGTAGCCGAGGCTCCGTGGGTGAGGAAGGAGTCGAGATGGGTGAAGACCGTCTCGGGCTTCTCGCGAATGGGCAGGTGGCCTGCGCCGGAGATGACTTCGAATCGCGCGTGAGGGAACCCCGCGGCGTAGGCGCGGCCGAACTCGGGGGTGACGACTGCGTCGTCGGCGCCCCAGATCACCAGTACAGGGCAGGCAACGGTGGAAAGACGGGGCAGCATGCCGGGGTCTGCCATGGCCGGGCCTGAGTAGGCGCGCATGGCGGCCATGGCTTGCGCGGAAGGTCCGCCCTGCGGCACCGGAGCGGGTGGACCGGCGGGCACGGTGATCTGCTGGCCGGGTATGACGGGGCCGACGGCGTCCACGAGGACGAGCTGGGAGATCCGGCCCTCCTGGTCGTCCAGGACGGTCTGCGTGGCGACCCAGCCGCCGAAGGACGTGCCGATCACCGTCACGTCGTTCAGCCCGAGGTGGCCGAGCAGATCCAGGTAGGCAGCGGCGAGTGCGGGCACGGAGTCCAGATCGTCAGGCCGTACGGTGCCGTCCCAGCCCGGGTGGGTGGGCGCCACCACCCTGTGATCCGGTGCAAGGTGGTCGATCAGGGGCTCGACGCTGGACGGGCCGGGCCCGCCGTGCAGGACGAGGACCGGGCTGTTGCCCGTGCCGACCTCGCGCACTTCGACGTCCAGGCCGGGCCGTAGCGGGATGATGCGCCCAATGGGCATCGTCATGGGTTCCTCCAGGTTTGGCTGAGGCGGGCGGGTTCGGTGTTTAGGGCAGCGGAGGCCGTCGGGGCGGGCCTCACTGGGCTGCCGGGTCGGATGTGAAGAGCGCGACCATTTGCTCCAGGCCCCGCGCGCCGAACATCCTGTCCAGGTTGGCGGCGGACTCGGCGGCGGACGCCTCGCTGCGCGGGAAGAGGGCCTCCTCGTACGCGGTCAGAGCGGCTTCGGTGTCGCCGCGATGTGCGGCGATGGCCAGGGCGAGTTCGGCGCCGTCGAACATGGCGAGGTTGGCGCCCTCCCCGGCGAAGGGGGACATCAGGTGAGCGGCGTCCCCGAGCAGCGTCACACCCGGCACGCGGTTCCAGCGATGGCTCACAGGCAGGGCGTGAATACGGCGCGGGGTGATCGTCTCCGCGTCGGCGACCAGGCCGCGCAGACGCTCGTCCCAGTCCTCGAAGTGGGCGAGGACCGCAGCCTTGGCGGCAGCGTGGTCGGTGAAGTCGACCGTGTCCAGCCAGCCCTCGTCGACCTTGAGTGCGGCGTAAACGTGGAGGCTTCCATCGCCCTCCCGGTGCGCGAAGACGCCGCGTTCGTCCCCCAGTGCGATGAAGAACCCGTCGCCTACGACCGCGGCGCTGCGCGGGTGGCGGGTCTCGGCGTCGAACAGGTCGGTCTCGACGAAAGAGATGCCGGTGTAGGCGGGCCAGGTGTCCGAGACCAGCGGCCGGATCCGGGACCAGGCGCCGTCCGCGCCGATCAGGAGATCGGTGGTGATGGACGAGCCGTCGGCGAACGTCACCTCGTGGCGCCCGTCGCTCAGCGCCCGGGCCCCGGTGACCTTCCGTCCCCAAGAGATCGTGCCGTCGGGGAGGGAGCCCAACAGCAGGTCCCGCAGGTCGCCACGGTCCACCTCCGGCCGGCCGCCGGTGCCGTCGTCCTCCTCGAACACGTGCACGGTGCCGTCGGGGTCGAGCAAACGCATGGCCTGACCACCCTCATGGACGATCTTCAGGAAGTTGTCGTGGAGGTCGGCGGCGTGCAGAGCCTTCTGCCCGTTGTTCTCGTGGATGTCGAGCATCCCGCCCTGCGTACGAACCGCCGCCGACGCCTCCAGCTCGAAGACTGCCGACTCGATGCCGTTGACGTGCAGGACTCGGGCTGCGGTCAGGCCGCCAAGACCCGCGCCGACGATCGCGATGGGGACGTGGCTGGTGTTCATGGGGGCCTCCGAAAGCTGTAGGGAACGCCTCTGTCCGCCGAGCTGGCCCCGCCGACGCCGCCAAGCGCCTGGGGAGGGTCGGCGTACGCGTGATCGGCAGGCTTGGGCGCGGCCACACCCAAGAACTTACCGAACATGTTCGTTGCGAACAAGTTCGGTACGTTCGGCGCGTGGCGAGAGAACTGCGTTCAACCCAGCAGCACCCGTCGGCAGGGCGGGCGAGCCCGCCCGGAATTCAGCCTCCTGCGCCAGGAACGGGCGTGTGCATGAGGCCGTTGACGAGGACGTCGAAGCTCCAGCGGATCCTCTCCGACACAGAGCCGTCGATCAGGGCGGGCATGTGCGCGGTGATCGCCGGATGCGTGGCGGCGTCCACGGCGTGCAGTGCCCGCACGGTGGCGTTCCAGTCGTCTTCGGAGGCGGGATCGCGATCACGCGTCGAGTGCTCGGCAGCGGTGGCCGTCGCGTCCTGAAGCAGTTTGTCCACCCCCCAGGCGACCTGCTCGCGACCGGCGCCGCTCTCTGAGAGGAGATCGAGGATGCGCTCCACCAGGCGCAGGTAGTTCTCGCCGCTCGGCCGGGCGACGAGCGCCGCCCGAGCCAGCTGCGGATGCTCGAACAGCACCTGAGTGTACGAAGTCATGACGGCACGAAGCTGCTCGCGCCAGCCCTCCCCGCCGTCCCGCCCGGTCAGATCGACCTCACCGAGCAGGGAATCCAGAACGGCCGCGTGGAGCTCGGCGGTATTGGAGACGTAGACGTACAGTGACGCCGGTCCGGTATCCAGCTCCTGCGCCAGGCGGCGCATCGTGACCTTCCCCAGCCCCTCCGCCCGCATGATCCGCACGGCGGTATCCACGATCCAGCGCCGGGACAGGGCTGGCTTTGCCGGACGCTCCCGGCGGCTGATCGGCTCTCTTCTCGCACTCATTACCCGATCGTAACGAACGCGTTCGCCGTGTGAGCTAGCGCAACGGGCGCGATGCGGGCCCGCAGCCACTCCCTGTGACAACTGCCTTACGCCGGCGGCAGGAGCTCACCGTGACTCTTCCCCAGCGCTCAGCCCGGACAGCCGATGAACCCCGTCAGTCTGTGAGTCGACCTGCGCAAGATCAGCGTCCCTCGGCACCACGGCAGGGCCTCCGCCGTCCGTCAGCTCGCCGCATTACACCGGCCGCGACCTCCTACCGAGCGAGCCCTCCGAGGTGCAAATGCCTCACCACGAACCCCCGAGGGCAAACCCTCGCCAACCGGCCACTACGCGACGGCCCCCGCCCCCTGGTTTCGGTGAAACGCGAGGAGGCGCAGGCGCGTTGGGCGGCCGCGGTTCAGCGGCTGGCGAGGGACAGCTGCAGTCCCAGGCCGACGAAGGCCGCGGCGAAGGTCCGGCGCATCCAGGCCAGCACCTTGGGGCGAGAGATGACGTGGTCGCGCACCCGGGCTGCGAAGGCACCGTAGATCACGAACACGGCGAACGTCATGACCATGAAAACGGCAGAGAGTTCGAGCATGGGCGGGAGAGAGTTGGCGGTGTCGGCCGGGACGAACTGAGGCAGGAACGCCAGGAAGAACATGGACAGCTTGGGGTTGAGGAAGTTGATCAGAACGGCCGTCCAGATGACCTGCGCCGACGAACGCTCCTGCGACTGGTCGCCACCCTCCATGTCGATCGTCATGGCCCCCTTCTCCCGCAGGCTCTGCCAGGCGAGGAAGAGCAGATAGCCGACACCCGCCCACTTGAAGCTCTCAAAGGCAAGGGCGCTGGTGTGGAGGACGGCAGCGAGACCCGCTATCGCGGCGGCCAGATGCGGAACGATTCCCAGTGTGCAGCCGAACGCTGCCACGACCGACATCCGGAACCCGCGTCTCAAGCCCGTCCCGACGGTATACACCGCGCCGGTACCCGGTGAGACCACAATGATCAACGCCGTGACAAAAAACTCAACACTCATGAAAGCCCGCCTTTTTGATGACCAGTCAGGGCCGTTTGCCCATGCCGCTACCACTGTGCCAGCAGCATCCACGCGAGATCAGCCGGATATCGGCAAAGGTGGTGGCCAATCGACCGTCGGGACGCAGCGCACGGATCCAGCGGGCGGTCTCCGGTCATAGCGCCACCGCGCACAGTCGAGAGGAGCGGTCGAGCCGGCCGGAGAGTCCCTGGGGCAGATCGCCGACGGCGCTGTACGGGCGCAGGCCGATCGTGCCCGGCCGGACGGCCGTGGTCTGGACGAGGCGATCGCCGATTTCCGCGGACCACGGAACTCCAGTCGATAACTTGGCCCGCTGTCCGGCGCAACCACATCGCGTCGCCAGCATCACCGTGATGCGGCAGCGAGGAGGGCCCCTTCTTCGCTACCCGGCCCCCGCCCCGGGCTCCTCTTCACCATCGCCGGGCTCCATCCCGCTCGCCCTCGCGATCGCCTCCACCTCCTTCGTGTCGGCGGTGCTCTGCCCCTGCTGCGCATCGAGTTCGGCGAGCATCGTGCGCAGTTTCTCCGGGTCCGCGGCGACCTCCGGCGGCACCAGCGACATCGCTCCCTTGGCATGCTCGCCGTCGCCGAGCTGCGCGACGACGTGGTCAGCGCGGTCCTCGTGCCCTGGAGTCATCGCACCGAGCAGGCCGAGGAGCACAAGGAGCTCCTGCTGCACCTCTGCGGTGAACAACTCCCGGTCCTCGGGATCCATACTCAGGCGGACCCGGCCCCCGCCGGCCTTCACATACAGGTCCATCACTTCCATCAGAAGCTTGAACTTCGCCGGATCCATCCGCTCCCTGAGCGTCTCCACGTAGAGCGCGTACCGCAGCCGCGCCACCTGCCGGGCGTCCTCATCGTCGGTCACTGCTGTACCTCCCGTTCCTGCGTGGGCCCGCTGCGCGCAGTCCACATACACCCCTCCCCCGCGCCATGGATTGTGTGGCGATCAGCACGCTACTCGCGTCGGCACCAGGCGAGCAGAACATCGGCTCAAACGCCTTACTGCACAGGGAAGTACGCGCGTGCAGCACGTACGCCCGCCGCGCGCGTGGACGGCTCTGCTCCTACATGTTGGTTCTCCCGACACGACCAGCAGCCGCCCGGGTCGAACCACTCTGCTCCGCACTCCTGAGAAAGCGGTGCGGGCCAACGGTCGGCGAGCAGCAAAGCCGTCTTGTGCCCCAAGTAGGCAGGCCAGGACCGCGGCGGATGGGACTCCTGACGGTGTGTGTGCCAGGCAGGGTGGTCATCCTTGCACCCGTCGCCGCCGTCTCCGGCCCGACTTCTCCCACCTCCATGGCCGAAGTAGTTCGGTCCGTCCGCTCGCGAAAGCCACCCGTAGAACGTCTGTCATCCCGCTCGTCACCTGGGGTTTCCCTTAGGGGAACTGGCCGCGATACTCACCCCTGTTCACGATCACCGGCACTCCCCCACCGACCTACACTGAAGCAACTTCAAGCCAGCCCGACTCAGATGAGGTCGTCCTCCATGTCACACCGCAAGGCCACCGCTGCCTCCGCGCTTCTTGCCGCAGCACTGCTCGTCCCCGCCGCAGCTCCCGCCACGGCTGCCGCGCCCAACGCCGGTGCCGACCGCGCCGCTCTCCAGCAGGCCCTCGACGCCACCGTGGCCGCCGGCATACCCGGGGCTGTCGCCGAGGTGAGAGACGGGCGCGGGGTGTGGCGTGGCAGCAGTGGCGCTGCCGATCTGGCCAGCGGGCGCGCCGCCCATGCCGGGGACCGTTTTCGAGCCGGGAGTGTGACCAAGACGTTCGTCGCCACCGTCGTGCTTCAGCTGGTGGCCGACGGCAAGGTGAAGCTCGACGACAACATCGAGCGACAGCTGCCGGGGGTGGTTCCCAATGGCGCGCACATCACCGTGCGGCAACTGCTCAACCACACCAGCGGACTGGCCAACTACATCGATGTACTGCAGCACAAGCCCGACCCGATACGGGACGCACAGAAGGCCACCTACACACCGCGCCAGCTCATCGCGCTCATCGCCGACATACCCAACCGTCCCGAGCCGGGCACGACTTGGGAGTACTCCAACACCAACTACGTTGTCCTCGGACTGCTCGTCGAGCACGTCACCGGGCAGTCGCTCGCGCACGAGATCGAGCACCGCATCGTGCGGCCCCTGCACCTCAAGGACACGTCCTACCCGACCTCCCCGAGCATTCCGGGCCGGCACCTGCACGGTTACGACTGGCTCGACGGCAGGGGTCCGGGTGCCGCACCCACCGACCTCACCGAGTTCAGCCCCGCCGCCTACTGGGCCGCCGGTACGCTCATCTCCACCACGCACGACCTCAACACCTTCTTCAAGGCGCTCCTCGACGGCCGACTGCTGCCGAACCGCCTGATGAAGGAGATGCGCACCATGCACCCGATGAACCCGCAGCGGCCCAACCGCTCGTACGGCCTCGGTCTGGAGAGCAACGGCACCACGTGCCCGTCCGAGCAGCCGGTCGTCGGGCACACGGGAGAGGTCGTGGGCTACCAGACCTTCAGCTTCACATCGGCGGACGGCAAGCGGCAAATCACCCTGTCCGTCAACACCGGCCTGACCATGAGCGACGCGGAGGGCGCCGCCGCGATGAAGATGGTCTCCACCGCGTTGTGCCGCACGGCGTAACGCTTCAACTGGGCGTCAGACCTGGATGCTTGTAACTCCCCGCGCCGGTCAAAACGCGTCCGCTCCGGGCTCGGGGCAAACGTGTCCGCTCCGGGCCCGGGGCACCAGGCTCACTCAGAAGACGGCGGGGCCATTCCCTTCGACGCTGCGCCTGCTGCTTTCTGGACGGGATCGGCGTCCTCGGGTCGCCACAGGCCAGGCCTGACGCCGTCGCGGTGGGCGTGCTCAGGGCTGCCGGGCCAGCAGGCGGAAGGCGGCCCGGATGACGGCCTGGCCACCGGCGAGCGCCGTGGCCAGGTCGAGGGCGTTGTCGGGGTCGGACACCATCAGGCTGGTGGCCAGAGCCCGACCGTCCGGGGTGCGGGCGAGGTGACTGAGGGTCAGTACGCCGGGCTCGCTGCCCGGCTTGGACCACACGGTCGGGAACAGGGAGAGGTCCAGGTTCAGGCCGCCGTCGGTGTGGGAGAGGGCGCGGCCGATCTCCGGCTGGTCGAGCCGCAACAGACCGCCATAGGCGCGGCAGATGTCGGCCGGCGAGGCGAACCACTCGATGCGGTCGATGTCACGCGGTTCGGTCCACGGCTGTGACGTGTCGGGCAGCGGGAGGCGCTCCATCTCCTCGATCACTGCGGCACGTCCGGGCGCGGGAGCCGAAAGGTACCGTTGCACGTGCGCTTGGACGTACTTGAGCTGGAAGAACGCCCTGGTGGTCAGCAACGGTGCGTTCACCGCGGGCCGCTGGTGGTCGAACAGCTCGAACTGCCGGGCCACGGCCTCCCGGCCGAGCCGCCGGATCAGGTGGTCGGTGGCGGTGTTGTCGCTGGCGGACATCATGGCGTCCGCGTACGCGGCCAGCGTGAGCCAGTCGCCCGCCGGGCGGTCCAGCAGGAGGCCGGAGGAGGGCAGGCTCTTGGCATCCTCGCGGATGGCGAGCCGTTCGTCCCAGGACGCCCGGCCCTCGGCGACGGCACGCCCGAGCGCGCCCAGCACGTACAGCTTGAAGGCCGAACCGATCGGGCGCAGCGTGTCCGGCCCATGACCGTGCACGATCCGGCAGTCCTGCGGGGTGATCTCTGCGGCGGCGAAGGACACCCGTCCCGGCAGAACGGCCAGCCGGTCGTCCAGTTCGGCCCAGGAGGCGGGCGCCGCCTGCTCGCTGGTCATCACCACGTCGTCGACCCGACCGGCCGGGTCGACGCGCACGGTGAGCAGGTGGTCGCCGCCGTCTCCCCTCACCCATGCCTGGGCTCGGTCGGGACGGGCGGACACCAGGGCGGTCACCACGAAGGGGCCCATCGCGGCCGCGACGGCGTTGAACCCGGACGGCCCGCCGCTCGCATTCAGGAACCCCGTCGCCACATGCGCGCACAGCTCGTCCTCCGGTATCGGCGCGCTGGCCGAGGCGGCCGCCAACCACCCCAACTGCTCGGCGGCGCCGACCTGCGTGGTCCGTGTCGTCTGTTCGCTCACTGCTTCCCCCCGTCCGGTCAAGGGGCATCCGCCCCATTGAATCCACAATTGGAAACATTACCGGGTCCGGAATCAAACTGCTAGCCTCTGCGGATGAGCTCAGCCGACCTGCTGCTACACCCGGTCCGCCTGCGGATCGTGCAGGCATTCCTCAATGACCGCGCCCTCACCACGAACGACCTGCGCGACGAACTGGCCGATGTCGCACCCACCACGCTCTACCGCCACGTGAGCCGACTGGTCGCCGGCGGTGTCCTCACGGTCACGGCCGAACGCCGCATCCGCGGCACGGTAGAACGCACCTATGTGCTGCGGATGAGCGCGGCCAGCCTCGGCCTGGACGACGTCCGGGCCATGACCGCCGAGGACCATCGCCAGGCCTTCATGGCCTACGTCGCCGGGCTGCTCGGCGACTTCGACCGCTACCTGGCCCGGGGCGACGTCGACCTGCTGCGGGACCAGGTCGGTTACAGCCTGGCGGCCATGTGGCTGGATGACGCCGAGTTCGCCGAACTGCGCCGCGAACTGGCCCGCGTGCTCGCGCCCCGCCTCGCCAACCAGCCCGCCCCGGGCCGCACCCGCCGCATCTACGCCCGCATGATCCTCCCCGGGGACAACGGGCCCGGGGAGCACCGCACACCACCCGCGCAGAAGGACGCTCCTGCCTCCTAGCACTCCGGCCTCCCCACCAACACCTCAGCCGCACTGGACGTGCAACAAGGCTGGGCGGCAAATCGCCTGGCAAGGCTCCCGGACGTTCACCCCGGCGCAACGCCGGTACGCGTTCGCGGCGGCTCCCGGCGCCGCACGGGCCAGCCGCGGAGAAGCGCACACGGCAGCCACTTCTCACGCCGGTGCGGCTCCCGATCCAGTACAGGACCCGCAGGGCAACGGGCCCTGGACAGCGCGGCGGACGCACCTTGGAGGCGTCGCCGTCCGCGCCGCTCAGCCAGTTCTGCGATGGGCGCGGCGACCGCATGACCGGCGTGGCCGGCCATGCGGTCGCCGTCTCGTGCGATCTCAACCCAACGGACGCAATCGTCTACGACCCGCCAGGTGAGCATCTCCTCCCCCTGCGGGCGTACGTCTGCGGGGGGACTTCGCGCGGGCGGGCGGCGGCTACGATCCCGGCGTGGGTCAATCCATCCCGTCCCCTCCGTGGCTGAGGCGGCTGCCGTCGCCGGTGTGGTCGGCGCTGTACTGGTGCGCTGCCGCTCTGTTCGCGCTCTTGCTGTCCGTCACCACGACGAGTCGGTCGGGGTCCTTGCCGACTCGCGAGTCCATCTTCGTGGGGGTCCTGCCCCGGGACGCGATGGCCGTCATGGCAGCGATGCCCCTCGGATGGGCCCGCCGCCGGCCGCTTCCGGTGTTCGGGGTGCTGGTGGCCGAATCGTGCGCGGCGGCCGCGGTCGGTGCGAAGACCTGGCCGTTCTTCCTGGTGCTGGCGGTCCTGGTCGGCTGCCTCGCGGCCACCCGTTCACGCCCAACCGCCCTTGTGGCCGCCTGCGTTGAGCTGATCGTCTGGCCTTGCCAGTGGTGGGCGACGGACCAGGGCCAGGAGGCTCTCAGCGACGCCGTCAGCATGATGGCCGCGCTGACGGCGACGGTCGCCATCGCCTGGCTGACCGGCAACTCGGTACGCCAGCAACGGGATTACGGCCGGGCACTGCGCACCCAGGTGCTCACGGCCGAGCGCCTGCGGATCGCCCGGGAGGTGCACGACACGGTGGCACACAGCATGGGCGTCATCGCGATCCAGGCCGGCGCGGCAGCCCTGGTCCTGGACGCCCGGCCGCAGGACGCACGCAAAGCGCTCGCCGCCATCGAGACCACCAGCCGCGAGACGCTGGCCGGACTGCGCCGCATGCTCGTCTCGCTGCGCCGAGCCGACGACGACACGGCGACGCGGCCCGCGGCAGCGGGCCTGGAGGCCGTCGACCGGCTGGCCGAGACGACGACGGACGCCGGGGTACGAGTCGAGGTGCACTGGAAGGGCGAACGGCGGCCCCTGCCCCCCGAGGTCGACGTGGCCGCCTTCCGGATCATCCAGGAGTCGGTCACCAACACGGTGCGCCATTCCGGCGCCCGGCACTGCCAGGTATCCGTGGACTACGGGGACGAGGAGCTGACCATCGAGATCGTCGACGACGGGTGCGGAGCCAACCGGACCGCCGGACGAGCAGCCGCACGAGCCGGTGCCGCTTCGGGGTCGGGATTGGGGATATCCGGCATGCGGGAACGGGTCGCCTTGCTGCATGGCCGCTTCAGCGCGGGCGCCCGGCCCGAGGGCGGCTTCCGAGTGGCAGCGAGGCTGCCGGCATGACGACCCGAGTGGTGCTGGCCGACGACCAGGAACTGGTGCGCGCCGGACTGAGCATGGTCATCACGGGCCTGCCCGACCTGGACATCGTGGGCGAGGCCGCGACGGGAACCGAAGCGGTCCACCTGGCCCGTGAAGTCCGGCCCGACGTCGTGGTGATGGACATCCGGATGCCCGGCATGGACGGCATCGAAGCCACCCGGGCCATCACCGCGGCTTCCCCCACACCACGCGTCCTTATCCTCACCACCTTCGACGACGACGAGAACGTCTACGCCTCACTGTGCGCCGGGGCCAGCGGGTTCCTGGTCAAGGACATGGCGTTGGTGGACATCATCGCGGCGATCCGGGTGGTCGCGGTCGGTGACGCCCTGATCGCGCCGAGCGTCACCCGCCGCCTCATCGAGGACTTCGCCGGGCGCCCGGCGCCCACCCGGCACCATCGGCGGATCGACGGCATCACCGGCAGGGAACGCGAAGTGCTGACCCTGGTCGGGCGGGGCCTGTCCAACGCCGAGATCGCGCAGGAACTCTTCATCGGGGCCGCCACCGCCAAGACACACGTGGCACGGCTGCTGACCAAGCTCGAAGCCCGCGACCGCGTCCAACTCGTCATCGCCGCCTACAACTTGGGCCTGGTTTCCCCGTCCGGCTGACTGGGCGGGCACGGGGACACCGCGCACGGCGCTACGGGAGCTGGACCGCGACCTCCGGCTCGGCCGGGGACGGCCCGTCCAGCAGGGGCTCCGGTTCGCCCTTCAGCTGGAGATCGAAGAAGTCCCCGAGGTAGGTCCGGGTGATGGCCAGACCGCGCAGCGGCGCGATCGCCCCGGGCGGGCTGGGCCGGCCCACCGCCTGGGAGAGCAACGGGAGATCGCTGAAGGTGCCGTGCTCGGCGCCGGCCACGGTGAGCCGGCGCTTCCACCCGTCCAGGCTCCTCCAGGCGTCGTCCCACGTGGAATCCATGCCCGGGCTCTCATCGGCCTGGGCGCCGAACAGGAGGAAGGGCCTGCCGTGCAGTCCGGTGGCCGGGACCGGGACCTGGAAGGTGCCGTCCATGTTCACCCCTGCCCGCACCCGGTGGTCGGCAGCCATGGTCACGGCGGCGGCGTCGCCCCCGAGGGAGTGCCCGGCCATCCCGATCCGTCGCCGGTCGATCAGATGCGCATGGAGCCAAAGCGAGTGAGTGGACGTCAGCTGGTCGATCACGAAGGAGGCGTCCTTCGCCCGGCTCTCGGCGACGGCCGGCATCCCGCCCGTCGGCGGCCGGTCGCAGATGGCGCACGGCAGGGTCTGTCCGTCGGGGAAGGTGACGCCGGGAGTCTCGTAGGTGTGGTCGATCAAGGCGACGACGTACCCCCGGCTGGCCAGGTCCTCGGCGACGCTGCTGAACAGCGCCCGCGGGAAGGTGAAGCCGGGCGAGAGCAGCACCAGCGGGAACCGGCCGTGCGCCGGGCGCGCGTCCTCGCGCGCCCAGACGCGGACGGCGGACAGCGCCTCGGGCGGAAGACCGGACCCCGGAGCCTTGGCCTCCAGCAACAACCGGGCCTCGTCCGGGGTCATGTAGGAGGCAGGGGTCCCGCTCCCGGGCCGGGCCGGGTAGTACATCGACACCATCAGCTGTCGCGCTCCCGCCGACGGCACCCATGGATCCTGGCGATGCCGGTCGACAAGGTGCAGGGCGTCCCGGCCGACCGCGTACGGGCCGGTGGGGCGCGGCAGTTCGGCCGTGAAACCCACCGGCGCCGCCCCGGCGGAGACCTGCGCGGCGGGCGCGGCGGCCAAGGCGGGCGGCGCCGCGGCCATCGGCCACGGCAGAACGAGAGTGAGCGCGGCGGTCACAGCCACGCGGCGGATGCTGGTCATGCCCCAGAAGCTAGGCCGCGGAGCAGCCTCCTGACGTCAGCTCCGGAGCGGACAGCCGCGTCCGCTTCCGGGTGGATCCCCCTCCCCTCGCAGGCGGACCAGACCCCCCGGCCCCGGCGGTCCGGCGTACGGTCGGCACACACCCGCTGCCGCGCAGCCCTTCACTCCCTCGGTGCCCGCGTCCCTCTCCTCCGGCCCGGGGCGAGTCAGTGCGCGGCGGGGAGGAGGGGGCGCAGTACGGAGGGGGCGTTGGACAGGAGTTGCTCGACGAGCGGCACGGCCTTGGGGCCGATGGCGGCCGCGCCGATCGACGCCGCGACGCCTGCCCACGCCACCGGGCCCAGGGGTGTGCACCCGAAGAAGTGGCTGAGGCCGGGCGTTTGCACGAGGACCGCCAGCGCGGTGGCCGAACCGAGTGCGGTGGCCAGGACCAGGGGGCTTCGGCCTCGTCCGGTGAGGGTCTGGGTGAGTTGCGCGCCGACGAGTCCGCACAGCGCCATGGTGCTGGTTCGGCGGGCCGTGCCCGGCGTGAGTGTGCCGATGAGCCAGGCAGTGCCCGCACCGAGCCCGGTCACGATGCCGCGTTGTCGGATCTGCCGGGTCAGCGGCTCGCCGAGGGCCGCGACTCCGACGCACGCCGAGGTCTCCTCGTCCGTCTGGTCGTTGTTCTCGGAGGTCGGCTCGTCTTGAGGGGTGACCGCCACGGCCATGGCGGGGAACATGTCGGTCAGGAGATTCACCAGGAGGAGTTGACGGGTCGACAGGGGTGAGGAGCCGCCGAGCAGGGTGCCCAGCACGGTGAACCCGACTTCTCCCGCGTTGCCGCCGATGAGGATGCTGATGGCGTCGGCGACGCTGCGCCACAGGGCCCGGCCCTCGGTGACGGCGGCGAGCAGGGGTGTCAGTTCGTTGGTGGTGAGGATCAGGTCGGCGGCGTTGCGGGCGGCGGCCGAGCCGCGCACGGCCATGCCGATCCCGACGTTCGCCGCGCGGATGGCTGCGGCGTCGTTGGCACCGTCGCCGATCATCGCCACCACGCGGCCGGTCTCCTGCAGCGCTTCGACGACTTGGAGCTTCTGCTCGGGGGCGACGCGGGCGATGACCTGGCAGTCGGCCAGCACACGAGCCCGGCCGGTCCGGTCCAAGGCCGCGAGTTCATCGCCGGTGGTCACGGTGACGTCCTCGGGCCAGCCCAGGCCGCGGGCGATGGCCCGGGCCGTGTCCGGGTGGTCTCCGGTGAGCATGACCGGCCGTACCCCGGCTTCGCGCAGCGCGGCGACCACAGGCGCGGAACTGGGACGGGGGGTGTCGGCCAGTGCCACGAAGCCGACGAGTTCCAGGCCTTTCAACGGCTGGTCGAGAATGCCGGACGATTCGCCGGCCTCAAGCCGCCGCTGTGCGACCGCGAGGATCCGCAGACCTTGGCCGGCGAGCGCTTGCGCGGCGGTGTGAGCGGCCTCGTCGACGTCTTCGCAGCAGGCGAGCAGCACCTCCGGGGCGCCCTTGGCGACCAGGGTGGCAGAGCCGTCGGCCTCGTCGCCGACGGCGCAGGCGTAGCCACGGCTGGCCTCGAAGGGCTGGCCCTCGGCCTGCTCCCAGCGCACGTCCTGCGGGGCCGCGGCCAGGATGGCTTCGTCCGTTACGTGGGCGGAGCCCGCTTCGTCGGTGGTCTGCGGGCAGGCGCGGGCCGCGGCGCGCAGGACGGGCTCCGCCTGCGGGGCGTCAGCCGCGAGAGTGGCGCCGTCGGGGGTGACCGCGTGCACGAGGAGCAGCCGGTTCTCGGTGAGGGTTCCGGTCTTGTCGAAGCAGACGGTGTCCATGCGGCCCAGTGCTTCCAGCGCTCGGGGGCTTCGGACCAGGACACCGTGGTGGCTGAGGCGGCGGGCGGCGGCCATTTGCGCCACGGTGGCCACCAGCGGCAGTCCTTCGGGGACCGCTGCCACCGCCACGGCGACGCCGCCGCCCACAGCTTCCCGGGCCGGGCGTCCTCGCAGGAGCGAGAGGACCGTGACCGCCGCGCCGCCGGCCAGAGTGAGCGGCAGGACTTTGCGGGTCAGTTCGTGCAGGCGGGCCTGAACGCCCTTGGCGGAAGAGGAGTGTGACGCCAGGTGGGCCGCCCTTCCCGCTTCGGTTTGCTCGCCGGTGCCGACCACGGCCGCTCGGGCCTGCCCGGCCACTACGGTGGTCCCCTCGAAGACCATGCAGCTTCGGTCCGCGACGGCGGCCTGCGGGGTCGCGGCCAGCTGCTTGAGCGCGGGCAGCGACTCGCCGGTCAGGGAGGATTCGTCGACCTCGAGGTCGGCGGCCTCCAGCAGCCGGGCATCGGCGGGCACCACGTCACCGGTCCGCAGTTCGATCACGACACCGGGCAGCAGTTTGGCGGCGTCGACGCTGGTGGTCTCCGCGGTGTCTCCTTCCTCGGCGGCGAGGCGGGCTTTCTGCTTCTGGGTGGTGGCGAGGGCGGCCAGGGCGTGCTCGGCGCGCAGTCGTTGCACACCACCGACCACCGCGTTGACGGTCATGGCGCCGGTTACCAGCAGGGCGTCCACGGGTTCTCCGAGCATCGCGGATGCCGCGGCGCCGATGGCCAGGATCGGGGTGAGGGGATCGTCCAGCTCGGCCTTCACCGCGGTGATCAGTTGCGCCGTGAGGCGGGCTGGGGCGAAGACCGGCAGGTGGCGGAAGTAGTGGGTCTTCTCCCGGACCGCGGCGCGCAGCGCGAGCAGCGGACTGGCCGCGGCGCGCGGTGTGCCGGCCAGCCGGGCGAGGGCCTGCTCGGCCGGCAAGGCGTGCCAGGGCACTCGGGGTCGAGGGCACGGCCCCGGAACGGCAGCCAGGCGCGCGGCCGTCCGCCATCCAGAAAGCATGGCCGCCGCAGTGGCGGCATCGACGGGGCTGAGGCGGGGGCCCCAGGCGGACAGGGCTCGGCGCGCTGGGGACTTGCCGGTCACGAGCATGAGCCCGGCCAGGGCGGCGCCGGCTTGAGCCAGGGTCTTGGCATGCCGACCGGTCTTCCGCGCGCCGGGGATGGCTGCCAGCAGCCGCCAGGCACCTTCGAGCCCGTCGAGGGCGAGGGCGTCCGCGTCCCACACCACCGCGCTGGGCGCATCGGAGACTGCGACCGCGAAATCGCTCGCCATCAGCGCCGCGACGACGGGTCCGCCGGCGGCATCCGGACCCTGCTGCTCGTCCTGGCCTTGCGGGACCCGGGCGATGGTCATCACCACGCGGCCTTCCTCGCGCAGGTTCCGTACCACCTCCGCCAGGGGCTGCGCTTCGGGCACGATGTCGTCGGCCAGTGCCGCGAAGTCGCCGAGCGAGGCGTCCTCGGGCACGACGACGTGCAGCCCGGCGCGGCGTGCCGCGTCCAGCACCGGTTCGGCGAGGGGGTCCGTTTCCCGTCCGACCAGCACGGTCCCGACGTCTTCGCCCTCCGGCGTGGAGGCGATCATCAAGTTGCTGGTTTCGGACGGCGCGTGGTCAGGCACCGGTCGCAGTGTGACCTGTGGTTCTTCACCGGGCTCCGTGGAGTCCTGGCGTTGCAGGGCCGCGCCGGCGGCCTGCCAGAGCCGCGGGCAGTCCCAATGGTCAACGCTCGGATGTGCTTCGAGGACGGTGCGCCGCGTGGTGCACAGCGCTTGGGGATGCAGGACGACGGTGTCGATGCGCTCCAGCTGCCGCAGCCGGTCCGTGTCGCGGATCAGGACGTTCTGCCCGGCCAGGGCGATGCCCAGCACCGTGGTGAAGGCAACCGGCCCATAGCGGGCCGCCTTCGGAGAGCCTGCCAGCACCGCCTCGGCGGCCTGCTCCGCGTCGCGGGTGGCCAACAGCGTCGCGCCTGCGCCGACCAGGCTCCCGGTCACGGCCTGGTCGGCGTACTCCTGGCCCTCGGAGCGGTCCATCGCCGGGCGCGAAGGCCGCCGGACAGGCACGCTCGTACGGTCCGGAACACACAGCACGTCGTGGGCCGCCTCGAACGCGGCGCCGCGCGCGAGAGCCTCCATCAACTGGCCGCTCCGCAGGCCGAAATCGAGGACCAAGGACACAGGTGACTGGCCGATTCCGTGGGCTGCGGCGGTGGCCGCCGCGAGGACCATCTCAGCACCGGAACTCCCGAGCCGATCCCGCAGTGCCGCCCGTACGCGGGTGTCCTCGCGCACCAGGGACACTGCGGCGGTGACGAGTCGAGGTGAGCGCTTCCAGCGCAGCGTCCGCGCGGTCGCGGCGGTGGCGATCGCCGCCGCATCACATGCCAGGGCGAACGCTCCGGAGCGGACGCCGCCGGTGCTCCCCGGGTGCGTGCGTGCACGCGGCGGTTCATCGGGCCGTTGCAGCCCATACCGGGCAGCCACCTTCTCCGCTTGGCGCGCTACACGGTCGACGAGCGCGCTCTCACTCACCTGGACCACCAAGCGTGCCAGCCCGCCGTCCCAGTAGGCGGTCACGACCTCCGGATGCTCGGCGAGCGCACTCGCCACGCGTTTGGCCGCCGACTCCAGGCCACGAGCCCCGCGCCGCCCGGCCCTCTGGGAGTCGGGTTCGAGCGCTACGTGCATCCGCGCACCAGCCCGCCACTCGCCGTCGCCGGACAGCACGGCATTGCGGACGACGCGGCCGAGCCGGACGGCCGTGGTGGAGGCCCCGGTCGCGGTCCGCAGCCCCGCCTCGGCGGCGTCGACCGCGACACGGGCCGCGAAACCGGCCGCCGGGGCGGCGCTGCGGGCCACAAGGGCGGGGGCGGCCAACGCGAGGTCACATCCCGCTGCGGGCAGGCGGGTCAGCAGACGCAGAACCATGTCCAACCTTCACCGTGAGCGTTCAGGCGGCTGCCCCGGCAGTGGGGCCGCGATACAGACAGGGAGTCGGATACCCCCACTGGCAGACATGATGCGGACAATCCGCGCGGCCCGCAGGGCTGTCCCCTTCTCCTACGCCGACGCGTGGACGGTTCTCCTTGCCAGGAAACGTCGGGAAGCCAACCCAGCGGTGCTGGGCACCCCTGCTGAACCGCGGACTCGACCGCGTTCCCGGGAAAGTTGCACGCGAACTGTTTGCGTGGAACGGGACGAAGATGGGGCGGCTCAGACAGGGCAACGCCAGCGCCGACAGGGCCAAGAGGAAGGGAGTGGTGCGCCCGTAGCGCACCCAGCTCCACGGAGGATCTCCTGGAGGCGGGCACAGTCGTGAGTCCATGCATGCCTCCCACCTGACCTGGTGTCAGCTCCTCCCGCATCTCGGGAGAACCAGCCGGGCGCAGGAAGGACCCGGATCCACACCGCGACTCTCGCCACGTTCGCACCCTCCACCCGGGCTGCCCTGCGCGATGGCTGTGGGCCGTGTGGCCCCAGAGCGCTTCGCACCACCAGACATGCTGCGAAGTCCCGCGCCAAGAAGGTGAACCGCCAACAGGACGGACGCAGAGATGCTCACCCCGCCCATCGGCCCGACCACTACCCGCCCTACTGTGGACGAGCGCCCCACCAGCTCATCGCCTCCCCCTACGAATCCTTCACCAGCGGCACGGAACGACTCCGCGCAGCACCCCGCTCCCGGCCAGCCGTGCCCTGTCAGTCAAGAGAAGGCAGTCCGACCCGATGGTTTCGCGCTTCACACGTCCCCGCTGGTTCATCCTCAGCATCGCGCTCGCCCTCAGCGCGGCGGGCGCCGTCTGGTACGCACTGCCCTCGAACGGGCCTGCGCCCGGACCCGTGACCATCCGAGTCGATCAGGGCGGCTACGCCAGCGCTGAGCACAAGACCGCCTTCGTGATGGGCTCGGACGACAAGCTCGCGGGGGCGCGGTTCGAAGTGGTCGACGACACGGGGAGAACCGTCCTGTCCGGTGCGCCCGGCCCCCGCACCGGCGCGTGGAACGCGGCATACGAATCCGTACGCACCCTCGACCTGTCCGCGCTCACCAAGGGCGGCAGCTACCGGCTGCGCCTGACCGGCACTGCTGACGCCACCTCGCCTCCCTTCGCCGTGGCTCCCGCGCAACAGCTGATGACGGACTTGGCAGCGGACAACGTCCGCTTCTTCCAGGCGCAGCGTGACGGCGCCGACATCATCCCGGGCGCGCTGGGGCGCAAACCGTCCCACCTCGCGGACCGTACCGCGAGCGTCTACGCCGTGCCCCGCTACAACACCGAGGGCACCGAACTGACCGCGCCGCTCCAGCGGGTCAGCGGCCCCGTCGACGTGTCGGGCGGCTGGTTCGACGCCGGCGACTACCTCAAGTTCACCCACACCGCCTCCTACGCGACCGCCCAACTGCTGCTGGCACAAAGGGCATCGCCCGCGATACCCGGCCTCGCGGCCGAGGCCCGGTACGGTCTGTCCTGGCTCGACAAGATGTGGGACGGCCGCACGCGCACGCTCTACGCACAGGTCGGCATCGGGGCCGGCACCAAGGACCTGCACAGCGACCACGATGTGTGGCGCCTTCCGGAGGCGGACGACGCGCTGAAGGTGCGTGACGGAGACGCGGACCACCTCGTCAAGTTCCGTCCGGTCTTCCCGGCCAACAAGCCGGGCGCGCCGCTGAGCCCCAACCTCGCGGGCCGGGTCGCCGCCGCCTTCGCGCTGGCCGCGCAGACCGACGCGTCCCACGACCCGGCCGGCGCCCGGCAGTGGCTGGAGAAGGCTGCCGCCGTCTACGGCCTGGCCGACACGCATGGCACGCCCACCCTGGTCACGACGTTCCCGCACGCCTTCTACAGCGAGGACTCCTGGCAGGACGACATGGAGTTCGGGGCCGCCGAACTGGCCCTGGCCGCACAGGCGCTGGGCGACGGCCGGGCGGTCCTGTGGCACACGCAGGCCGGCGACTGGGCGCGGGCCTACCTGGCCTCCGGGAATCTCGGCACGCTCGGCGTCTCCGACGTCAGCGCACTGGCTCACGCGGACCTGCTGCGGCTCGGCCCGTCCGAGGCCGCCGCCGCCGATCTGCGCAGGCAACTCGCCGACGGCGAGCGCCGCGCGGCGAAAGACCCCTTCCAAGCGGGCGCGGTCTACACGGACTTCGACGCCGTCCCGCACACCTTCGGCCTCGTGGCCACGGCCGCCCTCTACGCGGAAGCGACCGGCGACTACCGCTACAGCACCTTCGCCGCCCAGCAGCGGGGCTGGGCATTGGGGGCCAACGCCTGGGGCACCAGCTTCATGATCGGAACAGGCACGGTGTTCCCGCACTGCCCCGCCCATCAGGTGGCCAACCTCGCGGGCAGCCTCACCGGGCAAGGAGCGTTGCTGCGCGGCGCGGTCGTCAACGGACCCAACGGATCCAAACAGCTCTCGGACCGCGGCACCCTGGAGTCGACGCGCGCCTGCGAGGCCGGCTCGGCCACGTGGAAGCAGTTCGACGGCCACGGCGCCCGCTACCTCGACCAGGTAGGAGCCTGGCAGACGGTCGAGCCCGCCGACGACTTCACCTCGACCGCACTGCTCGCCTTCGCCCTGTCCGCAACGTGAGAATTCCTGCCCCGCGCTGACCGCGAGTCCGGAGCATGCGGACGCCCCCCTGCACCGGGGCGGCCCGCGACGCGAAGCCCCGGCCCCCGGCGCCTCTCCTCTGTGGGTGATCAAGAGCGCGCCAAGGAGGCCCCGGCGGACGGTCAGGAGCGCGGCGCTCCGGCCTCCGGTCCGGCAGCGGCACGTACGGATCCGTGGACGGCGCGAGCCACTCGCGCACCCCACAGCGAGCGCGGGCCGGCGAAGGCCTCGGACTCGTCATCAGCTCGCGGGGACCGGGCGGCGATGCACACGGCGTCCGTGGGAGTGCCGGAGCAGTCGTATCCGGCATCGAGCAGTGCCTGCACCTTGGCTTCGGTGGCGGTCGCCACGGCGTTGACCAAAGCGCTGTCGGTCAAGGCCACGGGCAGGGCAACAATGATGTTGATCGTGCCGGGCCGCGCTGGGGCGGCAGTGCCCTCCCCGGGGGAAGCGGCCCATCCGCGCACCCCGAGACCCACGGTGGCAACTGCCTCTACGCCGCCGTCCTGCGCATGCCCGTACGCGTCGACGTCGGCGGCCGTCATCAGCCCGACCCCGGGCCTGCGGGCGCCGGCATCACGTGCCAGATCGGCCAGATGCCGGTCGGGGTCGACTCGCCGGTAACCGTGGGACACCTGGGCGTTGAGAACCCAGGACCGGTCTCCGATCCCCCCGCCCAGCACGGCGCTGCTGATCATCCGCCAACCGCTGCCCGCCCTCCACATCAGGCCGGTCAGCCGTTCACCGTCCTCGGTGCGGACGAGCCGCTGCACATGCAGCAGACCAGTGGTTGAGCGGGGAGGCACAAGGACGTCTGTCATCGGACGGATACTCCTGGAAGGACGGATGAGCGCTGATCGTACGTTGCCCCCCACCTGCGACGCCGCTGTACCCGCGTCCCCCTGGCGGTGGCAAGGCAGCAGCCACCGGCAATCGTCATGCTGGTGCCGACTCGACCCCGGCCCCGGATCCGGCCGCCGGGACGGCGTCGCCACCCCTGGCATGCACCTGAGTGAGGGCCGTGGGGCCTGGGCCCAGAGCCTTGTCCCACCTTGAGTCGGCGTAGATCATGATCGTGTGCAGCATCGAGCGGGACTCCACGAACTACTCGCACGCGTCGGGCTCACGGTCGTCGAGGACGTGCGCCCCGGCAGCGTGTTCCCGCCGGAGGCCGGCCGACGGATCGCGCGGGGGATCGCGGCGCCCGACCGTGCGGTGCGGGAAGCGCTCAACGACGCGTGGTGGCGCCGTCTTTGCGATGCCGACGGTGAGTTCCTGGTGGCCGTCCTCGGGCACCGGATCGGCGGCAACGACGCCTGGTGGACCCGGGTCAGGCACACCGGAAGCGGCGTGCCGGGGCTGACCGGCGACCCGGGGTTCGTGGCGCTCTCCCTCGACGGGCAGGTGCTGGTGGCGGATGTGCCGGGGGCGGGCGGGTCTCGGGTGACGGCCCTTGACCGGCTGCCGGAGAGGCTGGAAGAGGCGGCCGAGCTCGCCGGGCGCGAGACGGAGGTCGAGCGTGCCGAGGTGTGGGCGGCGGTGCCCGGCCGGTGTGCGTGGCCTCTGCACTGGGCGGAGGGGATCGGCTCCAATCCGGCCGCGACCGACGAGCTGTTGATCCGGCTGCTGGATGTGGCGGACGGCTTCTTGCACGGATGCGACCGGCCCGCCGTTCTCGACGCCGCCGTGGCGCACCCCGATCCGCGGGTGCGGTCAAGACCCGCGGACACCTTCCGTCCCAAGCTCACCTCCGATCAGTGGGTACGCCTGATCCGTGCCGAGCCGTCGGCGAGTCGACGCGTGCTCTGGGCGGAGCACGCCTGCGCCTGGGGCGTCAAACTGCCCGAGGATCTGTACGACGACCTCCTCGCCGGGCCGTCCCGCGCGGAAGCCGCCGAACTCCCCCGGCTGCCCCCGCGGTTCCTCCCTGGCCTCGCGATCGACGCCGACCCCCGGGTGCGGGCGGCGGCCTGCGCCCGGTGGAAGGACCTCACTGCCCCGCTGCACGAGCGGCTGCTGACCGACATCGACTCCGCGGTGCGGACGGCGGCGCTGCTCGCCCACTACGCCGCCGTGCCCATGCCCCGCACCGTTTTCGCCGCCCTGCCCGACCCACGCCAGGCGCTCGAACGGTGCCGTCTCGCGCCCGAGTTGGAAGCTGAGCTGGTCCGGGACGGGGACGCGGAGGTGCGTCAGGCACTCGCCGCCAACCCGGGCCTGGGCGCGCACGGCGTCGCCGCTCTCGCCCAGGACTCGCAGGTCGCCGTCCGCGCCGCGGTGGCCCTGCGCCCCGACCTCACCGAGGAGCAACGTGCCGCGGTCCGCCACGACTTCGACCCGGCGTCGAGGCCCCGCACCCTGCCCTGGGTCGAGGACCTGCACGGCGACGCCGACGCGATGCGCCGTCTCGCCGCGTCGTCCCACCCGCTGATCCGCCGCAGTGTGGCCCGGGCCCGGCACCTCCCACCGGATGTCCTGGCGCGCCTGGCGCGGGACGAGGACCGGGTGGTCCGCCTGTTCCTCGCCGAATCGTGCGAAGACGCGCCGCCCGACCTGCTGCTGGAGGTCTGGCGCTGGTGGGACGGCAGCTTCAGCCACCCCGACCGGCCCCGCGGCCACCGCAACTTCCCCCGCGCAGGCCTCTTGCGCTTCATTGCCGATCCCAGCGGGCGGATGCGCCGTCTGGCTCTGGACGATCCGGAGTCGGCACCGGCCGACGTCGCACGCCTGGCCCGGGACCCCGAAGCCGAGGTGCGCCGCCGCGCGGCTGAGGATCCCCGACTGTCACCGGCCGACGCCGTGCGGCTGCTGAACGACCCCGACAGCTGGGTCCGGGACAGCGCGGTGCGCAATCCGCGGCTGCCAGCCCGCGTCCTGGCCGGGCTGCTCCACGACCGGGACACCGCCTGCGCAGCGGTCACCAACCCGACGATCCCGCTCCCCGTCCTGCACCGCATCCTCGCCACTGCCGAGGCAGCGGTGGCCGGAACTGCCCGGCGCTGAGCACCGACGACTCCCGCAGCCGCCCAACGGGTGCTGTTGCGGGCGACGTTCGCCGGTTCAACCACTGGATCGAGTCCACGCTCGCCTTATAGGTTCCCGACGTGAGTGATGACGGCACGACGCGGATCCGATGTGCCGAGGAAACAGATGCAGCCGTGATCGCGCGCATCCACATGGCCTCCCGGTCGGCGACCATGCCCTACCTGCCCCCGCAGAGGCGCGGTCACGAGCAGGTGACCAGGTGGGTCCAGGACGTCCTGCTCAAGCGGTGCCGGACTTGGGTCGCTGTGCGTGGTGCGGAGATCGTCGGCTATGCGGCCCTCGACGGCGACGTGCTCGACCATCTCTATCTGCGCCCGGACGTCCGTCGGCAGGGAGTCGGCACGCTCCTGCTCGATGAGGTCAGGCGGCACAGCCCGGCCGGGGTGTCCCTGCACGTCTTCCAGCAGAACACTGACGCCCGCGCGTTCTACGAGAGCCACGGTTTCCTCGTCCTCGACACCACCGATGGTGATCGCAACATGGAGCACCTGCCCGACATGACGCTTCGCTGGACGCCCAACAGCGCGCAGTGATCCGTACCAGCCGAACGAACCGAAGGCGCACGCGTCCGAGCGCTCTCGGGGATTCGATCCAACGGCCGACGACGGCGTGAGCACCACCGGACCGCACTCCGCTCCCAGCGCTTCCGTGGCCTGGCTCCGCCGCAGGACGGCCGGGTCGGGGCGGGGTCACGAAAGCCCGCGCCGCGTGGGCTCGTCGGGACGGCGCGCACTCAGAAGGAGCAAGCGAGTTCCCGGATAAGATTTTTATAAACAATCGCGCCGGGGCTGTGTCGGCGGGAGAGACCGGGGCATTCGATGCCTCGGAGGTTGATAACTATGGTTCCCCTGCTTCTCGTTCTCCTGCTGGCTCTGATCCTTTTCGGTGCGGGGTTCGCACTGAAGGCCCTGTGGTGGCTCGCGATCATCGTGCTCGTCGTCTGGCTCGTCGGGTTCGTCGCCCGTCCCAAGGGAGGTAGCGGCCGCTGGTACCGCTGGTAGGCCGGCACAGATCGCAGCATGTTCACAGGTGGGTGGCCCCACGCTACGGCGGTGGGGCCACCCACCTGTTCAACGTGTCCAACCATGCCGGGAATTGGAGCCATCACATTCCGGATCGTGGGTAGGGGCATCACGTGGCCGTGGCGCGATATCCGCGCACGGGAACCGCGCCTCCAGGAAATCGCGCCACGGCCCGCCTGATTTCCGGCAAGACGTCAACGGCGTGGCGGACGCCCCATATATCCGGTGCCGGGAAGGGCGAAGCCCCAGGGAAGCAGCCTGAGGTCACCATCCGGCTCCGGAAGCAGCATGCTGGCGGACAGCGGCAGCGACCGAAGACCCGGGCGAAGGCGCATGGGGGAAGTCCTCGGGCGGAGGCCGAGGGGCAGGCCGACGCCATGGCCGTGATCATGAGCGGGCGGGACGAGGCTGCCGAAGCGGACCGGGGCGCACTCGTAGCCAAGGCGCAGCGCCGCGCCCCCGCGCCGGCCGAAGGCGAAACCCACGAGTCCCTGTGCCGGCGGCGCCGAACGCGAGCCCATCGGACCCGGCCGTGGGGAGCCAGGGTTTCGACTTGGCAAGTAATTCGAACATGAGCTCTAATTCCTGCATGGATCGCCCCGCCTTCCCCCACGACCTCCTGAAAGCCCAGACCACCTGGTACGTCACCTACAAGCAGCTCGCCACCGGCCCGGCAGACGGCGCGGCAGTCCACCGCCGACAGCTTTTGCGGCTGTCCCGGCTCATCGCCGCGCACCCGTACTGGCAGACGTCGGCCGGCACACCCGCCGCCCGGGTCGCTCTCAAGGAAGCCGCCCGCAGACTGGCCGGGGCGTGACCCTCACGGACAGCGACGCGCGCATCACGCGCAGCGCCCGCGAGTGGGTCGCCGACTACGGGGGAGACACCCCCTGAGTAGCGCCGCTACCCGCGTCGGCGCGGCCAGGACGCCCGGCGTCCCCGACGTCCTGACCGCACAGCGCCGCCCACGCACCCGCGTCCGCAGCGAGAAGGCCGTTTGACGGGGAGGAATCGCCATGTAGGCCTGCCCACCCGATCTCCACCGCCGTACTCGGCGATGACCGTGGCTCACGACCACATCAGCCCTCAGTCCGTGAACGCGTGCGGTCCGAGCACTGGCCCTCCTTGACCACATGCAGCAGTGTGACGCCGAGGTGCGGGCCGCCGTACCAGTACCCGGGGCCGAGCCCGCGCAGGGTGCCCCGGCCGATGTGCGTCGCGTACTTCCTGGCCATGGGCCAGAAGTCGGCGACGATCAGCTGGCCGCCCGGACGCAGCACCCGCATGGCCTCGTCCACCGCGCGGTACCGCCCAGCCGCCGACGGGATGTTGTGGATGGCGAGCGCGCTCGTCACCACGTCGAAGGAGCTGTCCTCAAACGGCAGCGCGGTCATGTCGGCCGTGTGGACATCCACACGGTCGGCGACCCCGGCCGCGGCAGCGTTCGCGAGCGTCATCTCGGGCCGGTTGCCGCTCTGGTCCGTTCCGGACCACAGGTCCACGCCGACGGCGTGGCCCTTCGGGAGCCGCTTGGCCGCCTGGATCAGCACCGCTCCTCGGCCGCACCCCATGTCAAGGAGCTGCTCGTCGCCGTTCAGATGGGCCTGGTCCAGCACCTGTTGCCAGATCCGCAGCTTGCCGCGGAGTGTGGTGTGCAGGTAGATGCCGGTCTGCGCGATCAGTACCGTCCCCGCGGTCACCATGGTCTTCCGCCCCGGCCGCCGCAGCGCGCCGGTCAGGCCGCAGACCACGCCGACGGCGCCGAGCAGCGCCGGGAACGCGGGAGCGTCCACTCCGTACCGCGGCCGGTCGAGCCGCGGCAGTGGGGAGTCATTCCGGTCTTGGGTCATGCTCGCAGTGTCACCGGCCCGGCCGCCGGGCGTCTTGTAGAAATGTTCCCTCGTGCCCCGCTCCCCCGGCCGCCCTGCTGACGGGTGCGGACCACCGGTCAGGCCTTGGACAGGTATGCGGGCGCAGCCCACGCGACGTCGTCGACCGCGAGCCACGGCGCGATCCCGATGGCCGTGGGCGTCACACCGGCGAAGGCCACGACATCCCGGTGGAGATGGGACTGGTCCGCGTAGCCGATCTCCGCTGCCACCTGTGCGGCGCTGTGGCCCGCCGCCAGACGGTGGGCGGCATGATCGAAACGCACCAGTTGAGCGGCACGCTTGGGTTGGAGACCGATCTGCGCCCGGAACCGGGACCACAGGCGCTTGCGGCTCCAGCCGATCTCGGCCGCCAGCCGCTCGACCCGAACCCCTCCCAGGTTCGCCACCATCTGCCGCCACACGAAGGCGACTTCGGGTTCGACGGCTCGGCCTGCCTCGTATCGACGTACGAGAGCGGCCTCCGCCACCGCGAACCGCTCCTCCCACGACCTCGCGGCGCGCAACCGCTCCTCCGTACGCGCGGCTTCGCGGCCCCACAGGTCGTCGAGGGAGACCACGGTGGCGCCCAGTTCCGCACCGGCGCCCAGCACGGCGTGCGCGACCGGCGGGGAAAGGCGCATCTGCAGGCACTCGATGTCCCGGCCGCGCCCGCGTACCCCGACGGACGCGAGTCCCAGGACGACGCTGCCGTTCTGCCGCCGACCGCCGACGTCATCGACGGCGAGCGGCGCGGTGCCGAGGTCGACGGCCACCGTGACGGCCGGGTACGGGACCACGCCGAGGTCGACGGGTTCTGTGGTACGGGCGCGGAATCCGGCCATGCTCACACCCGGCAGCCGGCCGCCCCGCGACGGGGTGGCGATGTCCCACAACGACGCGGCGTCGTGGGCCCGTTCGGCGGATCGCATACCGGCAAGCTACGCGACATTTTTCCAAGACGCGATGCCGAAGGCATGAAGACACTGACGGCTCCTGCCAGCTCAGCACCGGAAAGGACCGCCCCTCATGCGCTCACCCATCGATCCGTTCACGCCAGCCGTCGAACTCGCCGCCGCCATCCGTCGCAAGGAGGTGAGCCCGGTCGAAGTGGCCGACTGCTTCCTCGAGCGGATGGATGAGCTCGACCCCCGCCTGAACGCCTTCTGCCACCGGGCCGAAGACGACGTCCGCAAGGCCGCGTCCGCCGCGGCCGACGCCGTGGCGCGGGCCACCTCGCCCGAGGACCTCCCTGCGTTCCACGGCGTGCCACTGCCGGTCAAGGACCTTGTCGACGTCGCCGGGTGGCCCACGACCCATGGGTCGGCCGGGGCCGGGCGGGCCCCGGCCGACGCATCGGACCCGGTGGTGCGACGCTTCGTGGACGCGGGCTTCGTCCTGCTCGGCAAGACCACCACCTCCGAGTTCGGCAGCCTGCCCTTCACCGAGAGCGAGGCCCTGGGCATCTCGCGCAATCCGTGGAACCCGGACCGCACACCCGGCGGTTCGTCGAGCGGAGCGGGCGCCGCCGTCGCGGCCGGAATGGCGCCCATCGCGCACGCGGAGGACGGCGGCGGGTCGATCCGCATCCCCGCGTCGTGCAACGGCCTCGTCGGCCTCAAACCCACCCGCGGCCTGGTCACCAACGCCGTCGTGGAGGTGGAAGGCCTCGGCACCAGTGGAGTGATCACCCGCACGGTGGCGGACACCGCCGCGGCCCTCGACGTCCTGGCACGCCACGATCCGGGCGCGTGGTGGTCGCCTCCGACGCCCCGCACGTCCTTCACCAGCGCACTGAACACGGACCTGCCGACCGGGCTGCGGATCGGCGCGCTCATCGACTCCCCGGTCGACGGGATACACGTGCATCCCGCGTGCATCGCCGCCGTCGACGTCGCCCTGCGCACCCTCGAATCGGCCGGCCATCACCTGGTCGACACGCCCCTTCCGCTGCCGCCGGCCGACGAGTTGGTCTCGGCGTTCACTGCCCTGTGGAACGTCGGCGGCGCCGGCATCGCGCTCGCGGAGCCCGACCGGATCGAGCCGCACAATCGCGCCCTGCGTGACGCGGCGCGAGCGACCGACTCCTGGGCCTACACGGAAAAGGTGCGGAAGACCGAGCAGTTGTCGCGGCGTATCGTCGAAGGCTTCCTCACCGGCTTCGACCTCCTGGTCACGCCGACCATGGCCTGCCTCCCGCCGCTCGTCGGTGCCTGGCGGGCGGGCACCGAGGACGATCCTCTGAGGGCGCTGGTGAACAGCTATCCGATGGGGGTGTTCACGTCCGTGTTCAACGTGACCGGGCAGCCGGCCATCTCCCTCCCCGTCCACCACGACGAGGCCACCGGCCTGCCCGTCGGCATCCAGATCGTCGCCGCGCCCTGGCGGGAGGACCTCCTGCTCCAGGTGTCCCGCGTCCTCGAACTCACCCACCCCTGGGCCGGTCGCCGTCCGCCCGTCAGCTGAGCGGTCACCGCTCGAACCTCTCCGGGCGCTGACCACGAGATGTGGCACGAGTCCGGCCTGTCCCCTTGGCCGCGTCGAGTGGCCGACGGGCAACTCCTGCGCCCTGCACCGGAGTTGCCCGTGCATCCGGACGAAGAGTATGACTTCTTCGTACAGGCGGGGGTGTGAGTCCCGTAACTCCGTGCAGGGGTTGCAATCCACGTGCGTCCCGGATGTATGGTCCCCTCGCTGGTGCCACAACGGGGTGGCGCCCATCCCCGGGGGGGGGCCGATGCCGCAGGACTGGGCGGGTGAGTCCGAGCGAGACCGGTCGGTGCAGAGTTACACCGAGTCGCTGCTGCTGCCCGGAACGAGTGGCGGGCCCGGCGAACACCTGCCGGTGACGTTGTTGCTCGGACCGCGGGGCAGTGGGAAGACGACGCTGCTGCGGGCGATCGGACAGTGGGCCGCGGTCGGCCCGGTCGCCCGGCTCGACCTCGCCGAACTGGCCCGGCACGATCAGGGTCCGGTGGATGTGCTCAAGGCCGTGGCGTACGACCTCGAACCCCGCAAGAAGCATGTGCCGCACATCTCCCTGCCCGCCTTCCGGCTGATGTGCGCGGCGCTCGCGCTCGAACTCGACGGCCAGGACCGGGCGGTGGCCCGCCGCCAGCTGAGTCAGGAACTCGCCGGTCCGCCCTCCCACTGGCTGCCGCATGTCGTGCAGGTCGGGCAGACCGCCGGGACGCTCGCCGGGCTGCCGTCGCCGTTCATGGAGGTCTTCAGAGTTCTGCCGACCATCGAGCGGGTCCTGCGCCACGGTCAGGTGCTGCGCCGTCTGTCCAGGATCCGGCGGGCTTCGGCGGTCACCTCGGCCCTGGACATCCTGGTCGAGCTGAACCTCGCGTACCACTCCGCCTCGGCCGAGGACCGCGCCGTCACCGAACGCATCGTGTGCGGAGTCTTCCTCCAGGAACTGCGGCACTGCTACGTCCGCAAGGACTGGGCGGTGCGCTGCCTGGTCCTCCTGGACAACGCCGACAACCAGCTCGGCGGCGAGGTACTGCGCCTCCTGGTCCAAGAACGCCGCGGCTGCGACCGCGACCCGCTGGTGGTCCTCGCCATGGCGGGCAGCTATCCGCGGGCGCTCCAGGACGTCGACTTCGGATGGCAGTACGCCGCGGACGGCTACCCGGGGGCGTGGGACGCCGGCACGGCCTTCGATCCGCAGGAGGTGACGGCGGGGCTGCGGGTGGGGCGGTTGCGCGACCTGACGCGGAACGAGGTGGATCAGCAGGCCAAGGAGGTCTTCCAGTCGACGGCCGCTCCCCCGCCCCGGGGCAACGCCGGGGCGCGCTGGCTCGGCTGGGCGGTGTACGAGATCACGCGGGGGCAGCCCGCGGCGACCGCTCGCGTCCTGGGAGCGCTGCACGGCTTCGAACCCTCGGCGCCCTGGGAGGAGCGGCTGCGCCGGGCGTTACAGCCGTCGGCCGAACTGGTCCACGGCCTCCGGGACCGGCTGCTGCCCATCGACCCGCCCCAGGGGCTGCGTCCGGCACTGGCCAGGGCCGCGGCCGCGCCCGACCTGGCGCAGGCCGTGGTCGCCCACTGGTTGCAGAGCGAGCCCGAGGCGGCGGCCCATCTGGGCCAGGAGTTCCGGGCGTTCGCCAGGGACCGGCTGCGCACCATGCACATCGACACCGGTGATCCGCTCGCCGACGGCCCCCCGGGCACCCCGCACCCGCTGTTGCGCCGCCTGCTGTTGAGCGCCCTGGAGGATCCGGCCGCGCTGCACGCCGGGTTGCGTGCGGAGGCCGCGGCCAGGGGGGAGCCGGGGCTGGCCGCCTATCACGCGCTGGCCTGCGGTGATCTCGCCGCGGCCGCGGCCCATCTGGACACGATCTTCGAGCAGGACACCCCCGAGCAGTGGTGCGCCGCACTGTGCAGGCTGCGCCGTGCGCCCCTGCCGCTTGAGCTCAGCAGTCCGGGCAGCGAGCCCTGGGAGCAGTACGAGGCTCTGGTGCGGCTGCTGCGCGATGACACCGCACCGCGACTGCGCACCATCACCCGTCTCCTGGCGGCGAGTTGGATAGCCCCGGAGCCGGCCGACGACCCGGCCACGGACCGGGTGGGCGACCCCTACCGCGACCCGCTGGGCGACCCGTACGCCTCGCTCTTCGGGGAGGTGTACGCCCGGTTCCACACCCTCGCCGCCGCGCACACCGAGCGCGTCGCCTGGGCCAACGTGCTGCAGGACAAGGCCCAGCAGTACAAGGAGGAGCCCTGGTGATGAGCCGTGCGACGATCGATCTCCCGCGGCCCCCGAGCCACAAGGTCTTGTGGTCCGCACTGGGCGCGGTGTGCGTGGTGCTGATCGCCGTCGTCCTCTTCAAGGCCTTCGAGCCGGACACCGACTGCGCTCGGGGCGTCGCCAAGCGGGCCGGCGGCGAATGCGTCGGAGTGAGCGACGGCTCGTTCGCCTTCCCTTCGCTCGGCGACATCAGCGGCAGGATCCTGGATGAGAACCGCAAGGTCGAGAAGTCCGGCGAGCAATCGGTGACCATCGCCTACCTGGAGTCGATGTCCGGCGGCACCGAGGACCGGGGCCCCGAGGGCACTCGGCTGGCGGTCACCGGGGCGCACATCGCCCAGCTGGAGATCAACAGCGAGCGCGGCACCCTGCCGAGGGTGCGGCTGCTCCTGGCCAACACCGGGCGCGACGACGCGTACGCCGGCGAGGTGGTGGAGCAACTCCTCAAAATGAAGGACGAGCAGCACTTGGTCGCCGTCGCCGGGATCGGGCAGAGCAACGCCCGCACGCTGGCCGCGGTCGACAAACTGCGCGCCGCCGGGATGCCGGTCGTGGGCGCGACCGTGGCCGGGGACGAGATGAGGTCTACGGCGCCCGGCTTCTTCCGGGTGTCCTTCCCCGCCGATGAGCAGGCCTCCGCCGCGGCACGCTACTTCAAGGAACAGCAGGACAAGCGCCCCGGATACCGGCTGCAGGTCGTCAAGGACAACAAGGCGGGCGACATCTACAACGCTTCCCTGTACAGCGGGTTCATGGCGGCCGCCCAGCGTGTCGGGCTCAAGGTCGAGACGGTGGTCCCGTTCACCTCCGGCGCCGCTCCGGGCGGTGGCAACGCGCTGCGCGTGGTCGCGGAGAAGATCTGCGTCACCGGAGCCACCCCGGACGGCGTCTACTTCGCCGCGCGGGGACGGGAACTGCGCAGCTTCATCGAGGCGGCCGGTGAGAACCGGCGCAGCTGTCCCGTGCGCGTGCTCTCCGGGTCCAGCGCGGTCGGCCTGTACTTCGACACGAGCCGCGCCTCCGGCACGGCCGAACTCGCGGAGCTGGCGCGCCGCTGGAACGCCAGCGGCCTCAAGGCGTACTACACCGCGTACGCCCACCCCGACGCCTCCGCGCAGATGTACGGCGGCCAGGAGCGGGGCCCGTTCCCCGACTTCCGGCGCCGCTTCCTCGACCTGCGGAGCGGGAGCGCGGGGGCACTCAACAACGGGCAGGCCATGGTGGGTCACGACGCGGTCTACACGATCGGCACAGCTGCCCGGCGAGCGATGGACACCTACGGCACGGACAAGGTCACACCCAGCACCGTCCTCGATCTGCTCGGTCAGACCAACGGCACCTACAAGGTGCGCGGTGTCAGCGGGGAGATCGCTTTCGCGCCGGACACCGGCGAGCCGTCCGACCGGTCGATGGCTCTGGTCGAGCTGGGGCCTCCCACGGCGCGCGGCGACGAGGGCGACCAGTACCGGTTCGTCGGCACCCTCAAGCCATGAGGCTCCGCCCGCCGGCCCTCCGACGGGGGGTGACTTCATCGCCTGGGCTTCGCCGACGGCGGCGGGGCCATCTGTTCACGATCGGAGACAGCGGGCAGGGCTGGAAGTCCACCACGGCGCTCCTGGTTCGGCCACTTCGAGGTCGCCGCATCCAGTTCGCAGGAGTTCCTCGAACAACTGGGGCGAGGATCGCGAACCAGCCCTGATCGTGTGATGAGGAACAGCCCCGCTCCCCCGGCCCCGGAAGCTGTCGGGTTCAGGAGCGCGCGAGCCGGGCCGCGAGGTAGGGCGCGGTCGCGCTGCGGCGGGCCTTCGCCACCTTGGACGGTGCGCCCGCCACGACCACCCGGCCGCCCGCGTCGCCACCGCCCGGCCCGAGGTCGATGACCCAGTCGGCGGTGGCGATCGTGTCCAGGTCGTGCTCGACGAGGACGACCGTGTTGCCCGCGTCGACGAGCCGGTGCAACTGCCGCAGCAGCAGCGCGATGTCCGCGGGATGCAACCCGGCCGTCGGCTCGTCGAGCAGGTAGAGCGCGTGCCCGCGACGGGCCCGCTGCAATTCGGTGGCCAGCTTGATGCGTTGGGCCTCACCACCACTGAGTTCCGTCGCCGGCTGGCCAAGACGCAGGTAGCCAAGCCCCACCTCGCGCAGCGTCTCCAGGCTGCGCGAGGCGGCCGGGACGGCGGACAGGAACTCGGCGGCGGCATCGACGGACAGCTCCAGCACCTCCGCGATGTTCTTGCCCCGGTGGGTGACTTCCAGCGTTTCGGCGTTGTACCGGGCACCGTGGCAGGCCGGGCACGGCGCGTAGGTGCCGGGCAGGAACAGCAGTTCCACCGCGACGAAGCCTTCGCCCTGGCAGGTCTCGCACCGCCCTTCGGGAACGTTGAAGGAGAACCGTCCGGCCGAGTAGCCGCGCGCCCTGGCCTCGTCGGTGGCCGCGTACAGCTTGCGCACCGCGTCGAACATGCCCGTGTACGTGGCCAGATTGGACCGGGGAGTGCGGCCGATGGGGCGTTGGTCGACCAGGACCAGCCGGTCGAACGACTCGACGCCCGACGCGTCCTGCACGTCGACCTCCAGGCGCGCCTCGTCGGGCTCCTCGGACACGAGGCCGAGGTGCCCGCGGACGACCTCGGCGAGCACCTGCGTCACCAGCGTCGACTTTCCGGAACCGGACACGCCCGTCACCGCCGTCATCACGCACAGCGGTACGTCGACGGAGACGTCGCGCAGATTGTGGCGGGAGACGCCGCGCAGACGCAGCCAGCCGTGCGGGGTGCGCGGGCGGTGGTCGAGCGGCCGGGCGCGCCCGAAGAGGTACTGGCTCGTGGCCGACTCCCCGACCCGCTCAAGACCGGCGACCGGGCCGCTGTACAGCACCCGGCCGCCGCCCTCCCCCGCGCCGGGACCGATGTCCACCACCCAGTCCGCCCGCCGTACGACGTCCATGTCGTGCTCCACGACGAACAGCGAGTTGCCCGCCGCCTTCAGGCGGTCCAGGACGTCGAGCAGCGGTTCCGCGTCCGCGGGGTGGAGGCCCGCGGAGGGCTCGTCGAGGACGTAGACGACGCCGAACAGACCCGAGCGCAGCTGCGTGGCGATCCGCAGGCGCTGGGCCTCGCCGGGCGACAGGGTCGTCGAGCGGCGCCCGAGGCTGAGGTATCCAAGGCCGAGGTCGAGCAGTACGCCGATCCGCGCGAGCAGATCGCCGCAGATCCGGACCGCGACCTCGGTCGTCTCACCGGAGCGGGCGGTCGCCGTGGTGGCACCAGCCTTGGACCGCCTCGCGAAGGGCCGCAGCAGCGGCACGACCTCGGTGAACGGCATCGCGTTGATCTCGGCGATGGAACGTCCGGCGAAGGTCACCGCGAGCGCCTCCGGCCGCAGTCCGCTGCCGTGACACTCGGGGCAGGGCACGCTCCGGACGAACCGGAGCGCCCGTTCGCGCATCCTCTCGCTCTTGGAGTCGGCGAGGACGTGCATGACGTGCTTGCGGGCGCTCCAGAACGTGCCCTGGTAGCCGTAGTCGATGCGGCCCTCCTCCGGCTCGATGTACACGGACGGCTGCTCGTCCGTGTACAACAGCCAGTCGCGGTCCTTCTTCCTGAGCCTGCGCCACGGCCGGTCGATGTCGATTCCCAGGCCGCTCACGATGCTGCGCAGGTTGGCGCCCTGCCAGGCGCCGGGCCAGGCCGCGATCGCGCCCTCGCGGATGCTCAGCGACGGGTCCGGGACCAGCAGGTCCTCGGCGACTTCGTGCACGACGCCGAGGCCGTGGCACTCCGCGCAGGCGCCGGCCGCGGTGTTGGGTGAGAACGACTCGGCTTCCAAGCGGGCGGCACCGGGCGGGTAGGTCCCGGCGCGGGAGTACAGCATGCGCAGCAGATTCGACAGCGTGGTGATCGTCCCGACGGTCGAGCGCGAGCTGGGGGACCCGCGGCGCTGCTGCAGGGCCACCGCGGGCGGCAGCCCGGTGATCTCCTGGACGTGGGGCGCGCCGACCTGCTGCAACAGCCTCCGGGCGTACGGTGCGACGGACTCGAAGTAACGGCGCTGGGCTTCCGCGTAGAGCGTGCCGAACGCGAGCGAGGACTTGCCCGAACCGGAGACGCCGGTGAAGGCGACCATCGCGTCCCGCGGAACGTCGACGTCGATGTTGCGCAGATTGTTCTCACTGGCACCGCGCACGTGCACGAAGGGGTCGCTCGCGTCCTTGGTCACCTTTCCTGCCTACCTGATCGCACCGGGAACCGCGCGCCATGCGCCGCCACCGGGCCCTGCCCACCCGGGCATCCGCACAGTCCCCGGGGCCGCACGCGCACCAAGGCCGCACACGCTCAGTGAGGCGCGGCCTGCGCTTGCGGGCCGCTCGGCGCGACGAGTCCGCTGACGGTGCGTTCGACCAGGTCGGCGGCGCGGGCCGGACCGCCGGGCGCCGAGTGGACGGGGCGGACGGGGCGGGCCAGCGCCCGGTGGAGGGCGGCGGGGGTGTCGGGGAGCGGGGTGGCCAGGCCCGCGCGTACGCAGGCGGCCGAAAGGAGCTTCTGCTCCCCGCCGTTGGGGGCGACGACCAGGGGGCGGCGGTGGCGCAGGGCCGCCAGGACGGGGGCGCTGGTGCCGTTGCTCAGGACGGCGTCGGCACGGCGCACCAGCGGGTCGAGCCAGGGCAGGTGAACGGGGTGCAGGTGGGCGCCGGGGCGCGCCGCGGTGCGATCGGTGCGGCCGGTCTCCACCACGGCCTGGAAGGGGCCGTCGGTGAAGGCGGCGGTGAGCGCGGGCCAGAGGTCGGCCCCGCCGAAGACGCGGCCGAGGTGGACGTACACCAGGGGCTTGCCGCTGGCGGCTATCGAGGCCTCGACCCGTTCGGCCTCCGCCGGGTCCGGGTCGGGCTCCCACACCAGGTCGCCCACCTGGTGCACGTCCGCGGGCAGCACGGCCCCGGGGTGCTCCAGTACGGGGCTGCCGCGCAGCAGACAGAGGGTTCCGTTGAGGATGTGCTGCCCGAAGCCGCCGCGCGGTGCGGTGCGCGGGCCGCACTCTTCGCGCAGCTTCCGGTACTGCGTCAGGACGTCGTCCAGCCGCCACGCGCGGGTGTCCCCGATCACGGGTTCGCTCGCGCCGCCGCTCAGGTACGGCCACAGGTGCACGGCCAGGCCGACGACCACGACCGGCACGTCCAGAGTCTCGGCGGCCAGCAGCGCGCCGGGGCAGAGGAGGGAGGTGACCAGGACGTCGGGCCGGGTGCGGCGGGCGGCACGCAGCACGGTCCGGTACTGCGCGACGCCCTCCAGGAACCAGCGGTCGACGCGGAAGGCGGTCGGCGCGCCCAGGTCACCCGCGTCGATCACGTCCAGGCCGGAGGCGCGGGCGGGCGGGCAGGCGGGCGGCCCGGCCAGCACGGTGGCGGCGTGCCCGCGCCCGTGCAGCTCCCGCCCCACCGCAAGGACGGGGTAGAGGAAGCCGGGTGAGCTTTCCGGGCACAGCAGGATGTTCATCGATCTCCCTGAAGGGGTCAGGCGGGGGTGGGGGTGCGCTCGCGGGCATAGGAGTGCAGCAGGGCGGGGACCTCGTAGAGCGCGGTGTGTGCGGAGACCTCGGCGTCCCCCAGCGGGCAGGCCAGCACTCCCGCCTCGATCAGCGGCTCCATGACCCGGCCGGCCGTGTGCTCGGCGCAGCCGAGCGCGGCGGCCGCGTCCGCGAGGGAGAACAGCGGGGCGGGCAGGGTGCTGAGGTGGTGCAGCACGGTCTGCACGGGCGCGGGCAGTTCGAGCCACCAGGCGGCGAGCCGGGAGCGCACCGTGACGTCTCCGGCGGACAGTTCGTCCAGCAGCGCCGGGCTGCCCTCCAGCCGGTCGGCGTACTGGCCGAGCGGAAGCCGGCGCAGCACGGCCAGGCGGCTGCCCGCCAGCCGCAGGGCGAGGGGGAGCTGGCCGACGGCCGCGGCGATCCGTTCGGCGGCGGCACGGTCGGTGCGCACTCGGCCGCCGCCAATCACCCGGTCGAGCAGGTCGACGGCCTCGGAACGCTCGAAGGGGCCGAGTTCCACGCGGTGCAGCGGGCCAAGGCCGGTCAGCCGGCTGCGTGAGGTGATCAGCACGGCGGCGCATCCGGCGCCCGGCAGCAGGTGGCGGACGGCGCTCTCGTCGGGGGCGTCGTCGAGCAGCAGCAGGGTGTGGTGGCGGGCGAGCCAGGACCGCCAGATCACGGCGGCCTCCTCGGCGTCGTCGTCGGTCTCCGGTACGGCACGCAACAGATCGACGGTGCGGCACAGTTCGGCGAGTACGGAGGCGGGGCGGCGCGGGGTGCCGTCGGCGCGGCGGAGCCGGACGGTCAGGCAGCCGTCGCGGAAGCCTCGCTCGACGCGGTGCGCGGCGCGGACCGCGAGGGCGCTCTTGCCGGTTCCGGCCGGGCCGCAGAGCACCACGAGGCGGCCGGAGTCGGGCGGGGCGCCGCCGAGCAGGGCCTCCAGCCGGTCCAGATGGTCCGCGCGGCCGGTGAAGTCGGGGAGGTCGGCGGGGAGCACATGGACGGGCGCGGTGGCCGGGCGGACCGGCCGCGGGGCCCGGTCGGCGGCGCGGCCGTGGTCGTCGCCGTCGATGATCTCCCGGTAGAGGGTCTCCAGCGCAGGACTGACGCCGAGTCCGAGCTGAGCGGCCAGCTGCTGCCGCAGCCGATCGTAGACGGCCAGCGCCTCGCTCTGCCGTCCGGAGCGGTGCAGGGCGGTCATCTGGGCGGCGCTGAGCCGTTCCCGCAGCGGGTGCTCCAGGACCAGGTCGGCGAGGGCTTCGGCGACGGCCGAGGCATGACCGAGGGTCAGTTCGGCCTCGGCCCAGTCCTCGTGCACGGTCAGGCGGCGCTGTTCGTGGCGCTCGGCCTCCTCGCGGACGGCCTCGCAGCCAGCGAGGTCGGCGAGCAGGGGGCCGTGCCACAGTCCCAGTGCTTCGTGCAGCAGCGCGGCGGCGTGCCGGTCCGCGCCGCGCCGGGCGGCGTGCCGCCCGGCGCGGGCGAGTTCGTCGAAACGCAGCAGGTCGAGTTCGGCGGCGGTGGCGTTCAGCCGGTAGCCCGCCGGGTGGTGCACGAGCCGTTCCCGGGGACCCTCGGCGGGTGACGGGCCGTCTGTCTCCTGCCAGGGAAGGGGGCCGACGGCCTTGCGCAGGGCGCAGATGTACGCCTGGAGGTTCTTGCGGGCCGACCGTGGCGGCTCGTCGCCCCACACGGCGGCGGTCAGGACGTCGGTGGAGACCGGGGTGTTGACCCGGCACAGCAGCATGGCGAGCACGAGGCGCTGCTTGAGGGGACCGAGCACCACCGGTCGACCGTCGCGCTGGACGGCCAGCTCGCCGAGCACGCGGAACCGCACCCGGCCGCCGCCATCGCGGTCAGCAGCGGCATGGTGTGCCGCGGGGCGGTAAGGGGGAAGCGCGGGAAAGTGGTACGGGGTGATGTGATCCAGCATTAGCTCTGCCCATCGGATCGGGGTCCGTCGTCGGCGGCTGCGGTCAGGATCTGACGGGCCAGCCGCAGATGGTGCCGGTGCCGGCGCTGCCGCAGCAGGTGTTCGGTATGTCCGGCCAGCACACCGGCCAGCACGCCGAGCGCCAGACGGCGGAGGATCAGTTTCCCCAGGCGGTGTCGTCGATGACGATGGGACGGTCGTCCGGGACCGTCGGGGCCGGGTGCGAGGCGGCCGACAGCGTGTCCTGCGCGGCGCACTGGCGCGGGGCGCCGGCGGCGGTGGCGGAGGAAGCGGCGCACAGGCTGGCGGCGACGATCGCGAACAGCACGCAGAGTCTCTTCATTGGTACCCCTTGAACGTCTCACAGCGGAATACACCGTTTTGTCAGGTGATTTTCTGGTCACCAGAAGACTGGCGACTGAACGAGGCCTGGGCCAAGGGGTAACCCGGTGCAGCATCCTGCACGCAGTAAGAGACCTGGCGGCGCAATTCGGACATACAGCTGACGGCTTGATGATTCGCCGGCGCGGCCCGGTTCAACGCGACGGGCGGAGCCGGTCGTCGAAGAACGCCAGCAGGTCCCCGATCAACGCCGACATGTCGCTGGTGCCGCGCGCCCCGTGCCCCACCCCCGTCTCCCGGCGCAACAGCACCGGCCCGTCCGGGAACGGCGTCGCGGTCGCCTCCTGGAGCGCTGCGCACATCTTGCGCGCGTGCAGGGGATCGACCCGGGTGTCACCGTCGGCCGTACCGAGCAGCACCGCCGGATAACGCGTGCCCGGCCGCACCCGGTGGTAGGGCGAGTAGCTGTGCAGCACGGCGAGTTGCTCGGGGTCCGCGGCGCTGCCGTACTCCTCGCGCCAGCTGGGACCCATCCCCCAGCGCTCGTAGCGCACCATGTCCAGCAGCGGCACCAGGGACGTGACGGCCGCGTATTTCTCCGGGTGCTGGGTGAGCGCCGCGGCCACCGTCAGCCCGCCGTTGGAGCTGCCGAGCAGGCCGATCCGCTCGGGGTCGGCCCAGCCGTCGGCGATCAGCCGGTCGACGGCCGCGTCCAGATCGTCGAAGGTGTTCTGCTTGTGCTCCCGGCGCCCGGCCCGATGCCACTCCTCACCCTCCTCGCCGCCACCGCGCAGGCAGGTGAACACCCACACGCCACCGGACTCCGCCCACGCCAGGGCGTGCGCCGCGTAGCCCGGCACGATCGAGGCGCCGAAACCGCCGTAACCGGTGACGACGGTGGCCCGCGGCCGGTCGGGCCGCCCGCTGGGAGAGATGACGAACATCCGCACCGGCGTGCCGTCGTGCGACACGTACACCACCTGCTCCACCCGCGCCCCGGTGGCGGGCCCGCGCTCCGGACCGGCCCAGTGCCGGGTCTCGCCGCGCAGCGCGTCGTAGCGCAGCACGACCGGCGGGGTGACGTGGTCGGTGTACCGGAACCACACCTCGTGACCGGGACGGGCCGCCTGCGCGAGCGGCCCGACGGTGCCGCTGCCCGGAAGCGGCACCGCACCGAGCGGGGCGCCGCTCTCCGCGTCGTGCACGGTGATCTCGCTGATCGCGTGCCGGGTACGGGTGACCAGCAGCAGCGGACGCGCCAGCTCGGGCCCGTCCAGCAGTGCCGCGTCCTCCAGCACGGCCTCCGGGTCCTCGGCCACCACCGTGCGGCGAGCCGCCGCCGGATCCGCGAGCCGCTCCGGCGCCACCATGTCGACGCGGCCGCGCGGGGCGCCGACCCGGCTGCACAGCAGCAGCTTCCCGCGCCGGTGCGGACGCACCGTGGTGCGCCCGTCCACCCCTTGCTGCACGGGGCGCAGTTCGGGCCGCTCCGCGTCCCCGGCCAGCGGGTCGGCGCACCAGACCTCGGCGCGCGGGGAGGCGCCGGCGGTGACGGTGACGGTGAGCAGGCGGCCGTCGGGGGACATGTCGACGGAGTAGAAGTCGGCCGCCGCGCGGCCGCCGCCGAACACCAGCGCGTCCTGCTCCGGGTCCGCGCCGAGCCTGTGGTGCCGTACCCGCCGGTGGTAGCGCTCCTCACCGGGGTGCAGTTCGGGCGGCAGACGGCGCACGTAGTAGAAGGCCTCCCCACCGGGCAGCCAGGCGATGTCGGTGCGCCGCAGCCGGTCGACCGGACCGTCCACGACCTTCCCGGTGGCGGTCTCCAGCACGCGCAGCACCGAGTCCTCGGTGCCGTTCGAGGAGGTCTGCACCGCGATCAGGTCGCCCTCCCAGGACGGAGACCAGGCGTCCAGCACGGTGCGCCCGGTGGGGTCCACAGCGAGCGGGTCGAGCAGCACCCGTGTCTCGCCGCCGCTGGTGACGGCCAGTTCGGGCTGCTCCTGGCCGGGGCGCTGGCGCTCGAAGAAGTGGTAGGGGCCGCGCACCTGGGGCACGGAGACCTCACCGGTGTCCACCAGTTCACGCACCCGGGCGTGCACCGCGTCCAGCCCGCGCCAGGCGGCGCGGGAGCGGGCGAACAGCTCGTCCTGGGCGGCGGCCCAGCGTGCGGTGCGCGGGTCGGCCGCGTCTTCCAGCACGCGGTACGGGTCGGCGACCCGCCGGCCGCCCAGGTCCTCGACCAGTTCGGAGCGCGGAGCGGGCGGGTAGGCCGGTGGTTCGGCGGCGGATGCGGGCATGGTGCGGGTCCTTTCCCCTCGGTGTTGCCTCGTACTCAGCCGGCGGGCGGCAGATCCATCGCGTCACGGGCGACGACGACCTCCGGTTCCGGCCCGGCCGGTGCCTCCTCGGCCAGCAGCCCGCGGTCGCGCAGCATCGGAAGTCCGCACACCAACGTGCTCACCGCGACCACCGCGGCCATCACCAGCCAGGTGGGCGCGATCCCCAGACGTGCGATCGCGAGACCCGCGGCCCCCGGGCCGAGCGCGGCCAGGCCCGCCGACAGCAGGCCCACCGCGGTGCTGACCCGGCCCAGGAGCTCCCGGGGCGTGCGCTTGAGCATCGCCTCCCCCAGCACCACCCCGGCGATCGGCGTCAGCAGCACCATCACCACCAGCACGGGTCCGAGCACCACCGGCCGCGACGTGGCCGCGAACACCCCGAGCCCGGCCGCCCACACCGCCCCGATCAGCAGGAACAGCTGACCGGGAGTCAGCAGCAGCATCAGCTTCGGCGAGGCCAGCGCGCCGAGGATCGCTCCGACTCCGGCGCACGCCATCACCAGACCGATCACCGTCGGGCCGGTGCCGGTGTCCTTGAGCACCACCACCATCGCCACCTCGGAGGCCGCGCCCACCAGGTTGAGGAGCGCCGCGAACACCAGGGCGTGCAGCAGCGCGGGCTGCGTCAGCAGCCAGCGGAACCCGGCGGTGACCCGGCGGTCGGCGTCCGGGCCCTCCGCCACCGGCAGCGGGCGGGTCGTCATCCGCCACACCAGGTACGCCGAGACGGCGTAGGAGGCCGCGTCGACGGTGAACGGCAGGATCGGGTCCACGGCGTACAGCCAGCCGCCGACGAACGGGCCGACCAGCGTGGCCGCGCCCAGCGCGGCCTGGTCCTTGGCCAGCGCGTCCGACAGATCCTCCTCGCACACCACGTCCCGGACGGCGATCGTGCTCGCCGGGCCGAACAGCGCGGTCGCCGTTCCCTCGACGACCGCGACGGTCAACAGCTGCCAGAACGTCAGCTCCCCGAGCCAGAAGGTGAGCGGGATGCTGCCCAGGGCGAGCATCCGCACCACGTCGGTGGCGAGCATCAGGCGACGGCGGTCGAACCGGTCGGCCACCTGCCCGGCGGGCAGGCGCAACGCCATCCGGGTCACCAGCGAGCACGTCGCCACCAGGCCCGCGCTCGCCGCGCCGTGGCCGAGCGAGAGCACCAGCAGCGGGAACGCGATCAGCGACATCTGCGAGCCGAGCGTGGACAGCGTCGTGCCGATCCAGTAGCGGCGGAAGTCCCGGTTGGTGCGCAGCACGCCGGTCCGAGCCATGGTCACTCTCCTTGCCGGGTAGGGGCGTCGGGTTCAGAGCCGTCCGGCCGTGTGCAGATGGTCGAGCAGGGCGGCGTCCACCTCGTCCTGGAAGGCCCCCAGCCGCGCGGCCTGGTCGCCGTGCTGGTACTGGTCCTCGCAGGTCACCCACAGCCCCTCGGTGCGCTCGTGCGCGTAGTAGCCCTCGTCGAGGGTGCCGACCTCCCAGCCGGGCCGCCCGGCGGTCTCCCAGCAGCTGGAGAGCACTCCGTCGGCGTTGACGACGGCCCCGTACCGGCCGTCCTTGATGGAGCACGCCTGGCAGCCGAGCGCCGAGCGCGGCCGGGTGACGGCGAAGCCCAGTTCCAGGGCGCGGGTGTACCAGCGGATGAAGTCGGCCGAGAGCGTGGTGTCGTAGGCCAGGTCGTTGCCGTAGCCCACTCCGACGTCGCCGACGAGCGCGAAGTACAGGCCGCAGCGGGCCGGGTCGAGGCGTTCGGCGAGCCGGTCGAGCAGGTCGTCCATGCCGTGCCGGTTCAGGTGCGAGACGTTCACCCGCAGGTCCCAGCGCAGCTGCGACGCCTCCATCGAACGCGCCAGGTTGTCCACGATGACGTCGAAGGTGCCGCCGCCGGAGCGGCGCACCCGGATCGCGTCGTGCTCGGCCCGGTCCCCGTCGAAGGTGATCTGCACCGAGCGCAGCCCGGCCGCGTTCAGCTCCTTGGCCACCAGCGGCGTCAGCAGCACGCCGTTGGAGACCATGCCCGCCTGCAGCGGACCCAACTCGGCCGCCCGCAGCAGCAGTTCACGGCAGCCCCGCAGGTTCAGCAGAGGCTCGCCGCCGAACAGCATCAGCGCCAGCCGCTCCAGGCTCGCCTCCCGCATCCGCTGCCGGGTGAAGTCCAGGACCCGTCCGATCATCTCGGAGGTGAGCCGGACCGTCTTGATCCGCGGCGGCCGGTTGCCGCCGGAGTCGTCCTGCCCGGTGTTCTGGAAGCAGTAGCCGCAGCCCAGGTTGCAACTGGTGCTGGTGAGCACGGTCAGCGAATAGCTGCGGTACGGCTTCGCCTCGCGCAGTCCGGCGTCCGTGACCCACCGCTCGGCGTGCGGCAGCAGGGCACCGTCCGGGCCGACGTGGCCCGGGCTCATCCGGGCGATACCGCCGGCTCCGAGGTACCACCAGTGACCGTCCGCGCGGATCAGGCGGCTCCGGTCGGACAGCGGGGCATCGTGGGTCACGGACATGGGGGTGCCTCCGTAGGCGAAGCGGCGGGCGGGGTGCGGGAAGGGGCATGGGGCCCGCCGTCGGGCGGCGGGCCCCATGCAAGGTCCGAGACGCGGCAGGAGCGCGCCTCTACTGCGGTGCTACCTCTTGGCGTTGCCGATGCACCACGGCGTCTCGTCCTCGCTGTGGGCCAGCACCTCGGCGTCCAGGTCGTTCGCCTTGACGTTGCCGATGCACCACGGGTTCTCCTCCTCGCTGTGCGCCAGCACCTCGGCGTCCAGGTCGGTGGCCCTGACGTTGCCGATGCACCACGGGGTCTCGTCCTCGCTGTGCGCCGCCACCTCGGGCTCCTCGCTGTTGATCGGCTCGTTGTTCGCCATGGTGGTCTCCATTTCACGGACTCGGGGGGTGTGTTCAGAGAAGCTCGACGGTTCGGTGCGCCGCCGACGAGCAGAAAACTAGGAACCCCCGGCACCGGATCGGTTCGCCCCCGGTACAGAAACGGCGCAGCCGCAGGTCAGGGCCGCTTGCGCCGCCCCGCCCTCCCACCCAACGGCCCCTTGAGCGCCCGTCGTTGAGGCCGTGACCTGCGGTTGTACCGGATCCGGTCCGCGTTGTACCCGCGCCGAACCGTGCCACGCGAACCTGCTCGGGCCGCCGCGGACACCCGGGGGCATGCCACACGGACACGAAACGGATGGGCGAAGCCGATGCAACTGGCCGAACTGATAGGGCTGCGACCCGTGCCCTGCGCCGGGCTGCTCGTCGTGCTCACCCAGCGCTGCCCGCTGTCCTGCGCGCACTGCTCGACGGCGTCCACCATGACCGGAGCCCAGCCCGAGGAACACCAACTGCTGGAGTTCTTCGGCTCGTTCACCGCCGAGAACCGGCCCGAGCTGGTCCTGCTCACCGGCGGCGAACCCTTGCTGCGGCCCGAACTCGCCGCCTCCCTGGCCCTGGCCGCGCGCGCCGCCGGCACCCGCACCGCGCTGCTGAGCGGCATGTTCTTCGCCCGCGGCGGCCGGCTCCCGGCCCGCATCCGCCTCGCCGTCGACGCCCTCGACCACTTCTCCGCGAGCCTGGACGTCCACCACGAACGCGAGGTGTCCCGCGCGGACGTCTTCCGGGCCCTGCGCACCATCCTGGACGGCGGCACACCGGTCAGCCTGCACCTGACCGGCACCGGACCCGACGACCCCTATCTCGACGACCTCACCGCCGAGGTGCGCCGCGTCTTCGGTGACACCGTGCCGATGCTCGTCAACGAGACCCGCGCGCTGGGCCGCGCCGCCCGCTGGGCCGGCCCCGGCCGCACCGACCGACCCGACGGCCGGGCGCGGCCCTGCGCGATGGCCGCCTGGCCGGTGATCACCCAGGACGGCGCGATCGTCGCCTGCTGCAATCAGCGGACCGTCGACCACCGCCCCGTCCCCGCCCACCTGCTGCTGGGCGACCTCACCCGGGACCGGTGGCCCCAGGTGCGCGAACGCGCCCTGCGCTCCCCCGCGCTGCGCATGCTCCGCGCCATCGGCCCCGCCCACCTCTACACCCGGCACGGCGATCCGGCCGACTGCACCGGCTACTGCGAGAGCTGCCACGCCCTTCCTCAGCACCCCGCCGTCCTGGCCGGTACCGAGAGCGACGGCAGCGGCCCGGCCGGCGAACTCCTCGACCTGCACGCCGCGCACCGCCAGCACGCCGCCGGGCCCGTTGCCCTGCTGCGCCGCTACGGCAGCCGTGCGCACGCCGGCCTCGTCGATCCCGCGTCCGGCGAAGAGCCCAAGACGACTCCCCCCGCCCGCCCCTTCGACCCGGAGTCCGCGCGATGACCCGCAGCGCAGCCCTGCGCCTCAAACTCGCCCTGGCCACGCCCCCGTTGCACGCCGCGATGACCAACTTGTGGCGGCCCGACGGCCTGACCGAGCGCTACGGCCGCTACCTCGTCACCATGCACGCGGTCATCCGCGCCTCGGTCCCGCTGATGCGCCTGGCCGCCGACCGCTGCGCCGGCCTGGGCCCCGCCGATCCGGGTGCCGCGCCCCTGGCCGCCTACCTGCGCCGGCACATCGAGGAAGAGCGCGACCACGACGACTGGCTGCTGTCCGACCTGGCGGCGGCCGGACTCGACCCCGCCGAGCCGCTGCGCGCCCTCCCCTCCCCCGAGGTGGCCCGCCTGGTCGGACCCCTCTACTACTGGGTCGAGCACTTCCACCCCGTCGCGCTGCTCGGCTACATCGCCGTCCTCGAGGGCAACGCGCCCGCGCCCTGGCTGGCCGGGCGGCTGGCCGCCGACACCGGCCTGCCCGCCACGGCCTTCCGGACCGTGCGCGACCACGCCGATCTCGACACCGGCCACAGCGCGGACCTCGACGACCTGCTCGACGGGCTTGCGCTGACACCCGAGCAGGAGAGCGCGGTGGCGGTCAGCGCCCTGCACACCGTCGCCGCCGCCACCGACCTCTTCACCCGCCTCACAACCGCATCACACGGAAGGACACCGACCACATGACCACACCCAGCCCCGAGGACCGCGTCGCGGCCCTGACCGCCGCCGGATTCCCCCTCGACGCCCTGGGCGAGGAGCAACTGCGCGTGCTGCGCGACCTGAACGACGCCGAGCTCGCCCTGCTGCTCGACCTCAAGGCCCGCCTGGACGAAGCCGAGCACGACGACGTGCAGGCGCACACCTCCGCCATCGCCGGCGGCGCACTGTTCTGAGTCCCTCCCACCTCTCCTCCCTCCCCTCCCAGAACCGACGACCGGAAAGACAGGTGAACGGCGGTGAGTTGCTCCTCCTGCACGGGTGAACTGCCAGCGGCGGCCCGGTTCTGCCCGCACTGCGGGGCAGCCACCGCCCCCTCCTCCCCACGCGGCGACGAACGCAAGCTCGTCACCGTCGTCTTCTGCGACCTGGTGGGCTCCACCGCACTGTCGGGACGGCTCGATCCGGAAGCCCTGCGCTCCGTCACCCTGCGCTACTTCGACCTGATGACGACCCGGATCGAGGCGCACGGCGGCACCGTAGAGAAGTTCATCGGAGACGCCGTGATGGCCGTCTTCGGCATCCCCACCCTCCACGAGGACGATGCCCGCCGCGCCCTGGCCGCCACCCTCGACATGCTCGCCGCGCTGGCCGACCTCAACACCGAGCTGGCCCTCGCCCTCGACGTCCGCCTCGACGTCCGTATCGGCGTCAACACCGGTGAGGCCGTGGCCAGTTCGGACGCCTCCACCCGGCAGGCCCTGGTGTCCGGCGAAGTCGTCAACATCGCCGCCCGCCTGGAGCAGAACGCCGCGGCCGGGCAGATCCTCATCGGCCCGGACACCCTGGCCGCCGTCGGCCCCGCAGCAGTCGTCGAAGACGTCGGGCTGCTCGCCCTCAAGGGCAAGACCGACCACGTACGCGGCCACCGCCTCCTCGCGCTCAAAGGCGACGACCCCGAACTGCTCCGCCGCTTCGACACCCCCTTCATCGGCCGCGGCCCCGAACTCGCCGCACTCGACACCGCCCTGGCCGACACCCGCGCCCACGGCGCCCGCCTGGTCACCGTCTTCGGCGAGGCCGGACTCGGCAAGACCCGCCTGGTGCGGGAATGGCTGCGCCGCACCACCGTCTGGCACGGCGCGGGCCGCTGCCGCCCCTACGGCGACACCGGCACCCTCGCCCCGCTCGGCGAGGCACTGCGCCGCCTGCTGGACACCGCCCCGGACGTCGACGGGCGCGCCGACGTCCAGGACGCGCTCGCCGTGCTGCGCGGCGGGCTGCTGCACGACGGCACACCCAGCCCCTCCGTCGACGACACCTGCGCCGCCCTGCTGCACCTGCTCGACGCGCTCGCCGCCGACCGGGCGCTCGCCCTCGTCCTGGACGACTTCCACTGGGCCGGGCCCGTGCTGCGCGAGGTTCTCCAGCGCACCGCCGCCCAACTCGCCCAGCGCCACCGCCCGGTGCTGTTGCTGTGCGCGGCCCGGCTGGAACTGCTCGAACGCAGCCCCGAGTGGGGCAGCGACGGCCCACCGGTGCTGCTGAGCGGACTGTCCGGCGCGGACAGCGCCCTGCTCGCGGCCGGACTCGCCGAGGTCAACGGCCACAGCCTCGCCGCCGCACCCGTACACCAGCAGATCCTTGACCGCGCCGAGGGGAACCCCCTGCACCTGGAGCAACTCCTCGCGATGCTCGCCGAGGGCCGCGACCCCGGCGAGCTCCCCGCCACCGTCCAGGCCGTGCTCGGCGCCCGCATCGGCGCCCTCGACCCGCCCGAGCGCGCCTCGCTCGCGCTCGCCGCCGTGGTCGGTCGCGACTTCGACCGCGACGTGCTGGTCGGCCTCGCGCGCGGCGGACCCGAGACGAGACCCGGCGGCGAACTCGCCCGGGACGCGGCCGGGTTGGACACCGTACTGCCGGCCCTGCACCGACTCACCCGCCGCCGTCTGGTCGAGCAGACCACGCGCCAGGCCGGCTTCCGCTTCAGCAGCGGGCTCGTCCACGAGGTCTCCTACCAGAGCATGGCCAAACGGGTCCGCGCCGACCGGCACGAGCGCGCCGCCGACCTCCTCGCCGAACAGGGCGCCCCCGACAGCACGGTCGGCAGCCACCTCGCCCGTGCTCACCGCTACCGCACCGAGCTCGGCCTCACCGACCAGCACACCGACGGGCTGCGCCGCCGGGCCGCCGAGCGGCACGCCACCGCCGGCGCGCAGGCCCTGGCCCGCGCGGACCTCGGCTGGGCCGAGGACCTCCTGACCAGCGCCGCCACGCTGGCCCGCCCCGACGAGCCCGCCCGGCTCACGGCCACCTGGCGACTGGCCGAAGTACGGCTCGCGGCCGGACGTACCGCCGAGGGCAGCGCCTTGCTCGCCGAAGTCGCCGACGCCGGCGACCCGGTGGTCGCGGCCCATGCCCGGCTCGGCCTGGCCGTCCTCGACCCCGGTCCCGACCTCGGCCGCGCCACCACCACCGCGCGCGCCGTGCTGCCCTTGTTCGAGGCCACGGGCGACGACCTCGGCATCGCCCGCGCCTGTCTGCGCCTGGCACAGCACCAGCAGCTCGTCGGCCGTCACCACGACGCCGAGGTCCTCCTGGACAGAGCCCTGACGCACGCCGTGCGCGCGGACGCCGAACCCGAACGGGCCGCCGCCCTCGGCGCGATCGGCGTCTCCCTCTGGCTCGGCCCCACCCCGGTCGCCGCCGCGATCGACCGCGTCCGCACCCTGCTCGCCGAGCACGGGCCCGGCCGCCGCACCGTCCAGGTCACCCTCAACTGTCCCCTCGCCGTCCTGCACGCCCTGCACGACGACGCACCCGCCGCGGCCGAGGCCCTGGCCACCGCCGACCGCCTGACCGGCGAACTCGGCTTCGCCGAGGCCCGCGTCTTCCTCCCCGTCTTCCACGCCGCCGTCGCCACCCTCGGGGACCACCCGGCCCAGGCCGTCGATCTGCTGTGCCGCGCCGACCACGCCTGCCGCACCCTGGGCGCCACCAGCATGCTCCCGGCCATCACCCGCGATCGGGCCCGCGCCCTGCTCACGGCCCACGATCCGTCGGCAGCCCGCCAGGCAGTGGCCGACGCACAACCGGGCCCGGACGCGGAAGACCCTTCGGGACGGCACGGCGACGGCGAACCCGACCCCTCCCAGCCGCTCGCCCACCTCGCCGACCTGCACGGCATGCTCGCCCGCCTGACCCCCGACGACCCCGTCGCCGCGGCCGGCCTCGCCCGCCGGGCGGTCGCCGAGGCCGCTGCCACCGACTCCCCCATCGCCCGCGCCACCGCCGCCCTCGACCAAGCCCGCACCGCCCTCGACCACGGCGACCTGGCCACCGCCGCCCGCGCGGCCGCCGCTGCCCGTACGGCGTTCGCCGACAAGGGCCACAGCGTCGGCCTCCGCTGGGTGGACAGCCTGCCCCTGACGCAGAAGGAGCAATCCCGACGATGACCGCCACCCCCACCGCGCCCCGAGGCCCCGCCCTCACCTGGAGCCTGCGCGGACGCCACCCCGACGACATCCCCGTCGTGGCCGACGGACTGCCCCTCACCCCCGAATGGGCCTGGGGCGGTTCGACCGGCCGCGGAGTCCGCGTCTGCGTCGTCGACAGCGGCGTCGAACGCGACCATCCTCGCGTCGGGACGGTCGACGGCTCCTATGTCGTCGTCAAGGGCGAGGACGGCGAGATCCGCGTCGAGCCGACCGAGACCGGCGACGCCTGCGGCCACGGCACCGCCTGTGCGGGCATCGTCCGCCGCACCGCCCCGGACTGCGAGCTGTACAGCGTGCGCGTCCTCGGCGGCCGCTTCTCCGGCACCGGAGACGTGCTGCTCGCCGGGCTGCGCTGGGCCGTCGCCCAGGGCTTCGACGTGATCAACATGAGCCTGTCCACCACCCGCGCCTCCTTCTCCGAAGCGCTGCGCGCACTCGCCGACGAGGCGTACTTCGGCCGCAGCGTGATCGTCGCCTCCGCACACAACACCCCGGTGGAGAGCTTTCCCTGGCGGTTCTCCTCGGTCATCTCGGTCGGCAGCCACCGCGAGGACGAGCCCGACCTGTTCCTGTACAACCCCCAGCCGCCGGTCGAGTTCTTCGCACCCGGCCAGAACGTCACCGTGCCATGGCTGAACGGCGCGGTCATCCGCTCCACCGGCAACAGTTTCGCCACCCCGTTCATCTCCGGCATGTGCGCCCGCATCCTGTCCAAGCACCCCCGGCTGACACCTTTCCAGCTCAAGTCCGCGCTCTATCTGACCGCGTCCAACGTCGGCGTCCTGTGCGCCGACGCCCCCGCCGAAGCCACCAGTCCGACCGGAGGTACCGCATGACCGAGACCGCCAGCACCCCGACCCCCACGCCGGTCCATGACGACCCGGTGGCCCGCGAACTGCTCCAGTCCGTGGTCGACACCGCCCGAGTGATCTTCGGCGCGGCCGCCAGCTCGATCTTCCTGTTCGACGCCGACGCCGACGAGCTGGTCTTCCAGGCCGTCTCCGGCGAGGGTGAGGAGTTCCTCGTCGGCACCCGCTTCCCGGCCGGGCGCGGCATCGCGGGCTGGGTGGTGCAGTCCGGCGAGCCGATGGTCGTGGACGACCTCAGCCACAACCGCGCCTTCGCCCGCGACTTGGCCGAGTCCACCTCCTATCTGCCCGACTCGCTGATGGCGGCGCCGCTCCTGCACTCCACGGGTGTCCTGGGGGTCCTCGAAGTGCTCGACCCGGCCCCGCAGTCCCGCACCAGCCTCGGCGAGCTCGACCTGCTCGCGCTGTTCGCCCGCCAGGCCGCCACCGCCCTGCGCACCGTCCTGGACCGGCTGCACGTCCAGGACTCCCACGCCGTCCAGCCCTCCGCCCGCACCCTGCGCGCCCTCGACCCGGCGGAACGCGCGGCCGGGCTGCACGTCCTGGACGTCGTACGGGACATGCTCCAGGCGCGCTGAACCGCCCCACCATCAACCTGCCACCATGCGAAGGGAGTTCACCGCATGGCTGCCCCCCGCGAAACCTCCCCGCTCGGACCGGCGTTCCTGGCCCGCCCGGACGCGGTCCTCAGCGAGCTGCGCGAGCGCTGTCCGGTGGCCCACGTGGCCACCCCGGCCGGAGACCGAATCTGGCTGATCACCCGGGAGGCCGAGGTGCGCGCCGCGTTCCTCGACCCCCGGTTCACCCTGCGCCAGGTTCCGCCGAAGCGCGACCGGCCGCACCGCGCCACCGACTCCTCACTGGTCGACCACGACGGGCCGGACCACACCCGGATCCGGCGGCTGGCCGCCCCCGCGTTCGCCCCCGCCCGCATCGCCCGGTACCGGGACCGGATCGCCGCCCTGGCCCACACCCGGCTTGCCGCCCTCGGCACCCCGGACACCCTCGACCTGCTCGCGGACTTCGCCGAACCCTTCGCCTTCGACGTGCTGTGCGAGGTGTTCGGCGTCCCGGCCGCCGACGCGCCCCGGCTGCACGCGACCCTGCGCGCCCTGCTGGACCGCCGCGGCACGGACAAGGCCCTCGCCTCGTTCGACACGCTGGTGCGCAGCCGGATCGCGCGGGCCCGGACGGCCTCCCCGCACACCGACACGGTCGCCGCGATCCACGCCGCCTGGCAGGAGGCCGGGGACGTAACCGAGGCCGAACTCGTCGATCTGGTCGCCATGCTCATCCTCGCCGGCTTCGACGCCACCGTGCAGATGCTCGGCCTTTCCCTGCGCGCCCTGCTCGACCGCCCGCACCTGGCCGGCCAACTGCGCGCCGACCCAGGTTCTGCCCCGAGCCTCGTCGAGGAGCTGTTGCGCTGGGACACCCCGGCACCCTTCGCCACCCGCCGCGTCGCGGTCGCCGACGTACCGGTCGACGGCACCGTCATCCCGAGGGGCAGCGCAGTACTCCTGGCCATCGCCGGAGCCAACCGCGACCCGCGCCGCCACCCGAACCCCGACGTGTGCGACCCGGCCCGCTCCGGCGCGGCCCGGCACCTGACGTTCGGCGCGGGCCCGCACTTCTGCCTAGGAGCGGCTCTGGCGAAGCTGGAGCTGACCGTGGCACTGCCCGCCCTGCTACGGCACTGGCCCCGGGCCCGGCCCGCATGCACGGAGGAGCAGCTGCGCTGGGGCGGCGGCTTTCAGCACCGCAGGCTCGCGGCCCTGCCGCTGCACCTGGGCCCGGTGGCGGCCTGACCCGCCGTCAGACCGTCGACGGCCCGGGGCGGTCGGCCCCGGCGTGCCGGTGTTCCGCCGGAGCATGGGTGCGAGAACGGTCGAGCGGCCTCGGACGACCGACGGAGGCCGGCACCCGCCAAGGCGCGTCACCCCGTACGCGAGTGTCAGGCCGACCCGCTCAGTCCGCCCGGGCCATCCGCTCACGGGCCAGGTACCCGGCCTGGAAGCGGCTGCTCGCGCCGAGCGCCTCCATCACCTCGGCGATGTGCTTGCGGCAGGTGCGCAGCGACATGCCCAGTCGGCGGGCGACCACCTCGTCCTTCATCCCCTCCGACATCAACCGGATGATCGCCTGCTTGATCTCGTCCAGCGGCGCGTTCTCCAACGTGGCCGAGTACGGGTCGGCGAGCGTCCAGGAGTGCTCGAAGACGTTGCACAGGTAGGCGACGGTCGACGGGTCGCGGATCACCACGGCCCCGTCGTGGGCGTCGTGGTGCGGGATGATGACGCTCTCCCGGTCGAAGGCGATCATCCGCCCGAACAACGCGGTGAGCGTGCGGACCTCGGCACCGGCGGTCGTGATGCGGCGCACGTACTCCCGGGTCGGCCGGTGGCCGCGCGCGGTGTGCTGGTAGAGCGTCCGCATCGTCACCCCGCGGCGGATCATCGCGAAGTCGCGGGCGAACGCCTGCTCCAGCAGGTGCGGGGCGCGCGGCCCACCTGGCTGACAGGTCAGAACCTCCGAACGGCACCGCAGCGTCAGGGAGTTGATGACTTCGACCGTCGCGGCCAGGTCCAGCACCTCGTCCAGCGAATCGACCGGCCGGCATGAGCGGCCACGCTCGTACAGCGGCGCGAGACGGCCGATCTCGGCGCGGGCCTGTTCGACCTCGGCGAGTTGTTGCCGCAGCCCGGCCTCGGCGCGAGCCAGCAGGCCGGCCGAGGCCAGATCCGGCGGCACCGCGACCAGGTCGGGATCCGCACCCTCCGGACAGCCCTCGTGGGGACTGCCCGGCACCGGACGCAGCAGACGCATCCGGCACAGCGCCAGAGCCGAACGCCGGACGGCCTCCTCGGACATGTCCAGGTCGACAGCGGCGGCCTGGTGCACGAGCCGGGCGTGGGCGGCGGCCCACCCGTACACCCGCGCGTCTTCCTCGGTCGGGACCAGTAGCGACGGTCTGGACGTCGCGACGTCCAGACCGCCCTGCACGGACTGGGACACAGGGCTCCCCTCTTGTTCGGTCGGACAGCTCATCGCTACCGCCCTCGGCCCCCGCCCGCGGCTCACGACACTGATACGTCCTGGATCCCTCAGCGCAACATGATCTTGATTGCTCGTCAACGACGTGCGGCGAGCTGTCGGACAACGGTCACACAAGCACCGCCGACCACACTGCGAGAGAACTAACTCCGCGTCGCATGGCGGAAGTTGGGTTTCCCCTCCGGTATCCCCTCCTCCTGGGCACGAGGCCCGCTCAGTCCAGCTCGAAGCGCGGGCCCTGGGGTGCGGCGGCAGCCGTTGGAGCGGCCGGGACGACGGCCGGCGCGGGGGCCTTGCGGTGGTTCTGCCAGATCTCGTCCGGCTCCGACTCCGTCTCGCTGTCGCTGCCGTCCACCGCCTTGATGGGCGGCCCCTTCCGGGCGACCTTGCGGTCGTCGTTGAACTGCTTGATGGCGTCCTGGAGCAGGTTCGGGTTCTCCAGCAGTGGCAGTTTCAGGCCCGGGGCATCAAGGCCGGTGGCGGCCTTGTACAGGCCGCGGGCGAAGCTGGTGCAGTTGTAAGTCGCCAGGTTGTAGTCCCGGTTGGCCCGCGCGTACTCCCTGACCTTCTGGGCCTGTCCTTCGGTGAGACCGACGGGATCCAGCTTGGCGGTCGCGTCGGACGGCTGGTCGTAGTTGGTTTTCACGACACCCGGCACGGTCTTGAGCGCACCGGCCGCGTTCATTCTCTGAGCCGGAAAGAACCCGTACGTGGTGCAGTGCGCTTTGCGGCCCGGCTCCTTCTTGTACAGCGCGACCCAGGCGTGACCGAAGCCTCCCCCGGAGAATTCGGCCCGGTGGGTCCTGCTGGTCTTACTCACCTGGATCTGCAGCAGGTACTGGGGCTCGGCCACCGCCGGGGCCGCTCCGCTCGTGGCCGGCGGCTCGGTCTCCATCTGCCCGGCAGGTGCCAGGGCTTCGACGGGCTCGGCGGCGACCGGGGCGGCCACGCGCTCGGCCGACTCCTCGTCCGGTACGCGTTGAAGAACGGCCTCCCCCCTGCGCTGAACCTGCGGCGTCTCCTGGGGGTTCGCCCGAGTCTCCCCCATCCGCTCCGGCGTCCAACGATGGCCCGCCTGACGCAGCATCTGCACCACGGCCGCGTTGCCCGCCCCCGCCTGGAGCGAAGGCAGCCCCGCGGGCACGGGGTGTCCCATGGCCTGAGCCCCGGGGGGCGCGGGGCGGGGCTGCCGCCTCTTGTCGTGGGTGCGGATGTGCTCATTGGCGTGCATGCGAGCCCTTCAGGAGGTGGCGGCACGGGCAGAGTGCAGGATGCCGTTGCCCGTCCGTCGGCCGCGCGGGCCTCCGGCGAGCAGCACCCCAGGCGTGGACAGGATCTCACCCACCGCCAACGTTTCACTAAGCGCCACCCAACTCCCGCGCTCCAGCGCGTTAGTGAGGCGGGAGCAGACGCGAACGACCTGTCACGGAGCGGCTGTTGAGCAAGGCGACGGACACCTCTGCCGACCGGCCCGTTCCGGTCTTGAACTCCCTGACGAACGCGGGCACGGTCGCGGTTCCGTACGGGACGACCGCCCGACCGGACGAGGCCAGTCCACTGACGCCCGAGGCTGAAGGAATCCGGCATGGCACACGTTCAGAGCTCCGCTGCCGGTATGGAGGTACGGGCCCCGTTCTGCACGCCCGTTCGCGCCGCACGTCGTGCCCGTCGGGAGCACATGTGCTGGAAGGCATCCTGGGACACCTTCCAGCACATCGTGCTCATGCCCGGCTCGTCACCGAGGCGGCATCACTTGCCGTAGTACGCGTTGTGAATCGTCAGCGTCGAGCGGTTGCCCTGTTTGTCCGCGACCTCGGCGAGGAACGAGATGCTCTTGTCCTTCGCCGGGTTCTTCACGGTGATCCTGCCGTTCTCCAGCTTCACGCGCTGCCAGGTCGTCCCGTCGTCGTAGCTCACGGACACGGTGAGCGACGCGAGGTTCTTCCCGGCCGCCGCGCCTTGCACCGTGACCGGGACCTGGACCGGCTGGTCCGCCGGGGCACGCGAGGCGAGGTCGACGGGGGCGGCGAAGCGGACCACGGACACCGGCAGCGCCGTGGTGGCGGTGACCTGCCGCGAGCGGAACGTGAAGCTGGTGTCGACGCGGGTGGTGGCCGCGGCGACCTTCGCCGAGCGCTCGACGGAGGTGGTCAGCCGGTACTCGGCGTCGGCCGCGTCGACCTGGAAGGGCTCCTGGCCGCTCAACGGGTCGTTGTTCTCGGCCACCTTGACACCGTCGCGGTACAGCGCCGACGTCGCCGACGTGTACGTCGTGAAGCCCGTGTGTCCCGCGCCGTCGGCGAACAGCGGCAGGGAGCCGACGAGTTGCTGCTGGCCCGTGGCCGGGTCGGGGGCGGTGCGGAAGACGCCCGCCTTCGCGCCCAGGAGCGGGCCGAAGACGCCGGTGTTGAAGGTCTCCTGATACGTCCTGCCCGCCTCGTAGCGCTTCGGCTCAAGCATCTCGTAGGCCCCGTCGAAGGCGGGATAGCCTCCCCGGCCCGGCTCGCCCAGCTGGTTGAGCCGGGTCAGCCACGTGACGCCGTCGGCGGTGGAGACGTAGAGGGTGCGCGTGCCCGGCAGCGGCTGCGGCGCCGAGAACCCGGTGCCTTCCGGCGCGCCCGGCAGATGCGGGTACGGGGAGACAAGGGCGGTCTTCCCGGGAGCGGAAGCGCCTGTGGCGACCTTGACCGTCGCCAGGCCGTCCGCCTTCACGTGCTTGGTGTAGCCGGTCGCGACCTTCTGCGTCTTGCCGCCGAAGGCCACCGCGTACTGGGAGGTCGCGTCCTTGACGAAGTGCGCGTGCCAGGTCTGCAGGAGCGAGCCGTCCGTGACGGCCGGACCCGTGTGGGCGGTCCGGAAGTTGGTGAACCCCCTCAGGACCCAGCCGTTGCCGACGTTGCCGATCTCGGTCGCGCGCTCGTAGTAAGTCCCCGCGTAGTCGGCCGTGTTGATCCCGGGCACGGTGATGTCCACCGGCTTGGTGGTGCGCGCGTCGGCGGTCACCGTGGTGTCGCCCGCGACGTCGAGCCTCGGCTGGGCGATCCAGTCGGTGCCCTTGGCGAGATCCGACGGGTCCTGGTAGACGGCCGTGTTGAGCGTGTACGAGCCCTTGGGCACGCGGATCTTGTGGGTGCCGGGCTCGTCGGCGATGCGGGCCTGGAAGCCCTTGCCCAAGCCGGACACCCCGATCAGCGTGCTGGCGAAGTTCCGGGCGTCCGAGCCGTCGCGGTCGAGGGTCCTGAGGGTCAGGTCGTAGGACTCCGCCTCGCGCACGGCCACCGCCGCCGTGCGAACGGACTGGCCTGCTCCGGTCGCGGTGACGTAGCCCGAGTAGGTGCCGTCGGCGTCGCCGATCCTGGTATCGGCGGTCAGATCGACTTCGGCCCTGCCGCCTGCGGGCACGGTCACCCTGGTGGCACCGAGGGCGAAGAACCCCGCCGGGGCCGGCTTGCCCGCCGGGTCAAGGGCTGACACCGCCAGGTCGAGGGTGACGTCACTGGTCCCGAGGTTGCGGTAGCCGACCTTGCGGGTGAGGGGCCGGTCGTCGGTGTGCGGCCACTGCGCCATGCCGAAGCTCAGCGAGACCGGATCGGCGATCATGCTCTGGGCCAGCGCCTTGTCGACCTGGATACGGCCCGCGCCCTGCTGGAAGGCGGTGTAGTCGCCGCCCTTGGCGGACGCGGTCAGCGCACCCTTGAGCTCGGTGGACTTCCAGTCCGGGTGCCGCTGCTTCAGGATCGCCGCCGCGCCCGCCACGTGCGGGGTGGCCATGGAGGTGCCGTCGAGCTGCAGATAGCCGGGGGCCGGATGCGGGGTACCGGGGCGGGTGTCGATCGCGCTGCCGGTGGCGGCGGCCGCGGTGATGGCGACACCGGGCGCGGTCACATCCGGCTTCACCGCGCCGTCACCGACGCGCGGGCCGGTGCTGGAGAAGGACGCCAGCTTGTCGTCCTTGTCGACGGCGCCGACGGTCAGTGCGGCGTCCGCGCTGCCCGGCGAGTCCAGCGTCGAGCCGCCGCCCTCGCCTTCGTTGCCCGCCGCGACGGCGAACAGGATCCCCTTCTCGGCGGACAGCTTGTCGACCATCGCCTCCATCGGGTCCACACCTGGGGAATCCGGGCTGCCGAGGCTGAGGTTGACCACGTCCGCGCCCTCGGCGGCGGCCCACTCCATGCCCGCGATGATGCCGGAGTCGTCCCCGTTCCCCTGGTCGTTCAGCACCTTGCCGCTGATCACCTTGGCGCCCGGGGCGACGCCCTTGTACTTCCCGCCCGACTTGGCGCCCGTGCCGGCGGCGATCGAGGCCACGTGCGTGCCGTGTCCGACATGGTCCGCGGTGTCGGGGGAGGCGGAGAAGTTCTTCTCGGCGACGACCTGGGTCTTCAGGTCGTCATGGGTCACATCGACACCGGTGTCGAGGACGGCGATCTTGACGCCCTTGCCGTCGTACCCGGCCTCCCACGCCTTGTCGGCGCCGATCTGCTTGACGCTGCGGTCCAGGCTCGCCGTACGCACCCCGTCCAACCACACCTTGCTGATGCCGGAGGCGGTGGCGCGTAGGCCGCTCTTCTGCGGGCTGGTCAGCGCCGCCCACACCTTGGCCGCATCGTCCTGCGAGGTACGGATGGCGTCGGCGTTGATGGTGGGCAACGTGCGCCGCACCTGTGTGTCACCGGCCGCACGCACCCCGGCCCGCGCGGCGTCGGCGCCCGCGTCGTACTGCACGATCAGGTTGAGCCCGTCGCCCTGGCTGCGGCGCAGCAGCGGGTTGGTCAACTCGTTCACGTCGAAGAGCCGCTGGTCCACCTTCCCCGCGGCGATCAGGCGCTGCGCGTCGCCGGGCACCAGCAAGGTGTGGCCCTGGAACCGCTGGACTTGTACGGGGATGCGCTCACGGCCCTTGGCGGGCTCGAAGCGCACCACCTGGCCTTGGGGCCCCACCACCACGTGGTCGCCCGTGATGAGCCCGATCCGCTGGGTGCCCTGGGCGCGGTCGGCGTTCGGCGCACCCGGGGTCGTCGAACGGGCCGGGGTCTGTGCCGCGTCGGCCGGCACGGCCGGGGTGACCAGGCCGGTGACGAGAGCCACCGACAGGGCGGCCGTGACGGTGAGCAGGGCCCGGGGTGGCGCCCCGGTACGGCGTCGGCGCGTGCGTATGGGTCTGGACAACTGGGTTCCTCCTGGGGGGGTGATGTGCGCCGGTCCGCGCCTCGCGGGTGCCGCGGGACGCGGCGCGGCGTCGGCGGGAGACACCCGCGCCCCAGAGGAGGCGGAGATGGCCGCCCGGCGACGCCGCGGCGCTTACGAGCAGCAGTTCACCGGGCCGGGAGTTGTTCAGCAGCCCTCTTGCGAACGGCTGAACAACTGAGTTCGCATGTGGCTGATGGGGCTCTTGTGACGTGGAAGTGGTGGTTCCTACGCTGGCCACGGCTTGATCGACCGGCGGGAGCGGCGTGGGCAGACCAGAGAAGGAACTCGATCCGGCGGCAGGGCCCGTCCAGAGGTTCGCCCACGAACTGCGCACTCTGCGCCGGGAGGCCGGCACGCCGGTGTACCGGGAGATGGCCTCGCGCGCCGGTTACTCGGTGACGGCCCTCTCCCAGGCCGCTGCCGGAGACCGGTTGCCGACCCTGCCCGTCGCGCTGGCCTTCGTCGCCATGTGTGGCGGCGACAGCGAGCAGTGGACCCGGCGGTGGCAGCAGGCCGAGGCGGATCACTTGGCGCGGCTGGTCGACCGCGCGCCCGACGAGGGCACCGCGCCGTATCGGGGCCTGGCCCGCTTCGAACCCGAGGACGAGGCCGTCTTCTTCGGCCGCGGCCAGCTCACCGACACGCTCACGGAACTGGTGGCCGCACACCGTTTCAGCGTCGTCCTGGGCCCCTCGGGCAGCGGCAAGTCCTCGCTGCTGCGCGCCGGGCTGGTCCCGCGGCTGCGCCGCTCCTGGGCTCCGCTGCCGCGGGCCGCCGCGCTCCGCATCCTCACGCCGGGCGCACACCCGATGCGCACCCACGGCCACCTCCTGGAACCAGCTGCCGAGCCGGGCGAAACCTGGCTGATCGTGGACCAGTTCGAGGAGTTGTTCACCCTGTGCGCCGACCCCCGCGAGCGCGAGGAGTTCCTCGCGCACCTGCTGGTCGCGCGCCGACCGGACAGCCGGTTGCGCGTGGTCCTGGGCATACGCGCCGACTTCCACGCCCACTGCCTCGCCCACGCCGACCTCGCCGCGGCCTTCGGTGAAGCCGTCCTGCGCGTGAGTCCGCTCAACGCCAAGCAGTTGCGCGAGGCGATCGTCAAACCCGCGGCCGCCTCCGGACTCGTCGTGGAACGCGCGCTGACCAACCGCTTGGTGGAAGAGGTCGCCAGCGAACCCGCCAGCCTTCCCCTGCTCTCCCACGCCCTGCGCGAGACATGGCGACGACGACGCGGCCGCGCCTTGACCCTGGCCGCCCACCACGCCGCGGGCGGCCTGCACGGCGCCATCGCCCAAACCGCCGAGGACCTCTACGCCGAACTCACCCCCGCCCAGGCGCGGGCCGCCCGCCGCATCCTGCTCGGCCTGGTCGCCCCCGGCGACGGCGCGCCCGACACCCGTCGGCCCGCTCGGCGAGCCCACGTCCTTCACACCGGCTCCCCCACCGACACCCGCACCGTCCTGGACAAACTCGCCCGGGCCCGTCTGATCAGCCTCGACCACGACACAGTCGACCTGACCCACGAGGCGCTCATCACCGCCTGGCCCCGACTGCGCGGCTGGATCGACGACAACCGCGAACAGTTGCGCCGCCATCAGCGCCTCAGCCAGGCCAGCCACCACTGGCACACCCGCCGCCGCGACCACGCGGCCCTGCTGCGCGGCGGCGAACTCGCCGAAGCGGAGCAGGCGTTCGGCGCTGGCGGGCTGCTGGACCTGACGCCCGCCGAGCGCGAATTCCTGCGCGCCAGCAGCGCGGCCCGCACCCGCACCCGCTGGGCCCGTCGCGCGGTGACCTCCGTCCTGTCCGTCCTCGTCGTCATCACGGTCCTGGCCGGCTCCAGCGCCTGGCAGCAGGACCTGATCGGCCGACGGGAACGGGGCAAGGCCCAGGAACAGCGCGAGGAGGCGGCCGCCCGCCGCCTGTCCGCGCTGGCCCAGAACACCCGGGCCCCGGACCCGACGCTCGCCATGCGCCTGAACCTGGCCGCCTGGTCACTCAAACCGACCACGGAAACCCGTTCGGGACTGCTCACGGCGTACCCGCAGCCGGAGTCGGACACCTACGACGTGCCCGACGGGAACGCGCCCTCAAGCCGCGATCCCGTGGTCCTCAGCCAGGACGGCCGCACCGCCGTCGCCTCCGACGCGACCGGTCTCCGCGCCTGGAACGTCCTCACACGCCAGGCCACCGGACCCAGGCTCCCCCTCGACCCGAAGACGACGAACCTGATCCACGGTTTCTCGCCGGACGGCCGCAGAGTCGTTCTCGACCAGGATGTCGCTGGGAATTCGGGCGGCGACCATACCTGGGACCTGACGACCGGCCAGCTGGTCGACGACCGCCTTCAGGCGCGCAGACAGGCCCTCGGCTACACACCCGACGGCCGCTTCATCGTGGACACGACGAGCGCTCCGCGGGTCCCGCAGAACACCATCGCCCTGCGGGACCCGCGCACCGGCCGCACCCTCTTCGAACGCCCCGTCGTGCGCCACCCGCAGTGGGCCATGAGCCCCGACAACCAGCTCATGGCCCTGTGCACCGAGGGACTTGAGGACAACCCCGGCACGGACCGCGACCTGCCACTGGAGATCTGGGACGCCACCGGACAGCGCAAGCAGCCCACGATCCTGCCCGGAGGCTGCGGGGCGAAATCCCTCCAGTTCACCGGGGACGGCAAGTCCCTCATGACACTCACCACCGACGGCCTGCACTTCTGGGACCCGGTGACCGGCACGGAGCGCACCCGGATCCGCCAGCCGGGCCTGACCGAGGCCACCGCCAGTACCGACGGGCGGTTCGTGGTGGCGGCCGACTCCCGCGAGATCCGCATGTGGCGGCTGTCCGCACCCGACCAGCCCGTCTTCCGCCACCCCTTGAACAACGAGGTGCCCCGGCAACTGCGCATCGACCCGGCCGTCGGCGTCATCCGCTACGTGACCGAACGCCGGCGCCTGGACTACGTCGTCCGCAGCCTGTCGGTCGGCCCCGCGATGGGCACCGACTGGAATCAGAATCCCGCCGTCCGGGGCACCTTCAGCCAGGACGGCAGCGTCCTGGCCTTCGAACGACGCACGGCCGACACCTTCTACACCGAGGCCCACCGCGTCACGGACGGCCACCGCCTGGCCCGCACTCCGGGCCTGGCCTGCCCGGAACAACGCCCCACCGGGGACGACACCTTCCAGACGTGCCACACCCTGTTCGCCCTCAGCCCCGACGGCCGCACCCTCGCCCACGCCCGAACCTCTACGGCTTCGGACGACGAGGAGAAGGACTACCGGATCCCGACCCTCTGGGACGTCCGCGCCGACCGGCCCGTCCCCCCACCGCACGACCCCGAGCCGCCCTACGCGGCCCGACTGCCCATGACCGGGCTGGCCTTCACCGGCGACGGGCAGCGCCTGCTCATCACACGCGACAGCATGGACACCGCCGACACCTGGGACCTGACCGAAGGACGACGCCTCACCCCCGACGGCCAGACCGACGAGCACCACTCGGTCCCCCGCTCCCCCTACGCCCTGTCGGAACAGCCGCCCGCCCAGGCAGTCCGCCCCGACGGCGGGCTGCTCGCCACACCCCAGCACACCTACACCCTGCCTTCCGGCCGGATCACCCCGGGCACCCGCACCGCGGACGCGGCCGGTGTTCCCGCCTTCAGCCCGGACAGCCGGCTCCTGGCCGTCGGCGACAGCACCGGCGCGGTGACCCTGTGGGACGGCGACGGCACCCGCGAGCGCGGCATCCTCGCAGCCCCCCAGAACGTCGCCCGCCCGGGCACCGCCGACGCTGTCAGCGCCCTGGCCTTCTCGCCCGACGCCACGCTGCTGGCCGTCGGCACGAAGAGCGGCAGCGTCCAACTCTGGGACCTCCCCTCCGGCCAGCCCCTGGGCTCTCCGCTGCCGACCTCCGGCGACCGCGTCGTCGCCGTCGCCTTCACCCCCGACGGCCGCACCCTGCACAGCGTCGGCGAACACGGCGGTGTCCTCTCCCACCCGGTGGACACGCAACGCCTGACGGCAGCGGTCTGCAAGCGAGCAGGTGGCGGCCTGACCCGCGAGGAATGGGAGACGTACCTGCCGGGCGTGCCCTACCGCGAGGCATGCGGCTAGGTTCCACGAGGCTCCCGCACCTGCTCCCCGTGAGGTCGTCCTCAAAGGGGGACTATCCGGGGCCCAGCGACACTGCTCGACCGCTACTCGACGCGGCGAACAACGTCGTGCGGGCAGGCGGCACGGACACCGCTTGGGCCACCGCTGGGCTCCTGCCTGACGTCAGCAGGAGGCCAGCGGCATCGCACAGCGCAGGGAACACCGGGATCTGCCCACGACGAGAATCCTCCTGTCCGGACCGGCGCGCCGCCTCGCGCAACTCCTGGCGAACAAACCGGCGGTCACGATGCGCGGCTCACGACGGCCCGGTCTCCGAGCGAGACCAGACCGACGCCCCGGCCCAACCGCAGCGCGCCTTGGACGCATGACGGTTTCTGCCAGACCTCCCGAGGGCTCCGGCACGCCGTTAGGCTGCCTCGCATGCTGATCACCCGGTGGGTTCTCGCCGGGGCCCACTCCGCGGGGCCTCCTTCTGATGCGTCGACTCGCCGGTGTCCGCCGCATGTTCACGGCCCGGCGCCCGACCCGGTAAGCCCTGCCCCTCCCCACCACCAGGAGCCGCCCCATGCCCCAGCTCTCCTACGGCGACATCAAGACCGCCGCTGACCGCATCACGGGGCACATCCGCCCGGTCGCCGTCGCACCCCTGGATCCCGGAGCCCTGGGCGCCAGGCACCATGAATCCCCCGACGACCGCGCCGGCGAGTCCTGCCAGGTCTGGGGCGCGATGGAGTTCATGCAGCACACCGGGAGCTTCAAGGCCCGCGGCGCGGTCAACTTCCTCCGCTTCCACCAGGACGCGGGGACCCTGCCCGACGCCGGGGTGACCATCGCGTCGGGCGGCAACGCCGGCCTGGCCTGTGCATGGGCCGCCAAGCGCCAGGGTGTGACCGCGACGGTGTTCCTGCCCGCCAACGCCCCGACCGTGAAGGTCAACAAACTCCGTTCCTACGGGGCGACCGTGCACCTGGTCGGTGAGCAGTACGCGGAGGCCCTGGCCGCATGCGAAGCCTTCGCCGAAAGCACCGGCGCCCTGGCCTCCCACGCCTACGACCACCCCCTGATCGCCGCCGGTGCCGGAACACTTCTCGACGAGATCCGCCAGCAGGTACCCGGCCTGGACACGGTGGTCGTCGCCGTCGGCGGCGGAGGCCTGTTCGCCGGAGTGGCCACCGCAGCTCAGCACCACGGCATCCGCACCATCGCCGTCGAGCCCCAGAACTGCCGAGCCCTGAACGCCGCCCTCGAAGCCGGCGAACCGGTCGACGTCACCGTGGACTCCATCGCGGCGGACTCCCTCGGCGCCCGCCGCACGACGACCATGGCGCTCCACGCCCTGCGTCAAGACCGTACGCACTCCGTGCTCGTGCCGGACTCCGCCATCATCAGCGCCCGCCACGCACTGTGGGAACACCACCGCATCGCCGTCGAGTACGGCGCGGCCACCGCGCTCGCATCCCTCACCGTCTGTCCGCGCGGCCTTCCCGACACCACGCCCGAGCCCGAACAGGCACGGCCCTCCTACACGCCCAGCCCCGGCGAACGCATCGCCGTCGTGCTCTGCGGCGCCAACACCGACCCCGCTTCCCTCCTCACTCCAGCCGCCAGCCCGTCCCAGTAGTCCCCGCAGGCGAGGGACAGTTGCCGCACCCACGCGCCGGACCCGCATGAATCTCCAGGCACCTGCCGGACAGGCCTTCCGGCCACCGGCATCGCGGTCCGCCCGGTCGAAGCCACGGAGGCCTTCCGGCGGTACGGCGACGTCAGCCGGACCGGGCAGCACGCTGTCCGGCCTTCGTACGTGGCACCTCGGCACCGGCCGATGTCCCGGGGACCCACGTCGGCCTCACCGTGCAAGGGCACTTGATCAGCCACCGCGTTCGGGCAAGCGGGCCGCCTTGAAGCGAGTGGCCACGGACCTCGCCCGTTCGACTCGCTTCGCGCGGCGGCCCCTTATCGGCCCCGCTTCCAAAGGGTGGACCAGCCGTGTTCCCCCAGGACGGGGTGTGGCACTGTGATCTGGGCCCGCACGCCCGCCGGAGCAACCGTCGGAAAGGAACCGATCGTGACCGATCCCAAGGACAGGCTGGACACACTGCGGGCGGAGATCGAGCGCCGCAATCCCGGACAGCCCGAGTTCCACCAGGCCGTGCGGGAGGTCCTGGACACCCTGGGCCCTGTTCTGGCGGCCCGCCCCCAGTACGCCGAGCCCGGGCTCGTCGAACGGCTCCTCGAGCCGGAACGGCAGATCATCTTCCGGGTGCCGTGGACCGATGACCGCGGCCGGGTCCACGTCAACCGCGGCTACCGAGTGGAATTCAACAGCGCACTCGGCCCCTACAAGGGCGGTCTGCGCTTCCACCCGTCGGTGGACATCGGCGTCGTGAAGTTCCTCGGCTTCGAGCAGATCTTCAAGAACGCTCTGACCGGGCTCGGTATCGGCGGCGGCAAGGGCGGCAGCGACTTCGACCCGCACGGCAGGTCCGACGCCGAAGTCATGCGCTTCTGCCAGTCGTTCATGACCGAGCTGTCCCGGCACATCGGCGAGCACACCGACGTCCCAGCCGGGGACATCGGCGTCGGCGGCCGGGAGATCGGCTACCTGTTCGGCCAGTACCGCCGCATCACCAACCGCTGGGAGGCCGGTGTCCTGACCGGCAAGGGCCAGGGCTGGGGCGGTTCGGTGATCCGTCCCGAAGCCACCGGCTACGGCGCCGTGCTGTTCGCCGCCGAAATGCTGAAGGTGCGCGGGGAGTCCCTCGACGGGCTCAGCGCGGTCGTGTCCGGCTCGGGCAACGTGGCCCTGTACACCATCGAGAAGCTTCAGCAGCTCGGCGCCAACCCGCTGACGGCGTCGGACTCCTCCGGCTACGTCGTCGACGACAAGGGCATCGACCTGGCGCTGCTCAAGCAGATCAAGGAAGTGGAGCGGGGCCGCATCAGCGAGTACGCCGCCCGGCGCGGCGCCTCGGCCCGCTTCGTGCCCGATGGCCGCGTCTGGGACACACCGGCCGACGTGGCCTTCCCGTCCGCCACGCAGAACGAGCTGAATGCCGAAGACGCGCGCACGCTCATCGCGAGCGGCGTGAAGGCGGTCTCCGAAGGCGCGAACATGCCCACCACGCCCGAGGCCGTGGACCTCTTCCAGGAAGCGGGGGTCGCCTTCGGACCCGGCAAGGCCGCCAACGCGGGCGGTGTCGCCGTCAGCGCACTGGAGATGGCCCAGAACGCGGGCCGCGTCTCCTGGAGCCGCGAGCGGGTGGAGGACGAACTCGCCGCCATCATGCGGTCCATCCACGCCGTCGCCCACGAGACGGCCGAGCGCTACAACGCTCCCGGCAACTACGTGACCGGTGCCAACATCGCCGGTTTCGAGCGCGTCGCCGACGCCATGCTCGCCCAGGGCCTGATCTAAAGCCCTCCCCTTTGCACCCGCCGTGCCGCGCAACCACACGGCGGCGCGGCGGAACCCTGCGCGGCAGCTCGCCTGACAGGCGAGAGCACGACACCCTGTCAGGCGAGCAACCCGCCACGAGCACGCGCTTCCCTCCGCCGAACTGGACCGCCAACTCCGGCCGCGCGGTGCGCAATCGTGCTCGCAGCCCGCTCTTCCGACCGCCGTACGATGGCCGTGCCTCCACAGCACGGAACCACCGGGCGAGTTCGCCTCCCGTGGGTACCGGTCCCCCTATGGACGACATTCTCGTGGGCACCTGCTCCTGGACCGACCCGGCTCTGCTGCGCAGCGGCTGGTATCCGGCCGGGCACCGGGACGCCGAAGGACGGCTGCGGTACTACGCCGGTCGGTTCCCGCTCGTCGAGGCGGACGCGTCGTACTACGCCCTGCCCCAAGAGCGCGTCAGCCAGATGTGGGCGGAGCGTACGCCGGACGGATTCACCTTTGACGTCAAGGCGTTCTCGCTGCTGACCGGGCACCCCACGCGCGAGGCAGTCATGCCGGACGGGCTGCCGCCCGATGCAAGGGACGCCGACGTGCTCGACGAGGTGTGGTCGCGGTTCGCGGAGGGAGTCGGGCCATTGCGGAAGGCCGGACGGCTCGGCAGCATACTGTTCCAGTTCCCGCCGTGGCTCCGGCCCGGAACCCGGGCCGAGCGGCTCCTTGAGCAGACGGCGCGACGCACGGCCGGCTGGCCGGTCGCCGTGGAGTTCCGCCACCCCGACTGGTGGTGCACCGGGCAGGCCGCGTCCACGTGCGCCCTGCTCGCGGACCATGGCATGGCCGCCGTCGGCGTCGACATGGCTCAAGGGCTGCCTTCCTCCCTTCCTCCCGTCACACCTGTCACCGCATCCCGCCTGGCCGTCGTACGGTTCCACGGCCGCAGCACTTCATGGGGGCGAGGAAGCAAGGAGGACCGCTTCCGGCACACGTACGACGAAGAGGAACTCGCCTCGTGGCTGCCTCGGTTGCGGGAGCTGGCCGGGCGGGTGGAACAGGTCCACGTGCTGTTCAACAACTGCTGCGGTGACGCCTCGGTGCGGGCCGCCGAGCAGATGGACCGCCTGCTACGCGGACAGCGTCGGCCCGCGTGACGCCGACGGTCCAGCGGTGGCGCGTCTCCGCCCCCGGCACCGCGAGCCCTTCTCGCGAGCTGGATGTGCCGGGCCGGAACGCCGCCGAACGCTCCGGCCCCTTCTTGGTCGCGCGCGGCACGGTCGAATCGCGATCAGTTCGCGTAGGGCCGGGCGGGAGCGACGCTGGTGGAAACGGCGGACAGCAGGCCGGTGATGACGGCTCCGATGACGAGGAAGACGGCCGCACTGGCCAATTGCGTGGCCGTGCTCAGGCCGGTGGTGAAAGGCAGGAGCACGAAAGCCACGGTCACCAGCGCGGCGATCCAGACGAAGAAGGCGCCGGGCCGGGCGACGGTGACGAGCAGCAAGTGCAGCAGCCCGGTGGCCACCAGCGCGGCGCCGGCGGCGCAGGCCGCCAGGTAGCCCGTGGTGGCGTCCCCCCACATTCCCGCCCGGCGCGGGGCGAAGACCGGCACGTCAAGTACGCCGCGCATCAGCAGCGTGACCACGACGGCGGCGAGGGCAGCCACAACGGCCGTGGCCGCCCCGGTCGCCCACAGCCTCCCCGCGGCAACCGACGGCGTCGCGGGCGCCGGACCGCGCTCCGGGTAGGCGCTCGGACCGTAAGAGGGGTAGTCCCCGTACGGGGCTGGACCAGACACAAGATCACCTCACTGAAGACGTGTGACTTCGTGCCGCTACGAGTGCCCCTCGTCGCGCGGTCGATGTGGCATACCGCGCCGTGGTCGAACCGTGACCGGCTCAGAGTCATGGCGAGCCGGGAGCTGCGATCCCGGGCCGATCTCGCGCTGCGCGAGGAGCGGTGCCCGACGACCGCTCCTGTCCCCATGCGTCGCTGCGCCCAGTCCGGAGGGGTCCACCGGCCCGCCTCCCGCGCGCAGTTGGCGGTTTGACCGCGATGCTCAGGGGCACCCACCGCCGCATGGAGTGGCTTCAGTTCGGTCAGGAGTGGATGCGCGGGGCCGCCTGCGTCGACGCGGACCCGGAACTGTTCTTCCCCGTGTCGAATGCGGGTCCGGCGCTCAAGGACCGGGAAGCCGCCAAACGCATCTGCGGCCACTGCCCGGTCAGCCGCGAGTGTCTGAAGTACGCGCTCGACACCGGCCAGCTGGCCGGAATCTGGGGCGGCCTGGCGGAGGAGGAACGCGTACAGCTGCGGCACAGCCTCTCGTCCACCCGCTGCTGATCACGACCGCGGCAGCCGCACGGCAGGTGCCGGGACCCGTCGTAGGGGGCCCGCCCGCGGACCCCGATACAGGGGCGGCCCGAACTCCGCCTCGTATCAACCCGGTTCACCGGCGCACTCGGCTCTGGGCGGCACGCGCTCAGGTTCCCGCCGACGGAGTACCGGTCAACTCTCCTGCCTGCTTCGGCCGCGCGGGTCGGCAGGCCCAGGAGCACAGCCAGGAAGAACCGGGCTCGGGCCCGGCTCCGGCTCCGGCTCCGGCTCCGGCTCCGGCTCCGGCCGACTGAACCACGATGCTGGTCAGCGCGTGGGCCCGGGCTTCGGCGGCAGCTGCTCCTCGGGTACCACATGGACAGCGGCCTCCTCGGCGCCGGCCGCGCCTCCGTCGACGCCCGCGTCGAAGGCAACGAGGCCCCTGCCGCCGTCCGCGCCGTTGCGGTCCTCCGGCGCCACCAGGCGTCCGGCGCGATCCGTGCCGGCCTCCGCATCGACCGGCTCACCCTCCCCGCCGGGCAGGTCGCCCACGTCGTCGCCCACCGGTGGCTCCCGGTCCGGAACCTCCTGCCTCAGCCGTTCGTCCAGGGACTCGCCCATACGCTGCTCCGCGGCCGTGGTGCCACTCTTCGTCACACCCAGGGGCTTCTCCGGCGGCGAATACCCCTCGTCGAGCATGTCGTCGTACGTGCGCTCGTCGACGGCGTCCTGGAGATCGAGGGGAGCCGCGTCCTCCTGCTCCTCATTGCCGCCCGTGGGCTGGTAGACATCGTCCGCCATGTCGTCGCCGTTCATGACTACCTCGTGGTTCCGTATGTCCGATGGGGCAAGCGCTGCACGGGCTGCCCGTGCAGCGCTCTCCAAGTGCCCGTGGCGCGCTTCGCCAAACGCGTGGGCTCGGCGCCCCGCCGCAGGCCAGGAGCCTGTTCGCACGAGAGCATGGCCCGCCGTCCACCGCGCAGGCAGAGAGCGGCTGCGGCATCGCGGCGCCCCAGGGCGCTTGCGGCCGCGGCTTCGCCACCCACACGACAGCGGCTCGGGGCGGTCGGTGAAGGACACTCCCGAGGGTGTGGGGGCACCCGGGCCGTGGCACTCGCGGCTCTGCACACCTCTTGCTCAGCGGGGGGCGACGGGCACAGACGTGGGTTGCGGTCCAGATAACGGCGAGTTAAGGTTACGCCCGATCGATCCCGATCACAGGGTTGTTACTCCCCCGACGACGTCACCGTCGTCGTGAGGCGAGGCAAGGCCTGGGAAGCGCCGTTGGCGCGTCCCGGGCCTTTTTTGTTGCCCGGACCCGGGGCGGGAGAGATCACGAACCGATGCAGGACGGCAAGCACCCCGAGGATGCGAGGAAGCATCATGAGTACACCCGAGCAGGGAACCGATGCGCTGGCGGAGGCAATTCTCCGCGGCGTGGGCGGCCCTGAGAACATCGAGAGCCTCACGCACTGTGCGACGCGGCTCCGCTTCCAGCTCCACGACGGGTCGAAGGCCGACCAGGCGGCGCTCGATGCCCTGGACGGGGTCATGGGGACCGTGCCGCAGTCCGGTGACCGCTTCCAGATCGTGATCGGCGGAGCCGTCGCGGGCGTCTACTCCAAGATCATGAACCTGCCGTCGATGAGCGCCGGCGGTACGCCCCGGCCGCAGTCCGACGCCGACGTCAAGGACGCGATCCGCGCCAAGGGCCGCGGGCGCTACGCCTGGCTCGACAACTTCTTCGAGTACCTCTCCGACTCCTTCCGCCCGATCATGGGCGTACTGCTCGGCTCGTCGCTGATCATCGCGATCGCGTCCGTCCTCGACGCCCTCGGCGTGGTCGACTTCCGTGCCGCCGACAAGTCCGCCACCTGGGTGTTCGTCGACGCCATGTGGCGCTCGGTGCTGTACTTCCTGCCGCTCATGGTCGCCTACAACGCGGCCAAGAAGCTGCGGATCGACCCGTGGGTGGGCGCCGCCGTGATGGCCGCGGTGATGACCCCGAACTTCACGGGCATGCTCAACCCGAAGTCCGGGATCCCCGGCGTCACCTGCTCCACGAACGCGACGCTCGGCACCCAGGAGTGCGTGGCCCACGTCTTCGGGCTGCCGATGCAGCTCAACGACTATGGCGGCCAGGTGTTCGTGCCGCTGCTGATGGTCGCCCTGCTCGCACTGGTCTACAAGGGCCTGCAGCGCGTCTTCCCCGAGAGCATGCACATGGTCTTCGTGCCGTTCTTCAGCATGCTGATCATGATCCCGGTGACCGCTTTCCTCATCGGCCCCCTGGGCATCTGGGCCGGCAACGGCCTCGGTGAGGGGCTGTCGTGGCTGAACGGCAACGCCCCGATCGTCTTCGCGATCATGATCCCGCTGATCTACCCGTTCCTGGTGCCGCTGGGTCTGCACTGGCCGCTCAACGCCCTCATGCTGGTGAACATCAACACCCTGGGCTACGACTTCATCCAGGGCCCGATGGGTGCGTGGAACTTCGCCTGTTTCGGTGCGACCGCGGGCGTGCTGCTGCTCTCGATCCGCCACCGCGAGAAGGAGATGCGCCAGACGGCCACCGGCGCCCTGGCCGCGGGCCTGTTCGGCGGCATCTCGGAGCCGTCCCTCTACGGCATCCACCTGCGCTTCAAGCGGATCTACCCGCGCATGCTCGTGGGCTGCCTGGTGGGTGGCGTGCTCGTGGGCGTCCTGGGCGGCGTGAACACCAAGGCCTTCGCCTTCACCTCCTTGCTGACCATCCCGGTCTTCACGCCGATGCCCACGTACGGCATCGCCGTCGCGGCGGCCTTCTTCACCTCGATGGCACTCGTGTACTTCTCCGACTTCCGCACCCCCGAGCAGCGCGCCGAGATCAACGCCCAGCGGGACATGGCCGAGGCCGCCGCCAAGGGTGCGGACGTACCGGCCGAGGCCGCTGTCGGCGGTGCGGACGTACCGGCCGAGGAGCGCGAGCTCGTCGCTGTCGGGGCCACCACTGCCGCCGCTGCCTCCGCCACCGCCCCGGCTGCGGGCTCCGCCGCCCCGGTCGGCGCCGCTGCCCGGGCGACGGATGTCGAGCTCGCGGCGCCGGTCGCGGGCCAGGTGGTCGGCCTTGACGAGGTCGGAGACCCGGTCTTCGCCTCTCGCGCGCTCGGCGAGGGCGTGGGCATCGAACCGGCCGACGGGCGCATCGTCGCCCCGGTCGACGGTGAGCTGGTCACGGTCGTCGACACCGGCCACGCCTTCGGCATCCGCACCGCGGACGGCATCGAGGTGCTCGTCCACGTCGGCATCGACACGGTGCAGATGAAGGGCGAGGGCTTCGACGTGCGCGTGGCGTCCGGGCAGCAGGTCTCCACCGGCGACCTGCTCGTCGAGGTCGACCTCGACGCCGTGCGTGCCGCCCAGCACCCGACCGTCACGCTCATGACCGTCACCAACACCGCCGACCTGGCCTCGGTCACGCCGCACACGGGGCGGGCCGTCGCAGCCGGCGAGCCCGTGGTGACGGTCAAGCGGTAAGGACCCCGCCCCCGAATCGGGACGCGCGCCCCCATCGCGGGGCGCGCGTCCCGCATCGGCCGCGGTGAGGGTTGGCACGCACGGCCGACAGTACGGGATCATTCGGACAGGAATCGGGCCACGGACGGAAGGAAGGAGGGGCCGGTGGAGGCACTACGCGTGCTCAACAACAACGTGGTCCTGGCGCGCGACGAGAAGGGCCAGGAAGTCATCCTCACCGGGCGTGGCATCGGCTTCAGCTCCCGCCAGGGCAAGCCCGTCGACCCCGCGCTGATCGTGCGCGTCTTCGTGCCGGCCGACGGCCGCGACCCCGACCACCTGGCCGAGGCCTTCGCCCTCATCGGTGAGGACGTCCTGCGGGCCGTCGTCATCGCCCTCGACGAGGTCGGCATCGAAGGGCGCGAGTCCACCCGCCCCACCCTGGCCATCGCCGTCGCCGACCACGTCGCCGGTGCGTTGGACCGGGCCAGGCGCGGCATCGTCGTCGAGTACCCGCTGCGCGCCGAAGCCCAGACCCTGTACGCCGCCGAGTACGCCCAGGCACAGCGGCTACTGGCGGCCATCAACGAGCGCGTGGACCCGAAACTGGACGCCTCCGAGGCGACCGCGCTGGCGCTGCACCTGGTCAACGCCGGCTTCGCGTCGGGCGACCTGTCCTTCACGTACACCATGACCGGAGTCATCCAGCAGTTGCTCGCCATCGTGGGCCAGCAGCACGGTCTGGACGTCTCGCAGGAGTCGGTCAGCGCGGCACGGTTCATCACCCACGTCCGCTACCTCTTCGTACGGATCCAGCAGCACCGCCAGCTCAAGGGCCACGAGTCCACCATCGGCAAGGGCATCCGTCAGCACTACCCGGAGGCGACCCACACCGCACAGCGGCTCGCCACGATCGTCGAGCTGCGTCTGGGACAGCAGCTGAGCGAGGACGAGGTCTCCTACCTGGCGCTGCACGTGGCCCGCATGACCATGGAGGAGGACGGCTCCGGCGCGTGAGCCTGCGGAGCGGGCCAGGTGTGCGCGACAGTAAAGAGCGCCCTCGCCCCAGGAGCCCCCGTCCTGTCGTGCCCCTGCGATGGCCGGGAGTGCTGGGGTGAGAGCACCGCGGCAACCGCGTCTTCCCCACTGCCAGAACCGGCGACCGGGTGTGCGTCGCTCCGGGACGAAACGGCGCCTCTCCGGGCGACCTGCAACGATCTGTACGTACCGCACATCCGGGGCAGCGGTCTGTACCTGCACAGCCTCGCCCTGCGGATCCCCCGATTTTCTGGCGCAATGCCGACAAAGCCCCCGTAGCGGAGCGCCATTGGCCACGACCGGCGACGCGAACGTCCCGCGAAGCCTCACACGGATTCCCGCCGGGACAGCGGCCATGACCAGCACCATGCCAACTTGTCCAACCAAGTTTGGACCTGGTTCTTCCGCCTGACGGCGGAGATCGGTATCCATGTCCCGTTCACCGTGCACGGCCAGGGCCGAACGGCCCGCTCCCGCATGACCCTTTCACCCGGGACGAGGTACACACATGCGCTTGCGTCGAAGACTCCTCAGCTGGGGGCTCGCCCTCCTCGGCTTGCTGATCTTCTCCCCTCCGACCGCTCACGCGGCCGCTGGCAGCGGCAATCTCATAGTCAACGGCGATGCCGAGGCCGGGGGTTACTGCACGGACGACTGGGCGGCGGCCACCACGGTGCCCGGCTGGACCACCCAGGCCGGCGGGGTGAACGTCATGTGCCACACCGCCGGTTCGTTCGGGCTGCCCAGCGACGGCAACGCTCCCGGCAAGGCCTTCTTCGGGCCCGGCAACTTCGGTGACGGCTCGATGTCGCAGACCGTCGACGTCTCCTCGGCGGCCGCGGCGGTGGACGGCGGCGGGGTGAGCTACAACCTCTCCGGCTGGCTCGGCGGCTGGACCACCTACAGCGGCTACGGCGCCGTGAGCCTGCACTTCCAGGGCGCGAACGGCCGTCCGCTGGGCAGCATCGCCAAGCTGCCCACGGTCTCCGCCTCCGACCGGGGTCTGGCCACCAAGTTCCTCGCGCGCAGCGCCACCGGCCCGGTACCTGCGGGCACCCGATCGATCCAGGTCGAGGTGCAGTTCCTGTCGACGGCGCACGAAGCCGGCTACGTCGACAACCTCTCCCTCACCCTGAACACGCCGGTCACTCCCCCGGCCCCGCTCACCCCTCCCGTGTCCAAAGTGCCGGGCTACGACCACGTGTTCATGGTCATGATGGAGAACACCGACTACTCCGCGATCATGAACGATCCGGCGGACACTCCTTACATGCACAGCCTCATGGGTCAGGGTGCCACGCTGACCGACTTCCACGGCGTCTACCACCCCAGCGACGAGAACTACCTCGCCGTCGCCGGCGGCGACACCTACACCAAGGGTGCCACCTACTGGCCCAACATCAACTCGCCCCAACGCCACCTGGGCGACACCCTGGAGGCCGCCGGCAAGAGCTGGAAGGCCTACGAACAGGGCATGGGCACGCCCTGCAACACCAAGAACAACAATGACAGTTACTACCAGCCCGACGACGCACCATTCATCAACTACACCAATGTCAGCGGCAACGCGTCACGCTGTGCCGCGCACCTCTTCGACACCACGCAGCTGACCACCGACCTCGCATCAGCTTCGACCACCCCGAACCTCTCCTGGATCGCCGCCGACGACTACTACGACGGCGAGGCCTCCGGCAACGGCAACGCCACCAGTCTCAAGACCCAGGACGGCTGGCTGAAGCAGACCCTCGCCCCGGTCCTGACCTCTCCCGCCTGGACCCAGCAGCGCTCCCTGCTCGTCCTGACCTGGGACGAGAGCAGCAGCGAGGCGTACAACCACATCGTGACCACGGTCGTGGGTTCCCAGGGCACCGTCGCGGCGGGGACCACCAGCCCCGCCCACTACGATCACTACGGCATCGCCCGCACCATCGAAGCGGCCCTCGGCCTGCCCGGCCTGACGGCCAATGACACCTACGCGACGCCGCTCAACGCGGCCTTCGCACCGTCCACCGGGACGACGCCGTCTCTCACCGGCGACCTGAACTCGGTCACGAACGGCGGCAACGTCACCCTCCGGTACTCGGTGCCGTCCGCCGCGCAGGTGAGCGCGAAGAACTGGATCGGCATCTATCCGGCCGGAGTCACCCCCGGCCAGCAGTCCGCCCTCGCCTGGGCCTACGCACCCAACTCCAGCGGCGCGACGACCTTCTCCACCGGCAAACTGAGCGGACCGGGCGGCTACGACGCGTACTACCTGGCCAATGACGGCTACTCGGTGCTGGCCGGACCGTTCTCCCTCTCCGTGGGCTGACGACCGCCTACCCCAGCCGCGGCACGCCGTCGGGCGGTCACGCACGCTGACCGCCTGGCGGTTCCTCGCCCGGACCGCACTCTGCCGGAACCTCCTGCCTCTCAACTCGCCGGTGGCCGAGGCGCGTTCACGGCCCCGCTCCCGCCCGACTGAGCCCGGGCCCCTCTCCCGGGACAGGGCGCGGGAGTGCAAGGGCCCCTCATCCTGTGACCGGGCAGGCTCCGCGGGACGTGGGGTTCTGGCCTGGACCGACGGAGACAGACAGCAACGGCGGACTGTGATGGACGACCCGGCGGCACCTGCCTGTTGCTCAACCGCACGGGCCGCAGTCAGGTGCTGCGGTTGGGGGTGGCGTGTGCCCAGGAGGACGGTGCACACTTCGTGAACTTATTCGCACCTGCGACCGAGCAGTCCGCGCCGTGTTCGGCTTGGCGGTATCTGACCTTCTTCTGCGTCGGCGCGAGCCCCGATCGTGGGACGCGTTGGCCGGCGGTACCCGCCGCCGGGGACCGTGAGAGAGGAAGTCCCGCACATGCCTCCCATCCCGGTAAAGCCTGGCATCTACAAGATCCACGCCCACCTCATCGGACCAGGCATGCTGGTGACGACCACGGAGCACGCCGTCAAGTACGGCGCCCCCGTCATCGCCGACCGCCCGGCCCCCGTCCCGTACGAGCAGGAGTGGGCCATCGTTCCCGCCGAGCCCGTGCCCGGGGCGCCGTACGTGATCCACCTCGCCTACGAGGAGCAGGCGGGCCTCGTGGTCGCCGAGGACAAGCTCTGGGTCAACCACGCTCCGCGCGAGGAGTGGGCGAAGTTTACGTTCGAACAGGTCATCGGCGGGGTCAAGGTCTTGTCGGACAAGGGTCTCGTCTGGCGTGCGTCGCACCGCGGCTCGCAGATTGAACTCGTCTCGCCGAAGCCGGAGTTCCAGGAGACGTGGACCCTGGAATTCATCCGTCCCGTCGACGGGGAGTAACACTCCTTGAGGGTGGGCGGCTCGGACCTGCCCGAGCCGCCCCACCAGCGGTGACGGCGGTGCCACCCAGATCGCGGCGCACTGAGTGCCCCCCGGATGCTGACCCTCCGTACGGCATGGGCCGCCGGTCGGCGAGCCCCTTCACCACCCTCACTCCCGAGGGACGCTTCCGGCGCATCGAGGAAACCACCCTCATGCTCCTGGGCAACGACGCCGACCGTGACCTCGGGAGCGCCCGCTGACCCACGCCCACCTCCCGCTCGCCCCGCCCCCCGTATGTGCATCCCAGGCAGATCCTCGTTCCGCGCGGAGGACGGGCGGGCGTGGAGCGGGCGGCCACGTATGCGACGTGGCCGCGCGAGCGCGCCTCCCCGTCGAGATCGTGGAAGGGGCGTGCCCTGCGCTCAGCGCCTCGTCTCGTACCTGGTCAGGAGCACGCCGCCGGGCAGCGTCCGTGTCTCCACCAGATTCAGGTTGACCCAGCTGTCCAGCACGGTGAAGAACGGCGTGCCGCCTCCCACCAGGACCGGCGCGGTGGCCAGGACGTACTCGTCGATCAGCCCGGCCCGCATGGCCGCCCCGGCGAGTGTCGCGCCGCCGATGGCCATCGGACCGCCGTCCTCCGCCTTGAGGCGGGTGATCTCGGCGACCGCGTCGCCGGTGACCAGGCGGGTGTTCCAGTCGACCTTGTCGATCGTCGAGGAGAACACCACCTTCGCCATGTCGCGCCAGCGCCGCGCGAACTCCCTCTCCTCCGGGGTGGCGTTGGGCTGTTGGTCGGCGGTCGGCCAGTGGGAACTCATCGTCCGCCAGAGCTTGCCCCCGTACAGCGACAGATCGGTCTCCGGCAGGCGGTCGGACCAGAACTGGAACAGCTCGTCACTGGGCGCGCTCCAGCCGATGTCATCGCCGGGTGCGGCGATGTAGCCGTCCAGGGTCACGTTCATGCCGTAGATCAGTTTCCGCATGGCGCCGGCCTTCCGAGAGTCGGTCTCACGGTACAGACCGACGCGGCGCGCGAAACTCATCGGCGCGCAATCGGTTCCTCGTGAGGGCGCCGCACCTCGCGACCCCGGACGGCGGTCCCACCCTCGACCGATATGGCCGGGGACACCCTCCGAAGCCGCCGAACGGTCAGCTCACCTCTGCTTCGAAGGTGCGGAGCAGATCGGCGGCGACGCTCAGGGCGATGGTGGCGGGTTGCTTTCCGGTGATGCCGGTCAGCCCGATGGGCGTCTTGATCCGGTCGATGACGGCCTCCGCGTGACCGCCTTCGGTGGAGAGACGCTTGCGGAACCGTGCCCATTTGGGCCCCGAGCCGATCAGCCCGATGGAGCCGAGGTGGGAGGTGCGCAGGGCGGCGTCGCACAGGGCCGCGTCCTCCGCATGATCATGCGTCATGATCAGGACGTGGGTGCCGCGCGGCAGTTCCTCCAGCACCTCCTCCGGCAGCAGCGGTGTGTGATGCACATGGACCTGGGCCACCGCGTCCGCCAGCACGCCGAGCCGCTCGGGCACGAGGACGTCGGAGCGGCTGTCGATGAGGTGGAGGTCGAGATCCTGCCGCGCCAGGATGCGCGCGAGTTCCAGGCCGACGTGCCCGACGCCGAAGATCGCCACCGCGGCCACCACCGGCAGCGGTTCGAGCAGCACCGAGACCGTGCCGCCGCAGCACTGCACGCCGTGCTGGTTGGACACCTTGTCGTTCAGGGCGAAATCGATGAGCTCCGGCTCCGACTTGGCGGCCTCGATCATCTCCCGAGCCCGGTCGATCGCGACGGCCTCGACGTTTCCGCCCCCGATCGACCCCCACGTCCCGGTGTTCCCCACGACGAGTTTCGCACCGGCCTCGCGCGGGGCATGGCCGCGCACGGTCACGACGGTGGCCAGTACGCCGGTCTCCCGACGGGCCCGCAACCGTGCGACCGCGGCGATCCATGTCATGTCAGGCACCGCTCAGCGCTGCCGTGCCCGTCCGGCTCCCGCCGTCCATGGCGGCTGCACCTGGAGCAGACCCCGTGCGGGCCTGATCGTTGGCGCAGGCTTCGCCCCCGCGGGCCGACTGGATGGCCCAGTACACCGCCTCCGGGGTCGCGGGCGATGCGAGCTCGACACTGATTCCGCTCGGCCCGAACGCCGCAGCGGCCTGCCGCAGCGCCTCCCGGACCGAGAACGCCAGCATGAGCGGGGGTTCACCCACGGCCTTGGAACCGTAGACCGCCCCTTCCTCCGTGGCGTTCTCAAGGAGCGTGACGTTGAACTCCTCCGGCATCTCGGAGAAGCTCGGCAGCTTGTAGGTGCTGGCCGCCTGGGTCTGCAACCGGCCCCGATGCGGCCCGTCACCGGTGTCCCAGCGCAGGTCCTCCAGGGTCAGCCAGCCCGCCCCCTGCACGAAGCCGCCCTCGACCTGACCGATGTCGATCATCGGGGAGAGGCTGTCGCCGACGTCGTGCACGATGTCCACGCGCCGGATGCGGTACGCGCCGGTGAAGCCGTCGACCTCGACCTCGGCCGCGGCGGCACCGTGGGCGAAGTACTTGAACGGGGCGCCCCGGAACGACCGCGCGTCCCAGTGCAGGCCCTCGGTCCGGTAGTAGCCGGCCGCAGACAGCTGAACACGCTGGAAATACGCGGCGCGCACCAGCTCCTCCCAGGCGAGCTCCTCGTCATTGCCCAGGGCGCGCACCACGCCCTCCACGATGCGCACGTCGGACGCGTTCGCTCCCAGCCGGCCGGCGGCCACCTGCGCCAAACGCTCGCGCAACTGCTCACAGGCGTTCTTGATCGCCCCGCCGTTGAGGTCCGCGCCCGAACTGGCCGCCGTGGCAGAGGTGTTGGGCACCTTGTCGGTCCGCGTGGGCGCGAGGCGGATCCTGTGCAGCGGAATACCCAGGGTCGTGGCGGCCACCTGCATCATCTTCGTGTGCAGCCCCTGGCCCATCTCGGTGCCGCCGTGGTTGATCAGGACGGAACCGTCCTTGTAGATCAGCACCAGCGCACCGCCCTGGTTGAAGGCGGTGAGATTGAACGAGATGCCGAACTTGAGGCCCGTCATGGCGAGGGACCGCTTGGTGTGCGGATGCGCCGCGTTGAAGGCGGCGATCCCGCGCTTGCGTTCGGCGATGCTCGCCTGATCCTGGACCTGCTGCCAGATGGCGGAGATCCGTTCGGGCTGGGTGACCGGTTGTCCGTACGGAGTGTGCTGGTCCTTCCGATAGAAGTTGCGCTCGCGCAGTTCCATCGGGTCCAGGCCGAGCCGCGGTGCGCAGCGCCCGAGGATGTCCTCGATCACCAGCATGCCCTGGGGCCCGCCGAAACCGCGGAAGGCGGTGTTGGAGACCTTGTTGGTCTTGGCGATGCGACCGGCGATGCGGGCGTTGGGAATCCAGTACGTGTTGTCGATGTGGCACAGCGCGCGGGCCAGCACCGGCTCGGACAGGTCAAGGCTCCAGCCGCCGTCCGACGTCAACAGGGCGTCCAGGGCCTGAATCCGGCCGTCCGCGTCGAAGCCGATCTTCCACGTGGCGTGGAAACCATGCCGCTTGCCGGACATGGTCAGGTCCTGCGTGCGATTGAGCCGCAGCCGGACGGGCCGACCGGTCAGCTTGGCGCCGAGCGCGGCGACGGCCGCGAACCCGTGCGGCTGCATCTCCTTGCCGCCGAACCCGCCGCCCATCCGCAGACACTGCACGGTCACCTCGTGGCTGTGCAGTCCGAGGACGTGCGCGACGATCTCCTGCGTCTCCGACGGGTGCTGGCTGCTGCTCTGGACGAACACCTGCCCGGCCTCGTCGACTTGGGCGAGCGCCGCATGCGTCTCGAGGTAGAAATGCTCCTGGTCGGAGAACTGGAACGCGCCGGTGAACACGTGCGCGGAGTCGGCGAAGCCGGCCTCGACGTCGCCGGACACCATCACGGGACGGGCACCGTGGAAGCTGTCGGCCGCGATCGCGTCCTGCAGCGTGATCAGCGAGGGAAGCTCCTGGAGTTCCACCGCGACGGCCGCCGCACCGAGCCGGGCCGCCTCCAGGGTCTGCCCGAGCACCCAGGCGACCGCATGGCCGTAGAACATGACCTCGTCGGGGAACAGCGGCTCGTCGTGCTTCATCCCGGCGTCGTTGACTCCGGGCACGTCGGCACCCGTGAGCACGCGGACCACACCGGGCACGGCGAGCGCGGCCTCGGTGCGGATCGCGGTGATCCGGCCGTGGGCCTTCATGACCTGAACCGGGTAGGCGTGCAGTACGTCCTTGGTGCGGAACACCAAGTCGTCGGTGTAGAGGGCGGCACCCGTGACGTGCAGCGTGGCGCTCTCGTGCGGCATCGAGACACCGACGACCGGCTTCTCGGGACGCTGGGACAGCTGACTCATGACGACACCACCTCGGTGTTCTGCGCGTACAGCTTCAGCAGGCTCTGACCGAGCATCGCAGCACGGTACTCGGCACTGGCGCGATGGTCGTCCATCGGTGTGCCCTCGGCCCGCAGCACCGCGGCCGCGGCCTCGACGGTCCGCGCCGACCACGGCCTTCCCTCCAGGGCCGCCTCGGTGTCCAGGGCGCGGATCGGCGTGGCGGCCACACCGCCCAGGCCGATGCGCGCCGTGCGGACGACACCGTCCTCGACGTCGAGCGCGAAGGCGACCGCGACGCTGGAGATGTCGTCGAAGCGCCGCTTGGCGATTTTGTGGAAGGCCACCACCGGCGCCAGGGGCAGCGGGACGCGTACCGCGCGGATCAGCTCACCGGGGCAGCGCACGCTCTGGCGGTAGCCCGTGAAGTACTCCGCCAGCGCAACCTCGCGCTCACCGTCGCTATCAGCGAGCACCACCGACGCCTCCAGGGCGAGCAGCGCCGGTGCGCTGTCACCAATCGGTGAGCCCGTGCCCAGGTTCCCTCCCAGCGTCGCGCCGTTGCGGATCAGGCGGGAGGCGAATTGCGGGAACAGCTCCGCCAGCAGCGGAACGCTGCCGTCGAGACGCCGCTCGATCTCGGTGAGCGTCAGTGCCGCCCCGATCTCGACGCATCCGGAGGTGACGACCAGCTCCCTGAGTTCGGGCAGCCGGTCGACAGCGATGACGCAATCCGCCCGGCGGGAACGGATGTTGACCTCGACGCCCCAGTCGGTCGAACCGGCGACCACCACGGCGTCCGGCCGTTCACGCAGCACCCGCAGCGTGTCGGCCAGAGTCCCTTTCCGCAGGAACGTGCGGTCACCCTGGACGTATTCAGTGGCAACCGGCAACGGCGGGGCCTGCTCGCGGCGCCGCGCCAGCGGGTCCTCGTCGCTGGGCGTTCCGAGGGCGAAGGCCGCGTCGCGGATCGGACGGTATCCCGTGCAGCGGCAGAGGTTGCCGCTCAGCGCGTGCAGGTCGAAGCCGTTCGGGCCGTGCTCCGATGCGGGGCCGTCGGCCGCGTCGGCCGGGGCGTATTCGCAGCGGTCGGGCCGGTAGTACTCGGCGGCCATGCTGCAGATGAACCCCGGTGTGCAGTACCCGCATTGGGAGCCTCCGCGGACCGCCATCTCCTCCTGCACCGGATGCAGCGCGGGCGGCTCACCGGGTGCGCCGCTCGTCGCCAGCCCTTCGGAGGTGACGACCTCCTGACCGTCGAGCGCCGCCACCGGGACGAGGCAGGCGTTGACGGCCACCCAGTCGGTGGGGCTGTCCACCCCGACTCCGGGACGGGCCACCAGGACCGAACAGGCACCGCACTCGCCTTCCGCACAGCCCTCCTTGGTGCCGGTCAGGCCGCGGTCGCGCAGGAAGTCCAGCGTTGTTGTGTGGGCCGGGGCCGGGGAAATCGGTGTTTCCTTGCTGTTGACCGTGATCCGTGCCTCTACCACGGCAGGTCCTCGCTTCGGGACGTGATCGGTCGAGCCATCATGTTCGCCAATGCTCAGGCAGCTTTCTGTGTTCGGACGCGCCGCACGAACGGAGCGCGCGCACAACGGCACGCGGCATCGGCGCGCCGGAAAGTGGTGACGGGAAACCCAGAACGTGCCACGGAGGGGCACGTCAGAACGGCGTGCTCAGCAGCCGTGCGCGATCCGACCCGGAACCCAGACGGTGCACTGGGCGAGGCGACCAAGATCGGAGCTGGTGGACATCCTCTGGTCGCCTCCTTTCGGTATTCACGGGTCGATGGTTACCGCAAGCTAGTTGCTGACACCACGGAGGTCAAGAGGCCGACCTCCGTCTCTCACCATCCGAAGGCCGTACGCGGCACGGCCCGCCTGCCCGAGCGGCTCGCCGCGTCGTGGCCCGAGGGGCGGCGCGGACACCGGTCAGTCGCCCCTGGCGGCAGAGCTCCCTCCGAGGTACGGCTCGCTCAACGGGCGTTGAGCCATGGCCGTCTTGAACCATCGAGCGCGGCTACCGGAGGCCGCTGCCCCGCCCAAGACGATCGAAGAGCCCGCGCGGCGCTTATCGCTCCACAGGGTTCTGATCGCTCTGCTCTTGCGCCTGCGCCCAGGTGCTCGCCCATTCGTTGAGCGGCTGGAGAGCGTGACCGAGTGCTGTCCCCAGCTCAGTGAGCTCATAGCCGTCGGCCGAGGCGGCGATGATCCCGGTGGACGTGAGCTCGCGAAGGCGCTGGTAGAGGACGCTCGATGACAGGCCTTCACACCGCGCCAGCAGCGCTCGCGCACCGAGCGGACCCGCACGCAGCTCCCAGAGAACGCGCAGCGCCCACCGACGGCCGAGGAGATCCATCGCGGCCATGATCGGACGACCGGTGCTCGATCCACGAACTGGCTTCCCTGGCCGCGGTGTTGACATGACCCTCCTTGCGTTTCGTTTTTCGAAACACTAGCATCCCTCGCATGTTTCGAATTTAGAAACAACCGAAGGGGGAGCGTCGATGTCGCGCACAGTCCAGCTGGGACCGCCGTACGCCGACCAGGGCTGCTCGAGTGAGGCATGCACGGCACTGCGTCCACCGCACTACCGCTCCCGTCCGCGTGCCTGCATGTCCGCAAGGACGCCCGACGCGTCCGGCTAGCTCCGACGCCGCTGACGAGGGTTAGCCGGTCGGGCGCATGAGGCCGGCGACGCCACGGGCACGGACGGCCCTGCCTCCGAACCGAAGCCATCGCCCTCTCCGCGCCGGGCGAGACGCGCACCGCAACCGAGACGCACGCGCCCGCATGCGTCACGCAGGTGACGTCCCCGCGACCGTACGCGCCAGTTCCCCGTCGGGCCGCTGTGCCGACCCCCGGCGACGAACGATCCCTCCCACCTCACCGAGGCCCGACGACCACACCGGCGAGGCGCACCCCCGCACTCGCCGCCGCGGGCGGCACCACACGCCTCATCGACACCATCGCCTTCACCTTTGGAGACCCCATGACAGCGTCCACCGCCGGAACCGCGACCGGCCTACGCCTGCACGCACCGGCACCAGGCTGGTCGATCGACGCGGACGTCGTGATCGTCGGCTCCGGCGTCGCGGGCCTGACGGCCGCCCTGCGCTGCACCGCGGCGGGCCTGGCCACGGTGGTCGTCACCAAGGCCCGCCTCGACGACGGATCGACGCGCTGGGCGCAGGGCGGGATAGCGGCGGCCCTCGGCGAGGGGGACACCCCCGAGCAGCACCTGGACGACACCCTGGTCGCCGGCGCGGGCCTGTGCGACGAGGCCGCGGTACGCGCGCTGGTCACCGAGGGCCCTGCCGCCGTACGACGGTTGATCGCCTCCGGCGCCCGCTTCGACACCGACGACTCGGGCGCGATCTCGCTGACCCGCGAGGGCGGCCACCACCGCCGCCGCATCGCGCACGCGGGCGGCGACGCCACGGGCGCGGAGGTCTCCCGCGCGCTGGTCGAGACGGTCCGGGCAACGGCCCTCCATACGATCGAGAACGCCCTGGTCCTGGACCTGTTGAGGGATGCGCAAGGCCGTACGGCGGGCGTCACTCTGCACGTCATGGGCGAGGGTCAGCACGACGGCGTGGGCGCGGTCCGCGCGCCCGCCGTGGTGCTCGCGACCGGCGGCATGGGCCAGGTGTTCTCGGCGACGACCAACCCGCCGGTGTCGACCGGCGACGGCGTGGCGCTCGCGCTGCGCGCGGGCGCCGAGATCTCCGACCTGGAGTTCGTCCAGTTCCACCCCACGGTCCTCTTCCTCGGCGCCGACTCCGAGGGCCAGCAGCCGCTGGTCTCCGAGGCCGTGCGCGGCGAGGGCGCCCACCTCGTCGACGCCGCCGGGACGCGCTTCATGCTCGGCCAGCACGAACTCGCTGAGCTCGCCCCGCGCGACATCGTCGCCAAGGCCATCACCCGCCAGATGCAGGCCCAGGGCGCCGAGCACATGTACCTGGACGCCCGGCACTTCGGCGCCGAGATGTGGGAACAGCGCTTCCCCACCATCCTCGCCGTCTGCCGCTCGCACGGCATCGACCCGGTCACCGAGCCGATCCCGGTCGCCCCCGCCGCCCACCACGCATCGGGCGGCGTACGCACCGACCCGCACGGCCGTACCACCGTGCCCGGCCTGTACGCGTGCGGCGAGGCCGCCTGCACCGGCGTCCACGGCGCCAACCGGCTCGCCTCCAACTCCCTCCTGGAGGGCCTGGTCTTCGCGGAACGCATCGCACAGGACATCGCGTCAACGCCCCGCGCCCGTGCCGAACCCGTGATTCCCGAAGGCACCATGCTCCCGCTCCTGGCCCCCGAGTCGCGCCTCGCGATCCAGCGGATCATGACGAAGGGGGCTGGGGTGGTCCGCTCGTCGGTGAGCCTCGCCGAGGCGGCCGCGCACCTCGAAGCGCTCAGGGTGGACCCCGCCACCGCGACCCCGGACGACCACAAGCCGGCCGTCCCCGGCGTCGAGTCCTGGGAGGCGACGAACCTCCTGTGCGTGGCCCGCGCCCTGGTCGCCGCCGCACAGCGCCGCGAGGAGACCCGCGGCTGCCACTGGCGCGAGGACCACCCGGACCGCGAAGACGCCCACTGGCAACGTCACTTGGTCGTACGACTCAACCCGGACCACACCCTCACCCTCCACACCACCGACACAACGGAGTTCCCCCCGGCCCTCCCTTCTCTTCTTCAGGAGCGGTGATCATGAGCATCCCGAACCTTCTCCTTGTACAGCCCGAGGACACCAGCGGCTCCACCAGCACCAAGGCGGACAGCCTCGAATGCGGCCTCGACCCGGCCCTCGCCCAACTCCTCCGGGGCGCGGGCCTCGATCCGGTCCAGGTCGAAGGCATCGCGCACATCGCACTCAACGAGGACCTGGCCCTCGGCATGGACGTCACCACGGCCGCCACGGTCCCCCAAGGTGCCGTGGCAACCGGCGACTTCACGGCCCGCGAGGCCGGCACGGTGGCCGGTGTCCACATCGCCGAGGCGATCGTCTCGGTCGTCTGCGCGGACGGCTACGCGGTCGAGCGCCACGTCGAGGACGGCGACCGCGTCGAGGCGGGCCAAAAGCTCCTCTCCGTCACGACCCGCGCCCGCGCCCTGCTCACCGCCGAGCGCCCCGCCCTCAACGTCCTCTGCCACCTCTCCGGCATCGCAACGGCCACCCACGCCTGGGCGCACGCGCTCGAAGGCACCAGAACCAAGGTCCGCGACACCCGCAAAACCACCCCGGGCCTGCGCGCTTTGGAAAAGTACGCGGTCCGCTGCGGCGGCGGCATCAACCACCGCATGTCCCTCTCGGACGCGGCCCTGATCAAGGACAACCACGCCGTGGTGGCCGGAGGCGTGTCCGAGGCCTTCAGGCTCGTCCGTGAAGGCTTCCCCGACCTCGCCATCGAGGTCGAGGTCGACACCCTCACCCAGCTCGCCGAAGTCCTGCACGCCGGGGCGGACTTGATCCTCCTGGACAACTTCACCCCGGCGGAGACGGCCGAAGCCGTGGCCCTGGCCAGCGGTCGGGCGATGCTCGAGTCCTCCGGCCGCCTGACCCTCGACACGGCTCGCGCGTACGCCGAGACGGGCGTCGACTACCTCTCGGTCGGCGCCCTCACCCACTCCTCACCCGTCCTCGACGTCGGCCTGGACCTCCGCCGCTCCTGACCATCTGCAACGAGAACGCGCGGGAGTTCCGGCGACTTCCGGCCGAAACAACAGACGACGCCAGGCGGACCACAAGTGATCGCCACCCGCTCCGCTCCTGGCCGCTTTCGAGGCGTGGCGGGCGGCCTGCGCTCCCCCCGCCACACCGGTTCCGCGGTCTCGGCCGGGAGTCGGCTCTGCGCGGTGTTGAACTAAGGCACCCCTACCGGGCTCCTGCGTGAAAGTGAGCGGCCCTACGTTCTCGCTCTCTTCCGCGCGGGGGCGGGCTCCCGGCACTCCGCCGACCCTTCATGCAGCGCTACGCGGACCAGAAGTTCAGCAAGGGCTGCGCCGGGCTTCGACGCCTCCAGGCGCAAGGCCTGGCAGCCTGGGCAGTTCTTCTTCACCAGAGCCTTTCTGCATTGAGACCGGGCCAGGAAGAGGAACAGAGCTTTGCGGTCGCAAGCGTGGCCGCCGTCGACGACCGGAGCCCCTCCCCCGCGGCTTCGGTCTACTGCACGTTATCCCTGCGGACGCTCCTGTGTATGTCATTGAGCCCTCTTGCCCATTCAGCGGCGCTCACGCGATGACGCTGGCGAGCTGATGCCAGATCGCTCCGGCCGACGCATAACCCGCCTGCCGGAGCACGTGCACACGGCGCATCCGTAACGAATGGTGCCGAGGCCCTGGAACTCGAACACGTCAGGGCCAAGGACGGCACGGGCTGACCGCACCGTCCTGGTCCCCCGTCTACCCGTACAGCACGTTCCGCCCCGGCATGGGCAGGCGACTCGTTCTCCTCTGCCCGTCCATGCACCCGGCCCGGATCGAGCTGTGATCAGCGTGTCGGACGGTAGGTAGCGATGATCACTCCGCTGCTGGTCGGCTCGGCGCTGACCAGCTCCAGCTTCTTCAGGGAAGCGTCATCGGCGAACAGCTTCTTGCGGCCCTCGCCCGCCACCACCGGGTGGATCAACAGGACCAGTTCGTCCAGCAGGTCCTGCTCCAGCAGCGAACGCACCAGCGTCGGGCTGCCCGCGACGGTGATGTCCTTGCCCTCTCCCGCCTTGAGCTCCCCGATCGCGGCCGCCAGATCGCCGTTGACGAGCGTGCTGTTCGCCCAGTCGTCCACGCTGTCCAGCGTGGAGGAGACCACGTACTTGGGCGAGTCATTGATCCACTTGGCGAAACCGGCGTCCTCGCCCTCGGTCACCGTCGGCCAGTACCCGGCCCACTCGGTGAAGGTCACCCGGCCCAGCAAAATCGTGTCCGCCGACTCGAGCGTCTTCCCCAGTGCCGCGCCCATCTCCTCGTCGAAAGCGAACTGCCACTCGTTCGGCGACTGGGCCACACCGTCGAGCGAGACGAACAGACCCGAAACGACCTTGCGCATGATTCCTCCGTGATGAGTGCGGGGCCCGCTGCCCGGCCGCGGCCGAAGAGCGCTCCGTCCCAGGCGGGCCGACCCCGTCGGCTGTGTCAGGAAGACTAGGCGGGCACCAGCGAGGAGGGCTTGTACAGAAGCGACAGCGGCTCCGCGTCGCCCGGGACACTCAGCTGTGTGGCGGTCCGGCCGATGAACCGGCTCAAGGACCGCGCCAGGTGCGGCTGGTCGAAATAGCCCAGGCGATGCACGACGTCCTGCGCCGCTGTTCCCTGCTGGAGCAGGACCGCCGCCTCTCGGGCCCGGTGGATCTGCCGGACCGCACCCTGAGTGAGGCCGGTGGCCGCGACGAAACGCCGCTGGAGGGTCCGCTCGGAGACATCGGGGGCCGCGCCGCCCAGCACCGCGGGCACGATGGGGTCGCAGTCCACGATGCCCTCGCGCACCATGCGCCGTACGAACGCCTCCGCGTTGTCGTAATCGGGCACGTGCCAGGCGGAACCCTTCAGCCACACGGAGTTCCGCGTCACATCGGGTATCTGCGCGCTGCCACCCACCAGCTGACTGATCGGCACGTGAGGCATCGAGGTGCCCAGAGCGAAGCTGATGCCGAAGAACGTGGCGTCCTTGGGAACGGGAGCCGGACAGGCCTTGGGCTCCGGGCCCAGCACGGCCGCCTGCACCCGGCCCTCGTGCTCCCAGAAGACAAGCTCCCAGTGCGACGCCGCGACCGACATCATCCGGCCCACCTCGGTGCTGCGGCTGCGCCACACCCTCTCGATGTACGGCAGCTCCGACGGCCGACTCTCGATCTCAAGACCCAACCGGAACGCCCCCGCTCACCGCCGCCTGAGCCGCCAGTGTGCCACGCGCCACGGGACCGGAACCTGTCCAGCACCCGGCGAGCTACCTCGGCCACCGGACACGGGAGCCCGCCCACTCGGTTGATCGCGTGCGAGCCGAATGGGCGCATGCAGCGCGCCGCACGTGAGCGCACCACAGGCGATGCCGAAGCTGGGGCCGCTCCAAGCCCCCCTCGATAGCTCACCAGGAGGTGCGCACCTCAATGCGCCGATCCCTCAGGGCCGCATGCGCAGCCCTGGCCACGGCGGTCTGCCTGACCGCCGACGTCCCCGCCGCTTCCGCAGCGCCCTCCACATCGCGGCATGCCCCCGCCGACGCAACGCCGCCGCGGCCTGCGGCTCCGCTCGTCAGCCTCGGGGTCGTCAACTTCGGCGCGGCCTTGCTCGGCTCACTGCCCGACCCCGAGCGCTCCCCTGCTGGGACCAACGACTTCACCTGCAAGCCGACCGCCGCCCACCCCTACCCGGCCATCCTCGTCCACGGCACCTTCGAGAACGCCTACGACAACTGGAGCGGGCTCGCCCCCCGGCTGAAAAACGCCGGTTACTGCGTCTTCGCCCTCAACTACGGCGAGCTCAAGCCTCACGCCCTGCTGAAAGCCGTCGGCCCCATCCCCGCCTCGGCGCACCAGCTGGCCGACTACGTCGACAAGGTCCTCGCCGCCACCGGCGCGCAGAGGGTGGATCTCGTGGGCCACTCCCAGGGTGGCGGACTCATGCCGCAGTGGTACCTCCGCTTCGACGGCGGCGCCGCCAAGGTCCACCAATTGGTCGGCATCAACCCGAGCAGCCACGGCACCACGCTGCTCGGCCTGATCCACCTCGCCGACGCCGTCCTCGACATCGCGGGACGCTCCGGCAAGCCACTCGGCCTAGACAGCCCCGCGGCGAGGGACCAAACCGTCGGCTCCCCCGTGCTCCAGCAGCTCTACGCCCAGGGCGACACCGAGCCCGGCGTGACGTACACCAACATCGTCACCAAGCTCGACGAGGTCGTCACCGCGTACCGGCACCAGTTCCTCACTACCGGCCCGGGCGCCACCGTCCACAACATCCTGCTCCAGGACGTGTGCCCGCTCGAACTCACCGGCCACCTGGGCAGCCCGTACGACCCGAACGTCCACCAACTGGTCCTGAACGCCCTCGACCCCATCCACGCCACCCCCGTGCGCTGCACCCTCCTGACGGTTCCGCTGTAACTCGCCTTCGCCCGACCAACAGGCTGTCAACGGAACGCTCCACAGGCCAGGCGCCGTGTCCCGTCCTTTCGGCAACGGCCCACGCCAGGGCCCACATTGAACGTTTTCTCGGTCTCCCCCACCGCAAGTTTTCGCCCGCCGGAGCGGTGCTGAGGATACGGAGGGCCATGCACTTCCCCGAGCGCCGCTCTGGTCACCCGGCCCAGCTGACCAGAGCGGCGGCGTTCGGAGCTAACGGCCGGTGTCGAGCAGGGGGCGGCCGCCGTAAGAGGCCGCCATGGGCGAGGTACCGGTGGTCACGAAGTCCCGGATCCCGGCCAGGTAGGCGTCACGGTCCACCAGCCCGTCCCCGTCTGCGTCCAAGTCGTCGAAGGCCGCCGCCGCATCGGCCTCGGCGTTTCCCGCTGCCGTGCGCAAGCGCGTGAACTCCGCACGGTCCAGGCACCCGTCGCCGTCGGCGTCCGCGATGTCGAAGAGGGACCCCAGAGCAGGCCGGCAGGACCGTTCGAACGCGTCATGGCCCACCCAGGTCCGGTACTCCTCGAAGGTCACCCGGCCGTCACCATCGCCGTCCATGTCCGCGAAGACCGCCTCGTGCGCGGCCCGGGAAGCGACGACGACCGGGTGCGAGGCGTCGCGGCCCATGGCCGACGCGACCCGCTCCACCCGCCCCAGATACTCGGCATGTGTGATGACGCCGTCACCGTCCACATCCAGCATGAAGAAAATCCGGTGCTGGGGGGAATCGGAGGGGGAATCGGATACGGACTGCGACATAGCACTGCCTCCCGGCGGCCTTCTGCGACGGACAATCGGACCTTCTGGGCTTGTCGTGTCCGACCCTAGGGATGCGGCCGACGGCGAAACGATCCATCTGACCCCCGCCTCCCCGCGCGTCACCCGTTCGTGTCGCATTCGCGTCGGCGCGGGCCAGTTGCCGAACCCGTCGATCAATGCGGAGGTGCACCTGAGGGTTGCGGGGTCCCGCTCAGATCCCGGATGCCGCCGCCCGGGCGTGCTCCGTCGCACGGATGAAGCGAGGCGGCCACGTCCGCCAGCCCGCCGAGAAAACCCTTTGCGACCGGCTCCGCACCGGCGGTCTGATGGGCCAGCGACCGACAAAGGAGGGCCCCATGAGGACGCCGCTGCCCACCCCCTCGTTGCACACCGCCCGTCTTCGACTGCGTGCCTTCGAGGACGCGGATGCAAACGCCCTCTTCGTCATGCACAGCAGCGCCCACATCCTGCGTTACTGGGACTCGCCCCCGTGGACCGACCGTTCACACGCCGAGCAGTTCCTCGCCAATTGCCGACAGATGGAACAGGAAGGCACCGGGGCGCGGTTGGCCGTGGATCGTGTGTCCGACGGGGCTTTCATCGGCTGGTGCACCCTGCACCAATGGAATCCGGATTTTCGCAGCGCGTCGCTCGGCTACTGCTACGACGACGCCGCGTGGGGCCACGGCTACGCGACCGAAGCCGCGCGCGCTCTACTGCGGTGGGCGTTCGACACGCTGGACCTGAATCGCGTCCAAGCCGAGGCCGATACCCGCAACGTGGCTTCTGCCCGCGTGCTGCAGAAGCTCGGCTTCGTGCGTGAGGGGACGTTGCGGGAGGACTGCGTCGTCAATGGCGACGTCTCAGACTCGTGGGTCTACGGGCTGCTCAGGCGGGAGTGGGCGGCCGTCCTCCCGGCCGGTTCGCCAGTCCAGCCCGTATAAGGGAGTTGGGGCAGACGGCCGACTCCCGCTCAGCGGGGACGGCGATGGGATCGGGGCCGACGGACGTCCACCTGCTGTCTAAACAGCAGAAGAGAACGCCGGGAGATACCCGGCGGACTGGCCCTTGGCCGTGGGGTGGTACGACTCGTCCACGGGCAGGGTGACGCTGTGGAGCCATGGGTCGCCGGAGCAGATCTCGTGACCCTTGAAGGTCGCATTGACGCCTGCGAAGGAGAATCCGTGGTCGGCGGCGCGCTTCGCGATGACGGCATTGATGTCATCGTCGGCAGCGTTGAGGGCGGCGCGTGACTTCTCGCCGATGCCCACAGCGCAACCACCCCCCAGCTTGTAGAAGCGTGGATAGCCCATGACGACCACCTCAGCGTTGGGTGCCTTGCTGTGGATGGCGTCGTAGACCTGGTCGAGCTTTCCGGAAAGCGTGGTGCTGATGTACGAACGGGCTTGGGCGACGCGTGCCAGGCAGGCACGCTCGCCCTGAAGAACGCAGGTCGTCACCGTGTCGGCGAACCCCGCGTCATTGCCGCCGATGGTGATGCTCACCAGCGACGTGGACCGGTTCAGCGGACCCAGCTGGCCATCGACGACATCACCCGTGCGGGCGCCTGCACAGGCCGTGAACGCGAAGGAGGAAGGTGAGTGCGCGGCGCGCCACAGCGCCGGGTAGGACCTGATGCTGCGTTTACAGTCGCCGCTGTCTTCGTCGTAGCCACCAGCCCCGAGGCCGGCGGAATAGGAGTCCCCGAGGGCGACGTAACCGCCGGTGCGGGGCGCCGCAGTGGCCGCGGACGCAGGGGCGGTCGCCACGGCTCCGTTGAGAACGAGGGCGGACAGCGAGCAGAGAAGCGCGGCCAACCGCCTTCGCCTCATGACGCCCCGCTGGGCAGAGGGGGATACGCGACGGTACGCATACGGAAAGTCAGTCACGCCACAGGCAACGACCAAGGAGGCCCCCCAGATACGGGCCCGGCAACGTCTCAACAGCCTGCACAGCGGACACCGGTAGACAGCGAGGCCCCGCATGCATGTTGCCCGGGCCGAGACCGGCCCGCGATGCCAGCCGCAGCATCAGGTGTGAGCGCCGAGGAGTGGGACGACCGGCGCTGGCACCTGCGGGCCCGCATCGCCGCAGTGCCCGCGCCGCGTCGCTGGACCGAACGGGCTGAGGCTGCCGCGCCCGTCACGGCGGGCCGTCTCTATGGCTGGCCGATGGTGGCTGGCGGCGGGGTCCACCGGGCCGTGGGCAGGACGGCGGTGCTCACCCCGTAGTCGGCCTTGAGGTGTTCGGGGATGGCGTAGTGCATGACGCGGCCCCGTGTGAGCGACGACAGTTCGAGGACGCTGGTCAGGTACCCGAGCCGGTCGAGGGCCCACGCGGCCACTGGCGAGCGGTCCTCTAGGGATTCCAGTACGCCGAGGACCGCGGGAGCGGCCTTGACGAGGGTGTCCCAGGGGGTGCGGGGCACCTTCAGCCAGTCGGCGCAGGTGTCGCCGATCAGGTAGCGGATCAGGGCGGAGACGACGGGGTCGAAGAAGGTGCCCGGCACGACTTCCTCGTACAGGTCGATGAGCTGTCGGGTGAGCAGGGCGCCTTCCTCGCTGGGGCCCATGTGACGGGTCATGTACAGGTCGGAGAAGACGCGGGCGTCCTGGATCGTCTGGGGTACGTGAGCCTGGTCCACGCCGAGGAAGGCACCCACGACCCGCCAGGCGTAGTAGTAGGCGTCGGCGCCTTCGTTGCTCATGTGGATGCCGAGCCGGTGCAAGGCGTCGAGGACCTGGATGGAGAACATCATCTGCCCGCCGATCATGTCCTCCTGACAGATCGGGGTGCCCAGGGCGGCGACGTCCCAGAGGCCCTCGCGCTTGAGGTGGTGGCGGATGGAGGCGTGCAGCAGGCGTACCTTCTGGGCGGCCGGGATGAAGCGGCTTCCGGCCTCGAAGGCATCGGGACGCATCAAGTAGACGGTGAACTGCCCCGTCTCGGCCATCCGTTTCGAGGGGTACTTCAGTGAGTGCGTGGCCGAGAGCAGCTTCGCGACGTGCGGCAGGACGTAGCAGGCCGGCATCGAGGCGAAGGACAGTGCGGTGGAGATGTGCACGTTGTTGTCGATGAAGAAGAGGCGGGCCTTCTCCATTTCGGCCCAGTCCACCCAGCCCGGTGGCGTGCCGGTGGTGTTCAGGTATTCGCGGGCCACGTCGGGCAGACCTTCCGGCAGATCCTGGCCGACGGTGGAGACGTAGCGCATGAGGGAGTTGAACTTGCCGACCTCGCCGCGCTCGAACAGCGCGCTCACGGTCGCGTCGGCGAGTTCGTCGCCCTGGGTACGCAGGGCATCCATGGAGGCGGGGGTGTAGGTCATCGCGGTGCTCCAGGGGTCAGTGGATGCGGGTGGTGGCGTCGGCCGCCAGGGTGGTGAGCGCACGGCGGGCCTCCCCGGTCACGGCGGCGCCCGCCAGTGCTTCCTGCGCCGCGCGCTGCCGGGCGGTGATCATCTTCTCGACACGGGTGACGGCTCCGGTTCGGCAGGCGATGTCCCGGACCTGTTGCACCTGCTCCTCCGTAAGTCCTTCCTGGCCCAGCAGGCCGTGCAATTCCTCGCGTTCGGCCGGGGCCACGCAGGCGAGCACCTGGGCCATCAGCACGGTGGGACGGTTGCCGGTCACGTCATCGGCGGGGTCCTTGCCGGTCGCGGCGGGATCGCCGAACAGGCCGAGCAGGTCGTCGCGGAGCTGGAAGGCTTCGCCCAGCGGAAGGCCGTAATCGCTGTAGGCCTGCAGGAGGCGCGGATGTGCACCGGCGAGGAGGCCGCCGAGCTGCAAGGGGTGTTCGACGGTGTACTTGGCGGTCTTGTACCGGATCACCTTCACCGATGCTTCCAGCTCGGGCTCGCACCCGGTCCGCAGGATCTCCAGGCATTCCCCGGCCACCAGTTCGCGGGCCAACACCGTCCACAGAGGCCGGGCTCTGTGGAGGAAGGCGCCAGGCAGGCCCGAGCTGGTGAACAGCTGTCCCGCCATCGCCATCAACAGGTCTCCCACCAGCATCGCCAGTGCTCGGGCACTGGACTGAGGGATGTCACGGCCGCCCAACCCACTGTCAGCGTCGCGGACTTGGCCGCAGGGCAGCCGTCTCAGGGCCGTGTGCACGGTGGGGAGGCCGTGCCTGGTGCTGCTGTGGTCGATCAGGTCGTCGTGGACCACGGCGGCCGCGTGGACCAGCTCGATGGCGGCGGCAGCCCGTACCAGCGCGTCGCTGTCGGGCTGTCCCGTGCCGCGCCAGCCCCAGTAGCAGAAGGCGGCCCTCAGGCGTTTGCCGGAGCCGGTCGCGGCGTGGAGCTGCTCCGACACGGGTTGCAGAGCGGCATCGATGTCGGCCAACGCATGTGCTTCGGCCGTGACGAACTCCCCCAGGACCGAGTCGATCCGTCCCTTGAGAAGGCTGTTCCCGGTGTCTTCCGTCACGAGGTGGTCGTCTCCCGCGGGTGCGTCCCGACGGTGCGGGCCAGGACCTCCAGATGTGCCGGTGCCGCACCGGCGTGGCGGTCGAGGAACAGCCGGCCACGGGCCTTGGTCTCCTCCTGGCCGTCTGCCAGGAGCTCTCCGAGATCTGCGCGACGCAGCAAGTTGCCTGCCCTGCCAACCGCGCCGCTCAGCCCGCTGAGAGCGAGATCGGCTAGACCTGCCAGCAGGACCACCGCATCTTCTGCCAGGTTCGCCTGGCGGTCGCCGTGGTGAGTCACGATCGTCTCCTTGATTTTCTGCGCGCCGGGTTCGGCCTTGGCAGTTGAGGGTGGCCGCCCGCGGCGTTGGGGGTGGCAGGAGGATGGCGACGGCGAACTGGCCGACCCCTGTAGGGCCGCGGATCAAGAAGAGGGCGGGCGCTCGCACTCTGCGTCCGGTGAACGTCCGGATGCTCCACGGCGCGACGGCCATCCGTTCACGCTCCCTAGGGTTGGCATCCAATACACCGGCGGCATATGCCCTGCATCCAGGCGCGATCACGCGCCGCCCCTTAGGTACGTAACGGTCCTTCAGTGATCCCAGCCCCGGGAAGACGCGTGCACCCCCGCATCAGGGCGCGAACCGATCTACGGAGTGCGCGGGGGGCGTGAGAATGCACGGCTTCCGGCGCACGCGCCAAGCGCTCTGCGCCACGCTCCAGCACGTTGGTGCCCCTCGCGACCACGGCCGGCGCCGCGGGCAGCGCATGCACGGCGACCGGAGGCAGGTGGGCGAGGGCATCGAGCCCGCGCCGGGCCGCGGCTGGCCAGAGAGGCTGCGTGTGGTTCGCGAACGAGTTTTAATCGATGCGCCTGCCCTGGATTGGACGGTGCAATCCTCCATCTCCAGCTCTTCATCACATCGAGGCCCTCCCCGTTGCGGCCGTGCCGGAAGCGGTGTTGAGGGCGTGTGGACATGCGCGATGACGATGGTGTGCAGTACGCCGCTCTGCTGGGGGGCTACTGGCTTGAACCTTGCCTGCTCACCGAGGTTCCTCGGATCACAGAGCGGAGGGCGACAGGGAATGCCGGAGGGCGGTGGGCGGCTCGATGCGTACTGGTCGGCGTCGCCGCCGTCATGGTGATCGCGGCCGTGGCCGCCACCCTGCTTGACTGAAACCGCTAGCAGCGGTGCGGAGTTGCGGAGAGCGGAGCGCCGAGGGAAAGGGTTCCCGAGTGCATCGGGAGGCTTTCCCGCACCGAGACCGCGCCGATCGAGGCTGACGGCCCGTTCGGCGACGTGGCGGAACTGACCTCCTACGCCGTCGGCTGGTTTCCCGACCAGACGGCCCGCTCCTGGAGCGCATACCGCGCACATCCGCAAAGCCTCGCTACTGATCTTCACGGTTCGGGTCGACGTCGGTCGGGGTTGAGATCAGTTGTGAGTCCGTGATGAACCCGGCTGAGGCAGGCGGGTACTTCACCCATTGCCGACGGCGCGGGCCGACGCAGCGAATTTCTCGATGCGCGCGCGGGTGCCAGGTGGCAGTACGGCGCGCGACAACGCTCCGCTTCCGTGAGGCCGAGGGAGGACGAGCGGTCCGCCCGGCGGCGGAAGAGGTCCCTCCCTGGGGTGGAGGGCAAGGCCTGGGGTGAACTGCGAGGTTGAAGGCAGTCGGGAAACGGCTCGACTGCCTTCAACCTACTGAGGATTGACCATGCGAAAGTTCACCACCGCGCTTGCGCTCGCCACTTCGGTCATGGCCCTCGCGGCCGGGACGTGCGGAGCCGCTGCGGCCGCGTCCGCGCCGGCGGTCCCCGCGGCCGCCCAACATCTCGCGCTGGACAGCTGGACTCTGCTCAACGAGTACGGGCCGGGCCCCAACCCGGGCGAGCGGCTCACCGCACAGCTGAGCGCCCGTACGGTCGACGGCCGTAGCCGCGGGCATGTCGTGGTGCAGCACGTGTTCGAGAACGTCGGAACCACCCGGGCCGAGTTCGATGTCGACTGCCTGACCGTCGACACGAACGGCGCCATTATCGTGACCGGCCCCATCTCGCGGACCGTGATCACCCCGGCTGGAGGCAAGCCGTATCTCTTCGAGAAAGGCCGACATCCCGAAGCCGGCCTCACCTTCTACCCGACCGACGAGCAGCACCAGCGCCGTGTCGGCTGGGCTCACACCGACACCAAGATGCACTCCGAGGTCGTCAGGTGCGGTGCGGTTCCGGCCAGCCTCTGGGTCATCGACGGGGGGACCTTTTTGCACCGTTAGGCTGGTAGGTCCGCTCGCGAGGCGGCCTGTTCCTACACTCCGGTCGTGATCTCGATCAGCTCGGGGGTCTGCAGAACACGCAGGGCGAACCGCCAGAGCTGGCCTTCCCAAGTGCTGACGTACAGCACGCCGTTGTCGAGGTCCAACGCGACGCCGAGCGCGGAGAAGCTGCCCGTGGCCTTGACCGCCACGTGCTGGGCGCCGCTGGCCAGGTCAACCTTGTACAGGACGTCGCCCCAGTGATCGCTGATGTATGCCGTGCCCGCGCCGTCCAGCGCGATGTCGCCGCTCTGCCGGGAGAGGGCGGTCACCGCGCGCTTGCTGGGCGGGTCGGCCAGCAGGTCCACCTCCCACAGATTCCCGACGTGGTTCCAATTGCCGGTGTACGCCTTGCCGTTGCCGTCCAGCGTCGCCCCCGAGGTGGACGATCCCAACTCGTCGACGATCAGCTTCTTGGCGTCCTTCTTCCCCAGATCGACCGCGAACAGCTTTCCGTCCAGACCGGTGACGTAGGCCGTCTTGCCGTCTGCGTCCAGCTTGACGGCGTAGGCCTGAACACCGGTGACGACCGTCTCGGTGGTGCCGTTGGCCAGATCGACCCGGACCAGGCGATTGCCGCTGTGGTCGGTGACGTAGGCCTTGCCCTTTCCGTCCAGGGCCACTCCCCCGGGACTGCCCAGGCTTTCGGTCGTCACGAACTCGCGCTTGACGTGATGGGTGAGGGAAACGCTGTAGAGCTTGCCACTGTCCGTGACGACGTAGGCCTTCTCCCGCGCCGGGTCCAGTGCGACGCCCACGGCATGGCCCGCCATGCCGCTGGTGACAAGGAGGGCGCCCTCGGTCTGGTACTGGGCCCTGTTCAGTTTCCTCTGCATGTCTTCGCTCATGTGCGGCTGATCCTCGTCGCGGATATCTGCCGCTTTCCTGAATTCCCCCTCTTCGGTCGAGGACTTCATCGTTGACGATGCCGCGCCGGAGGTCGACTTGGGGTCTTCGCTGACTTTACGCTGACGATCTGCTGTCGCCTGGAAACTCGAGAAATGCGGGCCGAGGAAGCCCTGCATGACGTCCAGTGCCCCGTGTGCCGTCTGGCGCGGATGCCATGGATCGCGCCCCTTCTCCAGACCATGCACGAAGGCCGACACGTCTCCCGATACGCTCTCCTCGTCTTCGTCCCAGGCACCTTCACCGGCGCCGGGGATGGCCTTCCCGAGTTTCTCGGCGGACTTCTCGGCCTCCTTGGCCCGGTCGCTGCCGCTGTTGAAGGCGTTGCCAAAAAGGCCGGACCTCGCCGTGGCCTCGCTTTCTCGCTCACCGCTGGTTTGGCCTTTGCCGTCGGACATGAGCTCCCCTTCCGAGTTCCCTGGCGGAAACGACGCGTCGGCTCTTGCTTCAGCTCTTGTAGAACGGTGCTTCCTGTCCCTTCACGAGACCGTCGCTGAGGGTGAGCTTTTCCAGCTCGAACACCTCGGCCTCCCCCGCCAGGACGGAAACGATCTCCGCCTCCCCTTTTTGGCTGAAGTAGTCCCTGCCCTCGCCGACCAACTCAAGTACATCGACCGCCCGAGCGACCACGTGATAGTACTTCTCGGGTTTGGTTTCTCCGCGTTGGTCCTGCGTCTGCGCTCGCTTGCGCGTCTCGTCGTCCTCTGCGCCCTGAATACTCTGGATGCCGCTGAATTCCACCGGCTCCTCGTAGTACAGGGCCACCACTCCGCCAAAGGTAATGGGGAGCTCGTAGTCGAACTTACTGACCTTGCGGCGCTGGGTGGCCCGCACCACGGCTCGGGTGTCGACGGTCCCGCTCAGCGAGAACGAGCCTTTGAACTGGGTGGTGAACGATCCACTGACGGAAGCGCTGATCCCGAGCATCAACTGGGCCGACAGTTCTCCGGTGCCCGTAGCGGTGCCGGTCGCCGTGGTGGTGCTCGTCCCCTGCGATTGGGACTCCGAGTCGACGCCCTGGTTGTCCTTGCTGTTCTTCAGAGTCGTCTTCTGGGACTGAGTCAGGGCCATACTCTGCTGCAGTTGCTGTTGCAGGGACGCAGTGGCTTTCGCGCCGAACGTGAGCTGCACCTGGCCCTGGAGGGACCAGCTGATCGTGTTCGAAACCGAGTACTCGAAACCGGCGGTCCAGGTGATCGGTCGCGGGTCGGTTCGATTGACAAACGTGTTCTCATAGATCACGTCGGGGGGAGGCTGCTGAATGTCACTCCGCTCCTCGATGAGCGGCACACCCATATTCATGTAGGTGCCCCACCCGCGCCCGTGCGCAGAGTCTCCTTCCGGAAAGGTGCCATATGTCACCTTGTTGATGGAGAAGCCGATGGGGGCGATCCAGCGGTCCGGCTCATCGTCGGATGCCTTCTTGACTTTCCCCTTGACCTTGTCCCACTTCCCGCTGACCGTGCTCCACTCCGGCGGCTTCTTCTCCGCTCGACTCATGTCCTCCCAGCTTTTCCACCTCTGCAGGATGGGGGGAGGCTCATTGGTCAGGATCTTGAGTTCCCTCTGGTTCTTACGAGTCAGCGGGTGACGCATAAACCGCGTGGGTTTATAGGTCTTGCCCACTGCGTTTTCACTTCCGGAGTCGGCGGGGCCGGGGACCGTTCCGGTCACGGGAGAGATAGCCATACTTCAGGCCTCCTTGCGTCGTGGAGAGGGCACGGAGTGAATTGTCTGGAGTGACTCTCAGAGCCTGCGTATCGTCGCATTATCTTCCGGGTGCCTACTACCCGGCCTCGTGGCGCGGCACTCGGCCGGACCGGCCACACCGAGGAGCGCGCGGAAGCGGGAAGGCGCGCGGGCGACACCCAGGTAGTTTTCGTTTTATATGACTGATGGTTCACCGGAGCCGACGCAGTCGGGTCCCGGTTGTCGAGGATGTACGGCTGGCCTCCGCCCGGTGGTGGTCAGGGCGAGCCACTGGCGCGCCCCCAGCAGCCGGCGCAGCACCCGCCGGGCCGCGTCCGCTCACGTCGGCATGGCAGAATCACGGCCCGTGATCACACGAGGGATGCGCACCATGCCCGGGCAGGCCCGATGCGGTCGGGAGGTTTCGTGAGTGTGCGTCCGGTACTGATCGTCGATGCCGCGAACGTCGTCGGGTCCGTCCCCGACGGGTGGTGGCGCGACCGCAAGGGCGCCGCAGAGCGGCTGCGGGACCGACTGGTCGGAAGGGACGTCGACGAAGAGGTGATCCTCGTCGTCGAGGGCGCCGCCCGGGGCGTCGAGTCCGTGGCCGGGGTGCGGGTCGAGTCAGCGCCCGGCAGCGGCGACGACCTCATCGTGGAACTCGCCGCCGCCCACGCCGACCGGCCCTGCACGGTCGTGACCGCCGACCGCGCGCTGCGCGAACGCGTTCGAGCTCATGGCGCCCAGTGCGTCGGCCCCCGTACGGTACGACCCGCCTGACCCCGATACACCCGCGGCGCGGTGGGCGCCATGAGGCTGGCGGGTGCGGCTGTTCCTACTGAGCGGGGTGGCGGGGCGCCCGCGTGGAGCGATCGGCGTGTGCGCAGTCGTCCTCCGACCGCGGCCAGTACCGGCCTTCGAGGGCCTCGGCGCTGCGGTTCAGCCGGACCAGGATGTCCGCCAGCTCCTCCACCTCCCCGGGGGACCAGTCGGCTACGACCTGCGCCAGACAGGACCGGTTGACCTCACGGTCCTCGGCGAGGCGATGCCCGCCCTCTTCGGTGATGCGCAGCTTGCGGGCCATGCCACCGTCCGGGTCCGCCACGCGTTCGGCCAGTCCGCAGCGCAGCAGTGCGGCCGTCTGGCGGTTCACCGTCGAGGTGTCGAGCCCGAACGCTTCCGCCAACTGACCGATGGACATGGGCCCTTGGGTGTCGATCCGGCTGAGCAGCAGGTACGCCGACCGCTCCAGGCGCTCGGGATCACGCTCGCGCCGGGCGAGCACCTGGTGTCGTGAGAGCAGCATCAGCTCCCGCTCCAGCTTCTCCAGCACCACGCCTCCCACCCATTCCGTCGCTCCATTATCGCCGACCCGTCGAGCGCCGAAGCGAGTCCCCGCCGAAGCCGAGGAGCGGGACAGCCGGACGGATCGGGAGCCGGGTCGCTCCCGCCCTGCAGCGGCCCGCCGGCCCTTCCGCACCGAGGTGCCGCCGCGTCCCTCACGAGGACGACTCCTCCCCCACGGGCACGGCAATATGCATGATACACAGCATGTGTACTATGCACTTCTCTCGTCGTACCCGGACGAGCCCCTCACCCCTCGGAGGACCCGCATGACCGTCACCACGTCCACCGCTTCTCGCGCGGCCGACATCCTGTCCCGGCCCATCGCACTGAACGGCCTGACCGTCCCCAACCGCATCGCGATGGCCCCGATGACGCGGATGTTCTCCCCCGGCGGCGTGCCCGGCGAGGACGTGCAGGCGTACTACGCCAGCCGGGCGGCCGCGGGTGTGGGCCTCATCGTCACCGAGGGCACCTACGTCGGGCACGAGTCCGCGGGCCAGAGCGACCGGGTCCCGCGCTTCCACGGCGAGGACCAGCTGGCGGGGTGGGCCAAGGTCGCCTCTGCCGTGCACGAGGCAGGCGGCACGATCGTGCCGCAGCTGTGGCACATAGGCATGGTGCGCGAGCAGGGTCAGGCGCCGTACGCCGAGGCGCCCGCCGTCGGTCCCTCCGGCATCCGCGTCGACGGCACCGAGGGAACCGGCAAGGCCATGACCCGCGCCGACCTCGATGACGTCATCGGCGCCTTCGCCGACGCTGCCGCGGAGGCCGAGCGGATCGGCTTCGACGGCGTCGAACTGCACGGCGCCCACGGCTACTTGCTCGACCAGTTCCTGTGGGAGCGCACCAACCGCCGCACCGACGCCTACGGCGGCGACGCGGTCGCGCGCACGAAGTTCGCCGCGGAGATCGTGGCCGCGGTCCGCGAACGCGTGTCGGCCGACTTCCCGGTGATCTTCCGCTACTCGCAGTGGAAGCAGGAGGCCTACGACGCCCGCCTCGCGCAGACCCCGGAGGAGCTGGAGGCGATCCTCGCCCCGCTGGCGTCCGCGGGCGTGGACGCGTTCCACGCCTCCACCCGGCGCTACTGGCTCCCGGAGTTCGAGGGCTCGGACCTCAACCTGGCGGGCTGGACCAAGAAGCTCACCGGCCGGCCGACCATCACCGTCGGTTCGGTCGGCCTCGACGGCGACTTCCTCGGCGCGTTCGCCGGCCAAGGCTCGGATCTGGGCGACATCAACAACCTCCTGGACCGTATGGAGCGCGACGAGTTCGACATGGTCGCTGTCGGACGGGCGCTCCTCCAGGACCCGCAGTGGGCGGCGAAGGTCCTCGGCAACCGCTTCGACGAGCTGCGGCCGTACGACGCGGCCGCTCTCAAGACGCTCAGCCGGTAGCCGAACAGCCCCCGCCACGGCGATGACACGGGGAGGGCGGCGGCCGGGAAGCCGCCTCCCCCTGCCCCGCCGCCCCGGACGAAGCCCGGGTCCCACGGATCTGTGCGCTCGTCACCAGCCCCCGCTGGGATGGAAGCCGCGCCCCGCGCAGGGGGGTCCGTCCGCTCGCTCCGGAGGACGGTTCAGTGCGGGAACGTCCTCGGCGGACGCTGGCGGGGCAGCGTGGCGCGGAACTCCTCGATCACGGAACTCACCTGTCGCATCAACGCCGTCCGTTCCAGCAGACCGAGGTAGAGATTGCGGCGGGCCAGTCCCGGCAGGTCCACACAGAAGTACAGCGCCATCAGCGGGTTGATGAACAGCTCGCTGCCCTTGGTCCTGTCCGTGAACGGGACGTTCCCGAAGTCACCCCGCACGGCGGCCGCCACGGAACCGTTCACGATGCTCGGGTGGCTCGGGGTGTGACGCTGGGCGTGCGCGACCGCGTCGAGATACAGCGCGCCCTCCCTCCCCGCGCCGAGCAGCGAGAAGGCACCGAGATATGAGCCGTCCCGGTCCAGGGCTGCCAGGTTCTCCAGCACGAGCGAGTGGTTCACGCCGTGATACGCGTCCACCCCGAAGCCCAGACACGCCACCAACCGGTGCGGAACCTCGTCGAGTCCGCTCACCGCGGCCAGGCTCGCCATGTCCTCCTCCGGGGTGCCGAGACCGTGCTCGTCGCCACGCATGAGGATGTCCGTACCGCCGTCCACCAGCACGACCGCGTCGACACCACCGAGATGCTTGATCAGCGTCCGGTAGGCCGCCCGCAGCGGACCGACCCCGATGCTCGGGAACGCGTACACGACCGGCGGCAGGTCCTGCGTCGCGAGCCACTGCGCGAGCGTCCGTTCCGGGAAGTAGTCGCCGCGCACGGGGGTGTCGGGCCTGACGGCCGCGACGTCCTCGTCCACCCACGCATCGAGGTCCAGGCCATACAGATCGGCGAACGACAGGTTGGCGAGGTGTACGTCCTTGCCTGCCGAGCGCAGCGCGAGTGCGAGCGGCAGACCGGCGTACACGTCGAAACCGCCGCCCGCGCCGGCGATGAGTACCCGTCGCGCGTCGCGCAGCCGGGTGAAGAACGCGGGTTCCCCCAGAGAGATCACCGCATGACGCTAACAGGGTGGCCGGCAAGCGTCAGTGAGACCGGTCAGCAACCGGTGGGCGACCGCTCTCGGAGCACTGCGGTGGACGGCGACACCTTCGCGAGCGAACGCTCGGAACGCGGCGCTTGGTGAGCTTCATCCCGCCGATCCACCACCGGCCCGGGCCCCGCTACGGGCGGCGGGCCAGCAAGTGGGAGTCGAGGAAGCCCCGCTCTGACGCCGGGTCGTGGAGCAGTCGCGCCACCGTGACAAGTCCGGCTCCGGTCAGCAGGTCGGCGAACCGCTCCGTCGGCCAGCTGTAGGCGGGCGCCACCTTGTGGTCGAAGCGGACCGGCTCCGGTCCCTCCGTCCCGAAGAAGGACACCAGGAGCACGCCCCCTGGTGCCAGGACACGTACCTGCTCAGCGAGCAGCGCGGGCAGTTCGGCGGGTGGGGTGTGGATCATCGAGTAGTGGGCCAGCACTCCGCCGAGCGTGCCGTCCTTGACCGGCAGGGCTTCCATGCGGGCTTCGTCGAACCGCAGTTCCGGATGGGCCTGACGGGCGTGAGCGATCATGGCCGGGGAGAGATCGAGCCCGAAGGCGTCCAGTCCCAAACCGTGCAGCATGGCCGTCAGATGGCCGGGTCCGCACCCGACGTCGGCTGTCCGCAGGTTCCCGGTGCCGCGCACGAGTTCGGCGAAGGTGGCGATCATCTGCCGCGCGAACGGCTGCGTCTCCAACTGATTGGCGAACATCGCCGCGTACCGTTCGACGACCCCGTCGTAGGCCGCCCTGGTCTCATCCTGGTGTCGCATCACGGGACGGAAGCTAACACCCGCGCCGTGCACAGCCGTTACCCGGCCCCTGCACGGTCAGATCTCCACCGGTTCTCGGCCGGTGAAGAACTTGATCATTTCTTGCGGGGTCGGGTCGTGGGCGACCGCGGCGGCGGCCGCCGCACCGCGCGTGAACAGCCCTCGCTCGTATGCGGCGAGTGCCGTCTCGATGTCATCAGGGTGTGCGGCGAGGGCCCTTCCGAGTTCGGCGCCGTCCTGCATGGCCAGGTTGGCGCCTTCACCATTGGGCGTCGAGAGGTGAGCGGCGTCGCCGAGCAGGGTTACGCCCGGCAGCCGGTCCCAGCGGTGTCCGACCGGCAGCGCGTGGAGGGGGCGCAGGACCGGCGCGGTGGAGCTGGCCGTGATCAGGGCGGTGAGTTCCGCCGCCCAGCCGGTGTACTCCTGCGCGATCCGTGCGGTGGCTCCCGCGGCGTCGGTGAAGTCGATGGCGGTGAACCAGTCCTGCGGCTTGGCCAGGGTGATGTACGCGTGGAGGGCCCCGCCCTTCTCCCGGTGGGCCACGAGCCACTTGCCGTTGCTGTCCGGGTCGAGTGCCACGAGCGTTCCGCCGCCGACCGCCTTCGCGGTGGCCGGGTGTCGGGTGTCGGCATCGTGCAGGCAGGTCTCCACGAAGGACCGGCCGACGTATTGGGGGGTTGCGTCGGAAAGCAGCGGCCGCACGCGTGACCACGCGCCGTCCGCGCCGACCAGGAGACTGGTGACGACGGAGCCGCCGCCCGCGAAGGCCACCTCGTGGCAGCCCCCGGGGAGGGCACGGACGCCCGTGGCCTTGCTGCCCCAGTGGACGGTGTCGCCGGGGAGTGCGTCGAGCAGGATCTGCCGCAGCTCGCCGCGCTGCACCTCGGGGCTTGTGCCCGTGCCGTCGTCGGCCTTGTCGAACAGGACGGTCCCCTCCCGGTCCATCAGCCGTATCGCTTGCCGGCCCTCCAGGACGAGGCCACGGAACTGGTCCATCAAGTCGGCTGCTTCGAGGGCGAGTTGGCCGTTGTGGTCGTGGATGTCGAGCATCCCGCCCTGCGACCGGGCCGCAGAGGAGGACTCCGCCTCGTAGACCGCGACCGGAAGGCCGTGGAGGTGCAGGACGCGGGCCAGGACGAGCCCGCCGAGTCCGGCGCCGATGATCGTGACAGGAGTGTGCATGGGGCTCCTTCGGGGAGCGTGGGGAAAGGGCAGCCTGCCGGGGCTGCGGAGGGGGCTGGAAGAACGGTTCAGACGACCACGACGCGGCGCCCGCGGGTGTGTCCGGCCTGGCTGTCGATGTGGGCTGCGGCTGCCTCGGCGAGCGGGTACACCTTCTCGACCGGGATGTGGAGCCTGCCGCGCGAGATGAGATCGACGGCCTCGGCGAGGGCGTGCGGCACGTTCCCGGTCACGCCGGAGAACCGGACGCCGAGCTCCGATGCACCGCGATCGGCAATGGAGATCACCTTTCGTGCGTCTCCGGTCAGTTCGACGAGTTCGCGGAGCACACCGGAGCCGGACAGATCGAGCGCCGCGTCGACCCGGCCGAGCCGCCGCACTCGCTCCACCCAGCCCGCGCCGTACGTCGTGGCGAGGGCGCCCAGGCTGCGCAGATAGTCCTGGTTGGCGGCCCCGGCCGTGCCGATCGCCGTGATGCCGCGGTCCCGGGTGATCTGCAGAACGGCCGATCCGACGCCGCCTGACGCGCCGCTGACCAGCAGCGTCTGCCCGGGCCGCACCCCCACCTCGCGGATGATGCGCAGCGCGGTCTCCACCACGGAGGGATAGCCGGCCGCCTCCTCGAACGAGAGGCCCTCGGGCATCGCGGCCCAGGCTGAAAGCACGGCGAACTCGGCGTAGGCGCTCGATCCCCGCCCGAACACGAGGTCGCCGGCCTTTACTCCGTCGACGCCGTCGCCGACCTCGTCCACCACCCCGGCGGCGTCCTGCCCGATACCAGCGGGCAGCTCGATCGGGTGGGCTTCCTGGAACTGGCCTTCGCGGATCCTCCAATCGACGGGGTTCACGCCCGCCGCGCGCACGGCGATACGTATCTGACCTGGGCCCGCGTGGGGTTCTTCGACGTCGGTGAGGTGGAGAACGTCGGGGCCGCCGAACTCGGCGAAGCTCACTCTCTTCATGCGAGGACCATAGCACTACTCGTTAGTGTTTTGGATTTGTTGTTCATTCACACTCGGTAGTGCCAGGCTTGGGGTGCGTCCACGACCTCATGACCGCACCGCCGCGCGGCACGCCGGGAGATCAACGCGGCCTGTCAGAGCTTCGACGAGCGGGGCGCGCCAAGAGTGGGGACCCTTGTCGTGGGAGCGGACGCGTCTTGGGAGCGGACGCGCCCACAGCCGAGCCAGGCACCGACGGGGAGCCTGGATACTGAACAGGGGTTTGCCGCCTATGAGTTACGTGCATCCCGGGAGCGCTTACACGCGGGACAGCCGGTACATCACCACCCGAATCACCGCCGACGGACGCGATGGATTCCCCGTCGAACCGGGCCGGTACCGGCTGGTGGTCAGCCGCGCCTGCCCCTGGGCCAGCCGGGCGATCATCGTGCGGCGGCTTCTCGGCCTTGAAGAGGCTTTGCCGATGGCCGTGGCCGGGCCCACCCACGATGAGCGCAGCTGGACGTTCGACCTGGACCCGGGCGGGCGCGACCCGGTGCTCGGAATCGAACGTCTCCAAGAGGCCTACCTCGCCCGCGATCCCGGTTACGACCGCGGCATCACGGTTCCGGCGATCGTCGACGTGCCGACCGGCAAGGTGGTGACCAATGACTTCGCTCAGATCACGATCGACATGTCGCTGGAATGGACGGCTCACCATCGCGAAGGAGCCCCCGACCTCTACCCGCAGGCGTTGCGGCAAGAGATCGACTCAGTGAACGAAACGGTTTACGGAGACGTGAACAACGGCGTCTACCGTGCCGGTTTCGCGGGTTCTCAAGAGGCCTACGACTCCGCGTACACCTCCCTGTTCGCCCGTCTCGACCAGCTCTCACAGCGGCTTACGGCCTCTCGCTACCTGGTCGGTGACACCATTACCGAGGCGGACATCCGGCTCTTCACCACACTCGTCCGCTTCGACGCCGTCTACCACGGCCACTTCAAGTGCAACCGGCAGAAGCTCTCCGAGCTGCCCGTCCTCTGGGCCTATGCACGCGACCTGTTCCAGACGCCGGGATTCGGCGACACCGTCGACTTCGACCACATCAAACGCCACTACTACCTGGTCCACCAGGACATCAACCCGAGTGGCATCGTGCCCTGCGGTCCGGACCTGTCGAGCTGGCTCGACACCCACGACCGGGCCTCGCTGGGCGGCCGCCCCTTCGGCGACGGCACCCCGCCCGGTCCGGTCGCTCCCGAAGAAGCCGTACCGCAGGTGTGACGCGTCCGGTCGGGAGTTGCGAGGCAGCTCGGCGCCGGCCTGGTCGCATCTCGTGCGCAACGCCCGGCGCACTGCCTGGCGTTGGGTGGCGCACGACGGGCGTTTACCAGGTTGATGGCGGCCGGAGCCGTGGGTACTGTGCCTCACGTGATGAGCCCTGAGGCAGACAGAACGGAGCCGCCGGTCACTCGGCGGCGGATGGTGGTCTGACCGGCAACCGAGAGGTTCCTTGGTCGACTTCGCTGTGAGTGGCCGGACACGTGTTCCGTGTGTCTGGTCCGGTTTCGGCTCTCGTCCCAACAACAGGTGACGCAGTTCGACGTCCAGCACGCGGATGTTCATGCCCGCACACGTCATTGCTGGAGTCGACTCCGTGCCCGTGTTCCTCTACGTCCTCGGTCTTGCTGTCTTCGCGCAAGGAACCTCCGAGTTCATGTTGTCCGGCCTCGTACCGGGTATCGCCCGCGATCTGTCCGTGTCGGTGGGAGCCGCCGCGAGCCTGACGTCCGCCTACGCGATCGGGATGATGGGCGGCGCGCCGGTGATGGCCGCACTGAGCGCGCGCTGGCCACGCCGCCGTGCGCTGGCGGGCTTCCTTGCCGCGTTCGTCATCGTGCACGTCGTCGGAGCGGTCACGACGGATTTCGCGGTGCTGTTCGGCACCCGGATCGTCGCCGCCATCGTCAACGCCGGGTTCTTGGCGGTCGCGATGAGCGTGGCGAGCGACCTCGTGCCCCCTGCGAAGCAGGGCCGCGCCACCGCTGTCCTGCTGTCGGGGGTCACGCTGGCGTGTGTTGTCGGCGTGCCTGTCGGCGCCCTGCCCGGGCAGTGGTCCGGCTGGCGTTCGGCTTTCTGGGCAGTCGCTGCCCTGTGCCTGCCCGCCCTGACGCTCGTGTTCCGGTCGGCGCCCAGGGGTGCGGCTCGGCGGCACGACGTCTCGGTGAGGCATGAGGCGCGTGCGCTCAAGTCGGGCCCGGTGCAGTTGGCGTTGACACTGGCGGCGCTGATCAATGGGGCGACCTTCGCGACCTTCGCCTACCTGGCTGTCATTGCCACGGAGGTGACCCACTTGTCCGCCGCCGCGGTCCCGGGACTGCTCGCCGCGTTCGGAACCGGCGCCTTCATCGGAGTGAACGCGGCTGGTCGTATGGCCGACGGTCGGCTCCGGCGAGGTGCGGTCCTCGCGATGTGGGCCCTGCCGGTCGGGTGGGCAGCGCTGGCCGTGGCCAGCACGCAGGCAGTGCCACTGTTCCTCGTCGCGGTCGTTCAGGGCGGGCTGTCGTTCGGCATCGGATCGACCCTCGTCAACCGCGTCATGCAGGTCGCGTCCGATGCCCCGTCCCTGAACGGGGCGTTCGCCACCGTGGCGCTGAACAGCGGCGCGTTTCTGGGACCGCTGCTCGCCGGCGCCGCGACGGGGGCGACAGGTGACTACCGGGATGCCGCCTGGGTCAGCGCCGCCCTCGCCGCCACCACGATCGCGGTTGCCGCCGCTTCACGCCCGCGTGCTGCTCGGCGAGAGCGCGAGAGCAGTATGGCGACCCGCCGCGGCACCCTGTGAGGTCCGGGTCGCGGCCAGCCGGTCACGATCCGATGCTCAATGCCGTCAGCTGCGCCGGTTCAGAACTCCGTTGAGTTCCTGGCCGGCACCGTTGCGCGGGCCGGTTCAGCAACGGTCTCCAGCTTTGCCCAGGCCGGCGGCCTTGATCGCGCGTTGGGCGAAGACGCCCTCACGGTTCTCTTCCATCTGGCGCAGCGCGTCCTTGCGGTCCCGTCTGGAGAGCCGGTCGAGATAGGTATGGCCCAGGAGGTGGTCGGTCTCGTGTTGCAGACACCGCGCGAAGTAACCCGTTCCTTCGATGACGAGCGGGTTGCCGTCCTTGTCGAACCCGCGCGCGACAGCGCGATCGGTGCGGGGAACCTCCATACCCGCACCGGGCACGGACAGGCAGCCCTCGATGTCGTCGATGAGCCGCCGACCGCTTGGATCGGGCAGGTCCAGAACCGGGTTGATGATGTGGCCGACATGCCGGACCCCGTGATCGTCCGGACAGTCGTACACGAACAGTCGCAGGTCGACGCCGACCTGATTGGCGGCCAACCCGGCTCCGTCGGCCACGTACATGGTCAGGAACATGTCGTCGATCAATGCCGACAACTCCGGAGTCCCGAACTCCCGTACCTCGCGGCACGGGCGGCTCAGCACTTCCTCGCCCACCACCGTGACCCTGCGAACCGAACCCCGTTGCGCCTCCGGCGGAAGAGCCGGATAGGTGTCGACGGGGCGGCCTTGCAGGCGGACGCGCCGATCGGTGGGACGAGACCGCTCGTCACGAACAGGCATAACCGACTCCCCTTTTTTACGCACGCCGCAGGCGCCGCGGAGGCCCCCCGCAGCTGATGCCGTCAGCAAGGAGCGCCCCTTGCCAACTCCTTTGCAAAGTAGCAGAGTTTGCAAAGTGACTGAAGATGGAGTCGACATCCCGCACGCCCGCATGGCCAGCGCCAACGAAGCATTGCGCGAGCACGAAGTCCGCAGCGCCCTGCTGGATCTGCTCGCCGACGTCGGCACCCTCACGGCGACCGAAGCCGCCTCCCGGCTGGGCTACAGCTCCGGCCTCTGCTCATTCCACCTGCGACAGCTCGCGCGCCACGGACACATCGAGGAGGCCCCCCACAACGGGGGCCGCGCCCGCCCCTGGCGCCTGAAGCAGCACGCCGACACCCATGGCGGCGCCGGGGAGGAGCAGTTCGGGGATCTGGCCCGAGGCCTTGAGGACGAAAGCTGGCAGCGTTGGCTGGCGCAGCGAGACGAGGCGCCGACCGCATGGCGGCACGACGAGGCCTTCAGCGCCGTCGCCTACCTGACGCCCGAAGAGATGAGCCGCGTCGCAGACGCCATCCGAAAGACGCTCGCGCCCTACCAGGACCGCGAGCAACGCCCCCTGGCCCGCCCGGACGGCGCGCGACCGGTGGCCCTCATCACCCGGCTCTTCCCCCTGCTCCCCCACGCCGGAAGCGCCGCGGACCAGGAGTGAGAAGACCCGGGTCATGTCGACTGTGATGCCCGGCGTGCGCCATACCCTCCTGACCACCCTGCTCGCGGGCCTCCCGTTCCAGGCGCTCGGCGCGACGGGGCAGTCGGTGCCGCGGACGCGTCAGGCAGTGGTCCAGGAGCGCAGGCGGGCTGCGGTCGCGCGCAAGGTCAGGGCGCCGGTGCGGAGTTCGCGGACGAGGTCGGGCATGGCGCCGGCGGGGGGCTTGGCGGGTTCAGCGGACTGGTGGAGGTAGCGCAGGGCGAGGGCGGATCCGACGAGGCCGTTGTAGTCGGTGAGCGGCTTGAGCGTCACGAACATCTGCAGCAGGACGGCGGCCCGTACGGGGGCCTCAAGGTAGAAGGGCTCGCCCGCGTGGAGTTCGTAGGCGTGCCGGTGGACCGCGGCTGCGAGGGCACCCCAGTCGTCGATTCCGGTCTCGCGGCCTGAGCGTTGTTCGAAGTCCTGCAGGGCGTCTTCGATCCAGCGAGCGTCGATGCGCAGGAACATCAGCGCAGGCCGGGGTCGAAGGCGTCGTCGAATTCGTCGAGCAGGCCGGTCATGTCGTCGACGAGGCCGGCGACGAAGGCGTCGCGGGCGGGGTCGAGGTCGCTTTCGATGAGGCCGGAGACGTAGGCCTGCATGGTGACGCCCTTGCGCTGGACGCGTTCGGCGAGGAGCTCGTGGGTGCGGGCGCGGACCCGGACGTTGAGCTGCTTGTCATCGGCTGCCATACACCCAGGCTAGCAATTGCTAGCACCCTCGACCTGGAAAAACGTCTTACCTTTTGTTCGAACAGAGATTCGATCACGTGGGTTATGGTGGATATCTGGCCACTGGGACAGAAGGGGCAAGGGGGTACAAGGCGCAGGAGGAGCGGATGAGCGGGTTTGTGCATCTGCATGTCGCCTCCGGCTATTCCGCCAGGTACGGGGCTTCTCACCCGGACTCCTTGGTACGACGGGCGGCCGAGCGGGGCATGACCTCGCTCGCTCTCACCGACCGGGACACGGTGGCCGGAATGGTGCGCTTCGCGAAGGCCTGCGCCGCCCATGGCGTGCGGCCGATCCTTGGCGTCGACATCGCCGTCGCCCCGCACCGACCCCCCGCGCCCGAAGGACGCCGCCGGACCCCGGTCCGGGGCGGTGCCCATGTAGTCGAGCCGCCACTGCGCGTCACCCTTCTCGCCCAGAACATTTTGGGCTGGGCGGGGCTGTGCCGACTGGTGTCCGCCACGCACACCACAGCGGATGGTGGGTTGCCTGTGGTGTCGTGGGAGGTGCTGCAAGCCCACGCGGGGGCGGGTCTGACCGCGCTGCTGGGGCCGGTCTCCGAACCCGTCCGCGCCTTGTCAGCCGGACGCCCCGACCTGGCCACGCGGCTGCTGGAGCCGTGGCGCGAGCTCTTCGGCGACGCGCTACGCCTAGAGGTGCTCTGGTACGGGCAGAGTGGCACCGGGCCCGGATCGCTACGCCTGGCCGGACGCACTCTGCAGCTCGCCGATGAGCTCGGCATCGAGGCGGTTCTCACCAACGCCGCCCGCTACGCCGACCCCCACCAGAACCGGGTCGCGGACGTGCTGGACGCGGCCCGGCTGCTGCGCCCGATCCCCTTCCGCCAAGCCGACCGCCTGGACCCCGGCGAGCGGTGGCTCAAGGGACCGGAGGCGATGGCGGCCGCAGCCGAGCGCATCGCCCAGGCCGCCGGTGCCGGCCCGGGCCGCGCGGCGCGCCTGCTGGAGACGACCGTGCGGACGGGCGAGGCCTGCCGGGTGGACCCGGTTGCCGATCTGGGGCTGGGGCGTGCCCACTTTCCCGAAGCGGAGGTCGTAGGCGCCCGCGGCGTAGGGGATGTCGACCGGCTGCTGCGCGAACGGTCCCTGGCCGGCATGGCCCGCCGGGGCCTCGACCGGGACGCGACCGCGATGGGCCGCCTGGAGGACGAGCTGGCCATCATCGCCCGGCTCGGGTTCGGCACCTACTTCCTGACTGTGGCCCAAGTCGTCGCGGACGTACGGGAGATGGGGATCCGGATCGCTGCCCGCGGCTCGGGCGCGGGAAGCATGGTCAACCACGCCCTGGACATCGCAACGGCCAACCCGCTCGCTCATTCACTGCTGTTCGAACGGTTCATCAGCATCCGGCGCAACAGCCTGCCGGACATCGACATCGACGTGGAATCCGCGCGCCGCCTGGAGGTCTACGACCGGATCTTCGAACGGTTCGGGGCGGAACGGGTCGCAGTGACCGGCATGCCCGAGACCTACCGCGCCCGCTTCGCGCTGCGCGACACCGGCCTCGCCCTGGGCATCGCACCCCACCAGGTCGACCGGATCGCGAAATCGTTCCCGCACCTGCGGGCCTGCGACATCACCTCGGCCCTGGCCGAGCTGCCCGAACTGCGCCCCCTGGCAGCCGAAGCCGACCGCTACGGGCCGCTGTTCCAGCTCGCCGAGCAACTGGACGCGCTGCCCCGCGGCTACGCCATGCACCCGTGCGGAGTGATCCTCAGCGACCGCTCCCTGCTGGACCGCCTCCCGGTCCAGCCCACCCCGGGCGGCAACTACCCCATGGTCCAGGCCGACAAGGAAGACGTCGAAGACCTCGGCCTCCTCAAGCTCGATGTGCTCGGGGTGCGGATGCAGTCCGCGATGGCGCACGCCGTCGCCGAGATCCACCGCACCAGCGGCCAGACCATCGACCTCGACGACCCGCAACAGGTACCGCTGGACGACTTCTGGGCATTCAAGATGATCCAGAACAGCGACACCGTCGGCATGTTCCAGCTCGAATCCCCCGGCCAGCAAGACCTCCTCGGAAGGCTGCAGCCCCGCAACCCGCAAGACGTGATCGCCGACATCAGCCTGTTCCGTCCCGGGCCCGTGGCCGGCGGAATGCCCGCCCTCTACATCGCCGCCCGCCACGGCGCAGCCCCCGTCTATCCGCACCCGGACCTGGAACCCGTTCTGCGCGACACCTACGGAGTGACCATCTGGCACGAACAGATCATCGACATGGTCGCCATCCTGACCGGCTGCGACCGGGCGCTGGCCGAAGTGTTCCGCCGCGCCCTGTCGGACGCGTCCCGCCTGCCGACACTGCGCGCCTGGTTCGAGCAGGAGGCCGCCGCCTGCGGCTACTCCCCCACCGTCCTGGAGCAGGTGTGGTCAGTGATCGAATCGTTCGGTGCGTACGGCTTCTGCCGGGCCCACGCCGTCGCCTTCGCCGTACCCGCCCTCCAGTCGGCCTGGCTCAAGGCGCACCACCCGGCAGCCCTGTACGCGGGGTTGCTGGAGCACGATCCGGGAATGTGGCCGGCCCGGGTGATCCTCGCGGACGCCCGTCGCCACGACATTCCGATCCTGCCCGTCGACATCAACCACTCCCACACCAGCTACCGCGTCGAGACCGCTCCCGATGGACGGCTCGGGGTGCGGCTCGCTCTGTCCGCGGTCAAGGGCATCCGCGACGACGAAGCCGCCCGCATCGCGGCCGGGCAGCCGTACGGGTCACTGACGGACCTGTGGCAGCGGGCCCGGCCCTCCCAGCCCACCGCCGAACGCCTCGCCCGCATCGGCGCCCTCACAAGCATCGCCGGTCAGGCGACCCGCCGTGACCTACTGCTCCAAATCACCGAACTGCACCGCCAGACCCGCTCCCGCCCCAGCACCGGACAGCTCCCCCTGGACACCGCCCCGCTGGCCCAGGGCGCGAGCGGACTGTCCGAGATGACCGGCCGCGAGCAGCTCGGTGCCGAGCTGGAGGTGTTGTCGATGGACGTGTCACGGCACTTGATGGACTACCACCACCGGCTGCTGTCCGAGCTCGGCGCGGTCCCCTCCCGGCGCCTGGCCCACCTGCATGCCGGGCAGCGCGTCCTGGTCGCCGGGGTCCGCGCCTCGACGCAGACGCCGCCCATCGCGTCGGGCAAGCGCGTCATCTTCGTGACCCTGGAAGACGGCACCGGTCTGGTCGACATCGCCTTCTTCGAAGACAGCCACGCCGCATGTGCGCACACCATCTTCCACTCCGGACTCCTTCTGGTTCAGGGCACCGTGGAGCGGCGCGGGCCGCGACGCACCGTGGTCGGCGCCCGCGTCTGGGACCTGGACGAGCTCGCCGCCGAGCGCCGTGACAACGGTCTCGACGCCGCCCTCGCCCTGATCGGCGCCACCACGCCCGAGCCCACGCCCGCCCAGCCGCCAAGCGAAACGCAGAAGCGGGTACGCGGTGACGGGCAGCGGACCCTGGTCAACGGAACCGCTGGAGCGAGGCTGCATCCGTACGCCGATCTCCAGCCCGCGGGAACCCGGTCCGCCGACCTGAAGGCGCTCGGTCACACCAGCCGCGGCAGCGCGGGGTGAGCGCCGTGAGCCACAACCGTGCGCGGTGCGTCATGCGGGTCTTCTTCCACCCGGGCCCCGACGATGACGCGGACGACCTGTTCGGCCAGCTGGTGGGGCTGGTGGAGAACTTCACGCCCCGCTACCAGCCGCGCCCCCAGGACATGGCGGTCGACCTCGACCTCACCGGTGCCCTGCGCTACCTCGACCGCACCCCCTATGAAGCGGCACAGGTGCTGGCGCTGCGCGCGCTGGCCCTGTACGGGGTGCCGACGACGATCGGCGCCGGCAACTCGGTGATGATCGCGGCCATGGCAGCCGCAGCCACCCCACCAGGCCGTATCACCGTCATCGACCCCGCCCCGGACTGTGTCGAAGCGTTCTTGCGACCCCAGCCCACCGCGCTCCTTCCCGGTGTCGGACCGGCGACGGCGCGCACACTGAAGACGTTCGGCATCCGTACCGTCGGCGAACTCGCCGACACTCCGCCCGCCACCCTCGCCCGCATCCTCGGCGCAAGCCCCGCCCGCGAGCTCCATGCCCTCGCCTGCGGCATCGACGAGCGGCCGGTCCAGCGCGAGACACTCATCCGCACCACGTCCGGCACCCATCGCTTCCCGGCCGACGAACTCGATCCCTCCCAGCACCAGCGCGCCCTGCTCGGCCTCGCCGAGGAACTCGGCATGCGCCTGCGCACGACGAAGGAGGTCTGCCGTGCGCTGACCCTGACCGTCCGCTACGCCGACCGGACCTCCACCACGCGCACCCGCGCCCTGACCGAGGCGACGGCACACTCGCACGCCCTGGCACGCACCGCCCGCGACCTGTACGCGAGCCTCGGTCTCCAGCGGGCCCGCGTCACCGCCATCACCCTGCGGGCCGAAGGCCTCACCAGCGCCGAACACGCCTACCAGCAGCTGCTCCTCGACCCGTCCGACGACAAACGGCGCCGCATCGAGGCGGCCGCCGATGCCGCACGCCGCAAGTTCGGACCGCAGGCCATTCGCCCCGCGTCTCTCGCCCGCCGACCGTCACCTCCTGCCGGCTGAGGCCGGAGGGCGCCCTCCACGACGGGCGAAGCGCCGAGCACGCGATGAGGGACATGGCCCGCCTGACTGACCACGCTGTCACCCCGGGAGCCGCCGTCCGGCCCACTTCGCCGAAGGCCCGGCCGTGGCACTTCCGGCCGCGCATCACAGGGTGCGAAGGACCGCGACCACCTTGCCGAGAATGGTGGCGTTGTCCCCCGGAATCGCCTGGTAGGCCGTGTTGTGGGGCACCAGCCAGACCTGCCCGTCCCTGCGGCGCAGGCGCTTGACGGTGGCCTCGCCGTCGAGCAGGGCGGCGACGATGTCGCCGTGGTCGGCGGAGTCCTGGCGCCGGACCGTGACGATGTCGCCGTCGCAGATCGCGGCGTCGATCATGCTGTCGCCGACGACGGTCAGCGCGAACAGGTCGCCTTCGCCCACCAGATGGCGTGGCATGGCCAGGACGTCCTCGACCGCTTCCTCGGCCAGGATCGGGGAGCCGGCCGCGATCCGGCCGACCAGCGGAACGGGCACCGGGGCCGGGAGGTCGGCGGCGGGCGTGGAGTCCTGCCCGTTCCAGCCGTCGCGGACGCGGTAGGCACGGGGGCGGTGCGGGTCGCGGTAGAGGACGCCCTTGTTCTCCAGGGCCATCATCTGGTGGGCGACGGACGAGGTGCTCTTCAGCTTGACCGCGCGGCCGATCTCGCGCATCGAGGGCGGGTATCCCTGCCGGGCGACCTCGTCCTCGATGAAGGAGACGATGGCGGCCTGGCGAGAAGTGAGCCCGTTGGGGCCGGTCCGGACACCGGGCGGGCGGCCGGGTCTGTCGACGGCGTCAACGGCGTACATGTGTGGTGCCCCCTTACGGACCTTGCGTCCGGGGACAGTAGCCCACCAACCAGACCAAAGGGAACACGGTCTCGAACCCCGGGTGTGTTGAGGGCGCATGGGGGAGCAGGCTCCCGGCCTCGAAATGCCGCCCACCCTCGGCGGCCCGCTCTCTTCCGCGTCCTCCACGACCATGCCGGTTCCGTCTCTGCGCCGGCCCACATCATCCCAGCTCCGTCAAGCCGTCGACGCCACCCCCTTGGAAGCACACCGGCTGGATCCGGCACGTATGGCGGGAACGCGGTATTGAACTCCGTGCGCCCCGCCGGGATCGTAGGCGGCCTCACCTTTCCCACCACATCGCGAGGTGCGCCACGGTGAACGACCGCTCCACGGTGAGCTACGGTCCCGGACCCGATCAGGTCGCCGACCTCGCCGTCCCGGCCGGGGCTACCGGAACCGTGCCCCTGGTGGTGTTGCTGCACGGCGGTTTCTGGCGCGCGCAGTACGACCGCCTCTACCTCACGAAGGCGGTCGACTCGCTCCTCGGGGACAACATCGCCGTGGCCAATGTGGAGTACCGCCGGACCGGCGCGGGGGGAGGCTGGCCCACGACGTTCACGGATGTCGCCCGGGCGCTCGACATGCTGCCCAGCCTCTTCGAGCGCGCGCATCCGGGCCGGGTCGACCTCGACAGGGTGGTGTATGTCGGGCATTCGGCCGGTGGACAGCTCGGGCTGTGGGCGGCGCTTCGCCACCGCCTCGCCCCGGGTACGCCCGGTTGGAGTGCGCAGCCCGCCAACGTGGCCGGGGTCGTCGCCCTGGCCGCCGTGGCAGACATGGCCGAATCGCATCGACTGAACCTTGGCGACGGTGCGGTGGCTCACTTCCTCGGGGGCGGTCCGCAGGACGTACCGGACCGGTACGCCGCCGCCGACCCGGCCGGCCTCGGCGCGTTGGACGTCCCTGTCTTCCTCGTACACGGCGAGCTGGACGAGATGGTGCCGGTGTCGATTTCCCGCCGCTACCAGGCCGCGGCCGGGGGCACGCTCGTCGAGGTGGCAGGCGCGGACCACGTCGACGTCGTCCGGCCCGGTTCCGCGGCCTGGCCCGCCGTCCAGGCCGCGGTGCGTCAGGTCCTGGACAAGGCGTGACGCGTACGTCCTCAGCCGCTGGTGCCGCCGTTCTTCGCCGGGCGGAACATCTCGGCCACCAGGAAGGCCAGTTCGAGGGACTGCTGGGAGTTGAGCCGGGGGTCGCAGGCGGTCTCATAGCGTCCGTGGAGGTCGGTGTCTCCGATCTCCTGGCCGCCGCCGAGGCACTCGGTGACGTCCTGCCCGGTCAGCTCGACATGGATGCCGCCGGGGTGGGTGCCCAGGTGCTGGTGGACCTCGAAGAAGCCGCGCACCTCGTCCACGATCCGGTCGAAGTGCCGGGTCTTGTAGCCGCTGGACGACGTGTGGGTGTTGCCGTGCATCGGGTCGCACTGCCAGATCACGTGGTGGCCGCTCGCGGTGACCTTCTCCACCACCGTGGACAACACGTCGCGGACCCGTTCGCTGCCCATACGGGCGATCAGCGTCAACCGGCCCGGCACCCCGTGCGGGTCCAGGCGTTCCACGTACTCGGCCGCCAGCTCGGGGGTGACATTGGGGCCGAGCTTCACCCCTATCGGGTTCGCCATCAGCTCGGCCAGCGCGATGTGGGCGCCGTCCAGCTGCCGGGTGCGCTCTCCGATCCAGAGGAAGTGGGCCGAGACGTCGTAGAGCTGGGGCCCGTGGCTGGTGTCCAGCCGGAGCATCGAGCGTTCGTAGTCCATGAGCAGCGCCTCATGGCTGGCGTAGATCTCCGTGCCTCGCACCTGGGCGTCGTCGGCACGGCAGGCGGCCATGAAGCGCAGCCCCCGGTCGATCTCGGCGGCCACCGCCTCGTACCTCTGCCCGGCCGGCGACTCCCTCACGAAGTCCTTGTTCCACGCGTGGAGTTGGTGCAGGTCGGCCATGCCCGCCGCGTTCAGGGCCCGCACCAGGTTCATCGTCGCCCCGGCGTTGGCATAGGCCCGGACCATGCGGGAGGGGTCCGGGGTGCGAGCCTCCCAGGTGGGCGCGGCGGAGTTCACCATGTCACCCCGGTAGGACGGCAGGCCCTGCGCGTCGGTCGGCGAGGAGCGGGGTTTGGCGTACTGTCCGGCGATCCGTCCCACCTTCACCACGGGCAGGCTCGCTCCGTAGGTCAGCACCACCGCCATCTGCAGCACGGTGCGGATCGTGGACCGCAGTTGGGCTTCGGTGTTCCCGGCGAAGGTCTCCGCACAGTCGCCGGCCTGCAAAAGGAAGGCCCGGCCGAGCGCCACCTCGGCCAGACGCGCGCGTAGCTGGTCCACTTCAGCGGGGACGGCGATGGGAAGCGCGCCCTCCAACACCCTTCGCGCCTGCGCCGCCTGGGCCGGATCAGGCCAGTCCGGTTGATGGGCCGCGGGGCGGGCCAGTGCTTCGTGGAGCCGGCGTCGCAGCTCGGCGGGCAGCGACACCGCCTCCGGAGCCGGGTCCGCGGGTGGCGATTCCACCAGGCCGAACACCTCATCGGAACGCACGGTACTTTTCATAGGCACCTAATTCGTCGATTGACGTCCATAAGCAGCACACCGCGGCGTCGCGCGCAGTTCGCGCGACGCCCTTGTTCGGGGCGCGCCGAAAGAAGGCGCGCCGTCCGTTTCCGGCACCCGGCCGGCATCGATTCAAAATCGGCGTGTCAGCAGCACCGTCGGCGCTCGGCCTACGGCGGCTCTCTTGGAAAGTCGATCTTAGAGGCGTGGCCACGGAGCCACGTGAAGCGAAGCGCCACCCCTTCCCCCAGGGTCCCCCGTAACGCGCTGCGTCAGATAGCGGCCAGGATAGCCAGCCCGGCTCCCGGCACGGAACGTGCACGGCGACAATCAGCCACCACGATCATGGAGAACAAGCAACTTGGCCTGTCCGCGACCCGGCGAATCTCTGCGAAGTGCCACCAAACCGGAGTGCCGACAAGGAATTTCGGACGAACCGGAAAGCCCTTGCCACCAGTTCGTGCGCCATGCAATGCTGCGGCTGCAACGGGGATGGTGACGGTTGTGGAATATCACGATCCGATTGACCGCGCCGATCTCCGCATCCGAACCGTGGATAACTGCGTCGACAGCCGGTCTCCGACCATGGCACCCGCACTGTGCACCGCGTTGAAACACTGATCTCCAGGCCGAGCGCACAAGGCCGTGGGCCGTGTGCGCCCATGCAGCGCCGTCGTGTACCTAGCAGAAGGGATATCGGCCGGCCCATCATGACAACCGAGACCCACGCACGCTCGAACAACGTTGTCGGCGATCACGCGATAAGGCTCGCCGACAACCTCGACACTCTCAGCCGGTCGGATCTGGAGCGGCTGCGGGACGACAACGTCCGGGCCATGGTCGCAACGGCACGCAACAGCCCTTCGGTGAGCCGTCGTTGGCCGCAGCTCGACCAGGTGAGCCACCTCTCGGAACTGGCCCGATTGCCGACATTGACACCGCAGGACCTCGCCGTGGGCTGTCCGCCCGGCTCCGACGAATTCCTCATCGACGGCGGGGATTCGGGCCTGGTGATCCGCTCCAGCGGAACCTCGGGCCTCAACAAAGTCCTCTACCACTCCTGGGAATTCACCCGTCGGGTGAACCGGCTCGGCGCCCGAGGCATCCACGCCGCCGCGCCGCCGCTGCCCCGCCGGGTGGCGAACTGCATGCACCCGGCGGAACTGGGCGGCGCCTTCACCTTCGTGCAGGACGTGCTCCAGCTGGTGCCCGCCCTCGCCTTCCCGCTCGGCAGCAAGCCCTCCATGGCCCACACAGCCGAATTGGTGCGCGAGCACGGAATTGACACGCTCGTCTCGTCCCCGTCCCACGGCGCCGAACTCGTGACCACCGAAACGGCGGCGACGGTTCCGCACCTGCGGCGGCTCCTGTACATGGGCGAGCCGGTCGGACAGGCGCGCAGGGACGCGATCGCCGCCGTGGCTCCGGAACTGACCGTCCGGTCCTTCGCGTACTCCACGACCGAGACCGGCCCCATCGGATACCAGTGCGCCCACATCTCCGCGGCGGAACACCATGTGCACGAGGACGCGGTCGTCGTGGAGATCATCGACGAAAGTACCGGCGAACTTGTGCCCGCGGGCCGCCCCGGGGCGGTGGTCGTCACTCCCCTGACGACCACCGGAATGGCCCTGTTCCGCTACTGGATCGGCGACCGCGGAAGGCTGGACCCGCCGGGATGCGCGTGCGGCAGCCAGACACAACGGCTGACGCTGCTGGGCCGGACCGGCCAGACGCTGATCGTGGACACCTGGAAGGTCTCCTCCGACCAGCTCATGGAACGGCTGGCCGCGCTCGGAGTCCTGGACCCGGCCGACTGCCAATTCCAGGTGCTGTGGGAATTCCCCCACTACAGAGTCCGGTTGCTGCTCTCGCCCCGGACGCCGACCGGAATCACCACAGGGGCCGTCGCCGAGTCCCTGCACGAAGCCCACCACATCCACCAGGTCATCACCGGCCCACGGTGCCTCGAATTCACGGTGGAGCGCACGGGCCTGGAGGAGTTCGCACAGACCGAACGGAACAAAGTCCCGGTTCTCTATCAGAGGATGTGACATGCCCGTCGGGAATTCGGACCCGCTCGAGGCGTTACGCGGAGAACTCGACCGCATCGACGAACAACTTCTTGACATCATCAAGCGGCGCATCGAATGCTGTGTGCGCATAGCGGACCACAAACGCGAGAACGGCGTCCCCATGATGCAGCCCCATCGCATCGGAATCGTTCAGCAAAGGGCGGCGGAGTACGGCGCGGCCCACCACATCGATCGTGATTTCCTCCGCCGGCTCTACGAAGTGATCATCGATGAGACCTGCCGGGTGGAGGACCTGGTGATAGCGGACCCCATCGCCTCTCCGGCGACAGGCGGCGGCAGTACTCCAGAATGAGCTTTCCAACGGGGGGAAATCTGGGATGCGTACACTCCTGATAGACAACTACGACTCATTCACCTACAACCTCTACCAATACCTCGGTGAGGTGAACGGCCGCCCGCCGACCGTCGTGCGCAACGACGTGGACATCCACGACATCGACTTCGGTGCATTCGACGCCCTGGTCGTGTCTCCGGGCCCCGGCCGGCCCGACCGGGAACGGGACTTCGGGGTGAGCGCGTCGGCCATCCGGTCCAGCGGCCTGCCCACACTCGGCGTCTGCCTCGGCCACCAAGGCATCAGCCATCTGTTCGGCGGAACCGTGGAGCACGCACCACAGCCGATGCACGGCAGGGTCTCACCGGTCAACCACACCGGCGTGGACATCCTCAAGGGCCTGCCCTCACCGTTCTCCGTGGTGCGCTACCACTCGCTCGCGGTGACCGGGATGCCCGACGACCTCGAGACCATCGCGTGGACCCCGGACGGCATCCCCATGGCGCTGCGGCACCGGTCCGAGCCGATCTGGGGCGTCCAGTTCCACCCCGAGTCCATCGGCAGCGAGTACGGCAAGGAGCTCCTCGCCAACTTCCGTGATCTGGCGCACAGTTGGCCCCGTCGGCGGGCAACGCGCCCCGCCGCCCCCAGCCCCGCGGCAGCGCCGACCCACACCCCGGCGCGGGCCGATCAGGGCCCCCTTCAGGTGCACGTCCGCCAGGTGCCCCACCTGCCCGCCGCCGAGGCGGTCTACCGCGACCTGTTCGCGGACCGCGGGCTCAGCTTCTGGCTCGACAGCAGCGCCGTGCTCGACGGGCTGTCCCGGTTCTCCTTCCTCGGAGCCGCCGACGGGCCGCTGGCCGAGTACGTCACCTACGACGTCGCGGACGGCACGGTCAGCGTGCTGCGCGCCGACGGCCACACCCACCAGGTCCGCCAGCAGTTCTTCGACTACCTCGACGAGCGGTTGCGGCAGCGCGCGATACCGACGCCGCCGGGGCTGCCGTTCGACTTCAACCTCGGATACGTCGGTTACCTCGGCTACGAGTTGAAGGCGGAGACCGGCGGCCAGGCGGCCCACCGGTCGTCGACCCCCGACGCGGCCATGCTGTTCGTCGACCGGCTCGTGGTACTGGACCACCTGGAGCGGACCACGTATCTGCTCTCCCTCAGCGACGGAGCCCCAGCGCGCACCGGCGAGGCCCAGACCTGGCTGGCCGACACGGCCGACCGGCTGTGCGCGCTGCCGCCACAGAGCGGGCCCCAGGAGGCGCCGCCCACCGTGCTCACCGCCGAGCCCGACCAGCACGAGGCCGGTCCGCGGCACGCCAAGGAGGCCTACCTCAAGCTCATCTCCCAGTGCCTGGACGAGATCCGCGACGGGGAATCGTACGAGATCTGCCTGACCAACACGGTCGGCGCGGCCGGCGTGATCGACCCGCTGCGCGCCTACACCCACCTGCGCCGGATCAGCCCCGTGCCCTACGGGGCCCTGCTCGACTTCCCTCACCTCGCGGTGCTCAGCGCCTCGCCCGAGCGCTTCCTGTCCATCGGTGCCGACCGCGTCGCCGAGTCCAAGCCGATCAAAGGAACGCGGCCGCGCGGGGCCACCCCGAGCGAGGACGAGGCCCTGCGGGCCGACCTGTTCGGCCACGAGAAGGACCGCGCCGAGAACCTCATGATCGTCGACCTGGTCCGCAACGACCTCAACATGGTGTGCGACGTCGGCAGCGTGCACGTACCCGTCCTCTTCGACGTCGAGACCTACGCCCCGGTGCACCAGCTGGTGTCGACGATCCGGGGCAGGCTGCGCCCGTCGGAGTCCGCGGTGTCGTGCGTGCGGGCCGCGTTCCCGGGCGGTTCGATGACGGGAGCGCCCAAGCTGCGCACCATGGAGATCATCGACCGGCTGGAGGACGGGCCGCGCGGGGTCTACTCCGGGGCGCTCGGCTGGTTCTCGCTCAGCGGGGCAGCCGATCTGAGCATCGTCATCCGCACCCTGGTGTCGGCGAACGGAGAGACCACCTTCGGGGTCGGCGGCGCCATCGTCGCGCTGTCCGACCCGGAGGAGGAGTACACCGAGACCGTCGTGAAATCGCGGGCCATGCTCGCGGCGGTGGCAGCGAGCGCCGCCGAAGCCGCCGACGCGTCCACCGTCCACACTGCCGTCGAACAAGCGGAGTTGAGTCGATGAACACCCTCGCACTGGGCCGGTGCGTCGTCGTCGGAGCGGGAGCGGTGGGCGCCATGTTCGCCCGGCTGCTCACGGACTCGGGGGCCGACGTCCTGGTGGTCGACCGCACACCCGCCTCCGGCTCCCCCACGCTCACCCCGTTCCTGCGGGGCGATGTCACCGACGTCGACGCGGAGTTCGCCCGTGAACTGGGCCGTGCGGACACGGTGTTCCTGGCCGTTCCCGAACAGGTCGCGCTGTCGGCGGTCAAGCCCCTGACCGGGCTGCTCCGACCCGGCACCCTGCTCGTGGACACCCTGTCGGTCAAGAGCGCGCTCATCAGCCTGGTGCGCGAGACGGCCGACGGTCTCGAAGCGGTCAGCCTCAACCCGATGTTCGCGCCCTCCCTCGGCATCGAGGGCCGCCCGGTCGCCGCCGTCGTCGTCAACGAGGGCCCGCGCGGCATGGAGTTGCTGCGTCTCATCGAGGGCTGGGGCGGCCGCGTGGTCCGGGTCGACGAGCACGACCACGACCGGCTCGCGGCCGCCTCCCAGGCGCTCACCCACGCGGCCGTCCTCGGCTTCGGCCTCGCGGCGTCCCACCTGGACGTCGACATCGCGGAGTTGCGCGCCCTCGCACCGCCCCCGGCCACCATGCTGCTCGCACTGCTCGCCCGGATCACCGCCGGCTCCCCTGAGGTGTACTGGGACGTACAGGCCGCCAACCCGCAGGCACCTGCGGCCCGCGAGGCACTGGCCGCCGGGCTGCGCCGGATCGCCGACCACCTCGGGGGCGTGGCCGACTTCGCCACGCTGCTCGACGAGTGCCGCGACTTCCTCGGCTCCCACGGCGAGCACTACGCCGCCGTCTGCGCCCACGCCTTCGCGGAAATCAACACCAGTGATCCCGGCGGGAGTTCGCCCGCCTCGCCCGAGCCCCCGGGCGACGGGGGAACAACGGCGCCACCTGCGGAGAAGGAGTCGAACCGGGCGAACTGGGTCGAGTCCCGGATCAGCAAGACCTCCGACTCCATGGACCGCGCCTTCGACGAGGGCCTCACCGGCCACGTCGTCACCGAGCGGTCGGGCAAGCGCGTCCGCCTGCAGGACGGATCGGAGTCGGTGGAATTCGTCTCCTGCTCCTACCTCGGCCTGGAGGAGCACCCCGCTCTGGTCGACGCCGCGGCCGAGGCGCTGCGACGCTACGGCGCGCACCTGTCGTCGTCCCGGAACCGGATGCGCCCGGTGTACCTCGGTGAGCTGGAAGAGCTGCTCTCCACGGTGTACCGGGGCAACAAGGCCGTCGCCTTCACCTCGGTCGGCAACGTCCACCTGGGGCTGCTGCCGCTGCTCGGGTCCGGCGCGCTGCCCAGCTATCCGGTCGCGCCCGGCGGCGTGACGTTCATCGTGGACCGCACCGCCCACGCCTCCATGCAGGTCATCCGGGGCATCCTGGAGCAGATCGGCCCCCTGCACCGCTTCGACCTCGCCGATCAGGAAGCGCTGGCCGGCATCCTCAGGGACTGCGGTGCGGCCGGGCGCACACCGATCGTGCTGGTCGACGGCGTCGGTTCGATGGGCGGTCTGATCGACGTGGTCGCTCTGCACGCGGCCCTCGAACCGTACGGCGGCCATCTCTACGTCGACGACGCGCACGGCATCTCCATCGCGGGCCCGCTGGGCGGCGGATACGCCTTCGAGGAGTTCGGCGACCGGCTCCCGCCGAACGTGGTCATCGCCGGCTCCCTGTCCAAGGGGTTCGGCGGAGCGGGCGGCTTCGCACTGGTTCCCGCCGAGGCCGACGTACGCGTGCTGCGCAAGTTCGCCAACCCGCTGGTCTTCGGCCACTCGATCATGCTCCCCATGCTGGCCGCCGACGTCGCCGCGGCCCGGCTGCACCTCAGCGGCGAGGTGGCGGCGTTGCAGCAGCGACTGTGGCACAACGCCGACGTCCTCGACGCCCTCACCGACGGGCAGCTGGTCAACGCCGGCCTGCGCTCGCCGGTCCGGGGCGCGCACTACCCCACCGAGGAGGCCGGGTTCGCCGCCGCCAGGCGACTGCGCGCGGCCGGAGTGCTCGTGCTGCCCGCGTTCTTCCCGACGGTGGCCAAGGGCACCGGCCTGGTGCGCCTCGCCCTGTCCGCCCTGCACGAGCGCGAACACCTGGAGATCGCCGCCGAGGCGCTGGCGCTGACCCCCGCCGAGAACTGACCCCGTCGTCACATCCGCCGACGCACACGTTCCTGATCCCGCACCTGAGCTTTCCCATCCATGAGGAGACAGCACTACCGTGACGATCACTCAGGAAGACAAGCAGTCGTACGACGTCATCGTTGTCGGCAACGGGGCGCTCGGCCTCTCGCTGGCACTCACGCTGGCCCGCCGCAAGATCCGGGTCGCCCTCCTCGGACAGCCCCACCGCCCGTGGGCGGCGTCGACCGCGGCCGGCGCGATGAACGGCTGCTTCGGCGAGGTCACCACCACCCTGGTGGCCAGCGAACACGGCCGGTCCAAACTGGAGATGGACATCCAGGCCCGCAAGATGTGGCCCGAGTGGTCGCGGCAGCTCGCCGAGGAGACCGGACAGCCCAACGTCCAGACCGCCGACGGCACGATCGTCCACCTGAACACGGTGGGCCACCCCGGCATCGACGAGGGCAACTACGAAGCGATCCGGACCGAGTTGGACCGCTACGACGAGCCCTACGAGGACATCGACCCGGCCGACATCGAGTGGATGGAGGCCCACGCGAGCCAGCGTTCGCTGAAGGCGTTCTTCATCCCGGGCGAGCACGCCGTGGACTCCCACCGGCTCCTCGACCAGCTCCAGGCGGCCTACCTGAACACCGGCGGGACGCTCATCGCCGAGCACGGTGTGCGCCTCGCCTACAGCAACGGCAGGATCGACGGCGTGGTCCTGGAGTCCGGGGACACCCTGGTCGCCAAGGACGTCGTGCTCGCGGCGGGTGTCCGGTCCCAGGACCTCCTCGACACGGTGCCCGACATCGCCCGCCGGGTGCCGCGCCTGGTCAGCGGATACGGCGTGTCGGCGCTGATCCAGACCGACGACAACACCGTGCCGCGCAGCGTCATCCGCACCCCGAACCGGGCCTTCGCCTGCGGCCTGCACATCGTGCCGCGCACCGACGGCCAGGTGTACGTGGGCGCGACCAACATCATCTCACCGGAGCCGATGGACACCCCCGTCCTGCGGGACGTCCAGTTCCTCCTCGACTGTGCCCACCGCCAGGTCCGTACCGGACTGTGGAACGGCGGCCTCGCCAAGCTCCAGGTCGGCAACCGGCCGGTGTCCCTGGACGCCTTCCCGCTGCTCGGCGAGACGGAGGGCCTGGCCGGCCTGTGGATGATGACCGGCACCTACCGCGACGGCCTGCACCTGTCCCCGCTGCTCGCCCAGGAGATAGCGGGCCGGATCCTCGGCGAGAAGGCCGAGCTGGACATCGACCGTTTCCGGCCGGTGCGGGCGCCGATCCAGCCGATGAGCCGCGAGGAGTCGGTGAATCAGGCCGTGACCCACATGCTGGCCACCGGTTGGGAGTACAACTGGCAGGTCACGGTCGACTGGCCGGTCATCGTCGAATACAACATGCGCCCGTCGTACCAGAAGTGGGCGGAGGACTTCGACCCGCAGTTCACGCCGCCGCCCGAGCTGCTCGCCGCGTCCAGGATCCACCCGAGTCTGGTCAAGATGCTCCAGGACTACTACGAGGCCAGTCGCGCCGAGGCCTGATCCACCACGGTCCGCGGAGCGGCGCAAGCCGCTCCGCGGACCGTGGTGCTCGCCGCACGACCGCCCCTGCTCCTCCCGCTTCCTCGTGTTCCTCTTCCTTCCCGTTCACGACATTGAAAGATCGAGGTCTCAGTGTCCGCACGCGATCGTGAACCGCACCAGATCCGACGCCGCGAGGTGCTGCGTTACAGCGGCGGACTGGCGGTGGCCGCCGAAGCCCTCTGGCTCGCCCCCTCGCTCGTGGGCGGGGCAGGCCAGGCGGAGGCCGCCCAGGCCACGGACGAGACCGTGCGGTCGGTGGCCGTGCACGAGAGCTCCAACCTCCGTGCGGTGATGTCGCCCGACGGCCGCACCATCGCCCTGGACGCCCTCAACTCGATCTGGCTGCTGCCCGCGGACGGCGGGCAGGCCCGCCGCCTCACCGACGACGTACAGGACTCCACCCAGCCCGACTGGTCGCCCGACGGAAAGAGCCTGGTCTTCCAGTCGTTCCGCGACGGCGTCTACAACCTGTGGCGCATCGACGCGGACGGTAGCGGCCTGCGGCGGCTGACCAGCGGCCCCGGTTACGACCTGGAGCCCCGCTTCTCGCCCGACGGCAAGTACGTCGTCTACGCCTCGGACCAGGACCAGCGCAGCCGGATCCGGCTCCTGGAGCTGGCCACCGGGAAGATCCGCGTGCTCGTGGACGAGGGGCACGCCTACACCATGCCGTCCTGGTCGCCGGACGGCTGGCGCGTGGTCTACGTCGTCGACTACTCGGTCATCGAGGCCGTCGACATCGCGTCCGGCCGCCGCGAACAACTGGTCACCGCCGCAGGCGACGCGACGTTCTTCGGCCCGCAGCTCGGCCGGGACGGCACGACGCTCAGCTACATGCGGGTGACCGGGCCCCGCGGTGAACTCGTCGTCGGCGACGCGGTGGTGAGCGGGAGCGAGGACGTGTCGCCGTTCGCACCGTGCTGGCTGTCCGCCACGGAGCTCCTCTACACGTCCGACGGGAAGATCCGCCGCCGTCAACTCACCGGCGGCGTACGGGACATCGCGTTCACCGCGGTCGTTCCGCTGGCGCGCCGCGACTACCGCCGCAAGGCCAGGGACCTCACCGCCACGGGCCCCTTCGACGTCAAGGGGATCGCGGGCCCGGTCCTCTCGCCCGACGGCGGCCGGATCGCCTTCCGCGCGCTCAACGCCCTGTGGCTGCTGGAGATCGGCGGCCGGCCCCGGAAGATCGTGTCGGACGGCTACTTCAACACCGATCCCGACTGGTCGCCGGACGGGCGCTCGCTCGTCTACGTCAGCGACCGGGCGGGCACCGCCAACCTCTGGCGCTTCGACCTCGCCACCGGGCGGTCCGAGCGGCTCACCGACCTGCCCAACGCTCAGCTCACACCCCGCTGGTCGCCGGACGGCGCGAAGATCGCCTACCAGGACGAGAGCGGCGCGACCTGGGTCTTCGACCTCGCGGCCAAGGCCGCCACCAAGGTCCTGCCCGCCATGTACCAGCCGGGCAGACCGAGTTGGTCCCCCGACTCCACCCGCCTCTGCCTCGCCGCGATCCGACCGTACTCCCAGCGCTCCCTCGCGGGTCACAACCAGATCCTCACCGTCGACCTGCACGGCAACGAGATCCGCTACGAGGCCGTGGCACGCGACCGGTCCATCGCCACCCGGGGCGACGACGGTCCCGTGTGGACGGGCGACGGGAAGCACTTCGTCTTCGCGATGGAGAGCCTGGCGTGGCGGGTGCCGATCGACGCGAGCGGCCACATCACGGGCGCGCCGAGCCGGCTCACCGACGAGGTCACCGACTCGATTTCGGTCAGCGCGGACGGCCGGACCGTCCTCTACCTCTGCAACGGCGCCCTGCGCACGGTGTCCATCGACGGCGGGCGACCGCGCACCGTCCCGGTCAACCTGACCTGGCGGGCGGTCGACCGCCCCGAGCGGGTGGTCGTCCGCGCCGGGGCGGTCTGGGACGGAAGCAGCACCCAGCTGCGCCGTGACGTCGACCTGGTGATCGAGAACGGGAGGATAGCGGCGATCGTCCCCCGCGGCAGCAGACCCGGCGGCCGGGTGATCGACGCGTCCGGGCTCACCGTCATGCCCGGCCTGATCGACACACACAACCACTGGCACATCCGGGGCCGTCAGTGGGGCGACCGCGCCGGGCGGCTCTGGCTGTCGTACGGCATCACCACCAGCCGCTCCCCCGGCGACCCCGCCTACCAGATGGTCGAGACACGCGAGGCCCTGGCGAGCGGTGCCCGCGTCGGCCCGCGGTACCTGGGCACCGGAGAGGCGCTCGACGGCACCCGCGCCTACTACAACTTCATGCGTCCGGTGTTCACCCCCGAGCAACTCGAACGGGAGCTGGACCGGGCGCGCGGCCTCGACTACGACCTCGTCAAGTCCTACATGCGGCTGCCGGTGTCCTTCGAGAAACGCGTGGTGTCCTGGGCGCACGACCGGGGCATCCCGGTGACCTCCCACTACCTGTATCCCGCCGCCCACACGGGACTTGACGGCATGGAGCACACGGGCGGCGGCAACCGCCTGGGCTACTCCCGGACGCTGAGCTACGCCGGTGGACGCACCGCATCGGACTCCGTCGCGATCCTGGCCACGAGCGGCATGTGGATCTCGACGACGACCATCTTCGCCAGTGAACTGTTCGTGGGGGACCGCTCGCTGCTCGACGACGACCGGACCAAGGTGCTCTACCCCGACTGGGAGTACCAGCGGCTCCTGCGGAAGGCCGCGAACGCCGACGGCGGCCCCGGCTCCGACGTCAACCACGCGTGGACCATGGGCGACGCGGACATGCTGCTGCGGGTGCACCGGGCCGGCGGGCTCGTCGTCGCCGGGACCGACGCCGCGCTGGACGACGTCGGCATCAGCCTCCACCAGAACCTGCGGGCGATGGTCAAGTACGGCTTCACCCCGCGCGAGGCGCTGATGACGGCGACCGGCAACGCGGCCAGGTGCCTCGGCATCGAGGACAAGGTCGGCTCCATCGCCCCCGGCAAGCTCGCCGACCTCGTCTTCGTCGAAGGCGACCCCCTCAAGGACATCCACGCCGCGGCCGCCGTGCGGACCGTGCTGGTCGGCGGCCACGTCCGGACCGTCACCGAACTCCTCGCCCCCTTCCGAAGGCCCGCCGCCAACGGCCTCGCCGGCCCGGGTGTCACGGTCCGCGCCGACGCCCCCACCGCGCTCCACCGCGACGACCACTACTGGCACGAACCGGAGTGGGCGCACAACGGCTGCTGCCGGGCCCGATAAGGAGATTGTGCTCATGCGCTCGTATCGCGACCTGATGACCGTGCCTGGTGCCGCGGCCTTCGTGGCCGCCGGATTCATCGGTCGGATACCCATGTCCATGCGGACACTCGGCTGCCTGCTGATGATCGAGACACTCACCGGCTCCTACACCCTCGGCGGCGCGGTCGCCGGAACGTTCGGTCTCTCCAACGCCTTCACCGCGCCGATCCTCGCCCGCCTCGCCGACCGCCGCGGCCAGCGGCCGGTCATCCTCTGGTCGACGCTCGTCCACACCTGCGGAATCCTCGGCATCGTCCTGGCCGCCGAGGCGGGGATGCCCTCCTGGACGTACTTCCCCATCGCGATCCTGGCGGGGGCCTCCGCGCTGCCGCTGGGGTCGCTCGTGCGCGCCCGCTGGAACGCCGTCCTCGACGACGGCAAGCGGATGCAGACCGCGTACGCCCTGGAGGCGGTGCTCGACGACGTGGTGTACATCGTCGGCCCACTCCTGGTGGTGTGGCTCGCGGTCGACATCTTCCCCAGCGCCGGCCTGATCGGCGCGATCACCCTCACCGTGGGCGGCTCGCTGGTCATGGCGACGCTGCGGCGATCGGAGCCGACGATCCACCCGGACGCGGACCTGCCGCGCATCGGCGTGATCCGGATGCGCGGGATGCCGCTCCTGACGTTCGGCTACCTCGCCACCGGAACCCTGCTCGGCACGGCCGACGTGGCCGTCCTCAACTTCGCCGACAAGCAGGGCGAATCGGGAAGAGCCGGCCTGCTGCTCGCGCTCATGATCGTGGGCAGCATGATCGCCGGGTTCGCCTTCGGCCTGGTGAACTGGAAACTGCCGGTGGTCCGTCAACTCCTGTTCACCAACGTGCTGTTGTGCCTGACGATGGCACCACTGGTGCTCGTCGATTCGATGGCGGCCATGTACGGGTTCGTCATCCTGTCCGGTGTGGGCATCTCGCCGGTCCTCATCACCGGCAGCACGGTGGTCGGTTCGATCGTGCCGCGCCAGGCGCTCGCCGAGGGCTTCGCCGTCGTCGGGAGCGCACTCACCCTCGGCATGTCCGCCGGAAACGCCATCGCGGGTACGCTCGCCGATCTGGGGGGCAGTCGGCTCGCCTTCGTCTTCGTGGTCGGCTTCGGGGCGCTGGCCGCCCTCACCACGGCCGTCGGCGGCCGCTCTTTCACCCCAGCCCCGGAGGAACCCGCCTCGATCACCGCAACGGTCATGGAGTAACCGAATGATCAGCCTGGGCCACCCGATCACCACCGCACGCCTCGTGCTGCGTCCGTTCGTCGAGGACGACCTCGACGCGCTGTACGACATCCAGCGCCGGGAGGACGTCAACCGCTACCTGTACTCGTTGCCGCGCACCCGTGACGAGGTGCGGGCCAAGCTCGCCGAACGGATCACCTTCACCACGCTGGAGGACGAGGGCGACACCCTGCTCCTCGCGGTCGCCCTGCGCGACTCCGGCGCCCTCATCGGCGACGTCAACCTGCACTGGACGAGCCGGGCCCACCGCCAGGGCGAGATCGGCTACGTGCTGCACCCGGACCACCGGGGCCAGGGGTTCGCCGCCGAGGCGACCAGGCCCCTGATACAACTGGGCTTCGAAAAACTCGACCTGCATCGGATCGTCGGCCGTCTCGACGGCCGCAACACCGCCTCGATGCGCGTCCTGGAGAAGCTGGGCATGCGGCGCGAGGCGCATCTGGTGGAGAACGAGTTCGTCAAGGGCGAGTGGACCGACGAGGTCATCTACGCGATCCTCGCCCGCGAATGGCACCCGGACAGCTGACCACCGCACCCCGCACCCGGGCCGCCACTCCGCGAAGGCGGGACTGGCGGCCCGTCGGTCGCTCGAACGAAGCGAAGGACGACCTTCGTGTCCCGCGAGGCCAACCACGGCGAACAGGAGAACAGCGCCGCGGGCCTCCGCGCCCGATCTCAGCCGGCCTCCCGCACCCTCGCAGCGGTCCGTTCAGCGAGTGCGCGAACACCGTTCGCGGCGTTCTGCGACAGCTCGCCGAGTATGGCGTCGGCGGCTGCGAGGAGGGCACGGGACTGCTCAGGACGGGCGGCGTCGGTCAGGGCGAGGGTGAGCCGGTAGTGCTCCTCGGCGATGAAGCGGCCGAGGTTGACCTGCTGCCAGTGGCGCAGTGAGTCATCGCCCGGGGTGGCCAGGACGTCGCGCAGAACGGCCAGGCTGTGCGTCGCCCGGACCAACTGGCCCGCCTCCCGCTCCAGGCGGGCCAGGGTGTGCCGGGCCGAGACCCGGTCCCACGCCGTCTCCTGAAGGGCGGCGTACAGACGTTGGGCACGCAGCGCCTGGGGAAGGTCGCCGAGCTCCTCGAAGTCCCGGGCGAGCCCGCTCAGCGGCGCCGTGGCCAGGGCGCGGGGCGTCTCGGGGCGGCGGAGTCTGCTCTGGTCCATGAAGATGTCGTCGAGCTCGCGGATCAGCGTCACCCGCGCGAGGGCCACCATCCCCTGGTCCCGCGCCAGGTCGGTCCATGTGGAGACCGGCTCGTCCGACGGGTCCGTCCCGAACATCGACTCGTCGAGCGCCCGCGCCCACTGTCGCAACTCGTCCGCGCTTGCCCCCCGTTCCGGTATGCCGCCCAGGCCGCACGCCGTGTCGTAGTCCGTGTCCCGGACCTCTCGCAGCAGCGGCAGATCCCCAACATCCCCGCGCAGCGCCACGAGCACGGCCGCGAGCCGCAGTTCGTCCGTCATCGATGACCGTGTCTCATGCCTCAGCAGGTGCCGCAGCAGCTCCAGATCCCCCTCGGCGCGGTCGAACTGTGCGGCCCGCAGGGTGATCCGGCGCCGCACCGGGTCCTCGGCCACGTCACGCCAGGCTCCGCGGTCACCCTCCCGCAAACGGGCGAGATCGGCACGGCCCGCCGCGAGCACGGGTTCCCACAGCGGCGGGCCGGCCGGTCCTATCCGGTCGTACGCGCACCCCTCCTCCGCGTTGAGCAGAACGAAGTCCGGCTCGGTCCGCAGCAGTTCGGCGCGCAGCCTGCGGATCAGGTCGACCGGGGAGCGTTTGGGGAAGCCCAGCGCCGCGCGGAGCTCGGCCCGCGCTTCGTCGATTTCGTAGTGCTCGCGGATGTCGTCCTCGGCCTCCGCGACGTACGCCAGGATCTTCTCCTCGCCTTCGTCGAGCGCCAGACATGTGTAACCACGCCAACCGGGCAGGCCTATCAGCATCTCCAAGGCCTCGTCGACGCTGGAGCCTATGATCCCCGCCGCGCCCTCCGAGTCGGCGTAGAGCACCGAGCCGTCCGCGCACACGAAGTACGTGCCGCCGGTGTCGTCACCGGCGACCGTCTCCAACGGCCCGCCCAGGGCGAGGCGCACCTCTTCGACATGGCCATGGGCGGCGCGGTCAAGGTCGAAGTCGAAGGGAAAGGCGGCCAGTTCGGCCAGGCGGCGGTCCTGCCGCAGCAGCCGTAGCGCGTGATCGGTCATGTCACAGAACGTAACATCGTCCACTGACAACGGGCTGCGCTCGGCAGAGCGCGGGGGGCCTGCGCACGCTGTACCCCCGCACGACCCCCAGCACCGGATGAGCCGATCCACAGCAACCGCCCGACAGGAGTCGTGTACCGCCGCCCTCAGCTGGTGTCGCGCGGAGTTGCCCTTCGGGCGCAGCTCGCGGGACGAGGGTCCCGTGAGCTGCGCCCGAGTGCCGGGATCGGCAGCGGGCCAGGATCCGGACCGGGCGGCGGTAGCCGGGACCGGCGAGAGACAGCCGTCAGTGCGTGGGCCAGCCGTCCAGGTGGCGGTGCGTCGTGACAACGGGCTGCGTACCGGCTTGTGGCGCGGAGGCCGCGGCGTCACGCAGGACGCCCGTCACCTCGTCCGCCAGGGCGTCCACCTGCCTCTTGAGGTCGGCTGCCGGGACGGTCGACCGGGTCAGCGCGTCGAGGCGCTGGTGAATCAGGGCGAGTCGGCGCTGCGCGTTCTGGTCCAGGGTGAACGGCTTCGCGGTGGACACGATGAACTGGTAGGCCCCAGCCAGGGTTTGGCAGCCGGTGCAGGACCGGTTCGCGGCGTCGCCGACGTTGACGGCGTTCAGATGGGTGCGGACGTTGGCCATCGTGACGATCTGAAAGGACAGGGCCACCGACCGGCAGTGGGCGTCGGCGGAACAGCCCACGGACACGGCGTTGGCCTGGTTGCGTACGTCGGCGCTGTTCACCGAGCCGAACTGCTGGACCGTGAAGGTGTCCTTGACCTGGGTGTGGTGCAGAGGGTCGGCATGGGTGAAGGTGTGGTCCTGGGCGATCGCCACACCGCCGACCATCGCATGGGCGCTGGCCTGAGCGGGGGCGGCGGTCGCGACGCTCGCCACACCGGCCGCGAACAGTCCGAGGCGTACGGAGCGGCGGGTGAGCAGACTCGCGGTGGAAGGCGGCTTCTGATGGCGGCGCATGAAGGTCTCCTGAGGTGGTCGGCCCCGCGGCACGTGGTCTCTCATGTCGCGGCCGGGCTCGGGGCGGGCGTGGGGCTGGCGGTGGGGGGTGGGCTCTGTGGCGGCGTGGGAGTCGGCGAGGTAGGGGGAGGTGACGCCGGTTGTCCGGAGGGCTTCGCGGAGGTCCGGGGCTTGGCCGTGCCGGCGATGGCCGGGGGCTTGGAGGTGCTGGGGTGGGGGTTCGGTGACACCGGCGAGGTCGCGGTGGGGCTCGCGGAAGCGCTGGATCGGGGCCCTGCCGAGGGTGAGCCGGTCCTGGGCGACGGTGTGACGGGAGTGGGTGAGGCGGTGGGGCGCCGTCGCCGGGCGGGGGTGTGGTGGACCGGTGGCCGCGACGTCGGGACGCCGGGTTGCAGGACGGGCGCGATCGGCGGCCGTTGGGGCAGTGGCCTCGGTGTCATGCCTGACACCCATGCGTAGCTCAGACCCGTCAGCGCGGCGAGGGACAGAGCGCAGAGGGCGATCCTCAGCCGGGGTTTGTGAGCGGTGGATTTCGCGGCCGCCCGGATCAACCGACCGGCGAGCTTGACCGACAGGTACGTCACTCCGGCCATCGGACACAGCAGCATCACCGAGCCGATCACGCCGACCAGTCCCGAGGCGAAGTGCCCGCTCGTGAACGCGGCCGCGGTGCCGCCCAGTTGTTCCGTCAGCGACCGGGTCATCGTCGCGATGATGCGGGGCAGGTTCCACAGGCCGTACCCGAGTTCACCGGCGAGCAGGGGCACCATCGTCAGGACCCAGGTGGCGACGATGAGGCGGGCGGATCGTTTGAGACCCGCGACTTCCCTGCGGGCCGCACGCCCGCGGCGTCCCGGCACCAGGCTCAGCAGGATGGGGCGGACCTTGCCGTAGAGGTCCGGGATCCCGGCGAGGTCGCCCAGGATGTAGTAGCCGTCGAGGCGGACGGCCGGCATGAGTTGTTCCAGGACCTCGAAGTGCCCCAGATACACGGCGGACAGGAAGAACACCTGACCGGTGGCGAAGTAGGCCCCGGCCATCCCCAGCATGAAGACGACGTTGAAGTACACGCCGCCGAAGTCGGTGCGCAGCCTGCCGGCCCGCCCGATCCGGTAGACGTCGGTGACGTCGGTGTAGAGGGAGGGCCAGATGAGGAAGAGTCCGCAGCCGATGCATCCTGGCCGGGCGCCCCCGTATTCGCAGGCCGAGGCGTGGCCGAACTCGTGGAAGACGAGCGAGGCCACGGTCAGGGCGAAGGCCACCAGGATCAGGACCGGCTGGTCCAGCACTTCCAGGACGGGTTCGACCGCCCCGAAGAAGGCGAAGAACCAGACGTCCATGGCCACGGCGGCGGCCAGCACCAGGGCGACCGCGACCGGTGAGTGCAGCCAGGCGAGGCTGCGGGCGATCCCGGCCACCCGCCGTTCGCCGAACAGGACCCGGTGGCCCTTGAGGGCGAGCAGAAGCTCCGATCGCGGCGCGGAGACCTCCTCGTCGGCCGCGCCCTCGGGCACGGTGACGCCGAGCGGCGTCAGCTTCTCCTCGATCAGGTATCGGACGTTGTCCTTGCTGACCTCGCGGCCGTAACGGGCGCTGACCCGGTGGGCGACGGTCTCCAGGTCGCGGATGCCGTCGATCGACTGGGCCACCAGGTACAGCAGCCGGGACAGCTGGACCACCTGCCCGTCCCCCCGCCGGGCGATGTACTTGGGTTCGGTGAAGCCCGAACCCTGGTATTCGCCGTGCAGTTGGAGACTGGCGCTGAGCCGGGGCACGGGCGGCCGCTCGGGTCTCGCGGTCCCGGCGGCCGCCCGGCCCTCCACCGGGGGGTGTTCGTACACCACCGGGAGTCCCCCCGGCCCGGGCAGCGGTGGACCGCCGCCATGCCGTGCTGTGGTCCCGTCTCCGAGCAGCGACATGTGTTCGTACTCCCCCCGGCGCGACCGCGCGTTCCGCTCGCGCGGCCCGTCGCGGGTGGTGCGCGTGCTATTGAGAAATGTGGATGGCCTGGGTGCCCTCGGAGGACGCGGCCGACCACAGCGAGTGGTCGTTGGCCGCGGCCGACTCGTTGTGCGCGGTCACGTTGGCGACGTGCTTGGTCACGGTGGTGCTGCGGCCGAAGCTGAACTTCAGGCGCCCCAGCGCCTCGCGGCCGGGCAGCAGCTCCGCGCTCTCGGCGTCCAGCTCGTGGTTGTCGATGCTCATGGCATGTCCTTTCCGACGGTGGTTCGTTGTAGGGGGCAGTGCGCGCCGGGCACTGGGGTGTGCCCGGCGCGGTCGTGCGATGTGCGGCGCGGGTGCTACTGGGTGATGGTGATCTGCTGGGCGGCGCTGGACTCCGCGGCCGACCACAGCGAGTGGTCGTTGAGCGCGGCCGACTCGTTGTGCGCGGTCACGTTGGCGACGTGCTTGGTCACGGTGGTGCTGCGGCCGAAGCTGAACTTCAGACGCCCCAGCGCCTCGCGGCCGGGCAGCAGCTCCGCGGATTCCGCGTCGAGCTCGTGGGCTTCCATCATGATGAATCCCCCCTCAGGGATGGTGGGTTGCGGTCCGGCGCGGGCAGATCCCCTGCCGACGATGTCCAAACCGAATGGACGTCCTGTCCAACGAGATTGGACAGTAGTGTCCGTCCGAGCCGCAGCGCAAGCGGTTCCGGAAGACACCCCCAAAGGCGCGGCGACGACGCCCTTAGAATCGGTCCGACGCGGAAGGTTTCCGCCCAACGGCGAGCAGGAAGCGACCATCAGTGGCCAACGCACTGCAACAGATCATCCGAGAGTGCCTGGACCGTGAAGGTTGGTCCTACGGCGAAGTGGCACGTCGCGGCGGCCTTCCCCGCTCCACCGTCCACCACCTCGCGACCGCTGACCGCGTCGTGCGCATGCCCCAGCCGGCCACCCTGGAAAATCTCGCCAAGGGGCTCGGACTCCCCCTCGACACCGTGCGCCGAGCCGCGGCCGAGGCCTGCGGTATCCACATCTACGCCGCGGACCCCGCGGCCACCGACTCGACCCGAGCCGGAACACCGGACGCCGATCCCGAGGTCGAGGTGCTCATCGCCAGCCTCCAACGCCTCTCTCCCGACGACCGACGCCACGTGGCGGCCCTGGTCGAATCCCTCCTGGACCGCTCACCGACGAAGGAGTAGGGCCGACCCATCGCGCTCAACTCACGCCGAACACAGTGGACTTGAGGCACCCCGACCGCTCATCGCGGGACCCGTCCGGGTGCGGGGCGTTCCGGCGTAGACGCCCGGGGGCGCCCGCCCGGTTGCCGGTCCGCACAATCTCGGAGAAAGAATCGACTCGGCCCGAAACGGGCCGCATCCGCCGCTAGTGTCTCCTTCTGCTCGGGGCACGTGAGCCGCACGCCCCAGACTTCCTGGGGGACATGTGCTGTTCGTGCACGGCGGGCCCACCACCGCAGTGGTCAGGGGGCGCACCGGAGAGTGGGTCGTCCTGCTCTCCGGCGAGCTGCCCCCGGTCCTGACCGAACCGGCGATCGCGGAGCTCATCGACCTCGCCGCCGCCGTCCTCGACGGAGAGGAACTGACGCTCTTCCGCCGCTGTCTGGACGCCCTGCGCCAGGGAGCCGCCGGGACTCCGCGCTGCGTGGTGATCGACGGTGCGATCCTGACCGTCTACGACTCCTGAAGGCCCCGGATGCGAGCCCGACGGCGTATGAGGACAGGTTGTCGCGGCCCGTCGGCCGGCTGATGGACCACGCGTACGAGTGGACGCCGGAGCCCGCTCCCCGGCCGTCGGCCCGCCGCCTCTGCACCGCACATGCTCTCGGGAGTGGCCCACGACTCCCCCCGGCGCCGCTACCGGGACCGGTCAGGTCGCAGCGGGCGGGGCCTCGGCAGGGCTGGCCCACTCCCCGGCGATCCAGGCGTCCACCCGTGACCACTGGTCGGTCAGCCAGGCCTCGCGGGCCTGCTCACCGGCCGGTATCGCGCGGCTGGGTACGGTCCACCAGGTGGCGCGTACCGCCGAGCGCAAGGGGATCGACTGCCACAATCGGGACGGCGAGTCGATGCGGTCGAGGCCGGTGTGCGCGACGAAGACGACGGCCGCTCCGGCGTCGCCCGCTCCGGACAGCGCCGCGAGCGATCCCTCCATGCGCGGTGGCAGGACATGGCGCTGTCGGCGGGCGCGCGCCGCTCGCCAGGTCTGGCCGGTGCGGTTGAGCCAGCCGATGGCCCGACGCCTGCGGCGTTCGGTGAAGTTGCCGCCCTCAGGGAAGACGACCAGCGCGTCTCCCGGACGCAGTGCGGCCGCCAACGAGCCGATGACCTGTGAAGTCCCCGCTTCGCCCCGACGCGGGACGAAGCAGTGCGGAAGCCGGCTGAGCAGGAGGTCCATGCACGGGTCCCAGCGGAGGAACTGCTTGAGGACGACCTGGGGGCGCAGACCCGCGCCGCAGAGGAGGGCGTGCACCAGCAGGATCGAGTCCCCGGGGCCGGCGTGGCGGGCGAAGACCACGATGCCGTCGCGGGGCGGGTGCGTCCGCTGCGGGATCGGCGGCCCGACCTCCACCCGCAGCGCGAAAATGCGTTCCGCACAGGCGACCAGGAAGGCCAACAGGCGCGCCAGCACCTGGTAGTTGAGCGTCACCGAACGCTCCTCACGGTCCGCTCCGCCGCCCAGGCAGCGCAGATACACGACGCCCGCCGCCACCACACCGGCAAGGTCGACGACGAGATACACGAGGGCGTAGAGGGCCAGCCGTTGCGGCTGCCAGGCCCGCCCAGGCCGTCCGGCCAGCAGCGACAGCGGGGCAAGCACCACCGTCACGAGCAGCAGGGCCGCGGCGACGGGGATCAGCGCGACGAGTGCGGGCATGCTGAGGCACCGTCTGGCCACATCACGTGCACCGAGCGCGCTGCTCATGGAGCTTCGTCCGTGCGGGGCTTGCCCGCCGCTTCCAGATAGGCGGCCGATGCCTCGTGCGCCAGCTCCATCCGCTGCCCGGAGAGGCCGAAGTCGCGGTGGCGGAACTTGCGGCCCGCGATGTCCTCCCCCTTGCCGGACGCGGCTCCCGTGGGCAGTACGTGCACCTCGACGCCGGGAGGCAGGTCGGCCATGTCCCGGGTGAAGCGGTGTCGGCGGGCGATCTCGAAGGCCACGGCGGCCACCTCCCAAGGCGCCCGGGGCGCGTTCAGCGGCCGTTCGACGCGCCCGACCTGGAGGACGTAGACCGTGCGGGCTCCTGCGGCGACCGCCCGGCCCACAGGAATGCTGTTGATCAAGCCGCCGTCGAAGAAGTGCTCGCCGTCGACCTCCATCGGCGGCAGCAGTCCGGGCACCGCACACGAGGCCATCACGGCCGGGACCAGAGGCCCCTGGGTGAACCAGTGCTCGGCGGCGCCCTCGATGCTCGCCGCGACGCACTGGAAGGGCACTGCCAGATCCTCGATGCGCCGTGCCGGGAGCCAGGTCTCCAGGAGTTCGCGCAGCGGCGCCGAGGAGTAGACATGGGTGCGGTTGCGGGCGGCCAGCCTCAGGCGCTGGAGCACCGACCCGGAGAAGACGCCGGAGCGGCCCAGGTTCCCCCACAGCTCGCCCAGCTGCTCGACGGTCCCCATCGTGGGGTCAGCCGCGATCGCCGCGCCGTTGATGGCGCCGACCGACGTCCCGACCACCAGGTCCGGGCGGATTCCGGCCTCGATCAGCGCCCTGAGCATTCCCACCTCGTAGGCCCCGAGCGCCCCGCCCCCGCCCAGCACGAACGCACAGCGATAGTCCGTCCCCGGCCCCCCGGGCCGCGGTGTCTCGGCAACGTCACCCATACCCAGCGCTTGCCCCGCCCCGGCCGGCCCAATCCATGCCCCGTGCCCACCCGGCGGTCCTGCCCGACAGCGATCCGGCAGCGGCCGCGCCCCGGGCCGAGGCACGTACCCGAACCGGCCGCCTCCCTCAAGCCCCTCCCTTCCCGTACTCCTGCCCGCCGCGACCGACCTGGCACGGGTCTCCATCCCCCCTGACATCCCCTGATCGGGTCCAGGGGCAGAGGCCACGTCCCGCGCCCTGAACCGTTCCCCCGCACTCCGCCGGACACCGTCCCCACGGCGCCAACGGGTCCGCTCCTTCCCGGCACCGCGCAGAGGCCAACCCAAACCTTTGGCTAACTCATTGACCCAAACCTTTGGGTCCGGCATTCTCATCTCCCCGAAGGGAGTGTCGATGAGTCAAGAAGCCATACCGGAACTGGTGCTGCGCCCGGTTCCCTTACGCCAACTGCCCACCATCAGACGGACGTTGATCGCAGCACCGATGATCGGCCTGATCCTGTTGGGGGCCGCCGTCAGGGTGGTCGCGCGGTCCGCCCGGGTCGGCATCGGGGCCGCCGGAGGCGTCCTCATCGTGGTGCTGATGTGTGTAGCCGTCGCCGTCGGGCTGGGCCTGTACAGCTGGCAGCGCTCACGCCGCCAACGGGTGCTCTACGCGAACGGTCAACTGACCTTGATCGACCGCCGGGGCCGGAGCAGCTCCGTCGAACCGATCGCCGCCACCGCCCATCCGGTGCGCGGGTCCAAGGGTGAGTCCGTACTCCTCGTGGTGTCGGGCACGGCGGGACAGACACCGCTGCTGCTGCGTGCGGAGCACTGGGACTGGCAGTACGTCGACAAGCAGGTGTTCCGCCCCGCGGGCTTCACCATCGCCGTGGCATCGGAGACCGACAGCACGCCGCGCGCCCTGCGTACGGCCTACCCGGGACTGCGGCTGCCGTTCTCCGTCGCCCGGCCGTATGTGACGGCGGCCCTGGTCACCGTAGGAATCCTCGTCCTGATCATGGCCGTGGTCGGCCTCGTGTCCCTCCCCTACCTGACGGCGAGCACCGGTTCGTAAAGCCCTACCGGCCGGAGCCGGACTCTTTCCACGTCGGCGAGAATGAGGGAAAGGGACGTGCGGGCCGGGAAGAGGGCGTGGGCATGGCGGGCAAGAACCGACCGGCGACACTGCAGGGCATCGCCGAGCAGTTGGGGCTGCATGTTTCGACGGTGTCGCGGGTCCTCAACGGGCCGGCCGGGGAGAGCGGCCGCGCCGCCTCCGGGAAGACAGCCGACCGCATCCGCAAGCTCGCCCACGAACTCGGCTATCAGCCCAACCCGCACGCCACCAGCCTGCGCACCCATCGCAGCAACCTGATCGGCGTCCTGTTCCCGCGCCTCGCCGAGATCGTCGTGGCGACCATCTACGAGGGTGTGGAGGAGGAGGCAGCCCGGCACGGACTCTCCACCTTCGTCGCCAATACCCGCGACGACCCGGCGGTGCAGCGCGAACGCCTCGCCATGGTCCTGGGCCGACGCGTCGACGGGGTGATCATCGGAGACGCACACTTGGACGGTGCCGCGTTGGCCGACCCGGCCCTGCGCGCCGTCCCGTTCGTCCTGGTCAACCGGCACGCCCCGAAGGCCCAGGACGCCGCGGGACTGATCGCCGTGACCTGCGACGACCACCTGGGCGGCCGCCTGATGGCCGAGCACCTGCTGGCGCTCGGCCATCGCGACGTCGCGGTCATCGCGGGAGAGCCGTTCGCGAGTACCGGAGCCGACCGCACCGCGGGCTTCCTGGAGCGCTACCGCGAGGCCGGTCTTCCCCTGCCCGCGCACCGCGTCCGTCACTGCCCCTTCGACACGCTCGGCGGGCGCGCGGCCGCGACCGAACTGCTGCACCCTCTTGACCGTCCCACCGCGCTCTTCGCCGTCAACGACTTCGCCGCCATCGGCGCGATGGGAGCAGCCCGGGACCTGGGCCTGCGGATCGGACAGGACGTGGCCCTTGGGGGCTTCAACGACACCCCGCTCGCCGCCGAGCTACCGATTCCCCTCACCAGCGTCCACTCCCCCATGGCCGAGCAGGGAAAGCAAGCGGTCAAGCAGCTGGTCCGCCTGATCACCCGTAAGCCCGCAGCTTCCCAGCGCCTGCGACCGGTACTCACCCCCCGCGCCTCCACCGGCCGGCCTGTCGGACCCGACCTCACCTGAACACCTGGGTGCCAGGGTCTCCCGTCCAACAACCCGGCCGGGGCCTGCCCCTCACACGAACTGCTCGCGCACTCGACGCGCCGATTCGCATGAGCAGCCGCCCCATCCACTCGGCGCCGCGACCACCCCAACTGGGCAGTCCCTCCTGCCCACATCCGCTCCGCGGGCACCATCCCGCTCCCCTGGACGTCACCTCGACAGCCATGACCTGCCTCAGCCGCGACGGGGGCCACCGGCGCCGGACCAACGGCCCTGTCTTCAGGCCCTTGAGGCGCTGAGCAGAGCGCCCGGGTCGGACTGCCCCGTTTGCGGGGCGGGGGCCGGGGCAGGCGGACGTCGTGCTTCGGACCGGAGGCACGCTCCGCAGGACCCGTATGTCCTGGGCGCGCTCCCCTTCGGACCTGCCCTGCGCGTATACGGGTTCGGCGGCGTCACCCAGCCACCCCGACGACATGCCAGGAGAGCAGCGCCATGACGATCACCGCCATCAGCCGTCACCGCAGCCATGACGACGCCCCCGACACCGCCGCTGCCTTCGCCCACCTCAACACCCTCGATGAAGGCCCCGAGCGGGACGCGCTGCGCGAGAACCTGGTGGCCCAATGGCTTCCCATGGCACGGCGCCTGGCCGGCAAGTACCGCAACCGCGGCGCCGACCTCGAAGACCTCTACCAGGTCGCCGCGATGGGGCTCGTCAAGGCCGTCGACCGCTACGAAGCCGCCCGCGGCGCCTTCGAGGCGTACGCCGTACCCACCATCACCGGCGAAATCAAACGCCACTTCCGGGACTCCCTGTGGTCCGTCCATGTCCCGCGCCGGGTCCAGGAACTCCGCAACAAGGTCCGCACAGCCCGCAGCGAACTCCAGACCAGCCGGCCCGGAGAGCCGACCATCGCCGAACTCGCCGCCCACACCGGCCTCCAGGAAGACGAGGTCCGTGACGGCATGGAAGCCCTCCAGACGTTCAGGACCCTCTCCCTCGACGCCGAAACGACCGGGGCCGGCGCGGAGGACGGCGACGGGACGGCGCTGGCCGACAGCCTCGGTATCACCGAATCCGGCTTCGACACCGTCATCGACCGCGAAGCCGTCAAGCCCGCCCTGCGCGCCCTCCCGGAACGCGAAGCGAAAATCCTGTACATGCGGTTCTTCCAGGACAAGACGCAGAACCAGATCGCCGACGAACTCGGTATCTCCCAGATGCACGTCTCCCGTCTCATCTCCCGCACCTGCGCCCGGATACGACGCCAGGCCCTCGCCGAGCATCAAGTCGCCGCCTGACCCCGCGGCCCACCCACGCACGTTCACCGCGGCCCGACATGGCACTCCCCCACCACGCTGCGGTGACCGCATCCCCGACCGGCTGCTCGGCATGGAGATGCCGTGGCCACCCTGGGCAGAAGACATCATGACGACCGCCCGACCGCACGACGAGAGGACCACCCCCATGGGCAGCATGCCCCAGCTCAGCCCCGAACAGCGCCAGGCCGCACTGGACAAGGCCGCCGCCGCACGCACCGAACGCGCCAACGTCAAGAGTGCCCTCAAGCGCGGCACCCTTTCGCTGCACGACATCTTCGCCAGCACCTCCGAGGCAGTGCGCAAGATGCCTGTCCGCGCGCTGCTCGAATCGCTCCCCGACATCGGGAAGGTGCGCGCCCAGAAGATCCTCACCGAGATGGACATCGCCGAGAACCGTCGGGTACGCGGCCTCGGCAGCCAGCAGAGGCAACGCCTCCTGGAGCGCCTCGCGATCCGGACCGGCTGAGCGATGCCGGAGTGATGCGACCACCATGGGGCCCCCGCTGATTCGGGGGGTGAGCGGGAGCGTGTGGGTCCGCGGCTGCCGAGGGCCCACACGCTCCCGTCCACGCTTGGTCACCGGCTGGGTGACCGCGCGTCCCGGTTACTTGGGCATGAGGACCGTGTCGATGATGTAGACCGTGGCGTTGGCGGTGGGCACGTTGCCGCAGACCACCTGCGCGGTGTCATTCACCTTGTAGGAGGTGCCGGAACCGGACGTGGTGAGCTTGCCCTTCTCCAGGGTGTCGAAGGACCCGTTGCCCAACTGCTGGGGGGTGAGCCTCTGGCCGACCACGTGGTACGTGAGGATCTTGGTCAGCGTGGCCTTGTCGCCCAGGACCTTGTCCAGGTCGGCCTTGGGGATCTTCGCGAAGGCGTCGTTGGTGGGGGCGAACACCGTAATGTTCTGGGCGTTGTTGAGGGTGTCGACCAGCCCGGCCTTCTTGACCGCGGTGACCAGGGTGGACAGCGCCGGATTGTTGGAGGCGGCGGTGGCGACGGGGTCCTTGGCCATCCCGTCGAACGAACCCGCGCCCTCCTTGGGCACCGACGCGCACGCCGCGCCGAACGGCTTGTCCGTTGTCGATGTGTCGCTGCCGGTCGACTGTGCGTCCGACGGCGCGGCGGACTCCGAGGACGAAGAGGCGTTGTCCTTCTTGCTGTTGTCGCCTCCGCAGGCGGTGAGTGCGAGGGGCAGGACGGCGGCGGCGGTGACGGCGATCGCGGCACGGCGGAATCGCAAGGCAATCATGACTTCTCCAATGAGGTGAACGGGGCCCTCCGGGCCCCTACGGAAGGGGCTGTGCTGGCTCTCGAGCGCGGGTCAGTCCACGGTGATCACCACCGAGTGCCAGCCGCTGGCGCCGTCCGGAATGGTCGGGGCGCGCTGTTCGGTCTGAACCTGCCCGGTGCGGTCGGTGGCCCGGACCGTCAGCGTGTGTCCGCCCGGGGTGGCCTTCCAGGGCAGGGACCACTGGCGCCACGTGTCGGTGGTGTCCTCGGCGGCGAGGTCGGCCCGCGTCCACGGACCGTCGTCGACCCGGACCTCGACCCGGTCGATGCCACGGTGCTGGGCCCAGGCGACACCGGCGATCATCACCGTGCCCGCCTTGGGCCGGGCGAACGGTTTCGGGGTGTCGATCCGGGACTCGGTCTTGATCGGCGCCTTCTTGGCCCAGGAGCGCTTGACCCAGTACGCGTCGTAGGCGTCGAACGTGGTCAACTCCAGGTCCTGGAGCCATTTGCATGCCGACACGTAGCCGTACAGGCCCGGGACCACCATGCGGACCGGGAAGCCGTGCACGAACGGGAGAGGTTCACCGTTCATGCCGAGGGCGAGCATCGCGTCCCGGCCGTCCATGATGTCCTCGACCGGGGTGCCGATCGTCATGCCGTCCACCGACCGGGCCACCAGCTGGTCCGCCGGTCCTCCGCGCGACGGCGGCCGGACGCCTGCCTCTTTCAACAGGCGGCCCAGCGGCACCCCGATCCAGCGGGCGTTGCCCACATAGGGACCGCCGACCTCGTTGGAGACACAGGTCAACGTGATGTCCCGCTCGGTCAGTTGGCGCTTCAGGAGGTCCTGGTAGGTGAGCGTGAGGGGGCGGCTGACGCCCTTGCCGTGGATCTTCAGCTGCCAGGTGGTGGCATCGACCTTCGGGACGACCAAGGCGGTGTCGACCCGGTAGAAGTCACGGTTGGGGGTGACGAACGGGCTGATGCCCGGGGTGTGCAGGACCGCGCCGGAAGGAATGGGCTGGGCTGCGACGGCCGGGCTCGGCAGCGAGACCTTGCTGCGGAAGGCAACGGCTCCCCGGCCGCGAGCGCCGCTCAGCGACCGGCCCAGCACTCCGGCGCCGGCGGAAGCGGCCGCCGCGGCGCTCGCCGCGATCACGAACCCGCGCCGGTCCCAGTCGGCGGACCTCGCGGAGGCCTGGTCTTCAGGCGTCGGACCGGCGTCGGCCGGGGCACCACCTCGCGGGGTGAGGCGACCGACGAGCAGATACAGCAACCCTGCCCCGGCGAGGGAGCCGACCAGTGACGGCAGCGCGTCGGTGGCGGCGGCAGAGTCCGGGCGGCCGGTCGCAGCGAGGGCTCCCACGGCGCCGAACAGCAGCACGCCGGCGGCCCCGGCACGGCGAAAGCACAGCGTGAGGACGCCGAGGACGACGGCCAGCAGGGCCAGAACGGCGAGGATGCCGAGTTGGAGCACGAGCTTGTCGTGGGAGCCGAAGTGCCGGATCGCCCAGTCCTTCACCGCGGGCGGCGTACGGTCGATGGCCGCGCCACCCACGGCGATCACCGGACCGGATTCGGGCCGGACCGCGACGGAGACCAGCTCGGCGACGGCCAGCGCGGCGAACCCGGCCAGCAGCCCGGACAGCGCTGCGAGCGGAAGGCGGATCCCTCTGCTCAGAAGTTTCATCACGGCTCCTATTCGGAACCGAGGCCCAGCGAGATTGGCCGTTCATCTCTTCGGCTGAGGACGTACTCATGATTGACGGAGCCTGCGGGCCTTTACCGGAAGGCACAACCACAGGTGAACGCCTACGTGCTGCCACACCGCGCGGGAGCCGCGACATCAGCACGGGATATTGCCCGCGCGCACCAATCCGACGGCCCGCCGACTCCGAATCACCCGCGCAACCATCAACTTCCGGGAGGATCGCCGGGTGAAAGAGAGCGTGCACATCGGTGGAGTTCGCCAGGTCGGCCCCGACCTGCCCGAACTCCTGGGCAGGACCGCGCGCGGCGACGAAGAGGCGTTCTCCGCGGTGTACGACGCGGTCATCGGCCCTGTCTTCGGCCTGGTGCGCAGCGTGCTGCGAGATCCGGCACAGTCGGAGGAAGTAGCCCAGGAGGTACTGGTCGACGTATGGCGCACGGCGGCCCGCTACGAGCCCGAGCGCGGAGGCGTCATGAACTGGGTCCTCACCCTCGCGCACCGCAGGGCCGTGGACCGGGTCCGCTCCGCCCAGGCCTCGGCCGACCGGGAGAACAAGGCAGCGCTGCTCGCCCAGACCCCCGCCTTCGACGAGGTCAGTGAAGAGGTGGAGAGCCGCCTGGAACGCGAGTCGGTGCGCCGCTGCCTGCGCACCTTGACGGAGCTGCAACGCGAATCGGTCACCCTGGCCTACTACCGAGGGCTGACCTACCGTGAAGTGAGCGAACTGCTGTCCGTGCCGCTCGGCACGATCAAGACCCGCCTGCGCGACGGGCTCATCCGGTTGCGCGACTGCCTGGGGGTGACCGCGTGACGAGCGCCGACCTTCACACACTGACCGGCGCCTACGCGCTGCACGCACTCCTCGACGAAGAGCGCGAGGAGTTCGAGCGCCACCTCGTCGTCTGTGACGCCTGCACTCAGGAAGTGCGCGAACTGGCCGCCACCGCTGGGCGTTTGGGGCTCGCCATGACCGCCACTCCCCCGGCTGCTCTCAAAGCAGACGTGCTCCGCAGGATCACCACCGTGCGGCAGGATCCGCCCCACACCGGATCCCCGGCCTCGGCGGCGCTGCGCGTCGGCCGCAGGCGCACCCTGACCCGGCTCGCACTCGCCGCCTGCCTGGCCGCAGCCGTCGGGCTTGGCGGGATTGCCGTATGGCAGCATCAACAGGCCGACATCGCGCGTGCTCAGGCACAGGCGGAACAGCGGAAGTCCCAGCAACTGGCTGACGTCCTCGCGGCCCCCGACGCCAAGGTCACCACCGGGCAGCTCAAAAACAACGCCACGGGCACGCTCGTCGTGGCGCGCAGCCGCAACCAAGCCGTGTTCCTGGCCGCCGGCCTGCCCCGGCCCCCGGCGGGAAAGGTCTACCAACTCTGGTTCGACGATGCCGGCACCATGCGCTCAGCAGGTCTGATGGACCCTGCAAGGACCACCGAAGCCGTCCTGCTGACCGGCTCCGTCGACCAGGCCTCCGGCATGGGCCTCACCGTCGAGCCCACCGGCGGCTCCACCCACCCCACCACTGCCCCCCTGGCACTCATGGCCATCCCCCGCGTCTGAACCACGCCCCGGGCTCGACCGGGTACGGCCGAGCACCGAGGCACCCCGTGATCGCGCGATCCGCCTGAGCCCGCGGGCGCGACGCCCGCCCGTCGCGGACGTCAGGAGGCAGGGTGAGCCGGCTCCTGCACTCCCCGGGCAGCGACCAGGCGCGCGGTGCCGTCGGCCAGCCGGTAGGCCAGTCCCACCACAGCGGTACGCCCGGCCGCCACCTGGTCGGCGAGGATGCGCGAGCGGTCCAGCAGGGCGTCAACGGTGCGCCGTATGTGCTCTTCCAGGATCTCGTCGTCCTGGTCGCGCCCGGCTGCCCGGGCCGCCAGCACGCTGGGGGTGACGCGTTCCACGATGTCGCGCACGTATCCCTCGGGGAGGGCGCCGTCTTCGACGGCGGCGCGGGTCGCGGCGATCGCGCCGCACGTGTCGTGGCCGAGCACGACCACCAGGGGGCAGTCCAGCACGCTCACCCCGTACTCGATGCTCCCGAGGACCTCCGCACCCGCCACATGGCCCGCCGTGCGCACCACGAACAGGTCGCCGAGCCCCCGGTCAAAGATGATCTCGGCTGCCAGCCGCGAGTCCGAGCAGCCGAACAACACGGCGAAGGGGTCCTGGAGCGAGGCCGTCTGGGTCCGTCGGGCGGCGTCCTGGTTGGGGTGCTCCGGACTGCCGGTGACGAACCTTTCGTTGCCCGCGAGCAGGATTTCAAGGGCCTCACGGGGTGTCATCTTCTGGGGAGCGGTCATGGCGGCAGCTTACGGCCAGAGCCTCGGCGGCATCGACGCAGGGCAGTCCCTCAAGGCCGACGGGCCTGCCGCAAGAAGCTGCGACGGGCCCGTCGGGCTGTCCAGACGTGCGCGGGGTCGGCTGAGGATTGCGTGGCGGGACCGTGCCCGCCTGCGCCGGTGAGGGGCCGAAGAGGACGGCAGCACGTGGGTCGGGACTCACGCGCGGGCGCCGGCGAGGAGACCGGCCAGTCGGGGCGCGAGGGCGTGGGCCTGGTCAGCGGCGTCTCACTCGGCTTCCTGGCGCGCAGGGGTCAGCCCGGCCGTCCACTTCTCCTCGATGCGGCCGAACTTCCACACGGCCATCGCGATCAGCCAGGTCGCGAAGAACAGTGCGACGATCACGAACCCGATGACGTTGAGGTCGAGCCCGCCGACCCAGTCCCAGAACGGGCCGTGCAGGTCGAGCTTGTCGGCGAGCAGACCGAGCAGTTCAACGGTCCCGATGATGAGCGCGACCGCGACCGACAGGCCCGTGATGGTCAGGTTGTAGTAGACCTTGCGGACAGGCTTGGAAAAGGCCCAGCCGTACGCGAAGTTCATGAAGCTGCCGTCGATGGTGTCGAGCAGCGACATCCCGGCGGCGAACAGGACCGGCAGGCACAGGATGGCGTACCAGGGCAGCCCCGAGGCCGCCCCGGAACCGGCGAGGACCAGCAGGGCGATCTCGGTGGCGGTGTCGAATCCGAGGCCGAAGAGCAGGCCCATGGGGTACATCTTCCAGGGCTTGTCGACCGACTTCATCAGGCGCCCCAGGAGCCGGTTCATGAAGCCGCGATTGTTCAGCTGCTCTTCCAGGGCCGCCTCGTCGAAGTCCCCGGCGCGCATCTTGCGGAAGACCTTCCAGATCCCCACCAGGATCAGGAGGTTGATTCCGGCGATGAGGTAGAGGAAGACCCCGGACACGGTGGTGCCGATCAGGCCCGTGACATTGTGCAGCTGCGAGTTGTCGTCGCGCACGGGTCCCGCGAGTGCCTTGACGCCGAGGGACAGCAGGAAGGCCAGGCCGAAGACGACGGAGGAATGGCCCAGCGAGAACCAGAAGCCCACGGACAGCGGCCGCTGCCCCTCGTTCATGAGCTTGCGGGTGGTGTTGTCGATGGCGGCGATGTGGTCGGCGTCGAAGGCATGCCGCATGCCCAGGGTGTAGGCGGTGACGCCGATCCCGATACCGAAGGACTTCGTCCCGATGCTGTAGTGCTCGGGCGCCACGATCGCGACCAGCGTGAACCATCCGATGACGTGCAGGGCCAGGACGAAAGCCGCCATCCCGCCGAGCCGCGTCCACTCCTGGCGCGTCATGGACGCCCGCAGACGGCGCAGCCGGGGTCCGCTCGCGGGCGGTGCGGATGTGGGGGCGACGGTCATGCCGGATACTGCTTTCTGCTGTGCGGAAGGGCCGCAACCCAGCCAATTGCGAATAGTCCGCAACTGCAACCATGGTGCAGTAAAGCTCCCGCAAGACCCCCACCTGCTCGTCGCCCTTCCCCCGGGCCGTGGGGACTCCCTCGGCCCGGGGCAAGGCGACGCGAGTTCTCGGTGCGCCGCTCCGGGTCCGCCGACGGTGGCGCAGCCGGGCGGGGCGGTGCTCAGCCCAGGTCAGCCAGGAGGACGCTCAGTTCGCTCTCCTGCTGCACCGGTGGCATCGGCGGGTTCGCATGGTCGATGCCGAAGGTCTTGAGCACCTTGTCCATCTGGGCGTCGACGGAGGTCCAGCCGGTGTCGTCCAGCGGCTGGAGTGAATCCTGGTCGGCATCCCACAGGTCACGCAGTGACTGGGCGGCCGCGTGGGCCCCGGCGGTGTTCCCCGAGCGTGTGTCCGTGAGGGAGGTGGACGCGAGGGCTCGCAGCGCGGCGACCTTCGCGGACGGGAAGTTCTTCACCGCCTGGCCGGGGGCCAGCTGAACGGCGGAGGTGGTGTCGGTCTCCGGTGCCGGGCCGACGTGCGGCTGGCTGTGGGCCCAGGCCAGCAGGGCCGCGGTCGCGACGGCCAGCACTCCGAAGCCGGCCAGCGCGATGCGCTCCCTGCGCGGGTTGCCCACGGTGTGTGCGGCATGAGTCGCCTCGTGGGTCTCGATGACGTCCGAGCGGGTCACCGTCAGATAGACCACCGTCGCCAGGATCAGCCCGAGGAAGATCAGGCTGGTGGTGAACGTGCCCAGTGCGATACCGGTGGGGTCGCCCGGGTTCTGGGCGACCTTGGGAGAGGCGAGCCAGTCGCCAATGTTCGCGCCCAGCGGGCGGGTCAGGACGTAGGCGAGCCAGAAGGAGAGCACCGGGTTCGCACCGTACTTCCGCAGCGCCGCGATCGCCGCGATGAGGCCGAGAGGCAGGAGCACCGAGACGCCCGGGCTCCACCCGGTCAGCTCCAGAGTCCAGTCGCCGGTCGCGGTGCCGAGCGCGAAAGTGACCAGGACGGTCAGCCAGTAGAACGACTCCCGGGGGAGCGTGGTGACCGCGTGGATGGACAGCGTGCGTTCACGCAGCCACCACACACCGAAGACCACCGCGAGCAGCACCGAGAAGACGGCGGAACTGATCCACAGCGGCACGTTCAGCTGGTCGGTCAGGATGTCGGTGTACAGGGTGCCGGTAACGCTGACAACGACCACGGTCAGCCAGTAGGGGAAGGGGACGTATCGCTTCAGCCGCAGTTGGACGGCCAGAACCACCACGAAGAGCCCGGTGAAGATCCAGGCCGTGTTCACCAGGCCAACGCCCAGCTGGGTGTTGATCCAGTCGGCGAAGCTCTCCCCGACCGTCGTGCAGAGGACCTTGATCACCCAGAACCAGAGGGTGACCTCGGGAACCTTGTTGAGCATGAGCCGCCCGCTCTGCGTGCGTGCCTCGGTTGTCGTCGTCATGCGGGGAGGTTTGCGCGGGGAACCTGCACGCAACCTGACTACGTGGCCGTGCGCGCGGCGGGGAGCGTCATCTCGATGTGGCCGCGGCCGTCCGCGATCGCGCGGACCTCGACCCCTGCGGAGGCCGCGAGGCGCCGGACCACCGACAGCCCCAGGCCGCACCCGTAGCCGCCGGTCACGCCCGCTTCGAAGACCCGGTCGAGCTCGCGAGGATCGAAACCCGGGCCGTCGTCCAGGACGTCGACCACCATGGCCCCGCCCTGGAGTCGCGCGGTGATCCACACCCGCGACCGCGCATGGCGCAGCCCGTTCTCCAGGAGGGGCGCCAGCAGTGACTCGGCGACGTCGGCCGCTACGGCGACTTCCGCATGCGCGGGAAGGGCGACCTCGACCGCGCGGCCGGCGATCGCCTTCCGCACGGCGGACCGCAGGTCACACCGCGTGCCGGAATCGGTGCGTGCGCGCGCGGCGCGCAGCAGCGTCGTGATAGCCGCCTGGAGGCGGTCGACCTCGGTCAGCACCGTCTTCGGCGCCACCGGCTCGCCGGACAGCTGGGCCAGCTGCGCCTCGCCCCGTAGAACCGTGAGCGGTGTCCGCAGCTCGTGGGCGATCTCGTCGGTGAGCCGGCGCTCGTCCGCCAGCGCGTGGTCGACGCGCTCCAGGAGGCCGTCCAGGGTCTGCCCCAGTTCCCCGAATTCGTCGCGCGGGACTCCGAGGTTGAAGCGGCGCCCGGGTTCGTGATGACTCCAGTCGTTGGCCAGGGATGCCATCTCGTGCACCACCCGCAGCGCGCGGCGCACCACAAGGTGCGCGACACCGCCGGCGAGGAGGATGGCGAGGCCGCCCAGGATCAGCGACAAGGTCAGGCTGTGCTGCTCGGATGTCTCGTACGGCGTGAGGTCCACCCGGACGATCACCATGACGTGGTGGCCGTCGAGCGGAATCGCCTGCGCGTACAGGAGGTAGTGCGCGACGGTTGAGGTCTGCTCGCGCCCGGAGTGCGCCAGCGTCTCGACACGCTCGACCATGCCGGCCGGTACGTTCCCGTCGATCAGGCGACCGTCGGCGTAGACCCAGGCGACCTCGTCCAGGGCCTCGCTGCTGTTCTCCGTCAGCACGACCCGCCCGTCCACCTCGGTGACATTCGCCGCGACCGCCTCGGCGCGGGTGCGCGCCAGATCGTGCGCATCGGCGTCCGTCACCCGGCTCAACAACACGTGGGAGACCACGACCAGGATCGCGACGACGGCGGTGGCGATGAGCACGGTGAGCGCGACGACTCTCCTGCGGAAGCGCGTCACTGCCATCGGTAGCCCACCCCACGGACGGTCGCCAGGCGCTCGGCCACTCCCAGCGGACCGAGCTTGGTCCGCAGCCGACGCACGAAGGAGTCCAGGGTGTTGTCGCTGACGTGGGCCCCGTGCGGCCACCCGGCGGCGAGGAGCGCGTGACGGCGCACCACCTCACCCTGGGAGGCGATCAGGCGGCCCAGCAGCCGGAACTCCGTCGGGGTCAGGTCCTCGCTCACCGAGCCGTGGGTCACCACGTGTTTCGCCGGGTCGAGGACCACCTCGCGTGGTGCGGGCGCCAGCGTGGCCCGGCGCAGCAGCGCACGGACCCGGACCAGCAGTTCCGGGATGTCGAACGGTTTGGTCATGTAGTCGTCGGCGCCGGCCTCGAACCCGTCCACCTTGTGATGCAGGCCGTCCAGGGCGGTCAGCATCAGCACCGGCGCGTCGATGCCACGCGCCCGCAGGGCCAGGCACACATCGCGTCCGTCGGCGTCCGGCAGCCCCAGATCCAGCACGACCAGCTGGGGTGGCGGTGTGAGCTGCCGCAGCAGACTCTCCGCCGTGGCGGCAACGCAGACACGGTGACCGTCGTGCTCCAGGGCGCGCTTGAGAAGACCACGAACCGCCGCGTCGTCTTCGCACACCATGATGCAGGCCACGCGCCGACCCTAGATACTTCCGATCCAGTTCTCCATCTGCCCTGCTCAGCCAGGGCGACGACACCGGCGGCCTCCAAGGCGGCGATCTGACTCGTACGAGGGACTGTTCTCGCTTGTCGGTACGCGGCCCGGCGGCATCGATAGCCTGCCGGGACGGGCAGGCCGAGGCCGCAGGACACGGCGCCGGCCAGGCGCGAGAAGGCGGACAGGCGGCGGGGCTCGGGTCCGAGGCATCTGCTCCGAGCGGGTCTTCGCCCATGAGGGTGCCGCCGGAGCGCCTCGGGCGTCTGTTGGGTACCGTCGGCCGACGTGAAGCTCCGCCCGACATGCCCGCAGAACGTGGAGGGCGGGACCAAATGGAGAAGAGGACTGTGAGCGTGATGGCAAGTATCGGCGACGTCGAGATGGCGGCCGACGTGCTGCGGGCCGGAGGCCTGGTGGCCCTGCCCACCGAAACCGTCTACGGCCTGGGCGCCAACGCCGAGGACCCTGTCGCGGTGTCGCGGATCTTCGAGGTCAAGGGGCGCCCTTCCACTCATCCGCTGATCGTCCACATCGCGAGTGCGGAACTGCTGGACGAGTGGGTGGACGACGTACCCGCGACGGCACGCCTGTTGGCCCGGCATTTCTGGCCGGGGCCGCTCACGCTGGTTCTGCGCAGGGGCCGCCGGGTGCCTCTGAAGGCGACTGGCGGACTGGAGACGGTGGCCGTGCGCGTCCCCGACCACCCCCTCGCGCTCGCGCTGCTCAGGGCGTTCGGTGGCGGCGTCACGGCCCCGTCCGCCAACCGTTTCGGGCAGGTCAGCCCGACCACGGCGGCCCACGTCCGCGAGGAACTCGGTGATCGCGTCGACTTCCTGCTCGACGGTGGCCCCTGCGAGGTGGGCGTCGAATCGACCATTGTCGACGCGACGGGCGAGGTCCCCGTCATTCTTCGGCCCGGCGGGGTGTCCCGGGAGGATTTGGAAGCGGTGCTGGGGCATCCGCTCGCGGTCCCGACGTCCAGCCGTGTCCGGGTGCCCGGCCAGCATCCGTCACATTACGCACCGCAGGCGCGCGTCGTCCTGGTCGAGCCGGAGAACGTGATCGCCGAAGCGGAACGTGCGCAGGAGGAGGGCCGCCAGGTCGGCGTCCTGCTTCCCGCCGCCCTGGCCGACGCTCAGGTCAAGGCGCACGCCGTGGTCACCCTGCCCAGTTCGATGGACGCCTACGCCCGCGAGCTGTACGGCTTCCTGCGCAGCCTCGACCACCAGGAATGCGACCTCATCGTCGCCTCGTTGCCCGCGCAGGAAGGGCTTGGCCTCGCGATCGCCAACCGCCTGCGCCGCGCCGCGGGACCCCGCACGACCGCCTGACGGTAGGAATGGCGCATGGGGCTCCCGCTCCGTCGGAACGACGATGACGACCAGGGGAGAAAGGAACGCACAGTGATCTTCACGACTGCCGCCCAAGTCGCCTCGGCAGCCAGCCCGACAGCGAATCGACTGAACTGGGCGTATTTCTCGGGGAGATCACGTCCGTAGGAGTCGCAGGGCTGCCCCTTCGCCGCAGTGGTCCGATCCCCCAGGACGAGGATCTGCTCTCACTGGCGGGTCGGGACCATACCGTCAGCATCTCCCGCGCTCAGCGGCGGTGGGGCACGGCCGCCGGGTGCTCCCGTGACACCGGGGGCGGCCGTGGTCCTGGGTGGGTGCACCGCACCCACGCCCCGACCCACGCCATGGATCTAGCGTGGCGGACATGGAAAGCAACAACGAGCTCGGGGACTACCTGCGTGCCCGCCGCGCGATGATCACGCCGCGGGACGTCGGGCTCCTCGACACCGGCGATCGGCGCGTGCCGGGGCTGCGACGGGACGAGGTGGCGCTGCTGGCCGGGATGAGCACGGACTACTACATCCGCCTGGAGCAGGGGCGTGAGCGGAGTCCGTCCGAGCAGGTGCTCCGGGCGATCGCCGGAGCGCTGCGGCTGGACGGCGCCGCGGCCGGCCATCTCTTCCGGCTCGGCCTGCCCGTGTTCGCCACGGCGGCCGCAGCTCCCACGGTCTCCCCGGACCTGGTGCGGCTCATGGACGGCATGCGCGACGCGCCGGCCTTCGTGGTCGGCACGGCACAGGACGTACTGGCGGCCAACGCGATGGCGCGCGAGCTGTACCGCGGGTTCGCCCGGTACGACAACCTGCCGCGGATGATCTTCCTCGATCCGTACGCCCGGGAGTTCTACGTCGACTGGGACAAAGCGGCGCAGACCGCGGTGGGGAACCTGCGGGCATCCTCCTCGCAGTTCCCCGCGGACGAACGGATCGAACGGATCGTCGGCGAACTCGGCGTGCGCAGCCCCGCCTTCGCCGGACTGTGGGCACGTTACGAGGCCCGTCCCCGCACGCAGGAGGACAAGCACTTCCGCCATCCCGAAGTGGGCCAGGTGCGGCTGCACTTCGAAGCGCTGGCCGTCACCAGCGCCCCGGGCCAGCACCTGTCCGTCTACAGCGCGGAACCCGGCAGCTCCAGTGCCGCTGCCCTGGTCCTGTTGCGTCAACTGGCCGAGCAGGGCTCATCTCCCACCGTCCAGGACGCCCCCGAAGAGGAAGAAGGCATCCGCTCATGACCACCGCCCTGACCGACACCGCCGGGACCTTCACGATCGCCGGTAAGGAAGTCGGTCGTCTCGGCTTCGGCGCCATGCGCCTGACCGGTCCCGGCGTGTGGGGCGAGCCCGACGACCGCGAGGAGTGCGTCCGCGTGGTACCGACGCCGCATGACCGGCACCCTCGCGAGGCCACCGATGCCTTCCACACCCGCCGCCTCGCCCTCCCCCACCCGACCACTGACTGAAGAAGGCACCTCACACCATGCTGCTTCCCTCTTCTGAGGCAGGCCGGGGACGGCCCGTCGTCCTGTTGCACGCCCGCCCCACCGACCGCTCCATGTGGGACGCCCACCTCCCACTGCTCGCCGACGCAGGCGTGCGGGCCATCGCCCTGGACCTGCCCGGCCACGGCGACGCGATCGTGACCGACCGCCGTGAGGTCGCCCCTTGGTCGGACGTGCTCGACACTTTCGACCACCTCGGGGCCGACCGCTTCGTGCTCGCCGGGAACTCGCTCGGCGCCCTGGTGGCGCTGCAAGCCGCCGTCACGGCGCCCGAGCGGGTGGAGGCGCTGGTCCTGGTCGGGTACCGGCCCCACGACCAACCCGCCTCCCCGCGCCTGGACGCCGCTTGGGAGGCCGAACGAACGGCACTGGCCGCCGGCGACCTGGACGCCGCGGTGAAAGCCGGCGTCGAGGCATGGACCGCGGCCGGGGCGACCGAAGAGGTGCGAACCCACGCCGCCCGCATGCTCCACCGCCAGCTGCCCGAACAACTCACCCACGGCGAACCGCGGCAGGCTGCCGACCCTCTCGGCACAGGCCCGGCGGCACTACGCACACTCAGGGGCATACCCGCCCTGGTCGGCGTCGGCGAGTACGACATGCCCGACTTCCACGAGGGCGGCGAGCGTCTGGCCCGCGACCTCGACGCGGGCCGGACCGCGGTCATCCCCGGCGCCGGACATCTCGCGCCGCTGGAACAGCCCGCCGCGTTCTGCGCGCTGCTGATGGACTTCGTCCGCCGCCTGCCGCAGCAGTCGTCGCCCGCACCCAGGTAGGCGCCAACCCTGGCCCTCGGTGTCCCAACTCCGACCGTACGGTTGGCACCTCGCCGTCTCCGGCCGGCCTCCCCCGAACCGTCCGCCCGGCGACATGGTCAAACTCCCGCCCCATGCCCGAGGATTCCTGGATGGATCTGGATGACATGTTGGTGGGCCACTGGAGCAGTGCGCCGTTCTCCTACGGCGTGATGGAGGCGTCAGAGCTGGGACTTCTCGGCGATGGACGCGGGTGGAGCGCATGGTTCACCTTCGACGCGCTCTACGTCACCCGCTTGCGCTGGCACTGCCCGGAGTCGGGACTTCTGGAACTGCACCCGGAGTTGGCAGTCGAAGGGCAACCGGACGAGCGAGTCCGCCAGCTGGCGTTCTCCTCCATGGAAGCACCCACAGTGGTGACCGAGGTGACACGCCATCACTACACCATCGGCCCGGAGATACCGATGCCCGGTGCGGCTCCCCTCATGGCGATCACGTTCAAGGAGCCGGTGGAGTTCTGCACCACGTACGCCCGAGGCCCCCGAGAGATCAGACCCGAGCAGGACCCGACCCATCAGGTGCTCCCCTACACCGAGGCATAGCACCCCCCGGACAGCAGCCGACACGACGCCACCGTGGCTCTCTCGATCCAATCTTCCCCCGCGCGGGGGAGGTCGGATGGCCCTTGGGAGGGATCTCAACAGCGCCTGCGCCAGGGAGCCTTGAAGTGTCCGCGATCCAGATGCACGGGAGTAACAGTGACTGTTCCTGCGAGCTCGGAGGTAGTTGGCGTTCCGAGGCCACCCACCGCAAGCCCCGAGCGGAAGTTGTGGTGGCGACGGTGGCCCCTATGGGTCCCCTCGGCGGCAGCTGTGTGGGGAATGTTGTACGCCGCTGTCGAGGTCACCTGGGCGGTGACGGGCACCAGGGTCCCATGGAAGGAGCACTCCGCATACGCGCCGGGGGTCCAGCTCTTCCTGGCGGCCCTCGCACTCCTGAGCGGCGGTGCCTGCCTCGCCAGTACCCGAACTCGGTCCAACCGCGGCCGGGTTGCTGTGACGACCGTGTTGTTCGTGGCACTCCCGGTATTCGTAGCGGGAATGAACGGGTTGCCGATCTACTTCGTGACGATGACGACCCTCTCGGGGGTCGAGAGTGCCACCGGGCTGGCCCAGGTGCTGCTGAACACGGTCGGCGCCACCCTTCTGCTCCTCGTCGCCGTGTCGTACCGCCGACGGCTACGCGGCGCCTGCCCGCGATGCGGGCAGCCTCACACCGGCGCCTCCGACGGCCCCCTGACCCACCCAGCCGCCTCCCGGGCGCCAAGACGGACCATCGTGGCGGTGTACCTGCTCATGTGCGGACTTCTGCCGTGGGCTGGAGCGAAGACGATATGGACGCTGGGCGGCAACGCGCTCGGCGTCACAGGTGACGGTTGGCAGAGGGTGTCGAACGACGGCGCGTCGGGCCCGGCGAAGGCAACCGCGTCGGCGGGGATCGACGTGACCGTGCTGGCCGCGATGGTCGGGGTCTTCCTGCTGCTGGGGTTGCTCTACCGGTGGGGGCAGGTGTTCCCGCGCTGGACGGTGTTCCTGTCCGGACGACGGGTCCCGCGCCTACTGCCGTTGATACCGGCATGGCTGACCGGCATCCCACTGGCGATGTACGGGGTCTGCCTCACCGTCATGGCCCCGCTCATGGCGGTCGGCGTCCTGCCCAAAGCCAAGCCGTCCCCGCCGTTCACCTCAAGTACGGGGATCACCTGGGTCGTCGAGTTCGGCGGCCTGGCATTCGGCGGGCTGGGCATCGGCCTCCTCGTGGCCGCTCGTTCCTACGCCTCCTGCACCCGCCCCGTCTGTGCCGACGCCACGGCAATGAAGCGGCCCGGGTAGTGCGCCATGGGCCCGCACGTCAGCCGCCCGAGCGGGCCCCGCCCTGGGTGGTTGCGCCCGAGCCCACGCCGCCTCCGGCCTTTCCAGCGCCAAGGTCCTCGTCCCCGGCCTGCTCCCGATGACCTTCGGCCACCGCCTGCGGCGCATCACCGGACTCGACAGGGTGCTCACCGCTCTTCATCGCCGCGGCCACACCTCACGACCGTTCTTCCCCAAGGAGGTCAACCCACATCCGCGCCCCTTTCCCTGACCACGGCGGGGCCGGCCGACACCGGCTCCTGCCCGACACTGCTCCCTCCTCAGTCATCGGGGTTGCCGGACAGGTACCCGTACCGTGCCGGCGTGCCCGGCCGCCGGTACGCCGGCGTCGTACGTGCCACGATGGACGCATGAGCATTGAACGCAGCCTCCTCGTGGAGAAGACGCCCTTGCCCGACGGCCTCGACGCACGGCTGCTCGCCCAGCTCACCTTCCTCATCGAGGTGGACCAGCTCAAAACCATCCTGCGCCAGTCCCCTCTTGCCGCGGCGGACCGCCGCGAGAACGACGCGGAGCACTCCTGGCACCTGGCCATGATGGTGGCCGTCCTCGCCGAACACTCCGACCAACCCATCGACGTCGGCCACACCATTCAGCTGGTCCTGCTGCACGACCTCGTCGAGATCTACGCAGGTGACACCCCCCTCTACGGCAGTGCCGCGGGCACCGACCAGCGCGAGCGCGAGGTCGCCGCCGCCGACGAGCTCTTCGACCTGCTCCCCGCGGACCAAGCCCGGCGCATGCGCGCCCTGTGGGACGAGTTCGAAGAACGCCGCACCCCCGAAGCCGCCTTCGCCAAAGCCATGGACCGCCTCCAGCCCCTGCTCCTCAACTGGATGGCGCGCGGCGGCACATGGCGCACACCCGGCATCACGGCCGACGACATCCGCACCCGCAAGGCCCTCATCGGAGACGCGTCAGCCGCTCTGTGGGAGGCCGGTCAACGCCTCATCGACGAGGGCGAATCACGCGGCTGGTCCAGGAGCGCGAAGCCCGCGGAGTAGCCGACGCGGGCGGTCTCTCTGTCCGAGGTCAGCAACCGCATGACGCCCCAGGCCGGGCAATCCCGACAAGCAGCCAGGAAGCCTCCGTCGGCGCCGCGCGGCCCCGGCGACGGTTCGTGGAGCGCCCCTCTCCGACGTTCGCCGGGGCGAGCGGTGGGCCCTGGAGCGACGAACTTGGCGGCTCGGGCTGGACGATCGGCCGTGCCAAGGGAGTGCGGAGCTCGATGACACGGCAGCGGCGTCAAGGCCCCGTAACAGGGCCTGGGTCGAGCACCTCGGTGCGGCACTCCGCCCCGCGTCAGGGTGGTTTGCGAGTGTCGCAGAATCGCCTCCACGGCATGCCAGGCGACGAGGGCGATGGGCCGTTGATCGGGTGCCGTGGCGACGTTCTGCGGAGTTGGCGCGGTGCTGTTCTGCTCGATGCTCGTGCTCGTCATGATCACGAAGCTAGAACCCCAGGCGCAATTGAGGTCAAACCTGGCGGCGACCCGGCTTCGATGCCCTGACGCGCGGGGTCAAGCCGTCCACGATGAGGGAGAGTCCCGCCTCGAATGCCGATTCGGGGTCGATGCGCGGCACGTCGGCCGGTAGGTCCGAGCCGCTGCCGGGGCCCGAGTCCGCCTGTTCTTCCAGGACACAGCCGACCGTGAAGCGGCCCGCCGTCAGCATCGCCATCTGCGCATCGCGTTCGGGCACGCCCGAGTCGACGAGGAAAGACATCTTGTGGCGGATCCGCCCGAGGTCCGCGGTGGGGGTGGAGCCGGCATGGAGGCGTGCGCCATCGCGACGCATCAGCAGAGTGCGCCTGAAGCTGCGGGTGTTCTCCAGGAACCACTCGCGCCAGTCGTCCTCGGGCGTCGGCAGCGGCTCGTTCGCATGGGGCGCCATCGCGGCCTGCGCCATGGCGGCCAGGAGGTCCTTCTTGGTGCGGAAGTACCAGTACAGCGAAGGCTGTTCGACGCCCAGCCGCTTCGCCAGTTGCCGTGTGCTGACGGCATCCAGCCCGACCTCGTCCAGCAGGGTGAGCGCCTCGGAGACCACGGTCTCACGGTTCATCTTCGTCACGTTGACAATCTATCGCCGATAGAGAAGTCTGAAAAGGAATCATTCACCGATAGATTTTGGGGTGGCGGACATGGCACAGGGTTCGGGAGCGCGATCGTTACGAGTCCTCATCGCGGGCGGCGGAGTCGCGGGGCAGGCGCTGGCCTTCTGGCTGACACGGGGCGGACACCGGGTGACCGTCGTCGAACGCTTCCCCGCGCTGCGGGCCACTGGTGCCCAGGTCGACCTCCGGGGTCAGGGCATCGAGGCCATCCGCCGCATGGGACTTCTCGAAGACGTCCGGGCCAAGCTCGTCGACGAGAAGGGCGTCGCCCTCATCGACGACCGCGGCAGGACCAGAGCGACGATCATGGCCAACGCATCCGGGCAGGGCCGTCAGACACTGACGTCCGAGTACGAGATCATGCGCGGCGACCTGGTCCGCATCCTCAACGATGCGACCAAGCACGACGCCGACTACGTCTTCGGGAAGAGCGTGGGCGGCTTCGAGCAGGACGAGCACACAGTCGTCGCGCACTTCTCCGACGGCTCGTCCGAAGAGTTCGACCTTTTGATCGGCGCAGACGGGCAGGGCTCACGCATCCGCCAAGCGATCCTCCCGGACGGTTTCGACCCGTATTGGCGGCTCGGCATCCACATGGCGTACTGGTTCGTCCCCCGCATCGATTCCGACAGCAACATCCGGGACACCTATATGGTCCCGGGCGGCCGCCAGATCATGCGCCGCAGCCACAACCCGACCGAGACACAGGCGTACTTCGTGATCCGAGAGGAATCAGAGGAAGCTTCGGCGATCCACCGGGAACCGGTCGAGCGCCAGCAGGAGTTCTGGGCGAGCAGGTTCCGCGACGCCGGATGGCAGACCGAGCGCTTCATCACGGGGATGAAGACCAGCCCCTTCTTCTACTCCCAGGAGATCGCCCAAGTACGCACCGACACCTGGTCCAAGGGCCGCGTGGTCCTGGCCGGAGACGCCGCGCACTGCGCTTCCCCCTACAGCGGCATGGGAGTGTCCGGCGGCCTGGTCGGCGCCCATGTCCTGGCCGACGAGATCAATCGGCACCCGGACGATCTGCCGACCGCACTGGCCAACTACGACACCGTGCTGCGGCCCTTCGTCGACAAGATCCAGGCCGCGGTCAATCCTCGGCTCCTGCGCCTGGGCATGCCGATGACCCAGCGCGCCATCGACGCCTTCCAGACGGCCACCGCGCTGGCCTGCTTCCTGCGCGTCCCGGACCTCGTCGCACGCTGGTCGAAGGAGGACCGCGACGGCGACTGGCAACTGCCCCCGAACCCGGCACCGCTGAATGCCGCCTGAAGAACTCCCCCCGGGGCATCTCGCATGCGCGGCCAGCACCTCCCGCTCGCCGCGCCTCCACTGCCCCTTGCCGTGAGGACCCACCGGCCCTTCCGGCGCCGCCCTCATGTCCACCAGAACGAACAGGCCAGAAACGGCAGGCCCCTGTGTGGACAGGTCCTATGAACACCTAGCGTGGGTTCCATGCCGTACGGGACACCCGCCCACGACCCGCCGACGCCGCGTTCCGCGCGGCACATCTTCGGGGACGACCCCGAACAGTACGACGCGGCCAGGCCCGGATATCCCCCGCAACTCGTCGAGGACGTCCGGGACTTCGCCTCGCTGACCGCAGACGGGGCAGCGCTGGAAGTGGGCGCCGGGACAGGCAAGGCCACCCTGCCGTTCGCGCACTCGGGTCTCGCGGTCACCTGCGTCGAACCGGACGCCCGCATGGCCCGAGTGCTACGCCGGCGTTGTGCCCACCTCCCCCGCGTCACCGTCGAGGTGGCCGACTTCGAGACCTGGCACCCCCCACGACGTTACGGCCTGTTGTACTGCGCCCAGGCATGGCACTGGGTCGATCCCGCCGTGCGCTGGGCCCGGGCCCGCACCGCACTCGAAGCCGGTGGAGCCATAGCCCTCTTCTGGAACCACTGGGCCCTGCCCTGCGGCCACTTGGCGGACCGTCTCACGGCCGCCCATGGCCGGCTCGGCATCGAGGTGCCTGCGGACACCCTCCTCGATCCCCGGCCTCGCCCCACCCGTCGCGGCCCCGAGGCCCGCCAGTGGCGCGACATGACCGCCAACCGGTTCCGAGACCCTGACCACCGCCTCTACACCGCGCTGCACGAACCGTCCACCTCCGACCTCCTCGGCCTGCTCGCCTCCTACGGCGGCTACCGCGCCCTCCCCGCACACCCGCGCAAGCAGGTCTTCGAGGAGATCGGCCGCATCATCGACGCTGAGGGCGGACGCACCCAACTGAAGGTCACCACAAGCCTCTTCCTCGGCCGCGCCGGGCTCCAGTAGCGCGAACTCGAACGTGCTTCAGGTGGGCGGCGTGGCCGCACAGGGTTGCTCCGCGGACCGGGCTCCGGCACCCCCGCTTGCGGCGTTGCAGCACAAGGCCTCGGCCCGGCTGGACCGCGCTCCGTCGGGCGTGTGGCACTGTCGCCCCCATGCCGTGCCCTTTCTGACAGCTCATCAGTGAAGTCAACACCCACTGGGTGGCTCGTGGGCCATCCGCATGCGCCTTCACGCCCCGCCCGCCGCTCAGCCCTCTCGCTCCAGGTCACACCCTGGTGGCACCGACGACTCTCTACCCCGCTCTCTTCGACACTCCCGCCGAGGTGCTGGCCGAGACTGCCGAGCTGGCCCAGCGCGTGGCAGGTGCCCTGCGCTCCGCGGTGAACTCGACCGGCGTCAATGTCCTCAACGCGAGGGGTCCAGGATCCGAGCAGCGGGAGGCCACCTGCACTTCCATGTCGTTCCGCGGTGGCCGGACGACGGCATCACCACTTGGCCGACCGGTCGGTCAGCAGCATCCGCTCGCCGCAGACCCGGCTGAGCAACTCGCGACGGCTCTCAACACGGCTCAGATGCAAGGCGGTTGAGCCACGGCCTGCGAGTGGATCGGCGCACGGCCGCACGCGGCCCGGCCCGCCATCGCCACCCTGCGCCGCCTGCGGGACAGTGCGGTGGAGCCCGGCGCGCTGCGGGCGGCCGCAGCCCATGCCTTGTGGAAGATCACCGGCGACGCTGAGGGCGCGCTGCCCCTCCTGGTCGAGCAGATCCGCTCCGCCCTCCCTGCTCGTGCTGGACTACCTCGGTTCCAAAGGACCAGCGGCCCGGCCCGCACTGCCCGCACTCCGCCAGTGCGCCGACGAAGGCAACGGCGACTTCGCCCTCCTCGTCCGGAACGCGATCAAGGGAATCGAAGAGGCATCCACCGCTCCGTAAGGGCCAACATCCCCAGCAGCGCGCGAAGTTGCGCACGCAGCCGCGCACAGGGTTCTCACCGCCCCCGGTGCGGCGGGCGGTCAGTCCGCGCCAGCCAGGAAGCGGCCTGGATGACGGACACACGCCAGGCAGCGCTCTACCGACGGACCGCCGAGATCAGCCCGCCGGGCCGCTCCTCACGCTGCGGCGGGGTGCTGAACGGTCGGCCATAGGCGGCGGCACGCTCGCGGAGCGTGTGGCTGCTGGCTTCCCAGCCGTGCCCGGCCAGCCAGTCCACCGGATCGTCGGGCATCTCCGAGACCCACAAGGACGCCGCCGATCCCGGCGCGGCGTCCGCGCCGAAGCGCTCGATCACACCACGCGAGCCCAACGTCAGCCCCATCCAACTGGCCGCCGCCGACTGCGCGCTGATCCGCGCCAGCAGCAACTCCACCGCGTCCTCGGGCAGATAGATCAGCAACCCTTCGGCAATCCACACGGTCGGCGCCGCCGTGTCGTGCCCTGCGGCGACCAGCGCGCCTGGCCAGTCGTCGCGCAGATCCACCTGGACGGGGATCCGCTCGCAGCGTGCGACGGCCTGCTCCTGGCGCAGTACCGAAGCCTTGAATTCGAGCGGTTCGGCCGTGTCGACTTCGAACAGCCGGGTGCCCTCGGGCCAGTCCATCCGGAAGGCCCGGCTGTCCATACCTGCACCAAGGAGCACGACTTGGCGGACCCCGGACGCGGACGCCTGCTCCAACAGGTCGTCGAGGAACCTCGTCCTGATCACGATGGAGAAGGCGACGCCCCTCCGGCGGCGCTGCGCGGCCTCGTCACCCGGCGGGTGCGGCGAGGAGGGCCACAGGCCTCCGGCGGCGGCGAAGGCCTGCGCCAGCGGGTCGCGGAACAGGGCGTCCTCCCGCTCGGTCTCCAGCGCCCGCACTCTGGCCACTCCCACCGCCGTGGCCCAAACTCCCGACGGCTGCACCCGCTCCTGCTCATCAGTCACCGGGCCAGCGTAGAGCTTGTTCCTGGACCTCTGATGGCTGGGGTTGTACGAGTGGGCCGAGGCAGCCGGGGCTGTGAGGGGCCAGCTCGCCATACACCTCATAGCTGACGGGAAACGGGAAGACGTCGATCTCGGGGACGGCACGCTCGTCGCCGTCGGCCTCCGCCCATGGCATCTCGCCCTTGGCGTAATCACGCCGCCCGCCTGCGTCAGGGTGCCAGGCCGTTCGGCTCCGACAACGCGCTGGACGCACCGACGTTCAACCCCGCGGAGGACGAGCGGCCCGGGACGCGTGTGCGTCGGCCTGTACGGGTGAGAGGCGGTAGCCGCCCCCGTCGAGGGTTACGTGGCCGGCTGTGGGCGGGGCGAAATGGGTGCCCAGGACGAGCGCGTCCGTGCCGACGAGGGAGGCGAGCAGGGTACGGCGCGAGGTCTCGGACTGCTGCGGGTCAATGTCGACGCACGCGCCGATGGCGGGGTGGGCGAACTGGACGGGGTGGTGGATGCAGTCTCCGGTGATCACGGCCGTCCGCCCCTGGCTGGTCAGTTGGACGGCGACATGGCCGGGGGTGTGGCCGGGGGTGGGGAGCAGGCGCAGCCCGGGGACGATGTCGACACCCTCGGCAGGAACATCGACGAGGTCGAGCAGCCCCGCCTCCTCCACCGGGATCACAGAGTCCCGGAACATCTGCGCGCGCGCCTCGTCCATGTCGTATCCCGCCCAGAACTCCCGCTCGGTGTGGGCGGTCAGGTAGCGGGCGCGCGGGAACGTGGGAACCCAAACGTCGTGAGCCTTCCTCGTGTTCCAGCCGACGTGGTCGGCGTGCAAATGCGTGAGTATCACCAGGTCGATCGAGTCCGGGGGGAATCCGGCGGCCGTGAGGTTGTGCAGGTAGTCGGAGTTCAGGTCGTGCCAGGCAGGGTTGGCCCGCTGCTTGCCGTTGCCTATGCCGGTGTCGACCAGGATCCGCAGGCCGCCGAGGGTGAAGGCGAAGCTGTGGCTGTCGAGACGGAGGGCGCCCTGGTCGTCGGCGAAGTGGGGGTGAAGCCAGTCCTGCGCGGCGACGAGGTCCGGGGTGGCGTCGGGCAGTAGCCAGGGGCCGGTGGCGGGCGGCAGGGGGATCTCGTCGATGCGGTGGACGGTTACGTCGCCCACGGCCCAAGCGGGAACGGCGGCCGGGTCATTGGCGAGTGCGGTGCTCATGATCGTGCTGTCCTTCGAGTCGCGTCAGGGAAGGCCGTGAGGCCGCGGGCCTTTGGGGCGGGCGGCAGGCGCTTGTGTGGCGGTCGTGCGGATGTCTCGCGCCTCGCCTCACCACTAAAAGCTAACTGTTTGCGTTAATTCACTGTAGGCCCTACCGTGGGCTAACGCAACCACTTAGCTTTTGCAGCGGGGGAGAGCTTGAGCTCCTCGGCCCGAGCTGTCTACGAGGCAAACCCAGAAAGCGCGGAAGTCCGCTGAACGCCGACGGCCCGCGAAGAAGGACGTCCATGTCAACGCCAGAACTCACCCCGCCCGAAGCGGCCCGCTTGCTGGCCCGAAGCGGGCTCGCACTGTCGGCCGACCGCCACGCCGCCGTCGCCGCCACTGCCGAACACATCCACTCCGTCGTCGCCGTGCTGCGCGAGCTGGACTTCGGCGAGACCCCGCCCGCCCCCGCCTACCGGGCGGGAGAGGAGACCCACGATGCAACCGTATGAACTCACCCTGGCCGCGGCCGCCGACGCCATCCACGCGCGGCGCCTGTCCCCCGTCGAACTGACGGAGTCCGTCCTGGAACGCATAGCGCTGAGGGACCCGCACCTTCAGGCCTACGTCGCCGTCACCGCCGACCGCGCCCGCAGCGCCGCACGGGAGGCCGAACACGACATCGCGGCCGGCCGCCACCGCGGTCCGCTGCACGGCATTCCCATGGCGCTAAAGGACCTGATCGACGTCGCGGGTTCGGCGACGACGGCCAGCTCCCTGGTCCGTGCCGATCACCGTGCGAGCACCGACAGCACGGTCGCCGCCCGCCTGGCACAGGCCGGCGCCGTTTTGCTGGGCAAGACCCACACGCACGAGTTCGCCTACGGCCTGACCACCCCCCAGACCCACAACGCCTGGGACACGGACCGGGTTGCCGGTGGCTCCAGCGGCGGATCCGCCGTCGCCGTCGCCTCCGGCATGGCCACCTTCGCCCTGGGCACCGACACCGGCGGATCCATCAGAGTGCCCTCCGCGCTCAACGGCGTGGTCGGGCTCAAGCCGACCTACGGCCTCCTCCCCCGCCACGGCATCACATCGCTGTCCTGGTCACTGGATCACGTCGGCCCGATCACCCGCACCGCGGAGGACGCGGGCCTGGTCCTGACCGCCCTGGCCGGGCACGACCCGCGCGACCCCGCCTCCCTGCCCGCAGCCGTCGCGGACTACCGGCCGCAGGGGGGCGCGGACCTGACAGGGCTGCGGGTCGGCGTGCCGCGCACCTACTACTTCGACCACGTCGATGCCGAGACCGAAGAGGCCGTCCGCCGCGCCATCGACCAACTGCGGGACCTCGGTGCCCGCCTCGTCGAGGTGGAGATCCCCATGACGCGCTACATCCAGGCCACCCAGTGGGGCCTGATGGTGCCCGAGGCCACCGCCTACCACGAGAACACCCTGCGCACGGTCCCCGACCTCTACCAGGCCGACGTCCGCATCCTCCTCGAAGCCGGTGAACTGATGACCGCCGGGGACTACCTGCGCGCCCAGCGCTCCCGCACCCTCATGCGCCAGGAGTGGACCCGCATGCTCAAGGAGGTCGACCTCATCGCCGCCCCCACCGTTGCGACCACCGCCGTGAGAGCCGGCCAGGAGACCCTCACCTGGGCCGACGGCACCGTCGAAGGCGTCTCCGACGCCTACGTACGCCTCTCCTCCCCCGCCAACATCACCGGGGTACCGTCCCTGTCCCTGCCCGTGGGCCACGACAGCGCAGGACTGCCGATCGGCATGCAGCTCCTCGGGCGGCCGCTCGGGGAGGCCGTGCTCCTGCGCGTCGGCCACGCCTACGAACAGACCCGGCCCGCCACCGCCCTCGCCCAAGCCGCCTGAACCAACGTCGCTACCTCACGGCTTTGGGAGGGCAGGGGGAACGCCAGTCGACGGGAGGCCTTGAGCCGGCCAATGAGGCCCTTGGATTCCCCATCCCTCGCTATGGGTGCGGACAGGCATGCTCGCAGCTTCCCCACCCAGCACCCGCACGCTGGCCCGCGGCCGGGCAACAAAGCGTTCGCGCGTGCCGCCCTCCGGATGATGAGGTGGCACGGTGACCCATCATCATGAGGCGTCGCAGGTACGGCCGTTGACACTGGCCTGGGTGCAGCGGCACCTCGATGCCGGCGAGCGGGTCGTCGGGGCCGAGGCGCTGCACGGTGGCGCCACCGCTGACATGCGGAGGCTGACCATCGGCGCGCGGGACGGAGGCATCCGGCACCTGGTGCTGCGCTCCTTCGTGGACCCCACTCGGCAGGGGCCTGCCGAGAACCTCCTGCACAGGGAAGCCGATGCCCTGACCACGCTCACGAGCACCGAGGTGCAGGCTCCTGGACTCGTCGCCGTCGACGCGACCGCTGTGCACTGCGAGTACCCCTCGCTCCTCATGACGCACCTGCCGGGCCGGACGGTCCTCGACGACAAGGGGCTGGAGACGCGACTGCCGCTGCTGGCCCGCCAACTCGTGGCAATCCACGCCGTGCGGCCTGCCGTCCGGCCCCGGGAGTACGTGACACTGACGACAGCCGACACGGTCGTGACTCCCCAAGGCGCAGACGTGCCGGTCTGGGCGGCCGCAATCGACGTGATCCGCAAGCCCGTGCCGCGCTACGAAGGGCGGTTCCTGCATCGGGACTTCCAGCCCGGCAACGTGCTGTTCGACCTGCCGCGCGAGGGCCCGGCCGGTGCCGCCGTCACCCGGATCACCGGCGTCGTCGACTGGGCGGCAGCCTCCTGGGGCCCGGCGGACCTCGACGTGGCGCACTGCTCCACCAATCTCGCCCTGCTGCACGGCCCGGCGTGGGGCCTGCGCTTCACCGAGGCTTACCAGGAGGCGGGCGGGGCGCTGGCCGCGTCCGCGGAAGAACGGCTGTACTGGCAGGTGCGCGAGCCATTGGCATTCTCGGAGGAAGTGCGGTGGCTGGCGCAGCCGTGGCGAGAGGCAGGACGGACCGAGCTGACGACACAAGCCATGGAGGAGCGGCTGGATGCCTATGTCACCTCCCTGATGGACGCGCTGGGCTGAGCGAAAGCGGAACGGGGCACGGCCGCCGAGTCGCACCCTTTACCGCCCAACCAAGTAAGGGGGTCGAGCAGACCTGGGAATGTCGGCGGGCATGCCGGTCGGCGATGCGAGGGCCCGCCGCCCGACCCGGCAGACGCAACAGATTCGCTTTAAGATGGCCTCATGAGCAGGCAGATGGTACGTCCCGGCGGACGCAGCGCCCGCGTCCAGGCGTCGGTCCACGCCGCCGTACACGAACTCGCGTCGGAAGTGGGGCGCGACGCCCTCACGGTACCGATGATCGCCCAGCGCGCGGGGGTCACGCCGTCGACGGTCTACCGTCGCTGGGGAGACCTTCAGGAGCTACTCTCGGACGTCGCGGTCGAGCACCTGCGTCCCGAGACCGCACCGGCGGACCACGGCGCCCTGGCCGCCGACCTGACAGCCTGGGCCGAACAGTTCCTCGACGAGATGTCCTCCCCCACCGGCCGCGCCTACATCCGCGACGCCCTCCTCGGCGACCCCGACGGAAGCAACGCCGGCCAGTGCTCGGCCTACGCCGCCGAGCAGATCGAGCTCATCCTCAACCGGGCCCACGCACGCGGAGAAGAGGTGCCCGGCGCCGAGACCGTCATCGACCGCATCGTCGCGCCCCTCATGTACCGCATCCTCTTCCGCCCCCAGGACCTCAGCACCCCCTACGCGCACCACCTCGTCACCACGCTCCTTGCCCCCACAGCTCCATGAGCTCGCCTAGGCCTGCGGGACTGCGCGCCCTCCCGCTCCGCCTCGGGCTGGAGACAGCCTTCATAGCGGGCGAATGATTTCCCGACTCTGGTGGGCGGGTGCCAAGCAAAGAGGCCGCCCGCTCATCACCCCGTCACGCAGGGGGAGCAGCTCCTCGGCGGGGCGAATTCTCCGCTGTCCTGCGGCCGTTGGCGCCGCCGCTGCCGTGCCAGTCCAGTATGACGACGGTGGCGTCGTCCCTGAGGCTGCCACGGCAGGCGTCCAGTACCGCTGCCGTCAGAGCACGTACGACTTCTCTGGGGTGAGCGGAGCGCGTCTCGCGCACGAGTGCGGGCAGATCCACACCTGCGGCCGCGCGTTCCTGCATGCCGTCCGTGAGGAGCACCAGGCGGTCCCCGGGGTGCAGTTGGAGCTTCTGAAGTTGGTAGGAGGTGGGCGCCGGTACGCCGAACGGCAGGTTGACCGCCAGCTCGACCTCTTCCGCCTCGGCAGCACCGGCCCGGAGGAGCCAGGGCCAGGGATGCCCAGCGTTGACCAGGTCGCACGTGCCCGTTTCGAGACGGACACAGAACAGCTGGCCCGTGGCGAGCCCACGGTTGTGGGTACTGAGGGCTTCGTGAGCGCGTCGGGCCTGATGGAGGGCGTCGCAACCACTGCGGCGCGCTCCACGCAGTGCGGCGGTGACCAACGTGGCCAGGAGAGCCGAGTCGGTGTCGTGGCCCATCGCATCGGTGATGGACAGATGCAGCGTGTCCCGGTCGAGCGTGTAGTCGTAGGTGTCGCCGCCGATGTCGTCGGCGGGGACCAGGCCTGCGGCGAGCGTGAACTCGGGAGCCTCGCAGCAGGAGGACGACGGGAGCAGCTGATGCTGGATCTCGGCGGCCAGGCTGGTCGGGGTGGTGCGCCGACTGACGTGGTATAGATCGGTGAAGCGGCGGTCCGTGACGATGATGTAGGCCAGTGCGTGGGCGGCTTCGCTGATCTGTGAGAGCACCGTGGCGTCGGCGTACTGCAGCGTCACCTCAAGGACACCGATGCAGTCCCCACGATTGGTCACGGGCGAGACCACGCGCTGTCCGCCCTGACCGTCCGGTTGTACGTGCTGGCGCTGGCTGCGCAGAACGGTGTCGTAGACACTGCCCTGTACATCGATCTGCTCCGCGGCGTCTGCCCGATCTCCCTCGGCGGGCGCGCTCAGGCGCAGCAGCCGCTGCCCGACCAAGTCGGCGAACAGGAAGGACACGCTCTCCGCCCCGAAGCGTTTGCGCAGGTCGTGCGCGATGACGCCGACGGACTCCCCCGGCGGCGCGGACTCCGCGGCGACGAGTAGTTCGCCCAGTTCAAGATCTCTGCTGTCCATGGCAACCTCCCACCGTCTGAGGCCACTTATTCCCCGAGATCCGGCGAACTCACCCGCTGTGATCGGGCACACCGCGAACAGGGAACCGTCAGGTCCGTGCCGTACGCGTCGCTGAGCGACTGTCGGCGTCGGCGCAAGGCGGTGCGGCAGGCCCGGCAACTCGGCACGTTCTGGGGAGGATTGGGGAGCCGGCGGGTGGTGGGGCCGGCGGCGTGGCGGAAGTCGGTGTCCGGCGAGCGACACCCGTCACGGGCGACCTTGACCGTCGCTCCGCAGACGGTACGTCGTTGGGCTGCCTCGTTTGCCGGTCGCCTGGTGGGGCATTGTCGTCCGGAGCCGGGCCGCCTGCCCGGATCGCTGGCCGTGCCAGCGAGCTCACGCGCGGAGGCGGACCGGATGGCGCGGCTGGTTTCACGCGGCACAGACGGGCAGAGCCGGGTCCGGAGATCCCGGGCCCGGCACCTTCAGCGATCAGATCACTGGCGCTGTGTCATCAGCAGCGCCGGGCCCGCGGCCCCGGCGCGCCCCTTCGGTCAGGCACCAACCTGCGGGAGGCCGTTTGGACCGCGGGGCGCCGAGTCCGAGGGACGCAGGACCCGACGCGAGGCGAGGCGTCAGCTCCTCGGCGTGGTGGGCTTGGGGGGTTCCGCTGTGGGAGCTCCAGGGCCCGCGGTAGCGCGCCAGCGGCTGACCTCGACGTTCTCCAGGACGCCGAGCGCGTCGGGCACCAGGATCGCGGCCGAGTAGTACGCGGTGACCAGGTACGAGATGATCGCCTGCTCGTCGATGCCCATGAACCGCACCGACAGGCTCGGCTCGATCTCGTCCGGGATCCCCGCCTGCTGAAGCCCGATGACCCCCTGCTCGGCCTCACCGGTACGCATGCAGATGATCGACGTCGTACGGGCCTCACTCACCGGGATCTTGTTGCACGGGAAGATCGGCACCCCCCGCCACGCCGGCACATGATGGCCCCCCACCTCCACCGACTCCGGCACCAGACCCCGCTTGTTGCACTCACGCCCGAACGCCGCGATCGCCCGCGGATGCGCCAGGAACAACTTGGAGCCACGCCGCCGCGACAACAGCTCGTCCATGTCGTCCGGGCTCGGCACCCCGTCGTGCGGCTGAAGACGCTGCCCGTAGTCGCAGTTGGTCAAAAGACCGAACTCCCGGTTGTTGACCAGCTCGTACTCCTGCCGCTCCCGCAGCGCCTCCACCGTGAGCCGCAACTGCTGCTCCGTCTGGTTCATCGGCTGGTTGTACAGGTCCGCCACACGACTGTGGACCTTCAACACCGTCTGCGCGACCGAGAGTTCGTACTCCCGCGGCGCACCCTCGTAATCGACGTACGTATGCGGAATGACCGCCTCACCGACATGACCCGCCGAAAGGTCGATCGCCGCCTCACCGTAGGTGTTGGTGCGCTGCTCCGGCAGTCGCGCGACAGAGGCCAAGTGGTTCTGGAGGGACTCGGCGCGCTCCGCGAGGTTGAGCACATCGGCCCGGGTCAGCACCAGGACGGTGCATCCGGTGGTGGCGCGGATCGTCCACTCCCAGGTCGCGTCGGTGGAGACGAGGGCCTGCTCACCGAAGTACGCCCCGTCGGCGAGGAAGCCCAGGGCGGTCTCGTCGCCGTAGGGGCCGGTGCCGATCTTCTCGACGCGGCCGTGGGCGAGCAGGAACACCCGGTCGGTGACGTCGCCCGCGGTCGCGATCGTCTCGCCCGCCGCGAACTCGCGCTGCTCGCACCGGTTGGCGAGCTCGGTGAGCGCGGCCTCGTCCTCGTAGTCCCGCAACGCGGGCAGCTCACCGAGCTCGGCCGGGATCACGGCCACCCGCTCGCCGGTCTGGACGAAAGTGATCCTCCCGTCCCCCACCGAGTAGCTGAGCCTGCGGTTCACCCGGTACGTGCCGCCCTGGACCTGCACCCATGGCAGCATCCGCAGCAGCCACCGCGACGTGATCTCCTGCATCTGCGGCACGGACTTGGTGGTGGTCGCCAAGTTGCGCGCGGCAGCTGTGCCGAGACTCTGCTGCGCGCGGTTCTCGGGGCCTGCCTCGACCGACATGAGCATTTTTCCCTTCGACGCAATGAAGCTGCGGCCTCAGGGTTCCAGCCCGAGGGGAAACTCCGCCATTCTCCCTACGGGGGAAGGCGAGGAGGTCAGTGCGAGGATTCTTCGCCCCTGCCGATCAGTGCGCAAACCCTTCGCAGGTGCTGTCGGTCCCGGTGGCCCGACGCCGTCCACAACGGGTCGCGACTCTTTATTTACGACGGCCCGTGCGGGGCACGAACCGTCCTCGTCGTCCCGAAGCGTCCGTCCCCTCGTCCCGCCGTCGATTCAGCAGCGACGCATCGCGCATCCCTGACGGCGGACGTGCGGCTGGGGCTGACGGGTGAAGCCGAAGGCAGCGGCTCCGTCGCCGGTACAGATCCGCGCGTGGCGGGGAAGGCGTAGAGGCATGCGGTCCTTCTTCATGGGCCAACCGCAAGGAGGAGACGTGGACGATTTCGAGATCGACCAAGTGGTCCAACGAGCCCTGGATCGGCTGACGCTCCTGGCCGAGACCACCACCGCCATGACCAGCACGCTCGACTCCCGCGCCGCGGTCCAACGGGTGTGCCGCATCCTCGTGCCCCAGCTGGCGGACTGGTGCGCGGTCGACCTGCTAGACGACGACGGCAGACCGCGACGGATCAGCGTCGTCCATCGCGATCCTGGTCTGCTGCCCGTCGGCGGTCTGACCGGGCTGCTTCCCAACCTCCCCGAAGAACCGGTCGGCCCGCTGGCCCGCGTGCTCATCGGCGCCGGCCCCCTGCTGCTGACGGCAGCCGACATCCCGAGCCCCGACCAGGCCGCCGACCCGCTGCACGCCCGCCAGCTCGAACTGTTCGACCAGCTCGGCACCCACACCGCCGTCGTCGCCCCCGTACGGGCCCGACGGCAAGTCCTCGGCGCCCTCACCATCGGCCGCTCCGCCGACCGCGCCCCTCTGACCTCCGACGACCTGGCGATGGTCGAGGATCTGACGCACCGCATCGCTCTGGGTGTGGACAACGCGCGGCTGCACCGCGAGACCCAGCACATCGCCGAGCGCCTCCAGCGCTCCCTCCTGCCCACCCTTACTCAGGCCGGCCCGCTACAGATGGCCGCCCGCTACGCGCCCGCCGCCACCACCGCCGAAGTCGGCGGCGACTGGTACGACAGCTTTCCTCTGCCCAACGGCAGCACCACCATGATCATGGGCGATGTCACCGGTCACGACCTGCGCGCCGCGATCACCATGAGCCAGCTGCGCAACATGCTGCGCGGAATCGGCTGCGATCGCCAAGAACCCCCCGGGCACATCCTGCGCCGCCTCGACCTCGCGCACCAGTCGCTCTATCCGCATGCCACGGCCACGTGTCTGTACGCCCTCCTCGACCAGGACGACGAAGCGGGCTGGACGATCACCTACTCCAGCGCCGGGCACCCCCCGCCCCTGCTGATCACGCATGAGGGCGACACTCGTTTCCTCAGAGGCGGCCGTGGCCTCCTCCTCGGCGTCGACGCGACTCTCCCGCGCACCGACGCCGCCACGGCCCTGCCGCCGCGCTGCACCGTCCTCATGTACACCGACGGGCTCATCGAGCGCCGCGGCGAGGACCTCGCACACGGTATGACCCGTCTACGCCAGCACGCGGCCGCCCTCACGCGCGAAGACGTCGACACGTTCTGCGACGAGCTGCTCGCCGGCATGGCCAGCGATCACACCGACGACATCGCTCTGCTCGTCGCACGAACTCCTGCCCGGTCGGGGCGAGTCAGGTGACCTCACGACGGGCCCTCGCTCCTGCCCCGACCGCGATGACGTGCGGACGGCTGCACGGGTGTCTACGGCACTGCGGCCCCACACGTCACTCAGCCCCTCCGCTGCCGCCCTTCCGCCGGGAGACACGGCCCGCGGCCACCGCGGTGGCGATCAGGACGGACACCGCGAAAAGCGTCATCGCGGGCCACAGGGGATCGCCGTTGACGAGTGCCATGGCGAGTGCGCGGAAACCGGCACCGATGAGGGAACGCATGCGCGAACGGTAGCGTCACCTGCCGCCTCCGTCTCGGGAGGGCTGAGCCGATTGCGGAGCAGTCAGCGCTTCCGGGGGTCACGGGCCCCGACACCACCTCCCAACCACGGCGCTCCGACGATCTCCTCACGGCGATGTACCGCCCGTAACTGGTCATGGGCGACGAAGACCAAACGTGCCCGAGGTCCTGGGGTCACAGCCGGTCAACTCCCCGGAAGCTCTCCAGGATCTCCAGGAGGCGGCGGGCGCCCGGCCTGCTCGCGGGCAGTGGCTCGTCGATGGACGTCGCGACCGCGCCGTCCGGGAGGGCGGTGAGCAGGTCCCGCACCGCGATGCCCGGGCCGTCCAGGAGGCGCAGCATGCGGCGCACGTACTCCGCGTCCAGGGCGGTGGTCACCGCATGGCCGTTGACCGCGCACACCCGCGCGCCCCCGGTCTCGCCCCACAGCACGGGGGCGGGGGCTCGCACGATGACCTCGTCGCTCAGGGGGTGCGGCTCGTCGGGCGGCGGGGCGGGGCGCAGGCCACCGGCTGTCCAGGTCCGCAGGGACTGCACCACGGCCCGGCCCCGCATGCGCGACGCCTCGGTGTACGTCCCGAACTCCACGAGGGCCTGCTCGAAGACGGGCGGCAGTCCGACGGTCGCCGGGCCGGGGACCGACAGGGGTGCCGCGGCGGCGGACAGCGTCGCGAGTCCGGCGTCGGGGTCCATCAGGGAGCGGGCGTCATGCCCGACGAGCAGATCGTCGAGGTCGTACACGGCACGGTGGTTCTCCCGGGGTACCCCGACGTTGACGCTGGTCGCCATCGACTTCCCCACGCTCTCGCCGACGTGGTAGTGGCTGGCGGGCCAGTACAGGAAGTCGCCGGGCTCCACCTCGGCGGTGAACGACTCGGTGAGGTAGGGCTCGTAGTCGAGGACCGTGGTCGCCGCGTGGGTCCAGGGGCGGTGGGTCCAGAACCGCATCCGTTTGCGGCCCTGCAACGCGAAGAGGAAGGTGGCGAAGCGGTCCTTGTGCACGCCGACCGGTGTGTGCTCGTACGTGCCGTGGAAGAGGGTGGTGATCGCCCCCGTGGTGGGCAGGCCCACCTGTTCCCACAGGCCCGCGAAGAAGGCCCGCTCGCGTTCCCACTGGGCGGCATGGAAGCCGTGGAAGGCGTGCACGATCAGCGCGTACCCGTCCTCACGGACCTCCTCGGCCGAAGTGGCCAGGCGTTTCCCGTAGCCCGTGAACGTGCCGTCCGCGGCGCGCGGCAGCCACGGTCCGGGGGCTGTCTGCTGGAATCGGCCGACCGCGAACTGGGTGTGGGAGGGGATGAGATGCGGGTCGGGGGCGCGAGTGGCCCGCAACGCGGCCTGGAAGACCTCGTCCTCCTGGAAGGGGGCCGGCCGGACGGACTTGTAGAGCACCGGCCGCCGGTCCCAGTACCGTTCGACGAACTCGGCCCAGTCGAAGCGCTCTTCGACGCTCACCCCGTGCCCCTGGTGCGGCTCCGTGCGCGTCATTCCTGCCCCCGCTCGTCCAGCACCTCGATCGCCCGCAGCCCCGCCAGCTTGCCGAGGAGGGCGGGCACGGCGGTGTTGCGCTCGTCCGCGCCGACCGCTCGGCAGAGTTCGGCCACGGTCAACTCCCGTCCCGCGGTGAGCTGTTCGGCGATCCGCTCCCCCGCCGTGCCGCCCACGGGAAAGGCATGTCCGTCGGCTGCCCAGATCCAGCGGCCCGGCCCGTCCGGTATCCGCACGATCTCCCCCGCCACCTTGAAGCGCTGACCGGGAGCCGGGGGAGTGCTCGGGCGTGGTGGCGGCGCGGGGTCGAGTCCGGCCGCCGAACGCAGGGCGGCCCAGCGTGCCCGGAGCGCGCGGGCCGGGCCTCCCTCCGCCAGGGCCGCTCCGGCGGCCTCGCCGACCTGCGCGAGTTCGGGCGCGACAGCCGTCGGGCCGTCGGGCGGGGTGGGCGCGGGGAACGGCAGGAGGGGCACCGATCCGCCGTGGCCCAGACGCTCGTGCACGGCGTCCGCGAGCAGGGTTCTGACCGCCGCGGTGACCAGGCGGCGCGCCCGGGGCACGTGGACGCGCAGGGTCACGCATCGCCGCGCGTGCCGCTCCCGGCTGCGGTATCCCTCCGGCCAGTACAGCAACTGGCCTGCGGACGCCGCCAGTTCGACGGGCCCGCCTCCCGCCTCCGGCCACAGCTCCGCTTCCATGGCCCCTTCGAGGACCCAGATCAGGACCGCGTGCTCGCCGGGGGCGCCCATGCCCCGGTCCCAGGTGAATTGTTCCGCCTCGGTCAGCTCGGACTCGACGGGCAGGCACGGCCAGCCGACCGCGCGCCACAGTTGGGCCAGCTCGTCCCGCACCGCCGTCCACACACCGTGATCCAGGTGCAGCGGCTGGCGCACGCTCAACAGGAGCCCGGGGACGGCCAACTTCCCACCGGCGCGCGTCAGATACTGCTGTGCGCTCTTGTCGTCGGCGTCGGGCAGCAGCCGTCCGGGCGCGCCCAGCCACCCGCGCGTGGTGTGCAGGCGGACCTTCGGCAGCGCCCGGTAGACGGTTCCCGCGCGGAACGGCTCGGCCGACTCGACGACCAGCTCGTGGGCGCGCGCGGCGTCCAGAGGCGCGGGAGCCGTCAGCCGGGTCGGCCGTAGCCCCCAGTACTGTGCGGCGAATCCGTCCCAGGTCACGTGGCGCTGTCCTTCCGTCTCCCTCACGCCGACACCCCGTCGGTGTGCGCGAAGCGCTCGCGCAGCCGCGCGGCGTACTCCTCCAGCGGCCCCAGGCCCACACCGGCCCGGCGTTCGTCCACGCGGGACGCGTCTTCGATGGGGCAGGGCACCAGTTCCCCCGCCACCTTGCGGAACTTCGTCCCGTACACCTGCTCCCGCCTCTCCGCCCAGCGCAGCGCGTCGGTCAGATACGCCACCTCGCGCAAGGGAACATCACCGTCCGCCGCGGCCGCTTCCACGAGCCGCAGGCAGCGCCGCTGGAAATCGGTCCGCTCCACCACGTGCTGGACCAGCCCGCTCGCGACGGCCGAGGCTTCGGGGCCCACGAGCCGTTGCCCCGGCCAGCCGTGTTCCGCGATCACGCCGTCGAGCCAGTTGGCCGCGGTGTCGGTCAACCGCCTCAGTTTTTCCTCCAGTTGGATGTCTGTGAAGCCTCCTGCGGCCCACGGTGCGCGCAGGGCCGCGTCCACCCGGCCGAGGCGCAGCAGCCGCTCCCGGATGTGGTCGGCCGTTCGTGCGGCGTCCGCGCGGGGCCCACCCGGCCCATCCGTCTCGCCCATGTCGTCGATCCGCAGGCGGAGCTTGGTTTCGTCCCAGGCGTAGGTGATCCGTCGCCCCGTCCCGGCCCAGTCGAAGGACACCTCGCCGTGGTGCGCGCCGTGCAGGGCGATCCGTACGCCGTCCTCGTGCAGGAAGACGTCCGGCCCGGCCAGGTCGGCGAAGACGTGCTCGACGGCGCCGCGCAGCGCGAGGCCGAGCCGGGCCAGGTCGAGCCTGCGCCCCTCGCGCACGACCGCCGCCGGCGTCCAGCCAACGGCGGGTTCCGGCAACTCGGCGTTCACGGCAGGTCGGCCCGGCTCCGGGAGCACTTGCAGCGGTCCTCCGTCGGCCCTGCGGAAGAAGTACGGCACGTCTCCTCGCGCCAACTGCGCCCTTTCGCCCGGGGCGAAGACGGAGGCCGCATCGTCGCGGTCCGCGGTGAGGGCGTCCGCGTACTCCCGGGTGGGACGGGCGAGGACGCGTACGGCATGGTCCGGTGCACGCTCCGCGACGAATGTGGCGATGCGCTCGCGGTTGCGGCACATCAGCGTCCAGGCGTCGAACATGCCGCGCAGCATCGCGCCCAGGTAGGGCCCGTAGCCGACGCGCCCTTCGATGTCTGCGACCACCGACCGCGTCCAGGTTCGCGCCAGCGGGCGAGTTCTGCGTACCAGGCGCAGCACTCCGTCGCTTCCCGCGGTCCAGCAGGTCGGGGGCCCGTCCAGATCGCACCAGCGGGGCACGTTCTCCAGGCCCACATGGTGCGGGCCGCCGGACGGGTCCTGCACCAGGCCGGTGGCGGACAGCCGGTCCGGGTCGGTGAAGAACACCTCGAGGTCCACCGGGTACAGCAGCGGCCCGTCGTCCCCCGGCCGCGTCCCGGCCAGGAGATTGGGGCCGATGAGGTCGGCCATCCCGAACGCGAAGCCGGTCGCGGCGAGCGCACCGGCCCGGTGCCAGAAGCGCCGGGCCGCCTCCGGTTCCAACACCGTTCCCCGCAGGGCGAGTTCCTGGTCGGTGCGCAGGACGCCGATGGTCCGGGGCGGTTCGATCCACTCGTGCCAGCTGTAGTCCGCCCCGGGGCTCCGGCCCATCCGGCAGCGCAGCACCGGGAGCCGGACCGGCCCGGAAACCGTCGGCAGGCTGTTGAGCAGTGCGAACACCGAACCGGCGGGGGACCCGTCGGCACCTTCGGCCAGGAACAGCACCTCGCCGGAAGCGGGCCGGGGTTTGTAGGCGAGGCGCCCGCCCCCGGCGAACTCCACGCGCAGGACCCGCCCGCCGCCGTTGTGCGTCTCATCGCCGTGAGCCCATATCCCGGTCACCGGGCCGTCGAGCCCCGGCACATCGGGCAGCCCCACCGCCAGATCACGATCGAGGCGGGTCAGAAAGAGGTCGAGGACGTACTCGTACTGAGCGACGCGCAGGGCCGCGAAGTCGGCGGCCCCCCGTCGGCCCCGGGTCAGGCACGCTTCGAAGATTTCCGTGCTCAGGGGGCCGAACAGTTCGCCATGGGTCACGTCGAGCACCCGGGGAGCGATCAGCCCCGCCCACCGGGGCGCGGCCCGCAGGCACCAGGAGTCGAGCCGCTCCATGGCCGCGGTGAAGGGCGCGAAGCGGGCATCGGTCAGCGCGTCCGCGAGCGCCTCGGCCTCTGCCGCGCCGCCCAAGTGCCGCTGGACGACAACGGTTCCCTCCGGCCCGTCCGTCAAGACGGGCGGGAACATCCCCTGGGCGCCTCCGGCGGCCAGGGAGCCCACCACTTTCCGTGCGCCGTCTGGGAGTTGGCGGCTCCGCTCCGCCTGCGGCGCGCTCGCCGCACCCGGGGCGGGCAGCTCCCACAAGACGTCCGGCACCGCATCCCCCACCCGTCCGTGCCCGGCCCTGGCGAAAGGCACGGGCGGGCCGTCGTTGCCGAGGGCACCGCCCGTGCTGTCGTGTGACGGTCAGTCGATGATGCAGTAGACCCGTATACAGGTGCTGGCCTGCGGGGCGTCGGCCGCCGGGCTCTGCACGAGCTCCTGCTCGAGATCGCCGATCACCAGGTCGAGCTCGTCGTCGCCGACCGGCGCCGCGCTCTGGGGGTCCTGCACCGCAACAGCGTTCATCGCTTCCTCCTGACATATCAAGGACACACGGAACCACGACCGACCGGATGTCCCGGCCGGAGCTGGGTGGTACGCAAGACTTGCTGGAGATCACAAGGCCGTTGGCCGCTGCCAGCCTCGCAATGGCACATGCACCTGTCAAGAGTTCGTCCGCCCACGTCACCGGCGTCGGCCACCGGCCCCGGTGGGCGCCCACTCGGCCGGGCGCATACGGAACGCGAGGCTCCTATTTGCTCTTTACGGCTTCGGTGTCTTTCCCCGCGCCGCGTCCTCGGATGGCACCGCCGTGCCACGCGCGGGGCGGCCGCGGACCGCGTTGAACTGGGCTCCGGTGAGGAGCGAGAGGTTGGTGAACCAGAGCCAGACGAGGAAGACGACGATCCCGGCCAGTGAGCCGTACAGGCGGGTGTAGGAGGCGAAGTGACCGGCGTAGAGGGCGAAACCGGCCGACGCCGCGAACCACAGCAGCACAGCCAGGATGCCGCCCGGCAAGCCCCGGCGCACGCCCCGCACCTCACGCGGTCCGGTACGGAACAGAACGAGCACCAGGACCGTGACCACGCCCAGCATGATCGGCCAGCGCAGCATCGGCCACGTACCCAGGCTGTCCAGGCCGAGCAGGGCCGCCGCTCGGCGGTCCAGGGGCCCCGAGATGACGATCGCGGCCGAACCGGTCAGGAGCAGGGCGAGCAGCACCAGTGCGGTGGCCACGATGGTGTGTGCGGCGCGCAGTGCGGGGCGGTTGTCCGGCAGGTGGTGCATGGAGTGCAGAGCCCGGCGGAACACCGCCAGATAGCTGGTCGCCGACCACAGTGCGCTGACGGTTCCCGTGGCCACCAGCAGCCACACCGCGGACTGGGCAGTCGTCATCTCGCGCAGTGCGCTACGCAGGGCGCTGGCCGACTGGGCGGGGGCGTAGGAGGTGAGGTCGTCGATCAGCCGGCCGGTCGCCTGCGGGGCCGCAAGACCGATCACCGAGACGGCGACGAGCAACGCCGGTACCAGCGCAAGCACGGCGTAATACGTCAGCGCCGCCGCGAAGTCGGACACGTTGTCGTTCCACACCGCCACCCCGGTGGCCCGCAGATCCCTGCCCAGCGCCTTGCACGAGGCAGCGGCACGGCCACGTCTCCTGCCCATGCGCGACGCGAGTTCAGACACCGAATTCCCTTTCCCTGGGGCGGCGTGCGAAGTACGGATGCCCACCGTGACGCGCCCCACGCCACCTGGGACGCGACCCGCGAGACAGGTGGCCTCATGCCCACTCCGAAATGCCCCATGGCTCTTCTCAGTACTTCTCATTCACGTGGGCCGTCATGCGCGAGCAGCGAAATGGATGGCAGACGACCGGTCGAACAGTAGACGGAACGGCGGACCTGGCAAAGTTCGCGCCGCACGCCCGGCCGACGCCAGCGGCGTCGGCCTCCGGCAAGGTCTTCGCCGCAGGCCAATGCGGTGATTGAGCATTCGGAAGGTGAGCGCCGTGGTGATCGGCGAGGTACCGACACTCGGCGCTGCGGGAGGGTGCCCGACACAGCCACGCCGCCCTCTTCAGACGCCGATCCGGCCCCTGGCAGCGAGCGGTGCCGTCATGAGCGGCGGCCTCCTGGCGCTTGGCGCACGGCGCCGGGCCGTGATGGTGAGAGGCGATCGTGCGCTGCCGGGGCGCTCCGGACTTCGGCAGCCTGACCCCGGGCATGGGCCAGCAGGTGGCCTCGAACTCGCCCCGGGGTGACCGGCGGCCGGGCCGCCGCCCATGACGAGGACACCACCCTGCGGCCTCATACAGCCTCCTTCCAGCCAACACACACGACAGGATTACTGTGCGTGACACCCTGGTGGCCATGGAGAGCGAAACGTGGACATCCGCCCCCGTCCCGACCCCTTCACCAGCAGTCAGCGACCCACCCTCGCGGCGCATCGGCGGTTCACCCGTGGTGCGAGTCGGCGTGGAGGAGGAGTACCTGGTGGTCGACCCGGTCTCCCGGCAGCTCAGCACGCGTGCGGACAAGGTCGTCGCCGAAGCGGCCGCGGAACTCGGGGCCAGGGTCACCACCGAACTGACCCGCTACCAGGTCGAGGTCCGCACCCACCCCCACACCAGCCTCACCGCCCTCGGGGAGGACTTGCGCCACATCCGCCACGCTGTCACACGCGCTGCCGCCCGGCTGGGGCTGCGCATCGTCTCCAGCGGAACGCCTGTCCTGGGCCAGCACACTCCCCCGCCGGTGTCGGAGGGAGCCCGGTACGCGCAGAGCCTGGCCACCTTCCGCGCGCTGGACGACGAGCAGACCGTGTGCGCCTGCCACATCCATGTGGAGGTCCCCGACCTGGCCACCGCGCTCTCCGTCAGCAATCACCTGCGGCCCTGGCTGGCCGCACTGATCGCGCTGAGCGGCAACTCGCCCTACTGGAACGGCCAGGACACCGGCTATGACAGCTGGCGGACCCTCACCTGGGGACGCTGGCCCGTGGCCGGACCACCGCCCTACTTCGAGTCCGCCGCCCACTACGAGGACCTCGTCGGCCAACTCATCACCAGCCACACCGTCTTGGACCGCGCCGGCGTGTACTGGGACATCCGGCCCTCCCACCACGTGCCGACCCTGGAAGTCCGTGCCGCCGACGCCGCTCCCACACTCGACGACACCCTCTTGCTGGCCGCCGCCGTTAAGGGTCTCACCGCCGCTGCCCTCGTCGCCGTACACGACAGACAGGCCGCTCCCCGGCCGGACCCGGAAATGCTCCGGGCCGCACATTGGCGCGCCGCCCGCGACGGTGTCCGCGGCCAGAGCATTGACCTGTCCTCCGGCCGGCTACAGCCAGCCACCCGCTACCTCGACCACCTCTGGCACACCGTCCTGAGCGCCCTGCCGCCCGACGACCGCACGCGCGTCCACACAGCCCGCCGACACCTCGCCGCACAAGGCAACGGGGCCGACCGCCAACGAGCCGCCTACCGCCACCGCCACAGTCACCGAGACGTCGTCGACCACCTCATCCAGCAGACGACCACCGGCCTTGACCAAACCTGACCTCGCGGCAGCCCATTTTCACAGGCGATGTGGCCACGCGGTCGGGCAGCTCGGCCTTGGAAGGCGCCGGAACCGGGGTCGTCGTGACGCTGCCTGCGGAGGCCGGGTCAGACGCGCGCCGCGCGCCGGTCGAGCGCTGCCCGCAGGGTGTCCACGTCGCTGGTTCCCCGCTTGGGCAGGATGGTGAGACACGAGGCGTTCTTGTCCGCGCTCAGCAGCACGAACAGGTGCGGCGTCTCGACATATCGCGGTGCGGCCTGCCAAGTCAGGGTGGTTGCGGACTGTTGATGCGCGACGGTGACACCTGCGTCCGCGATCGTCGCCCGGTAGTCGCCGTGGCCCGCCGTGAGCTTGTGGAATTGGCGGGCCTGGAGATAGGGCATGGCGACCATGAGCACCACGAACACGACGAGCCCCACCACCACCGGCACGGGGAGGCTACCGCCGGTCACCAGCGACATGATCCCGCCCACCAGCGCCACCGAGCCGCACACGAGCATGATGACGCGCTGACGACGAGCACCGGCCGAGGCCTTGGCACGGGCGCCGAGGGCCTCCTTGAAGTCCTCTGCGGTCAGACGGTAGGAAAGGTCGATTCCCGAGACCTGCTGCTCATCGCTGTTCATGTACAACTATTCCCCCGGCTCTTTGCGGCTGTCCGACCGGAAATGGTAACCGCCAGGCCGCCTACCTCCGGACCTCGGTCGCCGTCCAGACGAACTTCCCCCGATCTCTGACCTGTTGGGCCCTGTCCGTCCTGGTGGGCGCGCCAAAGGACAGGCCGCTCATCACCATCCGGTAGCTGAGAACCGCCGTCGCCAGCAGACCGAAAAGCCGCCCGCAAAGGCACACGGAATGTCCGCCTCCCGGCGGGTTCGCATCGCGCTCATCCCGCCGTCCTGCCTGGCCAGCCCTCCAGCAGATGTGGCCTGTCGGAGTGAAGTCATGGCATTTGAAAGGCAGTTGGGGGCCGTGACGCCTGCCGACATGGTTCACGGCGTCCAGCAGGATGCCCGCGCACGGCGCGCGAGAACAGGGCCGCCATGGCGCGGTGGGAGCCGAGTCCGGTGGTCGGGGACCGATGGACGAACCGGCCCCCGCCACTCCGCCGACAGGTCAGCGGCGCCGCTTCCCCCGCTGGAGATCCTCCAGCGCTTTACGAGCCTTCTCGGCTGCGATCCGCGCGGTCTCCGCCTTCTTGTCGGCCCGCTGCTGCCGGCGGCGTGCCGTGTCTGCCGCCGTGGCGCAGCGGTTGTGCTCCTCGCTCGCGCTCTGGAGCTGTTCTTGCAGGCTCGCGATCCGCTGGTCGAGGGCTTCGAGCCGTGCACGGCTCTGGGCGAGTTCCTTCTCCGCGAGCGCGAGCTCTTCCTCGGCTTGCTGGTACTCCAGCGAGGCGCGGTCCACCCTGGCACGGGCCCGCTTCTCCTCCCTGATGTCCGTCTGTACGGGCCCGGGGGCCGGGGCCTTAGTCGTGACGGGGGTGGCGGGAGGGCGCTTCTTCGCTCGGGGCGTGACGGTGCCGGGTGCGGGTTCCAGGTTCTCGAACCCGATCGCCGCCGGCGGTGGCTTGGCCAGGACGCCCGCCGCCCAGGTGTGGGCCATGTCCGGGTCGGCAAGGACAGCGTGGAGGATCTGCTCGACGTCGTGCTGGGCGTTCTCGGTGATGGGCTGCCCCGCCGCCTCGGCCAACTGGCGCGCTTGGCAGGCCATGGCGGCGATCACTTCGTACCGCTGGTGCGACAGCTCCCGCAGCTCTTCGCCCGCCAGCGTTCGATGGGCCTCACGCAGTGCCTGGCCCAGCTCCAGCAGTTGCCGCGTCTGGTCCGCATCGGAGCGAACCAGGAGGTTCGCGGCCCACACCGCCAGTGTCGGCTTGCGCAGTGCCTTGATCTGCTTCACCGCGGCACTCTCCCCCGCCGAACGCGCGCGGGCCGCATACGCGTCCCGGCCGGCGGTGAACTCATCCGGCCTCAACCCGTACAGCTCCCGCGCAATCGCATCCACATCAAACACGTCAGCCACGTACACAACTGTCCTCCACCAGCGGCTCCCCGGCGCGCGACCCGCTGACCGTGCCCCACATCAGCGGGGAGCCCCTGGAGCGCGCCGCCCGCACTCCATCCCCCTATAACCCCGCCTTGTCCCCGCGGGACGCCGGGTGCTGCCCTGAGCGCCGTTCCGACGGCCGGGGAATACCCCCAGGGGTATCACTGTTATGGTGCTGTCAGATACCCCCCGGGGTACACCGTTCGGAAGGAGTCGTGAGCCGTGTTCTTTGTCGACACCCTGGAGTTCGAGGGCCTGGGCAACCGCAGCTATCTGGTCGGCGGGGCCAACAGCGCGGTGGCCGTCGACCCGCCGCGCGACGTCGACCAGGTCGTCGCCGCAGCGGCCCGTCGCGGTGTGCGCATCGCCTTCGTGGCCGAGACCCATGTGCACAACGACTACGTCAGCGGTGGGCTGGAGTTGGCCCGCCTCACCGGCGCCCAGTACCTGGTGCCGGCGGGCGCGCGCGTGTCGTTCGACCGGGTCCCTGTGGCCGACGGTGACACGGTGACGGTGGACGAGGGCCTGGCGCTGCGCGCGATCGCCACTCCCGGGCACACCCCGCACCACACCTCCTACGCCCTGACCGAGAACGGGCGCGGCGTGGCGGCGTTCACCGGCGGGTCGCTACTGATCGGCACGGTGGGCCGCCCGGACCTGGTCGAGCCGCGACTGACCGAGCAGCTGGCCCGCGCCCAGCACGCCTCCGCCCATCGGCTGGCCGAGGAATTGGCCGACGAGGTGCCGGTGCTGCCCACCCACGGGTTCGGCAGCTTCTGCTCCTCTTCCCAGAGCCAGGGGGACGCCACCAGGATCGGCAACGAGCGCGCGACGAACGACGCGCTGACCCTGGACGTCGACACTTTCGTCGCCCGGATACTCTCCGGTCTTGACGACGTACCCGCGTACTACGCACACATGGGCCCGGCCAACGCCGCGGGCCCGGCACCGGTCGACCTCACCCCGCCGAAGCGCGCGGACGCGGAGGAGATCGCCTCTCGGTTGGCTGCGGGTAAGTGGGTGGTGGATCTGCGCAGCCGTACGGCCTTCGCCGAGGGGCATGTGGCCGGATCGTTCAACTTCGAAGGCGAGGGCAAGCTCGCGACGTATCTGGCCTGGCTGATCCCGTGGGGCAAGCCCGTCACTCTGCTCGCCGACACTCCTGAGCAGATCACCCGCGCGCAGCGGGAGATCGTGCGGGTGGGCATCGACCGCCCCGCCGCTGCCGCCACCGGTGACCCAGCGGGCTGGGTCCGTGCCGGTGAACAGCTCGCCTCGTTCCCCCGCGCCCGCTTCGCCGACCTCGCCGGGGTTCACCAGCGCGGCGGCGACGTGACCGTCCTGGACGTGCGCCGGGACTCCGAACGCGCGGCCGGCTACATCGAGGGCTCCGTGCACATCCCGATCCACGAACTGCCCGGCCGCATCGGCGAGGTGCCGGGCGGAGTGGTGTGGGTGCACTGCGCGGGTGGGATGCGCGCGGCGATGGCCGCCTCCCTGCTCGACGCCGCCGGCCGCGACGTAGTCGCTGTCGACGACGGCTTCGACGCCGCCCACGAGGCGGGGCTGGCCCTCACCCGCCCCGATGCCGACTGACGCGCACTTCCGGCCCCCGCACGAAACGGATCACACGATGTCCTCGCTCCTTCGCACCGGCCCCGCCCGCCTCACCCCCGAACAGGCCCATCAGCGGACCGGCGCCGGCGAAGCCGTCCTGCTCGATGTCCGCGAATCGCCCGAGTGGAAGGCAGGCCGTGCGCCCGGCGCGGTGCACCTGCCGCTCTCCCGTCTGCTGGCCGGGGATCCACTCCCGCAAGCCGCGCAGGGCAAACCGATCGTCGCGATCTGTCGCTCCGGTCACCGCTCCCAGGCGGCAGCCAAGCTGCTGGCCCGGCGCGGCATCCGTGCCACCGACGTCATCGGCGGCATGGCCGCCTGGGCGCGCGCGGGGCTGCCGCTGTCCGGCGGCCGCGGCAACATTGACGGTGTCATAGCGTGAGTGCGCTGATCCTTGCCCTGATCGCGGGTGCCGTGGTCGGACTCGCGCTCGGCGCGCTCGGCGGAGGCGGCAGCGTCCTCGCGGTGCCCGCGCTGATCTATCTGCTCGGCTTCACCCCGGCCGCCGCGACCACCGCCAGCCTGATCATCGTCACCGCCACTTCTCTCACCGCCTTGTACGCCCACGCGCGTACCGGCAACGTCCGGTGGAAGGCCGGTGTCCTGTTCGCCGGGGCCGGGCTCCTGCCCGCCGCCGCGGCCGGAGCCGCCGCATCCCGCCTGCCCCAGGCCGCGTTGACCGCCGCGTTCGCTGCCGTCGCCGCCCTCGCCGCCGTGAAATTGCTGCGGCCCGGTCCGGCCACCAGGGGCTCTGAGACGCGCGAGGCCAAGCCCGCCAGAGCAGTTGGCGCCGGCGCCGGGCTCGGCGCGCTGACCGGCCTGCTCGGGGTCGGCGGAGGTTTCCTCGCCGTCCCCGCCCTGGTCACCGTCCTGGCGTTCGAGATGCAGGCCGCCGTCGGCACCAGCCTGCTCGTCATCTCGACGAACTCACTGGCCTCCCTGGCCACTCGCGGCTCCACCGCCGTCGGCCTGGACTGGGCGGTGATCGGCCCCTTCACCGGAGCGGCGGTCCTGGGCGCCTGGGACGGCAAACGTCTGGCCACCAAGGTCACCAGTACGCGCCTTCAGCGCACCTTCGCCGTCGTCCTGCTCGCGGTGGCCGCCTTCATGCTGATCGACGCTCTCACCTGAGGCCGACGGGGTACGAGGTGTCGCAGCGCCCGCGCTCAGGCCAGGGAGAGGAACAGCTTCTCCAGCCGCGCACGCATCTGCTCCCGATCACCGGACGCGGCCATGTCCGCATCGGTCAGGCAGTGCTGCAAGCCGGTGGCGATGATGGCGAAACCCGCCTTGTCCAGCGCCCGCGAGGCCGCGGCGAGCTGCGTGACCACGTCCTCGCAGTCCCGCCCCTCCTCGATCATCTTGACCACACCGGCGATCTGGCCCTGCGCCCGTCGCAACCGGTTGACCACGGTCTTCAGTTCCTCAGCCGCCATCGCCAGTTCCACAGCCCACGCTCCTTCGAGATACCCCCGCGGGTATCCTACCGAAGGGGTAACCCCAACCCGGCGAAGGAAAGTCCCGCGTGCCCACCCCCTCCTCGCTCTCTGCGGACCAGGCCAACGCCCGCCTGCACGAGCTGACCGTCATCGACGTGCGCACCCCCGGCGAGTATGCCGCCGGTCACCTGCCCGGCGCCCACAACATCCCCCTCGATCGCCTCGATACGGCGTTGCCGGCCCTGAAGGACGCGGCCCGGCGCGGCGGCCTCCTCATCGTGTGCGCCTCCGGCGCCCGAGCCGCGACCGCCTGCGGGCGCCTGGCCGAGCAAGGCGTCCCCGCCGCCACTCTCGCCGGCGGCACCACCGCCTGGACCCGGCTCGGTCACGACGTCCGTCGCCCCGTCGGCACCGGCACCGCTTGGGCCATGGACCGCCAGGTCCGCCTCGCCGCGGGATCCCTCGTCCTGACGGGACTGATCGCCGGACAGCGCCAGAGCGCTGCGCGCTGGCTGTCCGCGGGCGTCGCCGGAGGCCTTGTCCTGTCCGCTCTGACCAACACCTGCGGCATGGCCACGCTCCTCGCCAAGCTCCCCCACAACCGGCCGAAGACAGCCGACTTGGAGGCCACTCTCACCGCATTGACCGGCTGACACCGGCCCGCCCACCAGGCACGCCACCGACAGTCCCGGACGGCGACGAATTGGTCCAGCCGGGCACAGGACTTGGCCACACGAGCGCGGCCGCACCGACTGCCTGCGCACACCGCGGCCCGCGGGCTCTTCCACCCTCGGCCGCGCCGCGAGGGCGAAAATCCGTAACCGCGACCGTCCGTCATCGAGTCGAACCGCCTTCAGCCGAGGCCACGATGGGCGGCCCACAACGCTCCGGCACGGTCGGCGGCTTCGGCGACCAGCGCCCCGAGTTCGGGTCGATCGGGTACCGGGAACGAGACGTATGCGCCTCGACCACCAGCGACAGGTCGGCCATAGGCCTTTACGGCCAGGTGCCCGTTCGGGAGAAGCCGGACGTTCAGCGTGGTCAGCGTGAACTCTTCGCCACGCCGAGTGTCCGTCCAGCGGAGAGCCTGCGGGATCGTGACGTTGATCGCCAGAGCGCTCACTTCCAGGTCGCTACTCATGGACGGATGCTCTCACGTGAATGAGCGCAGGTGGCTGCCGCTGGTCCATGTGCGGCAGCGCAGTTGGACCACGACTCGCCACGGGGCCTCGCCCAGCGGGCGGGCGCAGGAAGCGCGGCTGCCCCTACAGGCTCCAGCGGCGCCCCTGGCCAGCGGTCCGGGGACGTTCAGCAGCGCATTGCCCCCACCTCGCCGGGGCTTCATGCGCCGTGCTCCGCGTCTGCCAGCCGGGCTGACCGCAGAGGTCTGCACAGCCCTGGGGGGGGGGGGGGGGGAAGGGGGGGGGGGGGGGGGGGGAGAGGGGGGTGGGGGGGGGGGGGGGGGGGGGGGGGGGGGGGACGCCGGGGGGGGGGGGGGGGGGGGAACCCCCCCAAGGGGGTCT